>NZ_LFML01000156.1:42763-44922 GCF_001044425.1 Streptomyces roseus
AGCTGAGGGCCGCCGCGGGGCCGGTGCGTTCGATCGGCGCCGCGAACCCCTGAGCGGGTTCTGTAGTCCGATCGGGTGGAAGTGGGAGCGGGGAGGCACGCGAGTGCCTCCCCGCTTCGTTTGGCCGAACGTGACCGAGAAGAACGACGGTGTGAACCGCGAAGCGAAACGATCGGCCCGCGAGCGGCTCCAGGTGGAGCGCGAGCGCGAGAAGAAGCGGGAGAAGCGGCGGCGGACCCTCATCGTGGCGTCGGCCGTGGTCGGCGTCCTCGGCCTGGCGGCCGTCGTCGGCCTGATCGCGGCCAACACCAACAAGGGCGACAAGTCCGGCGCCGCGGGCCCGGTGACCGCCCCCTCGGGGGCCACGGGCAAGGACGCGCTCGCCATCCAGGCCGGAAAGCCGGAGGCCAAGTCCACGCTGACGGTGTGGGAGGACTTCCGCTGCCCAGCCTGCAAGGCCTTCGAGACCAACTACCGGGACACGATCCACGAGCTGGAGGCCAAGGGCCTGCTCAAGGTCGACTACCACCTGGTCACCCTGATCGACGGGAACATGGGCGGCAGCGGTTCGCTGAAGGGCGCCAACGCGGCCGCCTGCGCTCAGGATGCCGGGAAGTTCCCCGCGTACCACGACGTCCTGTTCGAGAACCAGCCGCAGGAGACGGACGACGCGTACGGGAACAACGGGAAGCTGCTGGAGCTGGCGGGCAAGGTGGACGGGCTGGTCACCCCCGAGTTCCGCAAGTGCGTCGAGGACGGCACCCACAACAGCTGGGTGAACAAGTCCTACGAGGCCTTCCGCGCCGGGAAGTTCCGGGGCACCCCGGCCGTGCTGCTGAACGGCAAGGACATCTTCGCCGACCAGGCCAACCCGGTGACCCCGCAGAAGCTCAAGGAGCAGGTGGAGGCCGCGGCGAAGGGCAGCGGCGGTACCGCCCCGGGCTCCGCGTCCGCGTCGCCCTCGCCCTCGGCTTCGCACTCCGCCTCGCCGAGCGCCGCCGCGAAGGGGTCCAAGACCTCGGGTTCCCTCTCGTCCTCGGCCTCCTCCCCGGCCGGGGCGAAGTCCTCCTCCGCCGCGGCGGGCTCACGGGCCGGTTCGGCCGGGGCCGCGAAGGGGGACGGCGAGGACTGAGCCCCCGTCTCGATTTGGCGCCAGGTTGCCGGGCGGGTTGCGGTCCGTACCGCCCGGCAGGGTAGCGTCGGCTCTGCCATGAACCTTGCCTATATCCCCAGCCCCTCGACCGGCGTGATCCATCTCGGACCGATCCCGCTGCGTGGCTACGCGTTCTGCATCATCATCGGCGTCTTCGTCGCCGTCTGGCTCGGCAACAAGCGGTGGATCGCGCGCGGTGGACAGCCGGGCACGGTCGCGGACATCGCCGTGTGGGCCGTGCCGTTCGGTCTGGTCGGCGGTCGCCTCTACCACGTGATCACCGACTACCAGCTGTACTTCGGCGAGGGCCGCAACTGGGTCGACGCCTTCAAGATCTGGGAGGGCGGCCTCGGCATCTGGGGCGCGATCGCGCTGGGCGCGGTGGGCGCCTGGATCGGCTGTCGCCTGCGGGGCATCCCGCTGCCGGCCTGGGCCGACGCCCTGGCGCCCGGTATCGCGCTGGCCCAGGCCTGCGGCCGCTGGGGCAACTGGTTCAACCAGGAGCTGTACGGCCGGGCCACCGACCTGCCCTGGGCGGTCGAGATCGGCAACGGCCCCAACCGGGTCGCCGGGACCTACCACCCGACCTTCTTGTACGAGTCGCTGTGGTGCCTCGGCGTCGCCGGGCTCGTGATCTGGGCCGACCGCCGCTTCAAGCTCGGACACGGCCGGGCGTTCGCCCTGTACGTCGCCGCGTACTGCGTGGGCCGCGGCTGGATCGAGTACATGCGGGTCGACGAGGCCCACCACATCCTCGGTGTCCGGCTGAACGTGTGGACCTCGATCGTGGTCTTCATCCTCGCCGTGGTCTACCTCGTGCTGTCGGCGAAGCTGCGGCCGGGCCGCGAGGAGGTCGTGGAGCCGGACCGCGGGCCCGCGGCATCCGACCCCGCGACCAAGGACGAGGCGAAGGACCCCGCGGACGGGCAATCCGAGCCCAAGGCCGGTGCCGACGACGCTGCCGAGGCGGGGGCGCCTGCGCCGGGAGGCCCGCAGGCCGCGACCG
>NZ_LFML01000156.1:45404-65993 GCF_001044425.1 Streptomyces roseus
CACGATCTCCTGGGCGGCGGTGACCTCCGCCGGTCCGGGCAGGTAGGCCCGCTCGATCACCGGCAGCTGGCGCGGGTGGATCGCCGCCCGGCCGAGGAAACCCAGCGCCCGGCCGCGCGTACAGGAGACGGCCAGTGCCTCCAGGTCCCGGATGTCGGGGAAGACCGACTGCGCGGGCGGGGCCAGCCCGGCCGCCCGTGCCGCGATCACCACGCGGGAGCGTGGCCAGTCCAGCCCCGCCTCCGCACTGATGCCCAGATCCGCCCCGAGGTCGGACTCGCCGAGGGAGAGCCCGCGCAGGGCGGGGTGCGCCCGCGCGATCTCGTACGCGCGTTCCACGCCCAGCGCCGACTCCAGCATGGCGTGCAGGGCCACCCCGCCCGTGCGGTCGGCCACCGCGGCGATCTGCTCCGGAGCCGTGATCTTCGGCAGCCGCAGCCCGGCCAGGCCGTGCAGCCCGGTCAGGGCGGTGAGGTCGGCGCCGGCCCAGGGGGAGTCCAGGGCGTTGACGCGGACGAACACGGGGACGGCGGGCCGCTCGGCCAGCCGCTCCGCGGTGGCGGCGCGGGCGTACTCCTTGCGGGAGGCCGACACCGCGTCCTCCAGGTCGACGATGACGGCGTCGGCCCCGGAGCACAGGGCCTTGGCGACCACGTCCGGTCGGTCGCCGGGTACGTAGAGCCAGGTCAGGATCACAGGGCCCCCTCCATCCGGAGTGCGCTGATCTCGGTCTCGGACAGGCCGAGTTCGGTGAGTACGGCTTCGGTGTCCGCGCCGTGCGGGCGGCCCGCCCAGCGGATCCCGCCGGGGGTCCCGGACAGTCGGAACAGGACGTTCTGCATCCGGAGCGGGCCGAGTTCGGGGTCCTCGACCTCGGTGACGGTGTCCAGGGCCGCGAACTGCGGATCGGCCATGACGTCCCGTACGTCGTAGACCAGGGCCACGGCGGCCTCGGCCTCCTCGAAGGCGGCGACGACCTCGTCGGCCTTGTGGCGTCCGATCCAGCCGCCGACGGCCTCGTCGAGGACGGGCGCGTGGGCGGCCCGGCCGGAGCCGCTCGCGAACCAGGGCTCGGCGATCAGCTCGGGCCGGTCGACGAGCCGCATCACGCGCTCCGCGATGGACTGGGCCGAGGTGGAGACCGCCAGCCAGCGGCCGTCGGCGCTGCGGTAGGTGTTGCGGGGGGCGTTGTTGGTGGAGCGGTTGCCGGTGCGCGGCTGGACGTAGCCGAGCTGGTCGTACCAGAGGGGGTGCGGGCCCAGGACGGTCAGCATCGGTTCGATGATGGCCAGGTCCACCACCTGGCCGTGGCCGGTGCGCTCGCGCCCGGCGAGCGCGGTCATCACGGCGTACGCGGTGGTCAGCGCGGCGATGGAGTCGGCGAGGCCGAAGGGCGGCAGGGTCGGCGGCCCGTCCGGCTCCCCGGTGATCGCGGCGAAGCCGCTCATCGCCTCCGCGAGGGTGCCGAAGCCGGGGCGGCGGGCGTACGGGCCCTGCTGGCCGAAGGCCGTGACGCGGGCCAGGACCAGCCGCGGGTTGGCGGCGGACAGTTCGGGCCAGCCCAGGCCCCATTTCTCCAGGGTCCCGGGGCGGAAGTTCTCGATGACCACGTCGGCGGTGGCGGCCAGCCGCAGCAGGGTCTCCCGCCCGCCCGGGGTGGACAGGTCGAGGGTCATCGTCCGCTTGTTCCGGCCGAGCAGCTTCCACCACAGGCCGATGCCGTCCTTGGCGGGGCCGTGGCCGCGCGAGGGGTCGGGGCGCACGGGGTGCTCCACCTTGACCACCTCGGCGCCGAAATCGCCGAGCAGGGTGGCGGCCAGCGGCCCGGCGAAGAGGGTGGCGAGGTCCAGGACGCGCAGCCCGTCGAGGGGGCCGCCGGTGGCGGCCGCCCCCGGCGAGGGCCGCGTCGCGTCGGCAGGGGTCACGAGGCGGCTCCCGCGGCCGGCTCGCCGGCGAGGTCGCTCCCGGTACCTCCGGTACGGGGCGCGGGCGCGGGCGTCGAGGCGGCGAAGGCGTCGGTCTCCGCCCGGGTCGGCATCGAGTCCTGCGCCCCGGGCCGCCGGACGGAGAGGGCGGCCGCCGCCGAGGCCCAGCGCAGCGCCTCCGGCATCGGGCGGCCCTCCCCGAGGGCCACCGCGAGCGCGCCGACGAAGGTGTCCCCGGCGGCGGTGGTGTCCACGGCCCGCACCGGGAGCGCCGGCACCGCGAGCGGCTCCCGGCCCCGCGCCGCGTACAGCACCCCGGCCGCGCCCAGGGTGAGCACCACCTCCGGTACCTCGCGCAGCAGCGCCTCGGCGGCTCCCAGCGGGTCGGTGAAGCCGGTCAGGGCTGCCGCCTCGTGCTCGTTGGGCACCAGGAGGTCCACCAGCTCCAGCAGCTCGCGCGGCAGCGGCCGGGCGGGGGCCGGGGTGAGGACCGTACGGACCCCCTGGGCGCGGGCGGCCGCGGCGCCCGCGAGGACGGCCTCCATCGGGAGTTCGAGCTGGAGCAGCAGGAGGTCGACGGCTCCGATCCGCGCCGCGTCGCCCGCCTCCAGCCCGGTGACGGAGCCGTTGGCGCCGGGGATGACGACGATGCTGTTGGAGCCCTCGTCGTCGACGGTGATGTGGGCGGTGCCGCTGGCACCCTCGACGGTGCGCAGGGCGGCCGTCTCGACCCCGGCCGCGGTGAGCGCGGAGCGCAGCCGTACCCCGAACTCGTCGGCGCCGACCGCGCCGATCATCACCACCTCCCCGCCGCTGCGGGCGGCGGCGACGGCCTGGTTGGCGCCTTTGCCGCCGGGGACGGTGCGGAACGCGTGGCCGGTGACGGTCTCCCCGAGGCGGGGGGCCCTCGGGACGTAGGCGACGAGGTCCATGTTGGTACTGCCGAGCACGGCGATGGCCGTCATGGGCGGGCTGCCTCCTGTGCGGTGAGCTGGGCGAGGGTGTCGAAGCCGATGCCGTCGAAACCGGGGACGGTGGTGGCGAGGCGGTTCCCGAGGGGGGCGGACCAGCGGTGCGGGACGCCGTCCGGGTCGACGAGCGCGGCGAGCGAGCCGGCGGTGGCGCCGTTGGAGTCGGTGTCCCAGCCGCCGGAGACCGCGCGGCAGACGGAACGGGTGAAGTCCCCGTCGGCGTGGGTGAGGGCGGCGGCGATCAGGGCGGTGTTGGGGACGGCGTGGACCCAGTGGTAGTGGCCGTACCGCGCGTGGAGCTCGTCGACGACATGGTCGAAGTCGGCGTGTTGCCCGGCCGCGGCGACGGCGTGGCGGACGGCTTCGGCGAGGCGCGAGCGGGGCGGTACGACGGCCAGCCCGGCGCGGAGCGCGGTGTGGACGTCGGCCCGGCCTCCGGCGGCCTCGGCGATGGCGGCGGCGGTGAACAGGGCGGCGTAGAGGCCGTTGCCGGTGTGGGTGAGGGCGGCGTCCCGGTATGCCTGGGCCGCGGCGGCGGCCGGGTCGCCGGGGTGGGTCCAGCCGTGGACGTCGGCCCGGATCAGGGCGCCGATCCACTCGCGGAAGGGGTTGTGGTGGGTGGCGGTGGCCGGGGGCTCCAGTCCTTGGAGGAGGTTGCGGTAGGCCAGGCGCTCGGCGGTGAACGTGCGCCCGGCGGGCAGCTCGTCGAGCCAGAGCCGGCCGACGTCGGCGGTGGTGAAGCCCTTGCCGTGGCGCTGGAGCAGCCGCACCCCCAGGAGGGGGTAGTTGAGGTCGTCGTCCTCGGGCATGCCGTCGATGTTCTCAGCGAGGGAGGTGCCGGCGGAACGCCGGTTCCAGGGGTGCGCGGCCAGCAGCTCCGCGGGGACGCCGCGCGCGGTGAACCAGTCGCCGGGCGGCCAGTTCCCGGCGGCCCGGCCGAGCGCCCGGATCGCGTGCAGCGGCAGCTTCTCGACGGGCTTGCCGAGCAGGCACCCGACGGCCCGCCCCACCCATGCCGCCTCCAGCCGACGGCACAGCTCCGCATCGAAGCCGGTTCCGGTTCCGCCCTCGGTCCTGCTTCCGGTTCCGGTCATGGTTCCGGTTCCGGTCCTGCTTCCGGTCGCGGTTCCGGCGACGGGGTTCGGCTCGCCGGGGCGGCCCGCCGGGCGGGGGTGCGTGGCGGGCGGGGACGCGGGCCAGGTCGCGGTGATCGCGGGCCAGGAGGCCGGTTCCGCCGCGGCCGAGGGGACCGGGAGGGAGGCGAGTTCGTCCAGGAGGCGCAGGGCCAGGGCGCGCAGTTCCGGTGGGGCCGGGGCGGGGGAGGCGCCGGCCCGGGAGGGGGCCGGGTGGCCGCCCGCCGCCGCCCAGGCCCGCGCCGCCGGCCCGGCGTCCCGGCCGTCCTCCGCCGCCTGCCGCAGCTCGTGGCCGACCAGGTCCTCCGGCTGCGCCCAGGTCAGCCGCAGGGTCCCGGCCGGACCGCCACCCGGGGCCCGCGCGGGCGACGGCCCCGCGGGCGCGGCGGGAGCGGCGGGCGGGGCGGGGGTCACCGTGCGCCGGCGATCGAGGTGAAGGCCGCCTCGTGGGCCCGGCGGCGGTCCCGGTCCCGCGCGAAGCCCTCGCGGGCCACTGCCGCCAGGGCCGTCGCCGGGGCGTGCAGGTCGAGGCGGCTGGCCTCGGCGACCTCCTTGGCCCAGGCGGGCGGAACCGCCGAGACGCCCGCGAGGGCTCCGCAGATCGCCCCGGCCATGGTGGCGATGGAGTCGCAGTCGCGGCCGTAGTTGACGGCGCCGAGCACCGAGCCCTCGTACGCCCCGTCGGAGACGACCAGCATGCCGAGCGCGATCGGCAGCTCCTCGATCGCGTGCAGGCGAGAGGGGCGGCGGGCGCCGAGGGAGGGGGAGCGGTAGTCCGGGCCGACCGAGTCGTACGGGGCCACCGCCGCGCGCAGCGGGGCCAGCGCCGATTCGAAGTCCCGGTGGCGGGCGGCCGCTTCGCACACCGCGGCGATCGCCTCCCGGGTGCCGTCCTTGGCCAGCGCCAGGGCCGTGTCCACCACCGAGGAGGCCGTGGCCCCCGGCCGGCAGGCCGCCGCCACCGCGGCCGCGAAGACGCCCGCCGCCTCCCGCCCGTACGAGGACTGGTGCGCCCCGGCGATGTCCAGGGCCTCCGCGTACGCGCCCGCCGGATTGCCCGCGTTGACGATGCCCACCGGCGCCATGTACATCGCCGCCCCGCAGTTGACGATGTTGCCGCTGCCCGCCTCGCGGGGGTCGACGTGCCCGTAGTGCAGACGGCTCACGATCCACTTCTCCGCGAGGAAGATCCGCTGCAAGGGGAGGGCCCGGGCCTCCAGTTCGGGGATCCAGCGCGGGTTCGTCATCAGGTCGGGGACCAGGTGCTCGGCGACCGCGTACGCGTCGAGGTGGTCGCGTACGGCCTCGTAGACCCGTACCAGCGCGTGCGTCATGAGGGTGTCGTCGGTGACGTGGCCGTCGCCCTTGTGGTACGGCGCGATGGGGCGTGCCGTACGCCAGTCCTCGTACCAGGGGCCGACGATGCCGTGCACGCGGCCGCCGTGCCGCTGCGCGATCTGGTCCGGGGACCAGCCCTCCACCGGGCCGCCGAGCGCGTCGCCGACGGCGGCCCCGACGAGGCAGCCGGCCGCCCGGTCTTCGAGAGTGAGCGTCATGTCCGAATCATCCCTTGGGTGAGGTGAGTTCCGTACGAGCGAGCAGCGCGGCGAGTTCGACGAGGTCCGTTCCGGCGAGGCGGGGCAGCGCGCAGCCGGAGAGGGTGCGGCAGGCCTCGCGCCAGGCGGCGGGGATCGAGTCGCCGCCGCCGAGGGCGCCGGTGAGCGCGCCGGCGAGGGCGGGGGCGGAGTCCGCGACGCGGGAGAGGCAGGCGGCCGCCGGTACGGCCTCGGCGGCCCGGCCGCGGGCGGCGGTGGCGAGGGCGAGGGCGACGGGGACGGTCTCGGCGGCGGCGATGCCGTAGCTGTAGACGTGGTCCACGATCTCGTGTTCGAGGGTGGGGACGATGGCGAAGGCCCCGCCCTCGGGGTGGACGCGGGCGAGCTTGACGGCGTGGCGGGCGTTGCGGCCGATCTCGGTGGCCTCGGGGAGCCGGTCGAGGGCGGCGTCCACGGCGGTGTCGGTGTCGGCGCCGGCGAGGGCGGCCGCGATGGCGGCGGCCATGGCGCGGGCACCGTGGACCCCGTCGCCGTCCTGGGTGTAGCGGGCGTCGAACTCGGCGAGGTCGGCGGCGGCCGCCGGGTCGCCGGGGTGCACGACGGCGAGGACGCAGGCGCGCACGCAGGCGGCGTCGTCGAAGTAGTGCGGGTTGTCGTGGCCGGTGGCAGGCGGGCGCAGGCCGGCGGCGAGGTTGCCGAGGCCCGCCCGTACGGAGATGCGGGCGCGCAGCGGCAGCACGGCGGACTCCACCTCGGGGGCGCGTTCCGCCGCCGCGGCGATCTCGCTGGCCAGGGCGTTCCAGGCCAGGTCGATGGCGGCCCGCATGCGGCGGGACCGGCTGAGGTCGCTGAGCAGCGCGCCGGCGGCGGTGAGTACGGATTCGGCGGCGAACGCGGCCCATTCGGCGTCGTCGGAGGGGCCGAGGCGCAGGGGCTCCGGCGGCTGGTTGAGGGCGATGGGGACGGGGAGGGTGGTGGTCTGGTTGTGCTCGGCGAAGGTGTCGAGCTCGCGGGTGAGGCGGCGGGTCCATTCGGGCATGCGGCTGGCGCGGTGCCGGGCGGCGGGCCACCCGGCGGCGTCGCCCGCGGCGAGTCCGAGCAGCACCCCTTCGATCCGCCGCACGTCGGCTGGGGGCCGCGGCCCCTGGCCCGGCGGGAGGGAGGTCATCGGGATTCCGGGGTGAGGAGGTCCGCGATGTCCAGGACGTGGTGGCCGCGCATCGAGGGGAGGCAACTGCCGCGGACCGGGCCGATGGCCTCGGCCCACTCCCGCGGGATCGCGTCGATGCCCGACAGGGCGCCGCAGAGGGCGCCCGCCACCGCCGCCGTGGTGTCCGCGTCGCGGCCCATGTTCACCGCCGTCAGGACCGAGGTGACGAAGTCGCCGCCGCAGGCGGCGAAGGCCCCGAACGCCAGGCCCACGGCCTCGGGGGCCAGGTCCGTCCACGGGTAGCCGCCGATCACCACGGCGGAGCGCACGGCCCGCTCCCCGCGCGGGGCGGCCGTCACCGCGCGGCGCAGGGAGCGGGCCGTCCAGGAGTCGGACGGGATCACGGACAGGGCCGCGGAGACGACGGAGGCGGGCGAGCCGCCCGCCATGGCCGCCGCGACCCCGGCCGCGACCGCCTGGCCGCCGTAGATGCCCTCGCCGTCGTGGCTGACCGAGCCGTCGATGGCGACGAGCCGGGCCGCTTCGGCCGGGCGGCCCGCCGCGAAGACGCCGAAGGGGGCCGCCCGCATGGCCAGCCCGTCCGACCAGGCGTGCCGGTGCTGGGCGGAGATGGGGGCGGCCAGGCCCCGGCGGAGGTTCTCCAGCGTGCCGCGCTCGCTGAAGCCCGCCCCGCGGAAGGGCCCCTCGTCGAGGTCGGCGATCCACTGGTGCCAGGCCCGCTCGACGTGGGAGACGGTCAGCGCCGACCCGTGGCGGGCCAGCAGCAGCCCGGAGAAGATCGCGTACTCGGTGTCGTCGGTGCCGGCCGGGTCGTCCGATACGAACCCCTCGATGCGACCCCATTTCGCCCGGATCTCCGAGGGCTTCATGTTCTCGGCGGGGGCGCCGAGCGCGTCACCCGCCGCGAGGCCGAGAAGAGCGCCCCTGGCCCGTTCGAGGAGGACCTGCGGATTGCGTGCAATCAGCTTCATCGGCTCCATGGCGCGCCTCTCCACTGTGGATGGGGCTCATCATGAGCCCTTGGGGGATTTGTGCCATGTCATGTGGTTTGTCGGTTGTCGCGAAACACCCCGCCCAGGCCGCCGTCACCCGGTCGCCGACCCGCGAAACCCCAGGTAAGTACGGCCTTCCTTGCTGGCGGGCGAAGGAAATCGTGCGTAGTTTCGAGGTGTTCCGGGGGTGTGGTGCCTGCGCGTCGCGCATGGCGTGGTTCCGCGTACCCGTTCGTACAAAAGGGGAGGAATCCAATCATGTCTCTCATCGACATCGAAGCGCCGCTGCACACCGCGCACCGCGACAACCACACCCACCGCGACGTCAACGGCGGATGGCTGCGACCGGCCGTTTTCGGCGCCATGGACGGGCTGGTCTCCAACCTCGCGCTGATGACCGGCGTGGCCGGCGGCGCCGTCGCTCCGCAGACGATCGTGATCACCGGGCTGGCGGGCCTCGCCGCCGGAGCCTTCTCGATGGCGGCCGGCGAGTACACCTCGGTGGCCTCGCAGCGCGAGCTGGTCCTCGCCGAACTTGACATAGAACGCGCGCAGTTGCGCAAGCACCCCGTCGACGAGATGGAGGAGCTGGCCGAGCTGTACGTATCGCGCGGGGTCGAGCCGAAGCTCGCCCGCGAGGTCGCCATGCAGCTGTCCCGGGACCCGGAGCAGGCGCTGGAGATCCACGCCCGCGAGGAGCTCGGGATCGACCCCGACGACCTGCCGTCGCCGATGGTCGCCGCGGTGTCGTCCTTCGGCTCGTTCGCGCTGGGCGCGCTGCTGCCCGTACTGCCGTACCTGCTCGGGGCCGCGTCCCTGTGGCCGGCGGTGCTGCTGGCGCTGGTGGGGCTCTTCGCCTGCGGCGCGGCCGTCTCCCGGGTCACCGCGCGGAGCTGGTGGTACAGCGGCCTGCGGCAGCTGGTGCTGGGCGGGGCGGCCGCGGGTGTGACGTACGTCCTGGGAACCTGGATCGGCTCAGCCGTAGGCTGACCGCGCAAGCAGTGAGACACTATGCAGTCGGTGGCATAAGTACTCCATTACCCGGCGGTTTCGCGCCCGTATCCGCAGGGCATCAGTCCAGGGCGCCGCGCCGGGCAACGATGCCCGTGCGCTGCGGAGTCTCCACTGTCTGCTGCGTGCCGTGTCCGCATGGTGAAACGCCATATCCGCTTCTCGGGATTGCAGTCATCATGTAACCTGCACGAAATTTCGCAGAGGGCCAACGTCGTCCCTCGGCTATGACACATATGCCGCTACGACGACGGGAGAGCCGATGCGTTCCGCATCCACGCACTCCGCGACCGGCCCCAGCACCACCGCCTGGTCGCCCATGGACGGTCGCCCCGCCCCCCAGGGCATGTACGACCCGCGCAACGAGCACGACGCCTGCGGCGTCGGCTTCGTGGCCAACCTCAGCGGCGAGGCCGGCCACACGCTGGTCGAGCAGGCGCTGACCGTATTGCGGAACCTCGAACACCGCGGTGCCACCGGATCCGAGCCCGACTCGGGCGACGGCGCCGGAATCCTCTCCCAGGTCCCCGACGCGTTCCTGCGCGAGGTGGCCGGATTCGAGCTCCCCGAGGCCGGCGCGTACGCCGTCGGCATCGCCTTCCTCCCCGCCGACGGCCCCGCACAGGCCGTCGCCGTGGAGCAGATCGAGGCCATCGCCGCCGAGGAGAACCTCACCGTCCTCGGCTGGCGCGAGGTCCCGGTCACCCCGGACCTGCTCGGCAACGGCGCCCGCGCCACCATGCCGGCCTTCTCGCAGCTGTTCGTGAGCGGGGGCACCTCCCGGGCCGAAGGCTCCGGGGGAGGCACGACGGGCATCGAGCTGGACCGCAAGGCCTTCGTGCTGCGCAAGCGCGCCGAGCGCGAGGCCGGCGTGTACTTCCCGTCGCTCTCCGCCCGCACCATCGTCTACAAGGGCATGCTGACCACCGGCCAGCTGGAGCCCTTCTTCCCGGACCTCTCCGACCGCCGCTTCGCCTCGGCGCTGGCCCTGGTCCACTCCCGGTTCTCGACCAACACCTTCCCCTCCTGGCCGCTGGCCCACCCGTACCGCTTCGTCGCGCACAACGGCGAGATCAACACGGTCAAGGGCAACCGCAACTGGATGAAGGCCCGCGAGTCCCAGCTGGCCTCCGACGTCTTCGGCGACGGAGCCCTGGAGCGGATTTTCCCCATCTGCACCCCGGACGCCTCCGACTCGGCCTCCTTCGACGAGGTCCTGGAGCTCCTGCACCTCGGCGGCCGCTCGCTGCCCCACGCCGTGCTGATGATGATCCCGGAGGCGTGGGAGAACCACACCTCCATGGACCCGGCCCGCCGCGCGTTCTACCAGTACCACTCCACGCTGATGGAGCCCTGGGACGGCCCGGCCTGCGTCACCTTCACCGACGGCACCCAGGTCGGCGCGGTCCTCGACCGCAACGGTCTGCGCCCCGGCCGCTACTGGGTCACCGACGACGGCCTCGTCGTCCTCTCCTCCGAGGTCGGCGTCCTCGACATCGACCCCGCCAAGGTCGTCCGCAAGGGCCGCCTCCAGCCCGGCAAGATGTTCCTCGTCGACACCGCCCAGAAGCGGATCATCGAGGACGACGAGATCAAGGCAGGCCTGGCCGCGGCCGCGCCCTACGCGGACTGGCTGGAGTCCGGCGAGATCGAGCTGACGGACCTGCCCGAGCGCGAGCACATCGTCCACACCCACGCCTCGGTCACCCGCCGCCAGCAGACCTTCGGCTACACCGAGGAAGAGCTGCGCCTCATCCTCGCGCCGATGGCCCTCACCGGCGGCGAGCCGCTCGGCTCCATGGGAACGGACTCGCCGATCGCGGCCCTGTCCGAGCGCCCCCGGCTGCTCTTCGACTACTTCACCCAGCTCTTCGCGCAGGTCACCAACCCGCCGCTGGACGCCATCCGCGAGGAGCTCGTCACCTCGCTGCTGTCCTCGCTGGGCCCGCAGGGCAACCTGCTCGACCCGACCGCCGCGTCCTGCCGCAGCGTCACCCTGCCCTTCCCGGTCATCGACAACGACGAGCTGGCCAAGCTCATCCACGTCAACGCCGACGGCGACATGCCGGGCATGAAGGCCGCCACCCTCTCCGGCCTCTACCGGGTCTCCGGCGGCGGCGAGGCACTGGCCGCCCGCCTGGAGGAGATCCGCGGCGAGGTCGACGCGGCCATCGCGGGCGGCGCCCACCTCATCGTCCTCTCGGACCGCCACTCGGACGCCGAGCACGCGCCGATCCCCTCGCTGCTGCTCACCTCCGCCGTGCACCACCACCTCATCGCCACCAAGCAGCGCACCCAGGTGGGCCTGCTGGTCGAGGCCGGCGACGTCCGCGAGGTCCACCACGTCGCGCTGCTCATCGGCTACGGCGCCGCCGCCGTGAACCCGTACCTCGCCATGGAGTCCGTCGAGGACCTGCTGCGCGCCGGTACGTTCCTGTCCGGCCTGGAGCCGGAGCAGGCCATCAGGAACCTGATCTACGCGCTCGGCAAGGGCGTCCTGAAGGTCATGTCCAAGATGGGCATCTCCACCGTCGCCTCCTACCGCGGCGCGCAGGTCTTCGAGGCCGTCGGCCTGAACGAGGAGTTCGTCGGGTCCTACTTCCAGGGCACCGCCACCAAGATCGGCGGCGCCGGGCTGGACGTCATCGCCAAGGAGGTGGCCGCCCGCCACGCCAAGGCGTACCCGGCCTCCGGCATCGCGGCCACGCACCGCGCGCTGGAGATCGGCGGCGAGTACCAGTGGCGCCGCGAGGGCGAGCCGCACCTGTTCGACCCGGAGACGGTCTTCCGCCTCCAGCACGCCACCCGCAACCGCCGGTACGACATCTTCAAGAAGTACACGGACCGGGTGAACGAGCAGTCCGAACGCCTCATGACGCTCCGCGGGCTCTTCGGCTTCAAGGGCGCCGAGGACGGCGGCCGCCCCTCGATCCCCATCGACGAGGTCGAGTCGGTCGCCGACATCGTCAAGCGCTTCTCCACCGGCGCCATGTCGTACGGCTCCATCTCGCGCGAGGCCCACGAGACCCTCGCCATCGCCATGAACCAGCTGGGCGGCAAGTCCAACACCGGTGAGGGCGGCGAGGACCCGGACCGCCTGTACGACCCGGCGCGGCGCTCGTCGATCAAGCAGGTCGCCTCCGGCCGCTTCGGCGTCACCAGCGAGTACCTGGTCAACGCGGACGACATCCAGATCAAGATGGCGCAGGGCGCCAAGCCCGGCGAGGGCGGCCAGCTGCCCGGCCACAAGGTCTACCCGTGGGTCGCCAAGACGCGGCACTCGACGCCCGGCGTCGGTCTGATCTCCCCGCCGCCGCACCACGACATCTACTCCATCGAGGACCTGGCCCAGCTGATCCACGACCTCAAGAACGCCAACCCGGCCGCACGCATCCACGTGAAGCTGGTGTCGGAGGTCGGCGTCGGGACCGTCGCCGCGGGCGTCTCCAAGGCCCACGCGGACGTCGTCCTCATCTCCGGCCACGACGGCGGTACGGGAGCCTCCCCGCTCACCTCGCTCAAGCACGCGGGCGGCCCCTGGGAGCTCGGCCTCGCCGAGACCCAGCAGACCCTGCTGCTCAACGGGCTGCGCGACCGCATCGTCGTCCAGACCGACGGCCAGCTCAAGACCGGCCGCGACGTGGTCATCGCCGCGCTGCTCGGCGCCGAGGAGTTCGGTTTCGCGACCGCGCCGCTCGTCGTCTCCGGCTGCGTCATGATGCGCGTCTGCCACCTGGACACCTGCCCGGTCGGCATCGCCACACAGAACCCGGTCCTGCGCGAGCGCTTCTCCGGCAAGGCCGAGTTCGTCGTGAACTTCTTCGAGTTCATCGCCGAGGAGGTCCGCGAGATCCTGGCCGAGCTGGGCTTCCGTACGATCGAGGAGGCCGTCGGCCACGCCGAACTGCTCGACACCAGCAAGGCCGTCACGCACTGGAAGGCGCAGGGCCTCGACCTGGAGCCCCTCTTCCACGTGCCGGCGCTGCCCGAGGGCGCGGTCCGCCACGCCCTCATCGAGCAGGACCACGGTCTGGAGAAGGCCCTCGACAACGAGCTGATCAAGCTCGCGGCCGACGCGCTGAACGCCGAGACCGCCGAGGCCGCCCAGCCGGTCCGCGCGCAGGTCGCCATACGGAACATCAACCGGACCGTCGGCACCATGCTCGGCCACGCGGTCACGAAGAAGTTCGGCGGTGCGGGCCTGCCCGACGACACCATCGACCTGACCTTCACCGGCAGCGCGGGCCAGTCCTTCGGTGCCTTCCTGCCGCGCGGCGTGACGCTGCGCCTGGAGGGCGACGCCAACGACTACGTCGGCAAGGGCCTGTCGGGCGGCCGGGTCGTGGTCCGCCCGGACCGCGGCGCCGACCACCTCGCCGAGTACTCGACCATCGCCGGCAACACCATCGGCTACGGCGCCACCGGCGGCGAGATGTTCCTGCGCGGCCGCACCGGCGAGCGCTTCTGCGTCCGCAACTCGGGCGCCCTGGTCGTCTCGGAGGGCGTGGGCGACCACGGCTGCGAGTACATGACCGGCGGCACGGCCGTCGTCCTCGGCGAGACGGGCCGCAACTTCGCGGCCGGCATGTCGGGCGGCGTCGCGTACGTCATCGACCTGGACCCCGCCAACGTCAACGCCGGCAACACCGGGGCCGTCGAGGTCCTCTCGGACACCGACAAGCAGTGGCTGCACGATGTGGTGCGCCGCCACGAGGAGGAGACCGGCTCGACCGTGGCCGCGAAGCTCCTGGCCGACTGGTCCGTCTCCGCGGACCGGTTCAGCAAGATCATCCCGACCACGTACAAGGCAGTGCTCGCCGCCAAGGACGCCGCTGAGCTGGCCGGACTCACGGAGTCCGAGACCACGGAGAAGATGATGGAGGCGGCGACCCATGGCTGACCCGAAGGGCTTCCTCACCACCCCGCGCGAGACGGCCTGTTCCCGTCCGGTCGCCGACCGGCTGAAGGACTGGAACGAGGTCTACGTCCCGGGCTCGCTGCTCCCGATCATCAGCAAGCAGGCCGGCCGCTGCATGGACTGCGGCATCCCGTTCTGCCACAACGGGTGCCCGCTCGGGAACCTGATCCCGGAGTGGAACGACTTCGCGTACCGCGAGGACTGGTCGGCGGCGTCGGAGCGGCTCCACGCCACGAACAACTTCCCGGAGTTCACGGGCCGGCTGTGCCCCGCTCCGTGCGAGTCGGCGTGCGTGCTCGGCATCAACCAGCCGGCCGTCACGATCAAGAACGTCGAAGTCTCGATCATCGACAAGGCGTGGGACAACGGCAACGTCACCCCGCAGCCGCCGGAGCGGCTGTCCGGCAAGACGGCGGCCGTCATCGGCTCGGGCCCGGCCGGTCTGGCCGCGGCCCAGCAGCTGACCCGGGCCGGCCACACCGTGGTCGTGTACGAGCGCGCGGACCGCATCGGCGGCCTGCTGCGCTACGGCATCCCCGAGTTCAAGATGGAGAAGGTGCACATCAACCGGCGCATAGAGCAGATGCGCGCCGAGGGCACCAAGTTCCGCACCGGCATCGAGATCGGCCGCGACCTGTCCGCGACCGACCTGCGCAAGCGGTTCGACGCGGTCGTCGTCGCGGCGGGCGCGACGGTCTCCCGCGACCTCCCGGTCCCGGGGCGCGAACTGCGCGGCATCCACTTCGCGATGGAGTACCTCCCCCTCGCGAACAAGGTCCAGGAGGGCGACTTCGTGGCCCCGCCGATCACGGCGGAGGGCAAGCACGTGGTCGTCATCGGCGGCGGTGACACGGGCGCGGACTGCGTGGGCACGGCCCACCGCCAGGGCGCGCTCTCGGTGACGCAACTGGAGATCATGCCGCGGCCGTCGGAGGACCGACCGGCCGGGCAGCCGTGGCCGACCTTCCCCATGCTCTACAAGGTCACCTCGGCGCACGAGGAGGGCGGCGAGCGGATCTACTCCGTCTCCACCACCCACTTCGAGGGCGACGAGGACGGCAACGTCCAGGCGCTGCACCTGGTCGAGGTGGAGTTCAAGGACGGCAGGCTGGAGCAGAAGCCGGGCACCGAGCGGGTCCTCCCGGCCCAGCTGGTCACCCTGGCGATGGGCTTCACGGGCACCGACCAGGCCAACGGTCTGGTGTCCCAGTTCGGCCTGGAGCTGGACGAGCGCGGCAACGTGGCGCGCGACGCGTCGTACGCGACCAACGTCGACGGCGTCTTCGTGGCCGGCGACGCCGGCCGCGGCCAGTCGCTGATCGTCTGGGCGATCGCGGAGGGCCGCTCGGCGGCCCGGGGCGTGGACCGCTACCTGACGGGCAGCAGCGCCCTCCCGTACCCCGTCAAGCCGACGGACCGCTCCCTGGTGGTCTGACCGTCCGCTTCCCCCTGGGGAGGCCCGAGGTACCCCTTCCCCCTGGGGAGGCCCGAAGTACCCCTCCCCTCTCGGGGGGGAGGACCCCTCATACGGTCCGCACAAAGGTGTGCGGAACTCTGACACAGCGCCCGTCATGGCTCCTTCTGGACGCCGTGCTCGCACCGCACGGCCGCAGGCGGCCTCCCGGGCTTCGCCCGGCTGCGCCGGCCTCCGACCGGCGGCATGTGGCCGGGGTGCAGTACCCCTCCCCCCGGGGAGGACCCCTCATACGGTCCGCACAAAGGTGTGCGGAACTCTGACACAGCGCCCGTCATGTCCCCGACCAGGGATGACGGGCGCTGTGGCGTTCGGGCGGTCCGTTACCGGGGCTCCCGTACGGTCACGGGACGCCGTGCTCGCACCGCTGGGCCGCATGCGGCCTCCCGGGCTTCGCCTACTCGGGCTGGGTGGCCGTAGCGCCCCAGTGGATGGACGGGGCCGAGGCGGTCACCCAGGCTCCGAAGCCGCCCCGCAGGCCCGTGCCGAGGGGGACGGTGACCCGGGCCGGTTCGGTCTCCGGGCAGTCGACCGTGAAGGGGGCCGGGTCACGGTCCGGATGGTCGTCGATGTGGGGCCCTGCCGCGACCGTTCGCCTGATGCATGTGATCCCGCGTGGTGTGTCGGCTACCTGCCGGTGTCGGCCACGCTAACCGCTGCTGTTGACAACGGACTTCGCGCATGTCTTCTTGGCGGTCACCGCGACCGCGCACCCACGCGCACCTGCGGGTCGGGGTGCTGAGGCCCGGGGGCGCTTCACTCGTGCAGGTGACGGGCGGGGGCGGGGCCGGCGGGGCGGGTTGGGCCGGACGGGGCAGCCGGGCCGGGTGCGCGCACCGTTCACGGGGCCGGAGTCTGGTACCCATCTGGATCATGGTCCCCCTCCGAACCCTGCTGAGCGGCCTGCTCGGCGCCGCCCTGCTGATTCCCGCCCAGCCCTGCGCCGCCGATGGCGACGACGCCTTCGGCGGGCGGACCGTCGACTACCGGGGGATGCGGGTCGCCGTCCCCGCGGAATGGCGGGTCGTCGACCTGGAGCGGGACCCCGGCGCCTGCCTGCGGCTGGACCTGCCGACCCTGTACCTCGGCCACGCCGGTACCCAGGGCGAATGCAGCGGGCGGGCCGTGCGGAGGCGGGCCGACACCCTGCACCTGGAGCCGCTCGACGGAGCACCGGCGCGGGCCGACATCCCGACGCTGAGGGCGGACGGAACGGGCGGGCTCCCCGAGGCGCGGGGGGACAGCGGCGAGGTGCGGTACGCCCTGCCCGGGGCGGGGGTGATGGCGACGATCTCGTACGGGGGCGCGTCCGACACCGTACGAGACGTGCTTGCGCGGGCCGTCGGCACGCCCGCCCCCGCCGGCACGGCCTCCGCCGCCGCCGTCCCCGCCGGCACGGCCTCCGCCGCCGCCGGCGCCGTCCCCGCCGAACCCGTCTCCGCCGTCGCCGGCCCGAAGCCCGTCCGGGCCCAGCCGCCCTTCACCGGCGCCGGCTTCGACGCCTGCACCGCCCCCGCCCAGCGCGCCATGGACGGCTGGCGCGGCGCGTCACCGTTCGGCGCCGTCGGCATCTACATCGGCGGCCGCGCCCGGGCCTGCGCCCAGCCCCGGCTCACCGCCGACTGGGTCCGGCGGCAGGCCGGGGCGGGCTGGCACCTGATGCCGCTCTGGGTCGGCCCGCAGCCCTGGAACAGCCCCGCCACCGGCCTTCCGGTCGATCCCTCCCGGGCGAACCGCGAGGGCTCCGAGGCCGCCGAGGGCGCCGTCCGGGCGGCCCGCTCCCTGGGCCTGGCCGAAGGCACGGTGCTCTACGACGACCTGGAGAACTACACCGACCGCACCACCTGGGACCCGCCGGTCGTCGCCTACCTCACCGCCTGGACGGTCCGCCTGCACGAGCTCGGCTACCGCGCCGGCGCCTACGTGGCCGCCGGCTCCGGGGCCAAGGCCCTGAACGAACACCACGACCAGGCCCCCGAGGCCATGCCCGACGTGCTGTGGGTGGCCTCCTGGAACGGCAAGGCCTCGGTCGCCGACACCGACGCGGGCCTGCCCGCCGGTACGCACCGCTGGTCCGGCCGTCGCCGCGCCCACCAGTACCGCGGCGACCACGAGGCCACGTACGCCGGGGTCACGATCACCATCGACCGCAGCTGGGTCGACGTGGACCCGGCCCTCCTGGACGCACTCCCCGGCGCGTTCTTCTAGACGAACTCATCCCGCGCGGCCACGGCGCCGCCCGGCCGGCCGGCGCCGTACGTCAGCTCCCGGTTCCCGCCGGGTCCTCGCGCGGGGGCTCGTCGTCGCTGCCCCGGCGCAGGGTGTGCAGGCCGCCGGCCGGGGTCCAGGTGCGGACCACCAGGTCGTCGCCGTCGATGCCGGTGTGGACCACCTCCGTCAGGTCCGCGTGGAAGAGGTGGAAGGGGTGCGGGGTCTCGGTCTCCTCCGCGTACCGGTGCAGCTCGGGCGGGTCCAGCAGTTCGATCGCGCGCCCGGAGATCCGTACGTCCCCGTCCGGCATCTCCTCACCCGCCCCGGGGTTGGTGTGCAGGGCGAAGCGCGGGTCGCGCTGGAGGTCCTTGGCCTTCATCGAGCCCGGCATCATCCCGAGCCACAGCTCGCCGCCGCGGATGTCGACGTTCAGCCCGGTCAGCCGTGGGGAGCCGTCCTTGCGCAGCGTGCCGAGGACGTGGTGCGGGTACAGCGCGAAGCGGGCCCGGACGACCTCCGCGAATGCCGGTTCCCGATTCTCGAACGATGCCCAGTTGTTCGTGGTCGTCATACGCCCATCAAAGCGCCTGGCACCCGCACAGGCCGCTCAGGCGCGCACGATGCCGGCCGCGCGGGCCGACGCCAGCCAGGACGGGAACTCCATGACCAGCCGGTCGAACAGCACCGGGTCCGGTACCTCGCGCGGATCCGGGCCCGCGTGGAAGTACCCCGCGTTGTCCACCACCCGCCGTTTGGGCACGGGCAGTTCGTCAAGGCGCCGCAGGAAGTCGAACTGGCTGCTGTGCGTCCGGCCGAAGCCGACGAACTGCCAGAACAGCGGGAGCCGGGCCGCCTTGCACAGGTACCGTTCCGCCGCCGTCTTGTCCATCGGACCGCCGTCCGTCTGGAAGACGACCAGCGCCGGATCCGCCGCCCCCGAGTCCAGATAGTGGTCGATCACGGCCTCCATGGCCGCGTCGTACGCGGTCTTGCCCATGTGGCCCAGACGGGAGGCGATCTCGGCGATCCGCCCCTGGTGACCGGCGAGCGGTATCTCCTCCACCGCGTCGACCCCGGTCGAGAAGAACACCGCCGGCACGCGGCCGTCGTCGTCGAGGTGGGCCGACAGGCCCAGTACCCGGTCGGCGAAGGCCTGCACGGTGCCGTCGCGGTAGTACGGGCGCATCGACCCCGAGTAGTCCAGGACCAGGTACACCGCGGCGCGCACGCCCTCCAGGCCGTGTTTGCGCAGCGAGATCCCGGCGCTCTTGTAGAGGCTCACGAGCGCCGGAGCGGTCGCTTCCATCGTGCGGAGGTCGATCGCGCTGCCCGTCATGGCCCGAGGGTACGTCAGCTACCGTCCTGCGGGCCCGGGTTCCTCCAGGCTCGCGAGATCGTCGAGCATCGCGGCCGCGAGGGCGCTCTCGGATGCGTAGTAGCGCTCCGCCCACCTGAGGGTGAGGGCCGGGTAGGCCCATGCCGGCTCGTCGAGGGCGGCCCGGGCATCGGCCACCGCGGCCGACCGCATCCCATCCGCGAACTCCTGCTGCTTCAGCAGGAGTTCGCGCAACCGGCCGGGCTCCAGCAGATGGCCCAGCCACAGCCTCAGCATCGGCCCGTGCTTGAGGACGGGCGGATCGGCCGGGGTCTCGCGGGCCCATGCGCGGCCGGCCGCCATGCCCTCCTCGGTGATCCGGTACAGCCGCTTGCCGCGGCTGCCGGCCTCCTGTGCCACCTGTCTCGACGAGGCGTAACCGGCCTTCTCCAGGCGCCTGAGTTCGCTGTAGATCTGGCTGAAGGAGGGGCTCCAGTAGAAGAAGCGCAGCGAGCGGTCCGACCACTTCTTCAGGTCGTAGCCGGAGAGTTCCTCCCCGAAGGAGAGCAGCCCGAGTACGGCCCAGCCGGTCGCCGGGAGCGGGCGCCTGTCCGTGTCGTCTGCCACGCAGTGCAGTCTACGGCCCGGTTTTCGAGCCTTCCCGCCCCTCCCGCCCTTCCCTTCCTTCCTTTCCATATGACTGATAGGGGTATGCCTATTAGGCGTATCGCGGGCGGTGGGGCGGGAGGAGTGGCGGATGGTCTCGCTGGACGGCAAGGTCGTCGTCATCACGGGCTCCGGGCGCGGGCAGGGCGCGGCCGGCGCCCGCCTGTGCGCGGAGGCCGGCGCGCGGGTGGTCGTCACGGACGTACGGGAGGAGGAGGGCCGCGCCGTCGCCTCCTCGCTGGGGGAGCAGGGCCTGTACGTCCGGCACGACGTGGCCGAAGAGGCGGGCTGGGCCCGGGGGGGACGGGAGGCGGTACGGGCCTTCGGCACGATCTCCGCGCTGGTCAACAACGCGGCGCTGTGGCGCACGGCGCACGTCGAGCGGCAGCGGCGCGAGGAGTTCGAGGAGCTGCTGCGGGTGAACCTGCTGGGGCCCTTCCTCGGCATCCAGGCGGTGGCGCCGGTGCTGCGGGCGGCCGGGGGCGGGTCGATCGTGAACGTCTCCTCCACGGCCGGACTGGTCGGCATCCCCGGCCACGCGGCGTACGGGTCCACCAAGTTCGGGCTGCGGGGACTGACCCGCTCGGCGGCGCTGGACCTGGCGGGGGACCGGATCCGGGTCAACTCGGTGCATCCGGGGGCGATCGACACGCCGATGGTGGCCGAGGTCGCCGGACGGGACTGGTCGCACGTCCCGCTGGGGCGGATGGGGCGGCCACAGGAGGTCGGGGAGCTGGTGCTGTTCCTCTGCTCGGACGCCTCCTCGTACGTGACGGGGGCGGAGTTCGCGGTGGACGGGGGGATGACCGCGCGATGAGCGAGGACCTCGCGGGCCGTGGCGCCGGGGGCGACCGGCTGTCCCCCGCGGCCCGGGAACTGTGCGACGCGATGACGGCGGCGTTCCCGGGTCCGGGGAACGTGGCGGCCCTTCGGGCGGCCGCGGCCGGCGGCCGGTCGGCGGGACCGGAGGTGGCGTCGGTACGGGACGCCGAGGCCTGCGGGGTCCCGGTCCGGGTCTACGACCCGGCGCCGGGCTCGACGGGCCGGCCGCTCGCGGTGTTCCTCCACGGCGGCGGGTGGGTGATGTGCGGGGTCGCCACGCACGACGCGACGTGCCGGTCGCTGGCCGCCGGGTCGGGCGCGGTGGTGGTCTCCGCCGACTACCGCCTGGCCCCCGAACACCCCTGGCCGGCGGCGCCGGACGACGCGCTGAACGTACTGCTGTGGGCCCGGGCGCGGGCGCCGG
>NZ_LFML01000157.1:0-27718 GCF_001044425.1 Streptomyces roseus
CGCGAGGGTCTCCAGGTTTGTCGTCACACACAAACCAACGAGACCCTCGCTTCATGCGCCCAAGGACTTCGGACTTACTCGTCTAGTCCCGCACCACGCGAGCAAGGACCGCCCCCCGACCACGGCCGACCGCCCACGGCGGAGGCGATGACGGTCCCGTGCGGCACTCTCACAGACCCTTTGTGGTGGCCGTGCAGGCCGTGATCGCCACTGCCTCCGCCCGCCTGGTCGGCTGCATCAACTCCGCGGCCGTCAGGCTGGAGTGGCCGGACTCCTGCTCCTCGGGGGCCTGTTCTTCCCCGGCGGCCTCGCCTGGCTCCGCGACGGCCGGAACGAACCGAACAGCCCTACGCGGCTGCCATCTTCGCGGGCAGCGGTCCCGCGACAGGTACCCCTCCGTCGGTCGCGCACGCGGCGGCCGAGATGGGCATACCGAGACCTGAGGGTCGGCGACACCTGCCGCGGCCGTCCCGCACAGCGGGCCCCGAACCGTTCCTCACGGCGCCGGAGCCCTCAGCCACGGACGCCTGCCGGAGCCAGGCATCGGCGTCCCGGCACGCCACACTCCTCATGGCCATCGGGTGCTCCTGACGGGCCGCCGCAGGCACTGGCACGTATTCTGGGAGTGGGTCCCCATGGCGCGGGGCCACCGCAGGCCGGCATGACGGCCCGCCGGACAGTCCGCCTTCGCGGCCGCCGGCGTTGAGCGCCGATCCTGGACAGACCTACCGACCGGCTGCGCCCCACTCGCCGCAACACCAGATGCCTCCAGTCACCCCGCCATGGCGACCCCAATCCCCGATCCCTGATTTCGTACGCCGGCAGCATCGCTGCCATGGAGGGAAGCACATGAATCGGCAACGTCGTTGTGCACTGCTCGTCCCACTCCTGGCTTCGGCGGTAGCCCTGCCTCCAACCCTGGCCGCCCAGGCGACCCCCTCGGCCGTGCAGACCCCTACCGCCCCGGCATGCCAACTCAGTCCCGTCGGCGGTACCTCGTCCAATGTCAACATGGCGCTCACCGGCTTCCGACCGAACCAAAAGATCACGATCATCCGAATCGGCGGCAGGTCGACAAACACGACCGTCGATGGGCAGGGCAAATTCAGCGCGAGGAACCTGCGCGATGGGACCTACAACATCAAACTACTCAGCGGTGGTCACGGCAGCATCTCCTGCAAGGACGCACCCGCCCCGGTGAGCGTCAACATCACCGATGCCGATGTGGCCGCGACCAAACCCGACACCCCCACGGTCCCGTGCAACCAGCCGACTCCCGTGACGTTCGTGGGCACGCTCACGGGCACGGGAACCGGTGACATAAAGATCGCGTGGGTGAGCCCGGACACCGGTAAGCGGTCCGAGCGCACGATGAAGTTCACCGAGCCGAGCACCAAGACGGCGGAATTCGTCGTCACCGCCCCCGCCCGCTCGAACCCGACAGAACCGCGGCCGACGGTGAAGGTCCAACTCCTGGTGCCCCGACAGGGAGCGGAGACTGGCGTGTCGTCAGCGGTCTTGCCGGTGACGCTGGTGTGTGCATCCGGAACCTGATCCGGCCCGCCGACAGGTCCGTTGGGAGGGTGACGGCGCAGGACGTACCGGCCCGCGCCCATCCCGGCGGCGGGGCGCGGGCCGCGCCCCGCCGCCGGCACGGCGGATGAGGGCTCCACGCCCCGGGTCGGCGTGGGCGTGGGCTTCCCGCGTCCCCCGGAGCGGCGTACCCGGATCAGACGGTGAGGACCATCCGGAAGCGCGCGGCACCCGAGAGCATCTTCTGGTACGCCTCGTCGGCCTGGCTCAGCGGTACCGCCTCGACGATCGGGCGGATTCCGTGCAGCGCGCTGAAGGCCATGGTGTCCTCGACGTCCTGCGAGGTGCCCGACGGGTGGCCGCGCACGACGCGTCCGCTCATGAGCAGCTGCATCGGGCTGATGTCCAGCGGCTCGGGGGCCGCGCCGATCACCACCAGCTCCCCCCGGTGCGCCAGGCCGTCCACGGTCGCGGCGATGGCGGCGGAGTTGGCGGCGGTCGCCAGCACGACCTTGGCGCCGCCGAGGGACCGCAGTGCGTCCGCGACGCCCGTACCCGCCGTGCTGTCGACGTAGTGGTGTGCGCCGAGCTGTTCGGCGAAGTCCGCCTTGTCGGCCCCGCGGGCGATGGCCACGGTCTCGAAGCCCATCGCCACCGCATACTGCACGGCCAGATGGCCGAGGCCGCCGATGCCGAGTACGGCGACCAGGTCGCCCGGCCGCGCGGAACTGCGCCGCAGCCCGTTGTACGTGGTCACTCCCGCGCAGGCCATGGGCGCCGCATCGGCGGCGGCCAGCGCGTCGGGGATCCGGGCGAGGGCGTCGGACGGTGCGATCACCGCCTCCGCGAACCCCCCGTCGTATGCCCAGCCCGGGACCTTGAGGTTCTCGCAGACGATGAAGTCACCCTGCCTGCAGGCAGTGCAGTGGCCGCAGCTCCCGCCGAACCAGCCGACGGCGACCCTGTCACCGATCTGCCAGCCGCGGTCCTGTGCCCCTTCGCCCAACGCGTCGATCCGGCCGGCGACCTCATGGCCGGGCACCAGCGGGAACCGTACGCCCGGCACCTTGGCGCCCACGAAGACGGCATCGCTGTGGCAGATCCCGCAGGCGTCGACGGCGATGCGCACGTGGCCGGGCCCCGGCTGCGGCACCTCGCGCTCGACGATCTCGAACCGTCCGTCGGGGGAGGTGACCTGCGCGACTCGATACGTACTCATCCGACCCTCTCTCAGACACGACTCGGCGCCCCTGCGTTCCAGCAGAACAGCTCCGCCCCGATCGCGCACGCCCACGGTCGCACGTCCAGGGTCACATGTGCGCGCTCAGCTCGGCCCGGTTCGAAGGCACGGCTTGTCCGAAGGCACGGCCTAGATGCGTTGGGCGCGGTGGAGCAGGGGGCGGAGCCCGTGAGACCGCAGGGCGGCTCGGGCCGCGTTCGCGCCCGGCGCGCCGTGGACACCGCCGCCGGGGTGAGCGGCCGCGGAGGCGACGTAGAGGTTCTTCACGGGTGTTTCGGGCCTTCCGGTGCCGGGGGTGGGGCGGAAGATCGCCTGTTGGTGCAGGGCGGTGGTGCCGTTGTTGATGGCGCCGTTGTGCAGGTTCTCGTTCATGGCCTGGAGGGTGGTGGGAGCCAGGATGCGGCGCGCGGCGATCAGCGTGCGGAAGCCGGGTGCGAACCGTTCCACCTGGGCTTCGACGCGGTCGGCCATGGCCTCCTGCTCGCGGGCGTCCCAGCGGCCGGTGATGCGGTCGGGGCCGGCGTCCGAGGTGATGTGCTGCGGGAGGTGGGTGTAGGCCCACGCCGATTCCGTGCCGGCGGGGGAGCGGCTGGCATCTGCCGTGGTCATCTGGCCGAACAGGGTGAAGGGCCGGTCGGGAACCTGCCCCATGGCGAGCTGGGAGGCGAAGCGGGTCAGGCCGTCGACGCCGTCCGCCACGTGGACGGTCCCCGCTCTCGCAGCCTCCGGCGCCGTCCACGGCACCGGACCGGTCAGAGCCCAGTCGACCTTGAAGGTCGCGAAGTCCCAGTGGAAACGTTCCAGGTCCCGCAGGAGGCGCGACGGAAGATGCTCCTCGCCCACGAGGTCCCGGTACAGGGCCGGTGCCGACGTGTCGGCCAGGACGGCCCGCCGCGCGACGACGCTCTCGCCGCCCTCGGTCCTGACCCCGACCGCCGTACCACCGCGCACCACGACGGAGGTGACGCGCTGCCCGCAGCGCAGGACGCCCCCGCGGCGTTCGAGGCGGCTCACCAGCGCCGCGGTCAGCGCCCCGGACCCGCCGACGGGCACCGGAAAGCCGTGGCTCTGCCCGAGCATCGACATCAGCCAGCCGAAGCCGCCGCTGCCGGCGGCCTCGGGGGCCAGGTCGGCGTGCAGGGCGTTGCCGGCCAGCAGGAGCCGGCCGCCCTCTCCGGCGAACTCCTCCTCACCGAGCCGGCGGACCGGCAGGGCCAGCTTGCGGGCCAGACGCAGCCCGCCGGCAGCCCGCAGTTTGGCCGCGAGCCGCAGCCCCGGCCGTACCGGCGGGAACGGGGTGAACAGGGCCTGGATCAGGTCGGGACCGATACGGCTCCACACCCGGTACATGTCCCGCCAGGCGTCCCCGTCGCCGGCCGCGAACCCGGCCAGGCCGGCCGAGGTCCCCTCCACGCGCCGCTCCAGCACCGCGCACCTCCCGTCCCTCAGCGGGTGGGCCAGTACGGACGGGGCGTGACTCCAGCGCAAACCCTCCGCGGCGAGGTCGAGACGGGCGAGGACGGGGGAGGCCGCGGCCAAGGGGTAGAAGGAGCTGAAGAGGTCCGAAACGTAATCGGGGTGGACACCGCGGTCACTGCGCACCGCGCCGCCGGGCTCCGGCTGCGCCTCCAGCACCTGCACGCTCCACCCGGCGTCCGCCAGGACGTTCGCGGCGACCAGCCCGTTGGGGCCCGCGCCGATCACCACCGCGTCAGGCACTGCGGGCTCCCGCGCGCCCCTGCTCCACGACCTTGGCCAGACGGCCGAGCATTCCCCGGTGCCGGAGCTGGAGGAACGCTTCGACGGCCGGATTGTGGAGGGTGCCGCCGAGGCCGCGCAGCGGGTGTTCGTCGCACACGACCAGGGTCTCCTCGCCCCACTGCCGGAGCTGGAGGAAGATCCGCGCGGTACCCAGGGACTTGAACGACGCCTCCAGCTCCAGCTCCCTGCCGGGTTCCCGGTGCCGGACGGTCGTCACCCCTTCGGCCGACCAGGGGCCGAGCCGCACCGTGTAGCGCAGCCGGGAACCGACCTCCGGCCACGTCTGATCGAGCGGCGTCGACTCGGACGGCCCCACCACCCACTCCCCGTACAGGCTCGGCTCGGCGAGCACGGCCCACACCGCCTGCGGGGAACGGTGGATCAGCTGGTGTCGGACGGCCATGGAGAGGTCCTTCTGCTGGAACGGACGATGGGCCTGCCGGGAGGGCGCCAGTGGCACGCGCGTACGTGGGGGTCAGCCGGCGCGTGTACGTGAGGGGTCTGCCCGCGCGTGTACGCGAGGGCTCGGCCATTCGGCCCAGGCCGGCGCCCGTGCCCGGGTACCGGTGACCGTACGGCCCTCCCCGGAGTGGGAATCGGGCCGGGAAGGGCGTGGCGCGCGAGCGGGGGAGCCTGGGCCGGCGGCGGGGACTACTGGTCGGCGCTGGGGACGGCGAGGGGATCCTTCGGAGCCGTCTTCTTCGCCGCTTCCATCTCCTCGCCGAGCTCGGTGAGGCGGTTGCGGCCCATGGCCTTGCGCACGTCGGGGAACCACTCCTTCTCTTCCTCTTCGACGTGGTGGCGCACGTTCTCCATGAGGACGGTCATCTTGGCGTCGAACCGCTCGTCGCCCGGGTCGAGGTCCTTGAGTTCGGAGAGCATCCACAGCACGACGTGGTGCTCCTCGACGCTCTCCAGGACGTGGTCCTTGGTGTCCGGTGCGGCCTCGCGAGCAGCGGGATAGAAGATCTTCTCCTCGATCCAGGTGTGCGTGGTGAGTTCCTCGATCACCGCGTCGGCGATCTCACGCTTTTCCGCATGGGCGTCCTCATCGGCCTTCTCGAAGCGCTTGAAGAGCTTCTCGACCGTCTTGTGGTCTTCCTTCAGCAGCACGATCCCGTCCACAGGACTCCCTCATTCGTTCACGTCGGTCATCGGCGCGGCCGGTACCGCCCCGCGGCCGTGTACCCGCCCGCGTCGATGTCAGACGGCCGCGAGCGGTGGGATACCCCGGAAGAGCGACAGAGATGAGCCGATCGGCCACCGCCCACCGCCGATCGGCCACCGCCCACCGCCCACCGCCGGTCCGAGGGCATTGCGCGGTGGACCGCTCGGGAGTCAGCGGCCGAGGGCGCTTTTGAGCTGCTGCTCGGTCGTACCGGAGCGGCCCTCGATGTGGTCGGTGACGACAAGGTCATGGTGCTGGTGTCCTGGCCGGCCCGCATCCCGCACGGCGGCGGAGTCAGTGCCGACGGCGAGCCCCCGCATCCAGCCGCGCGGGAGCCCGGTCCCGGCCCTCCCGCAGGTGGACGTCCGCGCCGGTGACGGCGAACGCGACGTCCATACTGCGGCACATCCGCTGCGCCCGAGCCATGGCGCTGAGCGTGGCGGGACTCGGCCCGCCGGTGGGCAGTTCGAGGACGACCCGGTCCGGGCGGTGGGCTGCGACGAGCGCTTCGATCTGCAAGGCGGCCGCCGCCCGGTTGGTGATGTCCAGGTCATGGTGGATCTTCACCCTGAGCGTTCCGCGGCCGAGAGTATGGGTGATCAACATCCGCAATCCTCCAAAAGCCCGTCGGGGCGCCACGCGGCATCCCACGACGCCCCCTCCAGAATGCGGCCGCCTGCGGGTCGCGGCAGCCTGACCGATGCGCTGCTTCATCGGGTCGCGCGGCCACCAGGGGTAGGCCGGATGGCGGAGCTGCCTGGGTGGCCGCGGCAAGGAGGAGAGCGAGATGGCGGCATCCCGGGGGAAAGGGATGCCGCCGCCGCTCACCGCCTGGGTGGGCGTCCGCCCCTGAACGCGTCACCGTCGTTGACACGTGTGTCCCGGTCTGCCCCGAACAAACCCGGGCCGCGTGCGGTCTTCGCGCCGCCTTGGGCGGCGGGGTGGGGCGGGACAGCCGGTTTTGCGTGGTGTCGCTTCGTGCGCGAAGGCCGTACGGTCGGGGGCGTCAGGCATATGCCTGACAGAGGCCGAGGGGCGGGAGGCGGTCGATGGAGTCGCCGAAGGTGACGGTGAGGTCCGGTGCGGACGGCGAGGCGGTGGTCGTGTGTACGGGCGAGTTCGACCTGGACACGGCCGGGCGCCTGGAGCAGGCCTGCCGGACTGAAGCAGCGGAGGCGAAGCTCGTGGTCCTGGACGTTGCGGGCGTCGCGTTCGCGGACTCGGCGTTCCTGAACGTGCTGCTCCGTCTGCACAACTCCCGTCCGATGGCGCTGGCGGGGCCGTTGCCGTCCCAGCTTCGGCGGTTGCTGGAGATGACGGGCGCCTTGGCCTTGTTCGAGGTCCGCGACGACACCGCCGCCGACTGAGCTCGCGTGAGGGGGCTGGAGGCTCTCTGCGCCCTGGAGCAACGTGTGCCGTCCCGCCTCCTGTCACCACTCGGATGGTCTCAGAGGCTCCTGCCCATCAAGGTGCACATCGTTTCGTAGCGGCGCAAGGATCCATCGGGGGCCTGCTCGTCCCAGGAGTCCGGCCGGCGGTCGAAGGCGACGTAGCCCAGCCGTTCGTACAGGCTTCGAGCCCGCGGGTTGCATTCCTCCACGGCGAGCTCGGCTCGCTTCAGACCGCGGTTCCTGATGCGATGCTCGGCGGCTTTCACGAGGAACGTGCCGATCCCGCACGACTGCAAGGCCGGGTGGACTGACAGCTGCCACAGAGTGCCCGTGCCCTCCTTGACCCTGTAATCCACCGCGCCCTTCGCCACGGGAACGTCCGATGGCGGGCAGACCGCGAGATAGTCGACCTCTCCGAGACGAGCACGCTCCAACTGCCGTGCCACGTTGGCCACGTGGAGTGGGGAGCCGGACCACGCGATCGACGCGAGGTCAGCGACCACCAGATCACGAGCCGACAGTTCCACTACGACGCTGCTCATGTTCACCGCCTCCGAACAGCCAGCATCCACGCCGCCCTCACGGCGCGCAACGCCGTTTCCGCTCCACGGGCAGCGGCGCGGCAGCGCGCCGGCGGGACCGCGCCACAGGGCCAGGGCCCCGGGCGGCAGCCCTGGACCAGCTGCACCACTACCGAGGCATCACGGGCGCCGGCCGACTGCTCATCGACGCGCTCGGCGGCGCGGTCAACGACCGCCCCCCCGCACGCCACCGCCTTCCCCCACCGGTCGGACGTCGGCGTCGTCCAGTACCACTCCTACTGGCACCAGCTCACCGACCCCACCCACATCGAACGCCGCCTCGCATGGCTACGCCGGGTCCACGCCACCATGCAGCCGCACCTCGGCACCGGCGGCTACACCAACGGCATGGACCCCGAACTCACCGACTGGCCCGCGGCCTACCACGGCGAGAACAACCCGCGGATGCAGCACGTCAAAGCCACCTACGACCCCGAGCAGCTGTTCACCTTCCCCCAGGCAGTCACCCCGGCGACCCCGCCCGCGCCGTAGCCCCGCCACACATCGCGCAGGTACGGCTCGCCCCGCTGGAGCAGCACACCGGCCAGGGCGAGAACCGGCCCCGGTACGCGCATTCGGCCGGGAGGGACCTGGACGGCTGTGGCCTGTTGTCCGTGGACGGCCGCCCCCGGACGACGACGCCCTTCGCCCGCTCCCGGCGGTGCCGCAGCCCGCCGACGTGACACCCGTCAGGTACTGGGCAGGCGTCGCTCACGCCAGGCGTGGACCAGCCGGTCGAGCATCGACGGGCGCAGAAGCCGCCGTGCTTCGCCCGCATCGGCACCCGGCGCCATAGGTGGTGGCTTCGCTTCGTCGCGTCGGGAGACGAGCGCGGCGACTTGCATGCGGTAGGCGGCGTAGTTGCCGTGGAACTGGCGTGCGGTGATGACACGCAGGCCTGCCCGGGCGTGGAGACGGGCGAGCGCGAACGGCGTGAAGAAGTTGATGTGGGTGACGGGATCGGGCCCGATGGGGAGGCCCTTCCAGATCTCGGCCGGGACCTCGCTGTAGAGGGCGCCGTCTGCCGACAGCAGAGGACGCAGCTACTGGAGGGCGGCGAGCGGGTCGGCGAGGTGCTCCGTACGTGGCCGCACACGACGCGTCGAACGGCTCGACGTCGGGCAGGTCACGCAGGGTGTCGGCGAGCTTGCGCACGCCGGGCAGCGGACGGTCGTTGTAGTCCACGCGCGCGCAGTCGGCGCCCCGCTCCGGGAACGGCGCCAGGAGTTCGCCGTTGCCACCGCCCAAGTCGAGGACCCGGCGAGGCTCGCGCCCGAGCACCGACACGACGGCCCGGTGGGCACGTCTGCGCGGCCGTGGGTCTCTCAGCCGTCGTCCGCGCAGACCGGGCGGGCGGAGGTCTCGGTCACCGGCCCGCCCTCACCTCCTTGGTCGCCAGAATGCAGGACAGTGAGGGCATACTCGCGCCGTACCGCAGAGCCGCCAGCGTGCGCAAAGATCGTAGGCGCCTGGCCGCGCTCTCCGATGGCCGTTCGCATCAGTCCCGCAGCCGCAGCCGCGACGTATGGCCGTTGTGCGCCCCCTCGGAAGGACGCCGCACGAAGCAGGTGCGCCCGGCGTCGACGTTTGAGGCCTGACGGGTGTGATGGTGATCCAGCACACACGGTTCGCAGCGATGACTTCGCCAGCGTCGGTCGGTCGGAGAGAGCGACAACATCCCTTCGAGGAAGGCCGGTTCATGACCTCCACGCTCCCTGCTTCCGATGTGGCTCCCGCAGCTTCTCCTTCTCGCCGCGAGGGGCGCGAGCGGTGGTTGCCGGCCGGGGGTATCGCGGCCGGCCCGGTGTTCCTCACGGTCGGTGTGGTGCTTGGCATCAGTCGCGCGGGCTTCGATTTCTCCAGGAACGCGCTCAGCCAGTTGGCGCTCGGGGAGGCGGGCTGGGTCCAGACGGTGAACTTCGTGCTTGCCGGAGGTCTTCTGGTCATGGGTGCGGTCGGTCTGCGCCGAATGCTGTACGGGGGGCCGGGCGGTACTTGGGGTCCGCTCTTGGTCGGTGTCTTCGGTCTCTCGTTCTGGGCTGCGGCTGCTTTCCCGGCCGATCCCGGAGCGGGCTTTCCGGCCGGGGCTCCCGAGGCGAGCGTGACGAGCGGTCACGGTGCCGTCCACATGGCAGCCGGAATGGTCGGCTATCTGGCTCTGTGCGCCGCGTTCGTCGTGCTGGCAGCCCCTCTTGCCCACCGGGGGCGCCGTGGGTGGGCGGTGGCTTCACGTCTCGCCCCGGTGGCGGTCCTCGCGGGCTTCGCCGCTTCGGCTGCGTCCGTCCTCGCTTTCACCGTCGGTGCGGGACTGGGCCTGCTCTGGCTGACCGCCTTGAGTACCCGTCTGCTTTCCGCTGTGACGGATCAGGGGACCCCCGCGCCGATCACTCAGGAATGAGCGCCGAGGTGGGCGTCCTCGCCCAGGCGTTCCGGCAGGCCGAAGAGCGGGAAGAAGCGCCGGGTGTCGCGAAACGCCGTGATGCCGCTGATCCGGTCGCCGGTGAACTCCACGACGTGCAGTGCCCAGGGCAGGTAGCCAGATCCGTCGGGGGCGGGCCGGTACTGGCCGAAGGCGGGGGAGGCGTTCGCGGCGGTGGGGATCAGTAGTGAGCCGCGGCAGCCGATGGCCGGTCCGGTGAGCCAGGCTTGAATGTCGGAGACGCCGCGCATCCACTTCGCGTACGGAGGCAGGCACAGCGTGGCGTCGACATGGAGGAGCATGCTCAGCTCCTCCATGTCGTAGCGGGAGAAGGCCGTGGCGTACCGCTCGGCCAGCACCCGGCGGACGCCGTCAGCAGCGGCCCGGACCGGCGGCCCGTCCGCCGGCGCCCTACGGTCGGCGAGCGTGGCGCGGGCCCGCTGAAGGGCGCTGTTGGCCGAGGCGACGGAGGAGCCGTGCAGGTCGGCGACCTCGCGTGCCGTAAAGCCCAGCACGTCCCGCAAGATCAGCGTCGCCCGCTGTCTGGGCGGCAGGTGCTGCAACGCCGCGATGAACGCCAGCCGGACCGACTCGCCCACCTCCGCGGCGCCCGCCGGATCACTGGCAGGACATGGCTCCACCCACGAGACACCCTCCTGCACAGGCGCCGGCAAGGTGGCGCCCTCGCTCGGACCGGACAAGTCCATGGGCAGGGCGCGCCGCTTGCCCGAGGCGAGGGCGTCCAGACACACGTTGGTGGCGATGCGGTACACCCAGGACCGCAGCGCGGAGCGGCCCTCGAACCCGTCGATGCTCCGCCACGCCCGGATCAGGGTCTCCTGTACGGCGTCCTCGGCTTCCGAGTACGACCCCAACATCCGGTAGCAGTAACCGGTCAGCTGCCCCCGGTAAGCCTCAAGGTCTTCCGCCACCGCGCCGGGCGACCCGGTCTCCCCCATGCCGCAATCCTCCCAAGACACAGCCCCACGCAGCGGAACTGGACCTCCACTGTAGGGCGCGGGCCACGGCCGAAGGACGGGGCCCCTTCGCGTACTTGTGAGGGACGAGGGCGGCGGCGCCCGCGTGCACGGGAACACGACACCTCACGCGGTCTGCCCACCCTGCAGGGGGTGCGGCCCAGTTCACCACGCCGGCCCGTCATCACCAGCATGCGCCCAACCGCTCCCAGCGCGAAGCCCGGCCGTGCGGGCGTGCTATTTTTGTGAGCGATCGTTCAACTACGGGGGTTTCGGTGGGGCGCAAGCAGGTCTGGGATCAGGCGGACGTACTGGCCCGCGCCATGCGACTGTTCCGTCACCGCGGCTACCTCGGGGCCTCGGTACGGGACATCGAGGAGGCGACCGGGCTGCATCCGGGCAGCCTGTACCGGGTCTTCCAGAGCAAGGAGGGCCTGTTCTGCGCCGCACTGGACGCCTACAACGACCAGGTGGTGCAGGGTCGCGTCCGGGCTCATCTCCTGGAGCGGCCGGATCCCGTGGCGGGCATCCGGTCGTTCTTCACCTCGACCTTCGAGACCGGCCTCGATCCCGATCCCGGATGTCTGCTCACCAACACCGCGGTGGAGTCCTTCGCCGTTCCGCAGGCCGCCGCAGGAGTGCACCAGGGGCTGGAGACGATCGAGTCCGGCTTCGCCGACGCGCTGACGCGCGCCTGCGCGCTGGGCCTGCTGTCGGCGGATCTGGACGTCGAGGTGTCGGCAGCCCGGCTGCTGGCGCTCTATCAGGGCCTGCTGGTGCTGGTCCGAGCCGGCACCCCCGTCACGAAACTGCACACCATCACCGATGGCGCGATGGCGTCGATCGGCTCCGACGAAGAAGGACAGCGATGAGCGACTCACAGCGGCTCTGGACGAACTACGCCGCGTGCTGGTCGGCCGACCCCGATGAGCGCCTTGCCGCGCTCGGCGCGGTCGCCGTAGAAGACGTCGCCTATCGGGACCCGGGCACGGAGGTGGGCGGACTGACCGAGCTGGCCGCCTACATGGCCGGATTCGCCGGAGCCTTCCCCGGCCACCGGTTCCGTATCGACGAGGTGGTCGAGCACCACGACCGGTCGCTCGCACGGTGGACCCAGCTCGGCGAGCAGGACGAACCCGCCCTGGCGGGCGTGAGCACCGCCCTCCACCGCGACGGCCGGCTCGCCGACATCACCGGGTTCTTCCTCCCCGCGTAAACGGATCCCCCGGCCTCGCCGAGCCAGTCGCCGACCGGCCGGCGTCGCTCGGCGAGGTCACCTCCACCGTCGCAGACGAGGTCGCATGAGACAGGAGGTGACGGGCGCAGTCTGCAGCCCTCGCAGACGGCAAATGCGCAACTCCTCATGGCCAAAGCCCCATCGACACGGCTCGCTGCGTTCTTGCGTGCCCGCGGTCGAGGAAGGCTCGGCGTGGCGATACATCCGCTGCCGCTCCGCACTGGCTGGCGGATACCCGACGGGCGGTGTGTCCCCGGTACCTCCTGAGCCGGCCGCATTCCCGGCCGATGTCAGAGCCTGGCCTTGACCGGGAGGGCACCCCGCGGCGACCGCGCGAGGGCGACCAGCCCCTGTCCCCCCTCTCAGGCCGCGCCGGCCCCCGCCGTCTCCACGTCCCCTGCGGCGGCGGCCGGCTCGGCAACGGCCGGCCGCGGCTTGCGGACGAGCGGGATCGTCGCGCACGCGGCGAGCAGGGCCGCCGCGGCGACCGCGTACCAGCCGTGCCGGAACGCGGCGACCGTGTGCCCGGGGCCCGCGGTGCCGAGGACGCCGACCAGGATCGCGACACCGAGGACCGCGCCGATCTGGCGGCCCATCGACGTGATCGCCGAGCCGGTGGCGAAGCGGGACGGCGGCAGGGCTGCCGCCGACACCCCGGTCAGGACCGGGAGCGTCATGCCGACGCCAAGGCCGGTCAGGATCATGCCGGGCAGGAGTGAGGCCGCGTACGCCGAGCCGGTGTCGAGCGTCGCGGCCCACCACAGGATGCCGGCGGCGAACACGACGGATCCCGCCAGCGCGATGCGGCCCGCACCGAACCGGGCGACGGCGGGCCCGATCCGCAACGCGACCGGCGGCACCAGCAGGGGTCCCGGCGCGATGGCGAAGCCGGTGCGCAGAGCCGAGTAGCCCCACACGCCCTGGCACCACAGCACCGCACCGAGCAGCATTCCGGCGAACGCGATGGTGAACAGCGTCAGGGCGGCCGCGGCGGATGCGAACGCCGGGACCCGCAGCAGCGGCAGCTCGACGATCGGCACGGGGTGGCGGGCCGATCGCAGGACGAACAAGACGCCGAGCAGCACCGCGCCGGCCAGGTCGCCGAGGGTGCGGGTGCTCGTCCAGCCCCAGTCGGGAGCCTTGATCAGGCCGAGCGCGAGCGTGGCGATCGATCCGGTGAGCAGGGCGGCGCCGAACAGGTCGGGCAGCGGACTCTTCTCCGTCCCGCCGCGTCCGGGTGACGGCAGCACCCTGACACCGAGCACGAACGCCACGATCCCCACCGGCACGTTGACGATGAACACCCAGTGCCATCCGGCCTCGACCAGCAGCCCGCCGGCCACCGGCCCGAGCCCGGCGGCGATGCCGCCGATCGACGCCCAGGCGCGCACCGCCCCGGCGCGCTTCTCGGGCGCCGTCGTGTCGAGCAGCAGCGCGAGCGAGGTCGGCATCAGCAGGGCAGCGCCGGCGGCCTGTACGAGGCGTGCCGCGACCAGCGTCCCGACATCGGGAGCGAGTGCGCAGCCGACCGAGGCGAGGGTGAACACCGCCAAGCCGGTCAGGAAGACCCGCTTGTGGCCGGAACGGTCGGCGACGCGGCCCGCGACGACGAGGAGCGCGGCGAAGACGATCGCATAGCCGTTGAGGACCCAGGAGAGCGAGCCGAGACCACTGCCGCCGAACGATTGGCCGATCGCCGGGAGGGCCGCGTTGACGATGAAGAGGTCGAGGTTCGACATGAAGACGGCGGCCGCGACGGTCGCGAACACGGCTCTGGACGCCATGGGTCGGTTTGAAATTCCAACTGTCATGGACCGGAGGCTAGCCGGGCGGGTTTGAAAACACAACGGACTAGCGAGAGGATGGGGGCGTGACCTCGAACGCGAAGCAGGGCGAGAACTCGGTTCCGCACCCCGACGTGCCCGGTCGGCCGTGCTCCGCGGCCGCCGCGCTGCAACTCGTCGGGGAACGCTGGGCCCTCCTGGCGATCCGCGAGATCTTCTACGGCAACCGGCGCTTCGACCGGATCGTCCGCAACACCGGCGCGCCCCGCGACCGCCTCGCCGCCCGACTGCGCGCGCTGGAGGAGGCGGGTGTCGTCGAGCGCCGCCCCTACAGCGAGCGCCCCTTGCGGTTCGAATACCACCTCACGGGGGCCGGTCTCGACCTCGCACCCGTGATGCACGCGCTGCTGGCCTGGGGTGATCGCTGGGCGGTGGACGCTCCGCCGGTCGCTTTCCGGCATCGCGGCGCTCCCGGATCGGATCACGACGCCGAGCACGACCTCGATCCGGTGACGATGTGCCGGACCTGCGGTGAGGAGGCCCGGTCGGGAGGCCTCACGATCGACGTACGGGCGCCTGGATGGGATCGGGCCGGGCCGATCGAAGGCGTCTGAGCCGGTACCGACCGCGCCCACTGGTTCCTCGGAAGGTGAGACTCCATGGGCACGGGAACGGGCACGGGCTCGGGCACGTACGTCGAGCCGGTGAGCCGGCACCCGCCCCAGGCCGTCAGCCCGCCCGCCGCGCAGCGGCCGTCACCGGTTCGAGCCGCAGCCGCCGCGTCGGCCAGGGCGGCGGCGGTGACTGTGGCGGGCCGAACCAGACCCGGACGTCCTCCCCGGTGCGCACGGGCAGGAGGGGGTAGTCGTTCTCGGCGTGCTCGGTGCGGTGCAGCGCATGCTCCGGGCCCAGGTGGCGGGCGGCGTACGGGTCGAAGGCGGCCGCGTCGGTCGGGTGGCAGACGGTCGCGACCACCTCACGGGTACCCGGCGCCGGTGTGAAGCCCGGGCCGCTCAGCAGCAGGACGTCGTCGCTGTCGATCATCGTGGCGTTGGCGGCGGCGCGGTGCTCCCGCCACACCGAGCCGGTGTAGAAGGCCTCCAGAGAGCGCCGACGGCTCGCCATGTCGGGGAACGCGCGAAGCCAGACGAAGCGGTCGGGGTCGTCCAGATCGCGGAACCGGCCCCCGACGGCGATGCCGACCGCCTCCTGGCCGGTCACGAACTCGCGCTCGAACAGCTCGATCAGCGTCTCCCGGGCTCCCGGGCGCAGGGTGTACCGGCGGAGTTCGACGATGCTCATGCGCCGGCGCATCCGCTGCGGGTGAAGTCCATGGTCCAGTTGAGTTCCCAGGTCCGGCCGCCGTCGGAGGAGAACTCCTGCTCCCAGCGGGCGGTGTCCGGGCCGAGGCGGTGCCACGTGAAGTGCACCCCGATCGGGCGGCCGTCGTAGGTGTCCTCGCCGTGGAAGTCCCCGCGGTCGCGGGTGAAGCCGCCCACCACCGGCGGATCCAGGCGCCCCGTCCTGCTGTCGGACCAGTGGATCGACCAGCACTCCGTCTCGCGGTCGAACAGCCGCAGGGTCACGCCCTGGCGGCCGAGCGTGGGGAAGGTGATCTCGTCGATGTTGCCGGCGCCCCCGAACAGCGGCCGGACCACCGCGTGACCGGGGAACTCCGTCCAGGTGGCGGGGCCCGAGCCGAGCGGTGCGGTGAGACGGCGGTTGGCCACGCCCCAGGAGCCGTGCAGGAAGTCGAATTCGTTCATGCGTCGCAGGCTAGGGGCACTCCACTGACACCCACTGTCAGTGGATACTGAGCGGCATGCGCGCGAGCCGACTGGTCACCCTGCTCCTCCTGCTCCAGAACCGGGGCCGGATGACGGCCAAGGAGCTGGCCGGAGAACTGGAGGTCTCCGTCCGTACGGTCTACCGGGACGTCGAGGCGCTCGGCGCCGCCGGCATCCCCCTGTACGGTGCGGCCGGACACGCGGGCGGCTACCGGCTGGTCGACGGCTACCGGACCCGGCTCACCGGCCTGACCGCGGACGAGGCGCAGGCCGCGTTCCTCGCCGCGCTCCCCGGCGCCGCCGCCGAACTCGGCCTCGGCGAGGCGCTCGCCACCGCCCAGCTCAAGCTGCGGGCCGCCCTTCCGGCCGAGCTGCGAGCGCATGCCGGGCAGATCCAGGAGCGCTTCCTGCTCGACGCCCCCGGCTGGTACGGCGACGCCGACCGCACGCCTCACCTGGCCGCGGTCGCCGCCGCGGTGTGGGCACGGCGGGCGGTCGTACTGCGGTACCGGCGTTGGCGGGCTCCGGAGGAGATCGAGCGCCGGGTGGAGCCGTACGGGCTCGTGCTCAAGGCCGGCCGCTGGTACCTGGTCGCCGGCGGACCGTCCGGGATCCGCACCTACCGGATCGACCAGATCCTGGGACTGCGGCCGCTGGAGGAGCAGTTCGTCCTTCCTGACGGCTTCGACCTGGCCGGGCACTGGACCGGCCACCTGGCCGGCTTCCGGGCGCGGCTGCACACGGGAGAGGCCCTGGTGCGGCTCACCCCGGAGGGCGCCCGCCGCCTCGGCGTGACGCCCACGGATGACGGGTGGACGCAGGCCTTGGTGCCCATCGAGTCGATCGACCACGCCCACGGAGAGTTCCTGCGGATGGGCACCGACGTCGAGGTCATGGCACCGGCCGAGCTGCGCGACCGCATCGCCGAAACCGCACGGACCCTGGCGACCCGCTACGAGGGTTGACCCCGCCGCGAGAAAGAACCCGGGTGTTCGCTGCGGACGGCCGGTCCTCCTCAGCCGAGGGCCGCCAGGACGCGGTCCGGGGTCAGCGGGAGTTCGCGGATCCGGCGCCCGGTCGCGTGGTGGAAGGCGTTGCCGATGGCCGCCGCCGTGCCGACGATGCCGATCTCGCCGATGCCCTTGCCGCCCACCGGATTGAGGTGCTTGTCGTGCTCGTCCAGCCAGTGCACCTCGATGTCGGGCACGTCGGCGTGGGCGGGAACGTGGTAGGAGGCGAGGTCGTTCTCGACGAAGCCCCCGAAAACCGGGTCCACGGTGCTGTGTTCGGTCAGGGCCATGCCCAGGCCCATGACCATCCCGCCGACGAACTGGGAGCGGGCGGTGAGCGGGTTGAGGATGCGGCCCGCGGCGAAGACGCCCAGGAGTCTGCGGACCCGGACCTCGCCCGTGACGGTGTCGGCCTGCACCTCCGCGAAGTGCGCGCCGAACGCGTGCCTGGCGTACGGGGACTTCTGCTTCGCGGATGCCGTCGTATCGGCGGGGACGGACACCCCGGCCTCCGGGATCGGGCCTGAGCGGCGGGCGAGCAGGGCGAGCAGGCTCGTGCAGGCGTCGTGGACCGCCCAGCCCCAAGAGGCCGTCCCGGTCGATCCGCCGGCCACCGCCCCTTGCGGCAGCGCGGAGTGCCCGATCTCCACCGTCACCCGGTCCAGGGCGACCCCCAGCGCGTCGGCGGCGATCTTGGCCAGGACGGTGCGGGCACCGGTCCCGAGGTCGGTGGCGTTGGTCTGCACGAGGTACGTACCGTCGGGGAGGGCGTGCGCCCGCGCCGCGGAGGGTGCGACGTACACCGGGTACGTGGCGGACGCGACCCCGGTGCCGATGAGCAGCGGCCCGTCCCGGCGCGGCGTGCGGTGCGCGGCCCAGTCGAAGCGGGCGGCCCCCTCGCGCAGGCACTCCACGAGGTGGCGGCTGCTGAACGGGTGGCCGCTGTCGGGTTCCGCGTCGGGCTCGTTGCGGACGCGCAGCTCGACCGGGTCGATGCCGAGGGCGCAGGCCAGCTCGTCCATGGCCGACTCCAGGGCGTACATGCCGGGGCACTCGCCGGGCGCCCGCATCCAGGAGGGAGTGGGCACGTCGAGGGGCACGACGCGGTGCGTGGTGAGAAGGTCGGGCGCGGCGTACATGACGCGGGCCGGGACGGCGGCCTGTTCGACGAACTCCCGCACGCGCGAGGTGTGGGTGGTGACCTCGTGGGCGAGCGCGGTGAGCGTGCCGTCCGTACGGGCGCCGAGGCGCACGCGGTGCAGGGTCGGCGCGCGGTGACCGACGACGGCCGCGAGGTGGCGCCGGGGCAGCGCGAGGGTGACGGGGCGGCCGGTGTGCCGTGCGGCCATCACGGCGAGGACGACGTGCGGGCGCGGGGTGCCCTTGCAGCCGAAGGCGCCACCGACGTGCTCGGAGACCACCGTGACGCGGTCCGCGGGCAGGTCGAAGAGGTCCGCCAGCGTGGAGCGCACCAATCCGGACCCCTGGCTGGAGTCGTACACGGTGAGGGTGCCGGAGTCGGCGTCCCAGTGGGCGGTGGCGGCGTGCGGCTCCATGGGGTGGTTGTGCAGTGGCGGTACGGCGTACGCGCAGTCCACGCGTACCGGGGCGGCGGCGAACGCGGCGGCCGCGTCGCCCTTCTCACGGTGCGCCGGATAGCCGCCGTTGGCCTGTTCGGGGGTGTAGGCGGCCGGGTGGTCGGTGTGCAGCACGCCGTCGTGGGGCTCGTCGGCGTAGCGGACGCGGACGGCCGCGGCGGCGGCCCGGGCGGCCTCCGGGGTCTCGGCGACGGCCAGGGCCACGTACCAGCCGCGGTGGGGCACTTCGGGGTCCTGGAGCACGCGGAGGGTGGGGTCGTCGCATGCGCCCAGCCTGGGCGCGTCGGAGGGAGTGAGGACGGCGAGGACGCCGGGCAGCGCGAGCGCGCCGGCGGTGTCGACGGCGGTGACGCGTCCGCGGGGCACGGTGGCGGGCACCGGCCACGCGTACGCCCGGTCCGGCAGGGCGTACTCGGCCGCGTAGCGGGCTCTCCCCGTGACCTTCTCCCGGCCCTCCAGGCGGGTGGTGGGGCTGCCGAGGGAGGGCGCGGGGGCGGCGGGGGTGGAGTCCATGGCGGTCCTCGCGATCGGGGGAGGGCGGAGGGGCTGAGGGGCTGAGGGGTGTTTCAGGAGCGGGGACTGCCGGAGAGGGAGTTGAGCACGTCGCAGGCGAGGTTGCGGGCGAGGGGAACCTTGAAGGCGTTGTCGCGCAGCGGCTCCGCCGAGTCGAGCTCGGCCTCGACCGCTTCCCGTACGGCGCCCTCGGTGGGGGCGGCGCCCAGCAGCCGTTCCTCGGCGGCCGTGGCGCGCCAGGGACGGTGGGCGAGCCCGCCGAACGCGAGCGCGACATGGCGCACGCGCCCCCCGGAGACGTCGAGCACGGCGGCGACGGAGGCCAGCGCGAAGGAGTACGAGGCGCGGTCGCGGGCCTTGCGGTAGCGCGACGGGAAGCCTGCGCGCTCCGGCGGGAGCGTGACCGCCGTGATGATTTCGCCGGGCTCGATGACGGTGTCCCGTTCGGGGTGGTCGCCCGGCAGCCGGTGGAAGGCGGTCGCGGGCACCGTACGGGCGCCGTCGGGACCCTGGAGTTCGACGCCCGCGTCGAGCGCGACGAGGGCCACGGCCATGTCGGACGGGTGCGTGGCGATGCACTGCGGGGAGTGGCCGAGAACGGCGTGGTCCCGGTGGACTCCGTCGCGGGCGCCGCAGCCGGTGCCGGGCTCCCGCTTGTTGCAGGGCTTGGCCACATCCTGGAAGTAGGGGCAGCGGGTGCGCTGGAGCAGGTTGCCGCCGGTGGTGGCGACGTTGCGCAACTGGGTCGAGGCACCGGCCAGGAGCGCCTGGGACAGGGCGGGGTAGCGGGTGCGGACGAGGGGATGGAGCGCGAGATCGGTGTTCCGCACCCCGGCCCCGATCCGCAGACCGCCGTCCGCGGTCTCCTCGACGGAGTCGAGGGGCAGGCCGGTGAGGTCGACGAGGGTGTCGGGGGCCTCGACGCCGAGCTTCATGAGGTCCACGAGGTTGGTGCCGCCGCCGAGGTAGCGGGAGCCGGGCCGCGCGCCGTGGGCGGCGATCGCCTCGGGGAGCCCGGTGGCGCGTACGTACGCGAACGGCTTCACGCGCCCACCCGCCCGTCACCGGGAGCCTGCGCCCGGGCTCGGACCGGCGCATCGGCCCGCGACATCGCGGCCACGTCCTGTACGGCGTCCACGATGCGGGGGTACGCGCCGCAGCGGCACAGGTTGCCGCTCATGGCCTCGGCGATCCCCGAGCGGCTGAGGTCCGCGGCCCCCGGGTCGGCGGCCGCCTCGGCCAGCAGACCGGCGGCGGAGCAGAGCTGGCCGGGCGTGCAGTAGCCGCACTGGAAGGCGTCCCGTTCCATGAAGGCCTCCTGCAGCGGATGCAGGCCGCCCGTTCCGTCGCCGCCCAGTCCCTCCACGGTGGTGACCCGCGCCCCGTCGTGGGCGACGGCGAGCAGCAGGCAGCTGTTGGCGCGCCGGCCGTCGACCAGCACGGTGCAGGCCCCGCACTGGCCGTGGTCACAGCCCTTCTTGGCGCCGGTCAGGCCGAGGTGCTCGCGCAGCAGGTCCAGGAGGGTGACCCGATGGTCCACGTCGAGCTCGTGCCTGCCGCCGTTGACATGCAGCCCGACGCGGGAGCGGGTCTCCGGCATTGGATGCGCCACTGTGGGCCCCTTTGTCCATGAATCTCGATGTATCCCCCCTCGGAATAACCGGCCGGGGCGGATCTCACACCTCCGTGTGGGACAAGCGGGTGCGCGCCGGCGCCCCCTACGGCCGGACGAGGCCGGCTCCCGGTGCAACGGCGGGTATGTGCTGGTGCCGGGGACGCCGTAGACGGTGGCGATCTCGGAGTTGGCCGGTCGTGCCCGAAGGCCTTCCAGGGTCAGGGTGGCCCGGTCCACGGGGACGGTGGTGGTCGTCGTGTCGCTCCGGACGGTGTCCGTACGGCGGTGCTGGTCCAGGGTGACCGCCGCCGGCTTGGCATGTGACAGCGATGTACGGAACATGTCACAGGGCTCGTACTGCCGGGTTCCGCTGCTTCACCCCTGGCCCCGGCGGTGGGATGTTGACGGGCGGGAGCGGCCCGCGGCAGGCCGCGGGGAGGGATGGAGTGGACACCTTGACGCGTCAGCGACACCGCAACGGCAACGGCAGCGGACGAACCGGCGGAAGGACTGAGGGAAGCGGCGGGGCCGGCGTCAACGGCACGACGCGGCGCCGCTGGGCGGTCGTGACCGCCGCGGCGATGGCCATGGCCGTACCCGTGACCCTCGGTGCCGCAGGCGACGCGGGGGCGGCGGGGGCGGCGGGCGGCAATTCGATCGTCTTCGCCCGCTACACCGCGGCAGCGCCCACGGAAGACCTCTACGCGATCTCCCCCGGTGGCGGCACGACCGTCAAGATCACCCACACCTCCACCGTCAGTGACGTGATGCCGAGTTGGTCCCCGGACGGCAAGCGGGTGGCCTTCGTCCGCTACGGATCCGGTGGCGCCGTCGACGGCATCTGGACGATGAACACCACGGGCAGCGACCTGAAGGCCGTCCCCGGCACCAAGGGCGCCTCCGACCCGGCATGGTCCCCGGACGGCAAGCGGATCGCCTACGCCAAGCCGGTCGGCACCCAGCGCGAGATCTACGTGGCCGACATCGACGGCGCACCCGCCACCCGACTCACCCACACCGCCGCTGACGACCTCCACCCGACGTGGTCCCCGGACGGCAAATACCTCGCGTTCAACCGCGCAGACGCGGGCGGACACAGCAGAGTGATCAAGATCCGGCTGTCCACCCTGGCCCAGACGGCGGTCACCGGGCCCAGCTCCCACGACTGGACGCCCGACTGGTCGCACGGCGACCGGATCGCCTTCAGCCGCGTGGACTCCTCCGGCTTCGCCCACCTCTACCTCGTCCGCCCGGACGGCACCGGACTCCACAGCATCACCGGGGCGCTTTTCAACGACAAGAACCCCTCCTGGTCCCCGGACGGCAGCAGACTGGTCTTCACCAGGGGCGGTACCGACGACACCGACCCCGAACACCTCTACGTGGTACGGGCAGACGGCACCGCGCTGACCCAGCTCACCAAGACCGACTCCCATGACGTGGAGGCTGACTGGCGCCCCTGAAAGCCGGTCCGCGAGGCCGGCACCCCGACCGGGCCGGTCCCATCGCCCACTGGGCGCAGTTCCACCCCTCGCTCGCGCAGTTCCTTTGCCGCAGGCTCGCGCCTGTCGGCCAACACGATTATCGGCCCGATGCGCCCGGGCGCGCATGCTCCGCGCTCGTGGCCGTGCCCCCCACACGCGCCGCCCCGCACGGGATCAGTCAGGCAGTCCTCCCGTGGCGCGGGCCCGCGCCACGACCGCGTGCAGCAGCGCCTCAGCTGCGCGGCCTGGGTCACCGAGCTCGCGGAAGACCGAGGCGGCATCGGTGAGGTGGTCGGCGGCCTCACTGAAGTGGCCGAGCTCGGACAGCGTGCGCCCGAGGTTCTTCAGCACGATGCCCTCGCCCTCGCCGTCACCGAGCTCGCGACAAATCCGTAGCTCCCGCCTTCCGACGGTGATGGCGTCCGCCGGCCTGCCTGTTGCGACGAGGACGCCGCCAAGGTTGTTCAGCGCCGAGGCCTCGTGGTGGCGGTCGCCCGTCGCCCCGAAGAGGGCGGCGGCGGCGGTGAAGTGGTCGACGGCCTCGGGGAACCTCTGCTCCTGGCGCCGGAGCAGGCCGAGCTCGCTGAGCGCCATGGCCTCGCCGTGGCGGTCGTCGATCTCCTGGCAGACGGCGACCGCGTCGGTGAGGGTCCTGGCAGCCTCCTCCGCCAGACCTGACTGGGCCAGCACGGAGCCGAGGTTGCGCAACGTCGTGCCCTCGCCCAGACGGTCGCCGGCGTCGCGCAGAGCGGCGAGGGCACGTCTGTATGCCGTGACGGCCTCGTCCAGCCGGTCCAACCTGGCCAAGGCGAGGCCCAGGTTGCTCAGGGCCATGCCCTGGCTGCGGCGGTCACCCACCTTGCGGAAGAGGGCCACGATCTCGGTGAGGCTCTGCACGGCGTGCTCCGGCCGGCCCGCTTCCACCGCCAGCGCCGCCAAGCTACCCATCGCCTGGGCCTGGCCGTAGAGATCGTCGATCTCGCCGAAGAGGGCAAGGGCGCGGTGGATGGTCTCGGCCGCTTCGGGGAATCTCTTCAGCCGCATCAGAGCGCTGCCCAGGTTGTGCAACGCCATGGCCTCGTGGTGGCGGTCGCCGTTATCCCGGCAGATGTCGACGACCTCCCTGAAGACGTCGACGGCTCGTTCAGGTTCGCGTACCGCGATCAGGGCCGCCCCAAGGGTGTTCAGGGCGTCGCCCTCGCCCAAGCGGTCGCCGGCCTCGCGGAAGACGGCGGCGGCCGCGGTACTCAGGCGGATGGAGTCGGTGAAGTGGCCGAAATGGGCGAGGTACGTGGCGAGAGCCTGGGCGAGGCCGGTGGCGGCCGGCTGGTGTGCGGGCGCGGCGAGGGCGGCCGCGACGAGGTTGCTCCGCTCGGCGTCCAGCCACGCCACCGCCTGGTCGCGGTCGGTGAAGGTCTCGGAGGCGGGCCTGGTCTGCTCGGGCCACAGGTGGGAGTCGGCCTCTTGAGCGGTGGTGAGGTAGTGACGGAGCAGGCGCGACACCGCCGACTCCCGGTCATCGCCTGCTGCCTCCTTCTGGCCGAGTTCGTCGGCGAAGAGGCGGACGAGGTCGTGCATCGCCCAGCGCTCCGAGCCTGCGGCGGCGGCCTCCAGGAGGTGGATCCTGGCAAGGCCGGCCAGGAGACGCCGGGCATGGGTGGCGGTCTCGCCGAGCAGGGCGACGGCCGCGGCGGTCGACACATCCGGGCCGGGCGCCGCGGCCAGGAGGCGCAGTGCACGCTGCTGCGGCTCGGTCAGGTGGCGGTAGGACAGTTCCAGCGACGCCCGCACGGCCAAGGGACGGCCTTCGTCGTCGTCCCCGTCATAGACGAGCAGGTCCAGGCGGTCCCGGGCGTCCTGCAGCGCGTCGGCCTGGTCGGCCAGGCACCGGTCGCGCTCGTCCTTCAGCAGGGCACCGATGATCTTCAGCGCCAGTGGCAGGTGCCCGCACAGCCGCGCCAGCCGCAGTGCATCATCGGGCTGCCCCGTCACGCGAGCGTCGCACAGCGTCCGGTCCAGAAGGTCGACTGCGTCGGCCGGGCTCAGCGGGGAGAGGTCGACGCGGCGGGCGGGCAGCGAGGACAGGGTGTGCCGCGAGGTGACCAGGGCCCGGTGCGGCGCTGCGGGCAGGAGGGCGGCGATCTGCCCGGGTTCGCGAACGTTGTCCAGAACGACGAGGAGCGGACGGTCCTGTGCGGACAGGGCGTTCAGGTGAAGGCGCCAGGCATCCAGCTTCTCGTCGGTGCCTGGCAGATCCTTCACCTTGACCCCGAGTGCGCGCAGGAACCGGTCCGCGACCGCGCCCACCTCCACCTGCGGCCCGTTGCTGTAGCCGCGCACGTCGGCGAAGAGGATCCCGCCGGGGAACCACCCTCGCGCCCGGGCTTGATGAGCGGCGTGCACAGCCAGGGCCGTCTTGCCGACGCCTCCCATCCCCGCCACCGCCGACACCACCACCGCGGCCGCCGCGGCGTCGCCCGTACCGCCACCGGGGTCACCGGCCGGGTCCAGCAGGTCCCGGATCAAGTCCAGCTCGGTCGCACGGCCGGTGAATCCCGCCAGGTCCGCGGGCAGCGTCACAGGACCGGGTGGCGGGCCCGGCGAGGCGGCCCGCGTCGCGGGCCGACCGCCGCGTGCGGCCTCGCGTTCTTGGCGGGCCGCCGCCAGTAGCTGTTGCCACTGCCCCTCGGGCCGCCGCGCGTATCCGCTCCCCAGGCGCGCCGCTTCCTGCTGGAGGAAGCCGACGAGTGCCATCACGTACCGGTCGTAGTCCCTACTCGGCACGACGCGGCCCTTGAGCCAGTCATGGAGAGTCGACGCGCCGATGTCTATCGGCGGGGTCTGCTGAGTTCCGAGGCGCACCAGCCTCTTGAGCGTCGGGCGCCCCGCGCTCTCGTACGCCGCCGCCAGCTCCGCCCAGAACCGTTGCGCCCGCATCCCACCCCACCCTCCCAACTCCCCGTAAAAACGGTGAGATGTCAGCCCATCAGGCTCTTCACGGCCGCACAAGCCCCCAGGGCATTCGCACACATCGCCGGAAACTTCCCGGAAGAGAGGTACTGGCGCCGCAGACGGGCCGCACCGGGCGACCCGCTACGTGGCGAAGGAATACCGTCATGGCCGACAGTGACACCCCGAAGCCGTCCCCCCGTACCCGCCGCTTGCTCGCCGCCGGCCTGCGACTCCTCGCGCTGGCCGCCGTGAGCGGCGCCGCCGAGGCCGTCGTCACCTGGCTCCTCAGGTGAACGCAGCCCGGTAGCCGCGGCGGATGGGCGGACCCCACCCCACCGCTCGTTCAACTCCGTTGCCCCTTCAAGGTCGCGCCCGGCGAGGCAGTCCCGCTACATCCAGAAGCGGTCTGCTTCGCCGGCCACTACGACTTCGACATCGCTGTCTTGGCCGCCTACCGGCCGCAGGGCAAGGGCCGGATCGAGCGGCAGGTCCTGATGTGGAGAGGCAGGTCCTGATCGTCCGCGATCACGTCCTGTCCGGCGCTCCTTCTCGTCGATCGAGGAGAAGGACGCCGCCTTCCTGGCGCATGGGTGCCTCGACGACGGGCCCGGAGCCACAAGCCCCTCCGCGAGGACATCGCGAAGCGGGCGGCCAGGGACCATGCGGCTCTCAGCCGCTGCTGCCGAGTCTGTATCTGCTGGCTGAGCGGCAGCGCCGGCATGCGGGCAAAGATCGCCTAGTCGCCTGCGACGGCACCCGCTACTCGGTGCCTGTCCGCAGGGTCCGCCCCCGTCAACGGAGTGAGATCCGGGCAACGAAGTCCCAGGTCATGCTGCATCCACACTCGCCTTCGCGGGCGCCAGCACCGCTGCCAGCCGAACACTTCCTTGCCTTCGTCGGCATGGCCGCACTCCTTCTCAGCCACCGCCGACTCAGCCGACTGGGTGTGCGAAGGCATTCAGCGTGATGTTCCAACGCTCCTGGTCCAGACACGCAAGGGCGTGATCTCAGGCTCCGTCACGGCCTGTTCCAAGTGGCCCTCCGCGTCGCCCAGGTCCGACCAGGCGACAACGCCCGGCATGGTGTCGGCCAGAAACCCCTCGGCGACCGGACCAAGATGGTCGGCAACCGGGTACGTGCCGTTGAACGGCAACCCGCCGGTTAGCCGGCTCCAATGGCAATGGCTCATCGGCCACCTCAGCGATCCATGTCAACAGCACTGAAGCAGTATCCCGCCTGTCAGCGATCGCGCAGCACATCGAAGACTACGGGCTGGCCTGCGCTTTTGCCCCTGACGGTGCGGTCGTCTGGGACGGGCTCCAGCTGGTCCTGGATACGACGAGGGCCGGCGCCACGGCCCTCAGCGAAGCCACGTTCCGTGGTTCGGGCGCGGGACGTGGCTCAGGAGACGGCGACGGACCGGGCTGTCGAGGCGGGGCTGTCTCGGTCAGGTCTCCCTGCGCAGCTGTCGGGCGATGTCGATGTCGTCCTGCAGAGCGCTGAACCGGGGGTACGGCTCACGGGTGGCGTCCAGGACGCATACGTGGAGCTTGTCGCCTGCGGTGGGCTGAGCCACGTCGGCCTCCCACCAGGACGGATGCTTCACCTGGTCGATGAAGCCGTATACACCCGCATGCCCGTCCACCTCGGCTTTCGATCCCACGGGTGCGACCGCGACGACTGTCACTTCGAGTTCCTGATGATCGTGGAATGTCACTTCGGTCCTTTCCCTGTCGTGGACCTTCACATGGTCGACGAACTTATCCAGGAAACATCGATGCATCGCAGACCAAAAACCACTTCGGCGACGTCCTCCGCGTCGAGTCCGAGGCCCTGAGACCCACATCGCCGACATCAGGGCGGCGTACAGGCAGATCCCGGAGTTCAAGGGGGACGATTCCCGACCCGGCCGGAGTAGTTCCTCCGGGGTCTCGGACCGCTCCAGAGCGGAGCGCGGGAGGCACGGGCCAACCCGAACGCCCAGTTGCCGGGCGCAGGCCCCAAGGTTGACTCGATGCCTACGGTGCGTTCGGATGTCGTGGTCTCCGAAGCGCTGATGCAATTCCGATGACGACCGCCGCGATCACATCTCGGCTTTCATCACCTCCGAGTATCTGGCGCAGCTTAAGACCGAGAGCGGCTTCGCGGACGTGCCGCCGGAGCAGATGACGCGTGCCCAGATGCAGGAGATCGCCGCCCGCTACAGCGGCGGCCCGTACTAGGGGAGCGACGCCGCCCAGGCGTATGGTCGTGGCTTCGACCGGCAAGTGGACCAGGCGAAGGAGGCCCTGAGGTGAGCGGCAGCGCGGAACCGGCGGCCGACGTCCATCGCGGGCGCCCACTGCGGACGGCGAGCCGGGTCGGTACGGCCGTGTGCGCCGTTGTCCTTGTCGTCGGGCATCTGGTGACGGGCTATGTCCTGCTCACCGCGTACATGGTCGAGCCGGACGGCCCCTGGGACAGCCAGGCCGTCAGCAACACCGAGTTCGCGGCCGGCCTCGGACTCGCCTTCTCCATCGCGGCGGCCTTGCTCACGTGGGTCTTCGTCAAGGCCGAATGGCTGCGCCGCCGGTGGTACGCCATCCCTGCCGTCCTGGCCTTGGCCGCCCTGCTGCGCCTGACGGTCCTCACGCCTCAGCTATGACCGTGGGCTCTGGGGGGGGGGGGG
>NZ_LFML01000157.1:28023-74313 GCF_001044425.1 Streptomyces roseus
GCCAGGCCCTTGCGGCCGGGGGAGGCGAGGCCGATGCGCAGCGAGTGCCCGGTCCGGAGGCTGACAAGTCCTCCCGAATCACGGACCGCTTGAACGGGCGCTCGGTGCCAACCCGGTGCGGTGGCCAAAGAACGTCCGCAGACGCGCGTAAGGTACCCGGGCGCCTCGGGCTCAGGCGGCCGGTCGGTGTCGCAGGCTAGGTGTAGGACGAGGGCGGCAGCCGATCTTCCCGGCCATGGGGGGCACTACGTGCGGTCTGCTCCGGAGGCTGGAGGCGCGAGGAGAATCACCGGGACGTGATCCGCGGCGACGAGCTTGTGCAGGCGGGGGAGGGGCAGGCGTTTGAGCGGGACTGGGACACGCATATCGCCGACGTTGAGAGCATGGCTATTCCTGTGCCTGGATCGGTCGCCGTGCTCCTGGCGGAGTTGGGGGTGGAGTTCGACATGCATTTCCGCCTGGCAGGTGATGGAATCCGGCAGAGCCGCAGAGCGGGTGCAGCGCCCTGCCGACACCCGGCTGTACGCCACCTGCTGCGGCAGGCCGAAGCCATCTCCCGCCAGGCCGGCATCGACCTGGACCGCCTCGGCGTCGCAAGCGGTGAGCGCCCGGGGTGGGCGCAGCCCACCGGTCCGGCCGACACGCTGCCGGGCAGGGCACGCCCAAGAGCAGTAATACCCCGGCGGGCGCCCCGTTCCTCGACGCCCCCAGCGACTGGCCCCGAGGTCCGCAACAGGCGCTTTACGGCGGACGCGATCGCAAAGGCGATGAGCCAGCCGCGCCTGATGGAGAAACGCTGGTGGTTCGGGTCGTTCGCCATCCGCATCGCGGCAGTGCGCCGCAGGTCGCGCAGGTCGCGCAGGTCGCGCAGGTCGCTCAGGCCGGCACACGGTCCGGCCGCTGCCGCGGCTTCCGCGCCCGACACGGGCACCCAGATCGCCTCCAGGACGGTTTCGTACTGCGGGGAATGGCCCCGCAGCCCTGCCGTGACCACCACCGGCAGCGGCTTCTCTGCTCGACCGCGAAGTGAATCTTGCTGGCCAGTCCGCCGCGGGAGCACCCGAGGCCGTGGTCGGCCGGTTCGACGAGGACGCCGTCAGGGGGCTCCTTCTGGAGGTCCCCCTTTTCGCCGCTCCGGCGGCGTGCTGGTGGGCCCGGCACACGGTGGGGCCAACGTTCACGTCCCAGGTGATCAGACCCTTGGCGTCAGCTCTGGCCTGGAGCTGGGCAAGGACCGGGCCCACGTCCCGTCTCGCTGCCAGCAGGGAGGCAGTAGACCCGGTCCCATGGCCCGTAGAGTTCGGGCACGTCCCGCCAGGGAGCGCCGTACCGGGTCCGCCACCGTACGCTGTCCATCCACCGCCGCCGCGTACATACCCGCGGACGGCCCGGCTTGATGCCCGAAAACGCTGGTCAGCTCTTGATGAATGCTGATCTCATGCGGGACCACGGTCGCCCTTGCTGTGGCGACGACTGGTCGGCCTGATCAGTGCTGTGCGGCGCCGGAGAGGCCTGTGTGCTGGTCCGGGTGGCAGATGCCGCTGCGGGGCGGGGGGTGAAGTGCACCGGCAGCGAGGCCGGCCGACTGGCGAGCCAGCCGGCCGTAATGGGTATGGCATCGCCAGGAATCGTCAGGTTTATGTCCGGAATGAGAGCGGTGAGTTCCTCGATACCGGTGTCGGCGATTGCCCGTCCGATGTCGCCCCCAGGGCATTCGTGAGGGCCGCTCCCCAGCGCAAGGTGAGAACGATTGCCGTACAGCGGCTGGCTCAGGTCAGGGCGCTGCTCGGGATCGCGGTTGCCGGCCGCGATGCACAGGAGAAGCATGTCGCCCTCTCGGATCTCCTGGCCGCCGAGGACCACATCTCTTGTGGCCCAGGGGCCCGGGACGACGCCGATGCTCGGCGTATCCCACATGACCTGCTCCAGTGCGTCAGGCAGCGTCATGGTGCCCCCTGAGAGGCTCCCACGGAAACGCTGGTCGGTGAGCAGGAGCCGCAGGGTGTGGGCGAGTAGATTGACCGTGCCCTGGTGGGCGGCGATGAGCGTGAGGCGCAGGTGTTCCACGATCTCGGCTTCGGTGAGGCCGGACTCGTGCGCGATCAGTCGCGACGCCAGGTCGCTGCCGGGCTCCATCTTCTTGCGCGCCACCATGTCTTGCAGGACCTGGGTGACAACTTGGTTGCTCTCAGCCGCCGTCGGGCTGCCTCGCATCAGGTCCAGAGTCGGTTCCACCAAGGTAGGGCCGTCCTCAGGCCTCACTCCAAGCAGATGGCTGACGACCAGCATGGGCAGCGGCTCGGCATAGTCTCTGACCAGGTCAGCCGTACCAAGCGGACCGAACGTGGAGACGAGCTCCTGGGTGTAGCGGGCGACGTAGCGACGCATACCGCGGCGGTTGAACTGGGCCAGTCCATCGACCACGGCCTCACGAAGGCGGCTATGCTCGCGGCCGTCGGCGAACACACACAGGGGCTGCCAGCCGATCATCGGCATGAGCGGCGATTCGGCCGCCACCTTACGCTCTCGAAATGCGGTCCAGCGGCGCGAGTCCTTGGAGAAGGTGGCAGGGTTGCGCATCACTTCCAATATTTCCCGGTAGCCAAGAACGATCCATGCAGGCAGATCGCCGTGTAGAAGCACGGGAGCAACGGGACCGTACTGGGCGCGCAGTTCCTCGTATGCCCGCAGCGGGTCGTCCAGTTCGTGCAACCGCCGAAGCTCTGAAGCGCGATAGTCACCGATCTGGCCGGTGCCTGTGGTGTGCGCGGGGCAGCCGGGCGGCGGCGCCGAGCCGGGTATGGGCTGACGAAGGGACACTGGGCCTCCGAACATGGGAGTCGCCCCCGTCACGAAGGCCGGCCGGGGGCGCTCATGGCGTGTGCTGGCCGTGGATCGCCGACCAGCATCGAGGCACCTGACGCAAGATCAGGAGCGTGAGCAGCATAGCGGGGCACCACGGATGACTTGAAGGCACCTCGATTCGGACCGCGGCCGCCAATCGCCTTCGATCATCGGGTGGCGCAACATACGTCGGCTCTACCGTGCGTACTCGGCTGAATGCAGGTCAAACAGGGCACCCTGCTGGTGTGCCGTAGCCGCTGTCTCGCGCTGCGGGCTGCGGAGAATGAAGGTTGCTCGGTGTAGTGCCCGATACCCCTGGTGAGCCTCGGTGAGGATGTGCGCGTTGAGTACGCTGCCCACACGCGGATCCCACAATGGGCGGGGCGAGTAGTTGATGGCGATGTCGCCGTTCCTGGCGATCCATCGTGGTGCCAGTCTGTATGCCGCCCGTAGATTCGGTCGTCGCTCGATTTCACGCTGCAGCGCCAGCAGGCTTGGGTCGTCGGGCCGTTGCTGCAGGGTGGCCAAAAAATGAGCCAAGGACGGCAGAAGCCAGTGCTCACGGTAGGCACGCTGATCGCCACCACCCAGAAGCGTCGGTGCGTCCGGGTGGAAGTAGATGAACCACTGCGTGTTCCTGCTCGGGTGGGCCGTCGCGTGGGGACGTACGCCGCCGAAAACATCGCGGTAGGCCCGGTTCGTAGCGACTACGTCCCAGCAGTAGGTGTAGACCACGGAGGGATGATCTAACTTGTCGATCATCTCTTGGTAGTGGCAGATCATGTCGCGGTACTGAAACCGTTCGGAGGCCAGCCGCGCCTCGTTGGGGTCAGGTCCGGGTGGGAGCTGGTTCGTGAGCCGGTAGAGGGTGTCCCGGTTCGCTGGGCTCATGTTCAGTGCCTTGACGAGCCGCGCAACCTCCGCGGCCTTCAGAGCCGATGCGCGACGCAACCAGTTCCGGTAGGAACGCTGATTGATGCCGAGACGCTCCCCCAAGGCCTCCTGACTCAGACTCTGACCCTTCCGGAGATCTTCAAGAAGCTCCCGTACCAGGGCGGCCGTCTCCTCCGTCAGCCGGCTGCGGTGCGTCACAGCGCTGCTGCTGTCTCCTTCGCCCTGGCAGGGCTCGCTTAACCCTGGCACCTCGGTGAATCGGCCGGTGGGGATGGTTGCCAGGTCTCCTATTTCGCGTCGCACTGAGCCACTCTAAGCCGTCACCTCGGGTGTCGAATTCGGCCAGCCGGTCGTAGCGGGCCAGGGTGGCGGGCCAACCGATCGATCCTGCGGCACACCGACACCGGGTGGTTAAGTCGAAAGGTCTATTCCGCTCGTTTGCGTTCGCGAGGATGAGTGCACCGTGCGGCAGCCGTGCTCGCCCTAAAGACATCGTTTCATTTGGTGAGGCGGCGGTGGCAGATGAGGGCTGCAGCTATGCCGACGAAGGCGAGGAAGTGCTCGGCCTTGCGCTCGTAACGGCGGTGGAGGCGACGGCAGCCGGCGAGCCAGGACACGGTCCGTTCGACGACCCACCGGTGGCGACCCAGTCGTTGTGAGGACTCGATGCCTTTGCGGGCGATGCGGTGGCGGATGCCGCGACTGCGGAGCCATCGGCGCAGATGGTCGTAGTCGTAGCCCTTGTCTGCGTGAAGCTTTCCGGGCCGCCGCCGGCGAGGTCCTCGCCGGGACCGGATCGGCGGGATGCCCCGCACGAGCGGTTCAAGACCGAGGCTGTCGTGCATGTTGGCGCCCGAGATACCCAGGGCGAGAGGTAGTCCGTTTCGATCGGTGATCAGGTGGATCTTCGATCCCGACTTGCCGCGGTCGGTCGGATTCGGTCCGGTCAGTGGCCCCCCTTTGCGGCCCTCAGGCTGACTGAGTCGATCGCGCAGCGCGACCAGTCCAGGTCTCCGCGGGCGCCGAGTTCATCGAGGATGACGCGGTGGAGCCTTGCCCAGACCCGGGCCCGGCTCCACTGGGCGAAGCGTCGGTAGACCGTCTGCCAGCTCGGGCCGAAGACCGGCGGGAGCTGCCGCCAGGTACAGCCTGAGGTCGCCACGAAGATGATCGCCGCCAAGGCTTCGCGGTCACCCGCTCGCCGCCGGCCGCCACCTTGCGGACGTATCACCTCCGTCGGTGGCACCACCCGCCGGAACAACACCCACAACTCCTCCGGTACCAGCCGCTCAACCAGATCCGTCATGCACGGTTCAACGAACGATCACACCAAAAGAAACGATGTCTAATACTGCCACGGTGCTTGCCGTGACGGTTGGGCAGTTTCTGGTGGTGTGTGGCCGCGTCGTTTGTAGTGGCTGACGGGGGCTTGGTGTTGTCGTCTGCGTCGCCAGTGTGACCAGCGCAGAACGTGATCGAGGCTTTGGCGAGGTCGGGTGAGTCGGCTGATCAGGCGTCGGAGTTCGGGCAGGCTCAGGGGTATGAGCTGGGAGGATCCGTTTCTGCTTTCCCGGTGTCGAGTTCGCGGGCCCGCAGGACGGTGAGGCAGGCGTGGGCGGCCATGGCCAGGGTCGTGTGGCGGTGCCAGCCGTCGTAGCGGCGGACCTGGTAGTCGTCCAGGCCGCACTCCTGCTTCGCGCTCTGGAAGCATTCCTCGACCGCCCACCGGCTTCCCGCGATACGGATCAGCTCATCCAGTGTGGTCTCGGCCGGGCAGTAGGCGATGTAATACGAGATTTCCTCGGGCCTGCGGACACTTCGGCGGGCGATGACCCAGTGCCGGCGGTCCTTGCGGTGCCAGGGCCGGACCTCGACCCTCGCCCAGTCATAAACCCGCGGGCCGTGAGCCCCGTCGCCGCAGGAGCGGCGCTTCCACTTCTGCCGGGGCAGGGCGGGGAACAGGTCGTGGACGGGGTGGTCAATCGCCCAGCGGGTGACGACGGTGTCGTGCCGGGTGGTGGCCATGACATGGAAGACGTCGGCCTGCTCGAGCTCCGTGCGCCAGCCCTTGGAGAAGCCGTAGGCGGCATCCGCGGTCACCCACCGGAACGGAATCCGGTCCGCGATCGCTCGGCGGACCATGGCCTTGGCCATGACCACCTTCGTCTCGAAGCCGATCGTTTCGCAGATGCCGGCGGCCCGGCACCGCTCCTGGTCTTCCATCCACGAGATGGGCAGATACAGACGGCGGTCGATCAACGTGCGACCCCGGCCTCCGGCATAGGCGAGGAACACCCCGATCTGACAGTTCTCCGTCCGCCCGGCGGTTCCTGAGTACTGGCGCTGGACCCCGGCCGAGCGGACACCCTTCTTCAGGAACCCCGTGTCGTCCACGATCAGCACCGCTTCCGGGTCGCCGAGGTGATCGACGACATAGTCCCGCACATCGTCCAGGACCTCATCGGCGTCCCAGTCGATCCGGTTCAGCAGCCGATGGATCCGGTCCGGACCCGCATGCCCAGCCTCCTCGGCAAGCGTCCACCCGTTCTTCCGCTCCAACGGAGCTATCAGCCCCCGCATATAGGCAAGAGCCGACTCCCGCGGCTCCGACCTGGAGAAACGGTGCACGAAACGCTCATGCAAAGCCTTCAGTTCACCAGCCCACAACCGGGCCTCAGCAACTTCCCCACCCATGAACTGACTAACGACCGACCTGCCCAACCGTCACGGCAAGCACCGTTGCAGTACTAAAGCGGGACGGGAGCCGCAACTGCCCTTGTTCGTAATTGGAGCGGCCGCTCGTGGTGAGCGATGAGGGAGACCAGACGGCAGCCACTGGTCTGGGCGGACGGTGTGATCGGGGGTCCGCGCGGGATGCCCAGGCTGCCGGTGATTGATCACGGCCTCGGCGGTGTCCCTGCGTCTGACCTTGGTCCACGCTTGAGCTCGGGTGACGTAGCGCTGACATTGGGCTTTGACCAGGTTGCCTTCGACGCCGGACACATCGGTCCAGTGCTCTCCAGCCGTTCGCGGGCAGTGGCAAGGTCGGGGGCCATCGGACAAAGCATCCCCAGAGCAGTCAGGGCGCGGACGGCGAACAATATCTGCATATGTCTGCGGCGCTCACGGCACGGCGAGGGTCTCGATGCCGTCCTGCTGCAACAACACGTCGGACGCCATGTGGAAGGCGGGAAGACGGGCGGCGAGAGACCGCGTGGAGTGGGGGCGGCCGACGGCCCTGCGCTGCAAACCCTCAAAGCAGAGTTGTCCGGCCTTCGCATCCCAGACCAGGAACTCGCCGTCCAGGACAAGCCCTGCGGGCATCGGTGCGGTGGCGGCCGCGACGAGGTCGGGGAAGCGGTCCTGGGTCAGGGAGCCGCGCCGCGTCTGAGACAGGACCCGGTTGCTCGACTCGGTTGAGAGTGAACGGGAGGGCGCGGTGGCCGTCGAACTCCTGCTCGAACGCCCGATATCGCACCACGCCGGGCCCAGGAAGCGTCTCGGCGGCCTGCGCATCGCTCCCCCGGAGGCAGCCCAGCACCACGTCCAGGTCTTCCTTGGCACTCGACAGCCTGCCACCAGAGTCGACAGCACCGGCCGGTCAACGCCCGCACTACGGTGCGCGATGTGCCGGGGTGATCGCCCCGGTGGTCATCATCGGGACCAACCGGGATCTGCTCGACAGCGGCCTGTCAGACGCCAACTGGTCGGCCTTGGCGTGAGGGTGACCGAGGGCCCGATGTCCGACCTCTAGCGGCAGGCCAGCGTCCTGATCAACATCGCAACCGGCGCGGTCCGCAGGGTGGTGAGGATGACCGGTCTTAAACGGCTGGCAGCTGCGGCCGCGCTGGGCGCGGCGGTAGTGGGGGCGCTGAACTGGCGGTGGCAGCGCAAGCACCCGCGAGTCCCCTCGCGGCGCCAGCTGGTGCTGCCCATGGTGCTGGAGCACGCCTCTACGCGGATGGCCGCACTGGCCGCGCGGCACACCCGAGGTCAGGACCGTTGACGGTAAGCGGAGTTGGGTACGCCCGGCGATACGTGCTGCACCAAGCGGCCCGGACACGGGTCAGCTCCCGAGAGCCCCTGACGCGCAAGACGATCGTGGACCGCTTGAGCGAAGCCATTCCCGGTACCGGGCGTACGGAGTGGATGGCGGCCGTACTGGAGGTGCTGCCTGCCCGCGCAATGTGTCCAGAGATTGGCTGGGCGAACTGTCAGGTCGGGCGGCGCGGCGGCCGGCGGCAGGAGGCCGAGCGAGCCCTGCGGACCTCGGCACCGCTCGGCGGCTTGATCCCCGTACCGCGCTCGTCGGCACCCGACACGTCGCTGCCACATTGATCTTGTTAGCGTCCTGCGTCATGGCGAGTTGCCACCACACTTGTGTGGCCGAGGTGGGACGCGCCGCCCTCGCCGAAAAGGAAGTTTCCGCTCGTATGTACCTTCAGCTGAGATGAGAATCATGTGTACGGAAGGGTGGCCGTGCCCGCGCTACAGCGGGGCGTGAGCGAGCCGGCCCTAGCGGCGGAGGAGCAACACCTCCCGTACCAGGCGGCCGAACCGTGCGCCGCGCGGCCGTGACGGTGCGCCAACAACCTGTTGGTGCAGAAAAATCCTATTCCGCTGTTGATTTCTTCTCAGCACAGTTCTCGACCTGTTGCCGGGCCGGAGACAACGACCGGAAGCGTGAAAGGACCCTCGATCGTGTCTCAATTGTCAGTGATTCCCCCGGCTAAAGGCCGTGTTCCTGGCCTCGGTCACATTCCCCGCCTGGCGCGCGATCCGCTCGCGGTACTCAGGTCACTGCATGCGGAAGGTGAGGTGCTGAGACTCGACATCGGCAGCATGCCGGTGGTGGTGGTGACCAGCGCTTCCACCGTCAACGAGGTCCTGGTCAAGAAGGCGAAGTCATTCAGGAAGGGCCGCCTATTCGAGCGTGTACGACCTCTGGTCGGCAACGGGCTGGCAAACTCCGACGGAGCCCAGCACATGCGCAACCGGCGCCTGATCCAGCCGGTGTTCTACAAGGAACGCCTGCAAGATTACGCCTACGTCATGAGTGCTCACGCACGCACTCTTACCGACTCTTGGACTGCCGGCCAGCGTATCGACGTCCACCAAGTGATGGGCGACTTCGCCATCGAGTCTTTGGCCGCCACCCTCTTCTCCGCGGATATCGGTCGCCCTGCCGTCCAGGCTGTCCGGGAGGACCTCCCGGTCATCCTGCAAAACATGCTGCGTCGTGCCCTCGCACCGAAGTTCACCGACGACTGGCCCATTTGGAAGAAATTCGACACCTCAGCAGCACGAATGCGCGCGGTGATCGACGATGTCATCACCGCCACCCGCGCGGCGGCGCCCGGAACCCGGACCGACCTGCTGTCGCTGTTGCTGTCAGCTCGCGACGATGCGGGCATCGGCCTGACGGACGAGGAGGTCCGCGATGAGCTGACCACCATGCTCTTCGCCGGCTCCGAGACCACCGCATCAACCCTCGCTTGGGCGCTGCATCACCTGGCACACCGGCCCGATATCGAACAGGAGGTGCTGGCCGAGATTGACAGGGTGCTCGGTGTGCGGGACACCATCTCGTTCGCGGACGTGGCCCACTTGCCCAGCGTCACCCGCGTGCTCGACGAAGCCCTGCGGCTTCACGGTGTTGTGACCCTGATGCGCCGGGCGACTGAGCCTGTCACCATCGGCGGATACTCGCTGCCCGCTGAGACCGAGGTGCTGCTCAGTCTGTACGCCCTGCACCGCAATCCGGATCTGTACCCTGAGCCGGATCTTTTCGACCCGGATCGTTGGCTGCCGGAACAGCGCCAGGCGCGTCCTCGTGAGCACGAGGTGCCCTTCGGAGCCGGCAACCGCAAATGCATAGGTGATCGCTTCGCCTGGATGGAGGCCACGATCGCCCTGGCCACGGTCCTGCAGCGCTGGAAGCTGCGCCCCGTACCAGGCGTCAAGGCGCCTCGGGAGTCGACAGCGTCCATGGCTCACCCCACCGCTATGCCGATGATCGTGCAGCCGCGCTGACGTTATGCCTACCACGCAGGCGCAGGGCCCGGTCCCGAGGTGAGGGGCCGGGCCCCATCGCTTTCTACCTGTGATGTGCTACTGGAAGCGCTGTTCCCTGCACATCCGGCTGGTTGGGCACGGTCGAACCGCCCCCGACCGGAAACTAAGTTTCCGCTTGCTTGCAGCTCAGCCGGAAAACGACATGATGAAACTCGTTGCGGTCAGCACGCTCGTGACTGGACGGACTGCTGGATTTGCCTACTTCTAGTGCGTGGCGCTTCTGCGGGGAGCGCACAGGCAGCCTGAGCGATGGCAGGCCGACGTACGGGCGCACTGACGGCATCGGGCTGCTTCGTCGGCTGAACTGAAGTCCGCTTTGAACACCGCGACCTGTGCGGTTTGTTCCGTGCACTCACCCTATCTACGGGAGGGAAAAAGTTCACATAGAGATGTTCCGCATGCTGACGCCCGCAGCGGCCGGCTCTGGCGGCCGCGACGTTACTGGGGGCCGCGCCTCAGGTGCGGGCACAGACCGCGCCGGAATGCCACGGAAACTGTGTGCTCGGGGTGCGTGCCGCGAAAGCTGCGGCAGATTGGGTGGGGCGCAATGAATGACCGTCCACGGATGTGGCCTGTCCCGTGCGGGACAGAGAAGGGCGTGCATTTGAGCCATATCCCAACAAATATTCGCAGAATGGGGTGTTCCGCCGCTAGCGTGCGGTTCGCCTCAGCGGGGTGGAGGAGGTCTCGACACAACGTCTCTTCCCTCCGTCATGCCCTCACCCAGGGCCAACGAGTAAGGGAAGGTGAAACCGATGAGTACACGGCGCAAGAAACTGGCCGGTCTGATGGCAGGTGTTGCGCTCCTTGGGATCGGCGGCATCACGCCGGCGAACGCCGGCGTCGCCGCGGAGGGCCAGTTCGAGTCTCACATCTCGTGGTGGACGGTTCCGACGGAGTCCCGCCGTTGGTGGGACAACAACGACACCTCGGACTACACCGGCATCTACTTCCAGGGATGTAGGTCGGATGACGACCACCACGGCTACGACTACGCGTCACTGACCCTGTGGAAGGACATCTCCAGCGCCCCGGACCGCAGCAAGGGCACTCGGAACAACTACTGCGGGTGGGTTGACTACGGCGACCCAAATGACGCGGGCAACTACTACTTCGCGCTGACGGGCGTGGGCAACGGGGACTACATCAACATCGACTACGTCAAGGTCGCCTGGTAGCCGTGAGCCAGACCAAGGGTCGGACCTCCGGCCCGTGAGGGTTCCGCCCGGTAGAGGCGGTGCCAGAAACACGAAAGAGGGATCAGATGAAGATCGGTTTGAAGTCGTGGTCAGGGGCGATGGCCGGCGCCGCGCTGCTGAGTGCGGTGTCGGTGATTCCGGCGCACGCTAGCGTGACGGCGGAGGGCCAGTTCGAGTCGCACATCAACTCATGGCGGGCGGGCAACGAGTCGCGCCGCTGGTGGGACAACAACGACACCTCGGACTACACGGGTATCTACTTCTCGGGCTGCTACGCGGACGGCGGTGGCGGGTTCAACTACGCCGGGTTACAGCTGTGGAAGGACATCTCTTCCGCTCCGGACCGTTCCAAGGGGACCCGGACGAACTACTGCGGGTGGGTTGACTACGGCGACCCGAACGACGCGGGCAACTACTACTTCGCGCTGACGGACGTGTCCCACGGCACGTTCATCTCCGTCGACTACGTGAAGGTCGCCTGGTAGTACGGTTGTTGAACAAGTAGTGCAAGGGTCCCGGTGGATTCAGCACCGGGACCCTCTCCCGTCCACTGTCCCACAACCAAAGCCGTCCCACCGACGGTGGGGTGGCGGATTGTGCGTTCCTCCATGCCTCTCTTTTTTAAACATGTTTCGTTCCGATACGGGCGGAAGACCCCCGTCTTCAATGACTTCAGTCTCCGGATTGATGCTCGGGCAACGGTCCTCCTCGGCCCGAACGGGGCAGGCAAATCCACACTGATGGCCATCGCCGCCTCCCACCTGCCCCCCTATTCCGGGTCGGTCACCTTCGACGGAGGCACCGCAAAGGGCCGCCATCTGGCCGCCTACCGCAAACGCGTGGCATGGATCCCCCAGCAGATCACCCCCATGCCCGGGCTTACCGTACGCGAACAGGTCGCCTACGCTGGATGGCTCAAGGGCATGCCGAGAGATTTGGCGTGGAAAGCGTCCGAGGACGCGCTGCGCCGCGTCGACCTCACCCGCCTCGCAGAGCGTAAGAGTCACCAGGTGTCCGGCGGGCAGCTCCGTCGCATGGGAATCGCGGGAGCACTGACCCACCGCAGCGAGCTGATCTTGATGGATGAGCCGACCGCGGGCCTTGACCCCACACAGCGTCTGGTGTTCCGTGAGCTCGTAGACGAACTCGTCGGCAGTGTGCAGGTGATCGTATCCACGCACCAGACCGAAGACCTCGCAGACCTGTATACGCATGTGGCCGTCCTTGCACACGGCAAGATCTGTTTCCAGGGCAGCCCTGCCGATTTCCACGCCCTGGCACCGGCCGCCGCAAGAGGACGCGAGCAGGCCGAAGCCGCTTATGTGATGCTCGTCGGACGGGAGATCTGACCGATGCGTATCGCCACTCTCCTGCGGTCCTCCTCCGCCGGAGTCATGCTCGTCTTTCTCGCCGGCTACGTCCTGCTGCTCCTGTCGGAGCCGATCACCATGGGCACCGTTGCTGGTTACGGGCCGTCCGTCCTCGGCAACGCCTCCTACACGATTCCGTTCGCCACAGCAGCGTGCGCGGCGAGCGGAGCGTGGGAGAGCGGACGTCTGCGCCGGGGCAACGTCTTCGGGCAGGCTCCTTCCCGCAGCAGGCTCGCCATCGCGCTGCCGCTGCTGGTCCCGGTGTGGGCGATGGGCGTCGCCGGCATGCTTATAGCGGTCGGTGTCGCGGTCTCGGCCGCGGGAACTCTACCGTCCTTCTCTCACCTGGGCATGTTCGCGGTGTACGCGCTGCTGATGGCGGCCGCCACGCTGGCCGGATACCTCCTGGGCGGCCGTCTTCCGCACCTTGCGGCCGCACCGTTGGCGATGGTCGCCGGATTCTGCCTGACCGCGTTCCCCGGATCCTGGGACACCCCCTGGCCCCGCCACCTGGTCGCCGGCGCCTACGACAGCTGCTGCTCGGTCGGATCGGTCATCGACCCCGTGGCCGTGTGGGCCCCGCTCCTGTTCACTGGCGGGATCATTACCGCATGCCTCCTCGCGATCGCCCGGGCCGACCTCTGGAAGCCTCTGGCCGCCCTGGCTGCCGCGTCCGTGGCCTCCGTGCTGCTGGTGGTGGACATGGGCTATGACCCGGTCGTCGACCGGAACCCCGACGCTCTGATCTGCGACACAGCCGGCTTCCCAGAAGTGTGCCTGTGGCCCGAGACCCCGGGACGCACCCGGATCGTGGAGACCACCCGCACTTACAGCAGCCGCCTGAAGGACGCCGGGCTTCCCGTGCTCTCCTCCCTCACCCAAAACCGGGACCTCAAGCCCGGACAGGCCCGCTTCGGAGGCAAAGGGCCGATCCGCGAAAAGGGCATCGCCGCCAACCTCACCAACACCCTCCTGCCCCCCATCCCCGAATGCGCCAGAACTAGCCACAAATACCCGGCGTTCCCCGCCCGAGGACCGCTCACCGCATGGCTGACTGCCATAACCACCCAGGCTCCCCCAGCTCCGATTCAGGGCCAGGTGTCTCCCGACGACGCGAGGCTCGCCCAGAAAGTCCTCACGTTGCCCTCCGACCGTCAGCACGCCTGGTACGAAGCGAACAGGGCCGCGCTCACCGGCTGCGATCAGAAACCGGCCCCAAACCCTGAAGGAGCAGGCCGGTGAATTGGTGGGCCGCATCGCGCAACGTCCCCACCCTCGCCTCCGTCACCGCTGCGACGGCCGGCGGGGGCCTGGCATTCGGACAGAGCCGCATCCCCGTTCCCGCGATGGTCGGTGGGGCCGGACACTTCCTCCTCGCCGCGCTTATCACCGTCATCCCCGCCGTGACATGGCTCGCCTTCACCGGCCGCGCCCGGGGGGTAACTGAAACCGTCGCCGTGCGGGCCGTCCACCGCTTCGATGCCTCCCTCGCCGCCGTCTGCGCAACCCTCGCCCTATGCATGAGCGTTCTGGGACACTTCGCGGGCGTTGACGCCGTAGCCTTGGCGATCGGCCGAAACACCGCCTTCTACCTCGGCTTGGCGCTCATCCTGAACCCCCTCACCGGCGCCCGGATCGCAGCCCCGGTCCTCACCGCAATACCCCTAGTCCTCGCCGTCGGAGGATGGAAGAGCGGTGGTCGCGGAGCGCAGCCATGGGCCGTCATTCTGCACCCCGCAACCAGCATCCCCGCCCTCTTGGCGGGCGTCGCGGTCCTGGTTGCAGGGGCGACGTTCAGCACCTTCAAGCCGCCACGCATCACCATCTAAGAAGTCGTTGGGATGGGTGTGCCCGAGAAACAGGCGGTGTCGAACACGTCGTTCTTGGTGGGGAAGGAGCGGGACTCGCCGCAACTGCACTTATAGACGTACGGCTCGGGGCCGGGTGTCATCGTGGGTGGCGGTGACCTTGGCGGGAAGGCCGTCGTGGCTTCCGTTAAGGGTGCTGGCCCAGAGCTCGGTCTTCGGCGGCTGCGGCTTCATGGGATTCCCTTGGGTCCGCGGATGGTGGGCGGGGCGGGGTGCTGTCAGCGCTGGAGCGGGTGGGGGTTGCCGGGGCAGAGGTCGTCTCCGGCCGGGGTAGGGGAGGGGCGTGTGGCGTGCAGGTGGATCGGGGTTGAGCTGGTACTGCGGCGGGTGGTTGTGGACGATGGGGCGCAGGGTCAGGCCGCGCAGGGCGAAGATGCTGGCGAGCGCCCACACGAGGGCGGCGAGCCCTGTGGCAGTGGAGCGGCCCCCGGCCGGGGCGGCGGACCAGATCATGGCTAGGGTGCCGATGCCGAACAGCAGCCGGGCGATGGAGGCTCCGGCGTTGCCGAGGAACCCGCCGACCAGGCAGAGCAGTCCGGTCAGCTGCCAGACGCGTACAGGGCGGCCGGGTGACGGAGAGGTGGGCGGCCTGGTTGGCGAGGAAGATGCGGACGGGGTGGTCGACCGTGCCCCATAGGTCGCTCCGTCGCCGCCGTGGGTGGCGGGGAGGTCGGACAGGCCCTTGAAAGCGCCGGAGAGGATGTCGCTGGCGGGGTCCAGCATCAGGACGATGAGGCTGAGTCCGCCGAGCAGGGAGGGTCGGTCTTGATCCAGGTGGCGGCCTCGTGCCAGCTGCCGTGCCGGGCCTTGAGGGCCTCCTCCTCCCAGCGCTGGTAGAGGAAGCCGCCCTCCACCCACGATTCCTTCCATGCGCGCGCAGGCTCGCGAGCGGCGTAGTGGCGTGCTGGCCGTCCAGTGCGGGGGCCGGCGGCTCGGGCGGCAGTTGGTTGAGCAGGTCGAGGAAGGACGGGTTGTCGTGGCCGTTGACTGGCTTGTCGTTGCTGCGCCGAAGGGTGTGGTGGGCGGGTCAATGTGACGGAGGACAGGCCCTAGAGCACGAGCCAGGCGCCGCAGCCGATGCCGATACCGGTGACCCCGGCGCCGACGCCGATGCTCGCGACCGTGATCCCGACCGCCCAAGCGCACCCGCGGCGGGCGAGATATATCAGCTGTGGTCGGACCACCACGACACCATGCGCCCGGCCGGGCTCATCGACCACGACGGCACCGCCGTCCTGACCGGCGACCCCGCCGCCGCCGCCGTCGGACTCACGCTGGAACCCGCCGGAGGCTCCCGCCCCAGCCCACCACCGAGCTCCTGCCTGATGGCCCTTCGCCGCCTCACCAGGCGCCCGCGGCCCTGTCAAGTCATGAGCAGGACAAGATTGTTTGACGCTCGATGCCGAACGCTTTACCTGATCATGTAAGACGCCGGTAAGTACCACGATCTGGTCAAATGGCGCCCGGAATGGGTGAGTTCGCCGGCTTTTCCAGCATCTTGTCCCCACCGGGGATGTCCGCTCAGCGGACGCGTGAGGGCGAAATTCGGACTCGTTTCGGCCAATTGCTGTCGTGTCCATGGCGATCATGAAGATCGCTGGCAACCTCTCCCCATCCCCAACACGATCAGCTCCGCACGCTCTGCCCCGGGCGGCCCCATCACGGCTGCCCGGTTCCACCCCCCACACGCAGAAGGAGTCCGCGTGAAGTCCACGCACCGGCGGAACGCCACCGCCACCGGCGCACTGCTCGCCGCCGCAGCCCTGCTCACCGTCGGCGTCCAGGCCGGCACCGCCTCGGCGCAGCCCGAAGGTTCCGCCAACGCCGCCGCCAAGGGCCAGTCGGTACGCAACCCGGGAGCGCTGCCCGCGCAGCTCACCCCGTCCCAGCGCGCCGAGCTCATAGCCAAGGCCCAGAGCACCACCGCCGCCACGGCCAAGGAGCTCGGCCTCGGCCCGCAGGAGAAGCTCCTGGTCCACGATGTGGTCAAGGACCAGGACGGTACCACCCACACCCGCTACGAGCGGACCTACGAGGGCCTGCCCGTCCTCGGCGGCGACCTGGTCGTCAGCCGCAGCGCGGCCGAGAAGACCCAGAGCGTCAGCAAGGCGTCCAACGCCCAGCTGCAGGGCGTGTCCACCGCCGCCCCGGCCGACGCTCCCGCGGCCGCCTCCGCCAAGGCCCTCGACGCCGCGAAGGCCGTCGGCTCCAAGGCCGACAAGGCCGACTCCGCGCCCCGCAAGATCGTGTGGATGGCGAACGGTGTCCCGACCCTGGCCTACGAGACCGTCGTCGGCGGCCTCCAGGACGACGGCACCCCCAACCAGCTCCACGTCATCACGGACGCCAAGACGGGCGCGAAGCTGCACCAGTGGCAGGGCATCGAGACCGGTGTCGGCAACACCCACTACAGCGGCCAGGTCACCCTGGGCACCTCGCAGTCCGGCTCCACCTTCACCATGAACGACGCCGCCCGCGGCGGCCACAAGACGTACAACCTGAACCACGGTACGTCCGGCACCGGTTTGCTCTTCACCCAGTCCAGCGACACCTGGGGCAACGGCGCGAACTCCAACGCCGCCACGGCGGGCGCCGACGCCGCCTACGGCGCCGGGGTCACCTGGGACTTCTACAAGAACGTCTTCGGCCGCTCCGGGATCCGCGGCGACGGCGTCGCCGCCTACTCCCGCGTCCACTACGGCAACGCGTACGTCAACGCGTTCTGGGACGACAGCTGCTTCTGCATGACCTACGGCGACGGTACCGCCAACAACGACCCGCTGACCTCGCTGGACGTCGCCGGCCACGAGATGTCGCACGGCGTCACCGCCGCCACCGCGGGCCTGGAGTACAGCAACGAGTCGGGCGGCCTGAACGAGGCCACCTCCGACATCATGGGCACGTCCGTCGAGTTCTACGCCAACAACGCGAGCGACCCCGGCGACTACCTCATCGGCGAGAAGATCGACATCAACGGCAACGGCACCCCGCTGCGCTACATGGACAAGCCGAGCAAGGACGGCGGCTCCGCCGACGCCTGGTACTCCGGCGTCGGCAACCTCGACGTCCACTACTCCTCGGGCCCGGCCAACCACTGGTTCTACCTGGCCTCCGAGGGCTCCGGCGCCAAGGTGATCAACGGCGTGAGCTACAACTCGCCCACCTCCGACGGGCTGCCCGTCACCGGCATCGGCCGGGACAAGGCCCAGCTCATCTGGTACAAGGCGCTCACCACCAAGTTCAACTCCACCACGAACTACGCGGGCGCCCGCGCCGGCACGATCGCCGCGGCGACCGAGCTGTACGGGGCCGGCAGCGCCGAGGTCAAGAACGTCACCGACGCCTGGGCCGCGGTCAACGTGGGCGCCCGCTCCGGCGGCAACCCCGGCACCGGCAAGGTCTTCGAGAGCACGGCCCAGGTCGCCATCCCGGACTCCCCGGGCCCGGCGGTCACCTCCTCGGTCGCCGTCACCGGGATCACCGGCAACGCCCCGAGCACGCTCCAGGTCGGTGTGAAGATCACCCACACCTACATCGGTGACCTGCAGATCGACCTCGTGGCCCCGAACGGGACCACGTTCCGCCTGCAGAGCTCCTCGTCGGACTCCACGGCGAACCTGAACAAGACCTACACGGTCAACGCCTCGGCCGTCGCGGCCAACGGCACCTGGAAGCTGAAGGTCCAGGACAAGGGAGCCGCTGACACCGGCACGATCAACGACTTCAAGCTCACCTTCTGATCAACCGTCCCACAGCGTGCCGCACGCGCCCGGAGCCTCGCCAGGCTCCGGGCGCGTTCGCATGAGAGGTGCGGCCGACCCGGCTCCAGGTCGCACATCCCGGTGGCCCCTACGGTCGACGCCCGCCGACCCGGCCGAGGGCCCGTGCGGAGCCGAACCCGTCGCGGCGCGGGGCGGGAGAGCCGGTCGAGTCGTGTGACCTCGAGTGTGTCGCCGCGTCCTCAACTGCTCCCGGCTGCCGCGTTCCTGCGCCGCCGCCAGTTCCCCCACCGGCTCTGTGTCCGTGGGGTGGACATGGCCGGCGCTGTCTCCAGCGCGTTGCGGGTGCTCAAGGTATGAGGGTGCTCGACGCCCAGGACGCGAGCGCGGTCATCGAGGGTTCGGCGCAGCAGGTCCATCGCCTCGGCCTGCTCACCTGCACGGGTCAGAGCGAGAGCGAGGTTGTGGCGACTGGCGAGGGTGTCGGGGTGCTCGGGGCTCAGGATGCGGGTGCGGTCCTCCAGGTTCTGCCGCAGCAGGCGCACTGCTTGTGCGTGCTCGCCCATCCCGTCCAGGGCGAGCCCGAGGCTGTCCCGGCTGGCCAGGGTGTGCGGATGCTCGTCGCCCAGAATGCGGGCGTGGTCGTTGAGCGCCCGGCGCAGCAGCTGTTCCGCTTCCATCTGCTCACCCGCCCTGGTCAGGGCGCCGGCGAGGTTGTGCCGGCTGAGCAGGGTGAGGGGGTGCTCGGGGCCCAGGACACGGATGCGGTCGGCAAGGGTGCGCCGGTGCATGCGTACTGCTTGTGCGTGCTCGCCCATCCCGTCCAGTGCGAGACCGAGGCTGTCCCGGCTGGCCAGGGTATGCGGATGCTCGGGACCCAGGACGCGGCTGCGGTCGTTGAGGGTCTGCCGCAGCAGACCCAGGGCCTCGGCATGCTCACCCGTCCCGTCCAGAGCGCAGGCGAGGTCGTTGCGGCTGGTCAAGGTATCGGGGTGCACGGGGCCCAGGATTCGGGTGCGGTCCTCCAGGATCTGCCGGAGCAGGCGTATTGCCTCAGCCGGCTCTCCCATTCCGAACAGGGCATTGCCCAGGTCATTGCGGCTGGTCAAGGTGTCGGGGTGCTCGGGGCCCAGCATGCGGGTCTCGACGTCGAGGACCCGTTCGTGCAGCAGGCGCGCCGCACCGAAAGCGCCGGCCTCCTGCAGCACCTGCGCCAGGTCGTTGAGAGTGGTGCGGTGGTGTGGGGCAGTGCGCGGGTCCGCACAGTCGAGCAGCAGCGGCAGGTGGGGGGCGAGGAGCACGGCTGCGGGCCAACCAGCGCGCCCGCGCTGCTCGGCCTCGTGCACGGCCGTGGTCAGCCGCTCCGCAAGGGCCTGGTGCCACACGGCGAGATCGGAGGTCTCGGCCGTGAGGGCGACAGCGTTGATCTCTCGGATCAGGGGATGCAGCACCACCTGCGCCTCCTCACCGCTGCCCGACGCCGGGCTAATGCTGCCGGGGGAGTGGGGCAGGCCGAGGAGACCGTAGCGGTGCAGGCCGGCGAACGCTGCATCCAGGGCCACCGCGGTGACGTCGTGTCCGGTGACGACGGACAGCAGGTCCGGGGTGATCAGGGACAGGGGGACGGGGGCCTGAGCCAGCAGGGCCAGCAGTCGCAACACGGGGCGGGCCAAAGCGTTGCCCTCCCCGGCGAGCTGATCCAAGGAAACCTCCCAGGTGTGCCGCACCACGGCGCGGGCGAACTGCGGGCGGGAGGCATTCGGGTGCGCCGCTCCCCACAAGAACCCCGGTTCCACTTCCAGGGCATCGCGGTAGGCGGCAAAGGTGCGGTAGCGGCTGGTGGGTCCGGCCAGATAGGCGCCGGCCGCGTGCAACGCGAGTGGCAGCCCGCCCAGTCGCGCCGCCAGCTCCCGGGCCTGCTCGGCGGTGCCGGCTGCGGGGGCAGCATCCAGCAGGACCTCCCCCGCGGGCCGCACCGGCAGCGGCTCCAGCGGCAGCAGCCGTGCGCACGGACCCCAGGTCTGCTGGCTGCCATCCCGGCTGGTCACCACCAGCAGGCCCCGACCGCCAGGACGGATCCAGCCGCGATAGTCGGCCACCGGCTCCCCTGCCGGGCCGATCTCCTGCGGCTCGTCGGCGTTGTCCACCACCAGCAGCCACTTCCGTACTCGGCCCAACTGTCGCCAGACCACATCCGGCAGGCTCGCCTGCCCCGCTCGCGCGGCCTCCAGCTCCGCCTCCGGAAGGCCGCAGGCCAGCGCCACCTGCACCATCTGCTGCGCCAGCTCGGCACCGTCGCGCCAGCGCACCCAGAACACCTGCCGGCCCGCCGCCTCGGCCTGGGCGGCCAGTCGCGCGGCCACCGTTGTCTTGCCCATCCCGCCGGCCGCACACAGCACCGCGAACCGGCCTTGTGGCCGGTCGAGCATGCCTGCCAGCACGGCGAGTTCGCCCTCACGCCCGCGCACACGCTCAACATACGGGGGGCGTAACGAAGCCTGCCGGCCCCGGGCCAGGCGGCTCACCGGTGCCGGCCGCGCCGGGGGCCCCGCCGCGGTATCCAGATGCCGGCCCCACAGCAACAGCCCGGTGCCGACCGCCACCAGCACGGCGAACACCGGCCAGATCACCCACGCCTGCGCCGCCCAGCCAGGCACCGCGTCACTGGCGTAGTTGGTCACCGGCCCCAGCACAGCCGCGACCACTGCGGCTGCTCCCGCTACCGCCGACCCGGCCCTCCCAAACCGACGACGCCCCATGGTCTGCCACCCCCGTCCACCGACATGTTCCCGCCTGCATCACGTCCATGGAAGGTTGCGGGTGGCCACGACGGGGTCGGCGGTGTTGCTCCGTTCAGCGGCCGGATGCCGAGCCTGCTGCTGCAACCGCACCATCCGCTGTTTGGCACGGCCCGTGCGCAAGGACAGGCAACAGGACGAGTCGCGGTCGGCAGGCCTACGCGAGAGTGCCGGAGCATCACCTCGCAGACCCGTGTCGGGGACCCGTGGCCGGTGGCACGTGCCGTGCCGGGCGGTGCTCACAGCGGCCCGGACCAGCGCTGCCGGATTGCCGTGATCCCGGGTCAGGTTCACTTTGAGCACCGGCATGTCAGTCCGCTGTGAGGCCTGGCGGATTCCCCTGGCGCAACCCGTGGGCAGCAGCACCCATGCCTGCGTGTGGGATACCGCTCTCGTGGCCCCACCTTCGAAGTCCACCGGGGTCTCCTCGGAAGACCAGGTCAGTTCAGGTCCTCGGTGGCCCGGAGGCGGCGCAGGGCCAGGATCAGATTGCCGCTGGCGAACGTCGCGAGCGCGGCGACGCCCCACAGGGCCGCCGCGACACCGGCCCGGTCCAGTACGGCGCCCGCGGCCAGGAAGCCCGCAGGCCCGGCCAGGGTGCTGATCGTGACCACGGCCTGCAACACCTTGGGGCCGAAGCCGTCCGGCAACCGGGCGGAGAGCAGGCCCATCAGCGGCGCGTTCGCCAGGGGCGCAGCGGCCGATGACAGGCCGACGGCGACGACGAGCGCGCTGACCGGCATGGGCACCAGGAGCGTCCACAGGGGCAGAGCGACGCAGACCAGGGCCGTACAGGCGAGTCGTACGGGGGCGACCCGTGCCGCCAGCACATAGGCGGCCACCGAGCCCACCAGGCCACCGGCGCCATAGGCGGCGACCAGCAGGCCGCCGGCCCTGGCGTTCCCCTCGAACCGGGTGAACGCCAGCACCGGCATGGTGATCATCTGGGTTCGCAGCATCAGCCCGAACACCACGGTGGACAGCATCGCCCGGCTCAGGAACCAGTCGCCGCACAGATGCCGCACCCCCGCCCACAGGCCGCGGGGCCCGGTCGCGGCCCCTCCGGACCCGCCACTCCCTGCCGGGACGCGGCGCAGCAGCAGCAATCCGGAGAAGGCGAACGAGGCCGCGTCCAGCCATATCACCGATGTGGTCCCCACCAGCGGGATCAGCGCGCCCGCGAGCGCTGGTCCAACGAACGCAGATCCGTTCGTCACACCTGCCAGCGCGCTGTTGGCGCGGGCCAGAGAGCGGGCGTGCGGGCTCAGCAGTTCCATCGCCAGCACCCGCTGTGCCGCGTGGTACGGAACGGCCAGCGCCCCGAGCGTCACGACGATTGCCATGAGGACGGCCAGATCGAGCGCGCCCAGGTGCTGCAGCAGCGGGATCAGCGCCACCACCGGAGCGCGGGCGAGATCGGAGATGACCATGGTCCGGCGGGCGCCCAGGCGCTGGATGACCTCTCCGCCCGCGAAGCCGAGCAGCGCCATGGGCAGCACCTGGCCGGCGAAGACCAGGCCCGCCCGGGTGGCCGAGCCGGTGGTCTCCAGCACCAGCCAGGGCAGCGCGAGCATGGTCATCTGGGTGCCCAACGCCGTCACCGCGCCCGCGACGTAGACCGCCGTCAGCGCACGGTCCGGCCTGCCACCCGGTGCGCCTTTCGGCGCTCCGGCGGGTGGGACGGGGGCTGTGCCGGGCTGGGTCGCCGCGATCGTCATCGGGTCGCCTCCTTCTCCTCGGTGGGTCCGGGCCATGTGGTCGCCCCCGCACCCTGTCGCCCGCCCACCGTCCGGTGCCAGGGAAGAACCGGCAGTGGTCACTGTCGGTGCCGCTGCGCTTTCTTCCCTGCCGCGCAGCCGGCCCGTCCGGCAGTGTGATGGACGTCGGAGGCCACCACAGCCAAGGCCACCGGCGGCGGAAGCGGACACCGACGAAGGGAGGGATGGCGATGAGCGGCGGTATCGGAACTGCGGTGCACGTCCCGTCCTTCGCCGTCGGCGACGGCCGGCGAGCGGTCGAGACCCGGTACGTGGACGGTCTCCCGCAGATCGTGGCCTGGGACCTGACGACAGATCAGCGCCGCCAGGCGACCACCGCGCCGCTGGGTGTGGAGACCGCCGCCATCGAGCCGGACGGCCGCGGCCTGTGGTGGTTCGACTCCGCTCCCGGCGGTCAAGGCCGTTGGCTGCGCGGGCCGTTCGAGGGCGGGCACCCGCGCCCGGCGCTCGACGGCGTACCCGCCGGGCGGATGCACGGCCTGGCCTTCGACCCCCGCAGCGGCCTCGCCGCCGTCGGCGTCGGGGTCGCGGACGGCACGCGGTACTACCTCGGCCGACCGGACGAGCGCGCCCGCCTGGTGGCCGAAGAGCCAGGCTATGCGGCAGTGGTGGGCCTGGCCCCCGGCGGCCGGCTGCTGGCCACCGCGGGGTACCCGGCCGGACCGGCCGCGGTCCGGCTGTGGTCACCGGCCTCCGGCGTCCTCGTGGACGCCCTCCCCGGCGCAGCGGGGGACGGCGACGGCGGCGCGGTGTGGGCGCTGGGCTTCCGCCCGGACCTCACCACCGCACGGCCGGAACTGCTGCTCGTCCTCGAACGCGCGGGCCGCTACACCCTGGCCTTCTGGCGGCAGGGCGAGGGGATCCGTACGCATGGCCCCGGCTCCGCCCTCGACTTCGATACGGAGATCACCGCCTGCTGGTACGGGCCCGGCCGCACGGCGCTGGTCCAGCAGGACCGGGCGGGACGCAGTCGCCTGCTCCGCGCCGACCTCGACCGAGGTACGACGACGGTGCTTCCCACGCCCGAGGGCACGATCATCGACTTCTCCTGCGCACCCGACCGTACGGTCCACTTCCTGTGGAGCCGCGACGGCGAACCGCCCCGGCCACTGATCTGCCACCCGGAACCCCCGGAACGTCCCGACAACTCCGGCCGTTCCGGCCACTCCGGCCGCTCCACGACGGCGTCACGCGGCACGGCGCCCGGCGGAACGACCGGATCCGGGCGTCGCGAGCTGTGGACACGTCGGCCGTACGGGCAGATCCACAGCTTTGTCGCCACCCCGCCCGGCCGCAGCGCGGACCACCGCCCCTGGCCGACGGTCTTCCTCGTCCACGGCGGGCCCCACACCCACGACCGGGACGCCTATGACGGCCGGACCGAGGCCCTGGTCCGGGCCGGATTCGCCGTGGTGCGCACCAACTACCGCGGCTCGACGGGCTACGGCCCCCGCTGGCGTGACGACTTCGGCCACCGGGTCGGCCTCGCCCAGCTCGAAGACCTCGCCGCGGTGCGCGGCCACCTCATCGACGCGGGAGTCGCGGAGCCCGGCCGTACCGGCCTGTGCGGCTACTCCTGGGGCGGCTACCTGACGCTGCTGGCGATGGGCGTCCAGCCCCGGCTGTGGGACGTGGGGCTGGCCGTTGCCCCGGTGGCCGACTACACGGCGGCGTACCGGGCGACGACGCCGGCGCTGCGAGAGGTCGACGACCGCCTCTTCGGCGGCACCCCCGAGCAGGTGCCGCACCGCTATCGCGCGGCCTGCCCGATGACCTATGTGGGCCGCGTGCGCGGCCCGCTCTTCCTCGCCGCCTCGGCGGACGACGAGAAGTGCCCTCCGGAACAGATCGAACGCTACCTCGCCGCGCTGCGGCGCCACGACGTCCCGCATCGCGTCCGGTGGCTCGACGGCGGACACGACGTGGGCCGTGACCCGGCCGGCTATGCCGCCGCCTGGTCCGCCATGGTGCGCTACGCCGACGACGCGCTGCGCGCCTCCCCCAGAACCGCCGACCCCCGCGACAGCGGGCGGACCGGCTCGCACCACCCCGTCCACCACATCGAAGAAACCGAAGAAAGGTCAACACCATGAAGCGTCACGGACTGCGCGTCGACCCCATCAGCGCCACCGAGCGGGAGCGCGGGCTCATCATTCACCCGGACACCCAGGCCGCCCTGGACAAGGCGGTCCCGGTCCGCCCGAACGACCCGGCGCCGGCCTGCACCACCCGCACGAAGAAGGACACGGAGAAGAAGTCCCCTCTGCAGTGAGCCCCATCAGCGCCGCAGCGGGGTGCCACGCACGGCACCCCGCCGCGGCGCCGGCCGCGCCGGTGAGCACAGGAGAACATCATGACCACAGCTACGGCAGCACCCCGGACGAACAGTCCCCGGCCGCATAAGCACCGGCCGGACACGCCCGAGACGACGACGGAACCGCGCCGGAACCCGCCGACGTTCCTCAGCGACCCGTACCCGACCCTGGCCAGGATGCGGGAATCGGCGCCGGTCTCCGTGCTGCACGGCGACGGCGGCCTGCGGCTGTGGATCATCCCGCGCTACGCCGATGTCCGGGCCGCGCTCTCCGACCCCCGCTTCGCGCAGGATGCGCGGCGCGCCCAGGCCCTGGCCGACAGCCGGGTCGAGGGCGTCAACATGGGCACCGACATCACCCATATGCTCAGCAGCGATCCGCCCGACCACACCCGCCTGCGCCGCGTGGTCCAGGCGGCGTTCAGCCGCAAGCGGGTCGAGGCGATGCGGCCGATGGTCGAGCGCATCACCCTCGAACTCCTCGACGGGCTGGACGCGGCAGCCGCGCGCCACACGACCCGCACCACCACCGCCGCGGTGGACCTGGTACGTGACTTCGCCTTCCCGCTGCCGATCCTCGTCGTCTGCGAACTGCTCGGCTTCCCGCCCGAGGACCGCGACCTCTACCGGAAGTGGTCGACCACCATCGTCACCCAGGAGGGCGACCACGCGGCGTTCCGCCGAGCCGTCCAGGAGATGGGCGCGTACGTCCTGGCCATCGCCGACCGCCGCATCCGCCGCGATGAGCGTCCCGCCGATCTGCTCACGGAGCTGCTGGCGGCCCGCGAGCGCGGGGAGCTGACGGACGACGAGATCGTGGGCATGGTCGCCCTGCTGCTGATCGGCGGGCACGAGACCACCGTGAACCTGCTGAGCACCTCCTGCCTCGCGCTGCTGCGCGAGCCCGGCCAGGCCGCCTGGCTGCGCGCCGATCCCACCCGGATGCCCGGGGCCGTCGAGGAGTTCCTGCGCTACGACTCTCCCATCTGTATGGCCACCACCCGCTTCACCACCGAGCCGGTGGACGTCGGCGGGGTGGTGATCCCGCAGGACGAGTTCGTGCTGCTGTCCCTCGGCGCGGCCAACCGCGACCCGGCGCGCTTCCAGGACCCCGACCGCCTCATCCTCGACCGCCGGGACGCCGGCCATCTCGCCTTCGGCGGTGGCATCCACCGCTGCCTCGGGGCCCTGCTCGGCAAGCTGGAGACCGAGATCGCGCTTACCGCGCTCCTCGCCCGCTTCCCCGGAACGACCCTGGCCTGCCAGGAGGGCGACCTGCGCTGGCGCAACACGATGATGCTGCGCGGCTTGGAGGCACTGCCCGTAACCCTGCACCGCTGACCCCCGCTCTCGGCGTCGCCGCCCGGGCCGGGTCGGCCAAGGAGAACGGGACACGGGGTGCGCAAGGTGGAACCGCGCCAGACGCACGTCAGGCGAACGGCCGCCGAGCGACGCCGACCCGCCGATCAGGCCCCCGCCCGGGACCCCACATCCCTCACCCACCCGACCGGCGCCACCACTCACCTGGAGTGGACGGTCGAGGGCCGACTATCGATCGCGGCCGGCTCCGCCTGCTCACCACCGGGGCCGCGGCTACCAGGTCGCGAAAGGCGTGCGCTGCGCCACCGCGGGAGCGGCCCGCCGCAGGGCCGCCCCGAAATCACGGGCCAAACCCGTGAGGAGCTCCAGCGCTTCCGAACGTGAGAGGACCTCCCGATCGGGATCCGGACGCCACGCCGTGCCCGAGGCGCATCGGATCTCCGTCGTCTCCTTCGCGGGCACGAAGGTCAGGCGGCGCTCGATCCCCTGCCCGTAGAGGTCGATCTCGGCGGGGCTGCCGGAGCGCAGGGCGTCGATCGCCGCGGGGAGCTGCTCGATCACCGAGGAGAGATCGTACGAGATGTCGACCGGCCACTCCTCCTGGCCGAACCCCGAGACGATGAACCGGGCGTCGGTGTCGGAAAGCAGCTGGCACGCGTCCATGGCCAGCGACTCGTAGTCCTCGGAGAGTTCGACGTCCAGCAGATCGGCCGGCAGTTCCGCCGAAGGAGGCGTGAGGGACATCCGCATGTGTGTTTCCACCGTCATTTCACCATGGGGAATGCTGTTTTGTAGGTTCCGTCGGGTTTCGGGACCATGCGGACGTGCGTCGGTCACCTCGATCTGCAGGCCGGCCCGGTCGCAGCGGATGAGGGTGACGTGACCGAGGGCGTCCCGCGTCGCGACGAGATGGCCGGAGTCGTCGTACGCGAAGTGCGTCGTGGCTCCGGAGGGGTCGGTGACGGAAGTGCGGTCCGGGTACCCGTAGCGCAGGAGCTCCTGGATGCCTCCGTCCGGCGCCGCGCCGGCGTCCCACCACTGGTTTCGCTCGGCGGGGTTTTTATCCCGTGGGATGCCTTTGCCGAGGTACGTGGCGGCGGTGGAGCGGACGTCGGAGGTGTCCCGGAAGACGTCTTTCAGCGTGGACTCGGTGACATCAAGGCCCTTCTCTGCCTTCAGGCCGCTGAGGGTCTTGGCGTACCGGGAATCTATCTCATGGGCAGACCGCATGGCCCGGGCGATGCGGTCGGCCACATCCTGTGCCTTGGCCGCGTTAGGGTTCAGTGGCTTGAAGCCCGAGTAGCCAGGGTAGAGCGGCGACCGCCCCTGCGCGCCGAGGCCGGCGGTTCCAGCGCGAGGCGGGAGCTGCCCTGGACCGTGCTGCCGGGGCCTCCTTCTTCGCCCCGGTCAGGTCCGCAACCTCGGTGGCCGGGTAGCTGACCGAACCGTCCTCGTGGACGGTGAAGTTCAGGGCGGCGGCGTCCGCGAGGGCCTGCTTCAACAGGTTCTGGGGCTCGGCGAGATCACTGGCGAGCCCATTGAGGGCGGTACGGATGAGCCCACATTCGGTGTGCAGGTACTGGAAGTTGCGGCTCAGGCGCTGAAGCTTGCCGAGGGCCGCGGCCGCCGAATCGCTCTTCTGGGTCTCGCGGAGCTTCGCGGACATCGCGCTGTCAACCCGTGCCCGGTCGGGTCCGAGCGGTTCGAGACCTCGTGCCACTTGTCTCCCGCCTCCGTGAACTCGGAGGTCTTGAGGTCGCGCGGTTGCTGCCAGGTGAAGGTGCCGGTCATCGCTGTCCCTTGAAGGAAGTCTCGATGGCGGTGTCCGTCTCACCCATCTCCTTGGCGACCGTCAGCAAGGTCCCCTTGAGCTGCTTGCACTCGTCCCGCACCGCCTGAAGGCGTTCATCCCAGGACGTCAGCACGCTCTTGAGGGCCGCGACGGAGCTGAGCCCCGCGGCTCCCGCCTCGATGCCCTCGTGGCCAGGGCCGAGCGCAGCGCGGCTGGGTTCCGTGCTGGTGCGCAGGTCGCCGGCGGTGCCGGAGGCGCTGGTCCAGGGGCCATGACTGTGCTCAAGGCCTCCGGCCCCACCCCCGCCGCTCCCTGAGTCGGGGGCCGCTGAGGCGAGCCTCATCGCGGGCCCGCCGTCAGCTGCTGCGAACAGCTCCTGCCAGCGCTCCGAATAGGACACGCTTTCCCCCGTCTACGCGTGACTTCAGCTTCCGCGCCCAGAGAGACTAACTCAGGTACCGCGTGACCAGCGGCGATGCCCACCGCATCCCGAACTGGACAGCCGCTTCACCCACCGGTTGCCCGTGTGGCTATGACAGGTCAGTGATGTAGCGCTCGGGTCGGTGTGCTGGTCTGGGTGTGTTCAGGCTGGTTGGCGGGTGCGGGCTGCCGCTGTCTGCCGTGTTGGTCGGGGCTGCCCGATGGGAGGACCTGCGGGTTGCCCGGCTGGGGTGGTGGCCCTGGTTTTTGCGGAGATGTAACGGTCCGTCCAATGGTCGTGGTGCGCCTGGCCGGGTATCGGGGGCGCTGCAGGCTTCGAGGGCGGGGTCGAGGTCGCGGAACGGTTGACGCCCCGGCGCCACACCAGCCTGCCGGTGACGCGTCGCCGTCGGCGCCCCGGAAGCGGCTCCGGTCGCGCCGCTGTGGACGCTGTGCGCGCGGTGGGGCCGGTGCAGGGCCGGCCCTCGACGGCGGCCGAACCCAGGCAGATCCCGATCCCGGCCGCACAGGTTTCACAGCAACGGCGAGCCCCCGAACCGGCCACTCCCAAGCCGAAATGAAGGGAAAGGTTCCGGCCGAGAACCGCAGGCCCCGAATTACCGCATCGAGCCTTGACCACTGCCCCGCCGGGCGCGCCCTGACCTCCGGCCGGTCCCAGATTTTGTCTGATTCCAGTACGAATGTCGAACAGTTTCACGGGCATGGCCGGCGCCGTCTGGAAGCGTATGTGGCTCTGGTGGCTGTTGGGGCCGCCTTCCTGTGGGGGGAAATAGATGGTTTCGCGTGCCTCCGGCACGTCGCTTCGACGTGCCGGTTTTCGATCCGGCTACCCGTTGACGGCCGCCCTGGTCGTGCTGGCCCTCGGGTCCTCGGCGCTGCCCGCCTTCGCGGTTCCCGTCGCCGAGCCGGCCCCCGCCTCCTCGGCGTGGGGCAAGAAGGCCGACGCCCTGGACGTCCCACCCGTCAAGGTGGGGGAGAACAAGCCGGTCGCCAACGTGCCGGAAGCACAACCGTCCGGCGACCGCGCGGGCTGGCGCGAGGCGCAGAAGCGGCGCTCGCACGCCACCCGAGGTCCGTCCCGGCCCGCCGAGGCAGCGCAGATGCAGATGAGCGCTCCCTCGGGCGCCGCTGCTTCGCAGGCGGCGCCTCTCGTATTCGTCCCCGAGGGACAGGGCGCGGTGCCGTGGCATCAGATCTCCGATTTCCGGATCACCGATGCGCTCGTGGCCCGCGTCGACTACTCGACCGGCAACCTGATGCTGGCCGCCACCGACTTCGAGGTCGCGGGCGTCGGCCAGAAGCTCAGGCTCGCGCGGACCTACAACTCCTTCGACGCACCGTGGGGCCGGGTCTCGCAACGCTGGTGGCAGGAGTACGAGCGCTACGCGCACGTGTTCACCAATGAGGTGGTCGTCTACGACGCGACCGGTGACACGGTGCGGTTCGAGAAGAACAGCGACGGTTCCTTCAAGACCCCGGCGGGCTACTCGAAGGACCTGAAGAAGAACACTGACGGCACTTACACGCTGACCAACCGTAAGAGCGGGGTCAAGGACACCTACGACGCGAACGGCACCCTGACCAAGGTCACCGATCGCAACAACGGTTCCATCACCGTCTCGCAGCACGACGAAAGCGGCGAGAACAAGGGCTTCAAGCTCACCGAAACCCGCTCGGGCCGCTGGATCGACCTTCTCCAGACGGACGCCTCGCAGTGGCAGGCCAAGGACCATACCGGCCGTACCTCGGTCTTCGACCTGAACCCGGCCGGCGACCTCGCCAAGACGACGGACACCGAAGGTAAATCCACGACGTTCGGGTACGACTCCTCCCGCCGCCTGGTGAAGATCACCACCCCGGAGGGGCGGGTCACGGTCTTCACCTATGACGACCAGAACCGTGTCACCTCCATGCTGCGCGCCACGGAGACCGGTGCCTCCGGGCACACCGGCCCCACGTACACCTACGCTTACACCGCAGGCCCGTGGGATGCCGGGACCACGACGGTCACCGACCCCGAGCGGCACGCCACCGCCTACGCACACGACGCCGACGGCGATGTCACCAAGGTCACCGACGCCCTCAAGCACGAGCGGTCCAAGTCGTTCGACGCGAACCACAACATCGACACCGCCAGTGACGCGATGGGCGTCGGAGGCACGGGTGCCAACGTGACCGACTTCGGCTGGGACACCCGCAACAACCTCACCTCGGCCAAGCTGCCGACCGGCGCGACGTCCTCGGCCGGCTACCAGACGATCGCCGGCACCGACGTGCCCAAGACATCGACCAGCGCGGACAACGAGAAGACCGACTACACGTACGACACGGCGGGCAACACCAAGTCCGTCGCCGTCACCGGTACGGGCGGCGGCAATCAGAGCTTCGACTACAACCCCGCCTCCGCGACCTGTGGCGGCTTCGAAGGCCAGCGTTGCAAGGTCACGACGAAGACGAGCGACAGCGCGTCGGTGTCCACGTCGTTCCACTACGACGCGCGGGGCGACCTCGACCGCGTCACCCCGCCCGCTCCTCTGGGCGTCACCACATACCGCTACGACGACCTCGGCCGCCCCGTCTCCGCGCAGGACGGCCGCGGCGTCACCACCACGTACACCTACGACCACCGCGACCGCATCAAGAAGGTCGACAGCTCCAATTACGCCACCGTCACCTACGAGTACGACGGAGACGGCAACCTCAAACAGCGTTCCGACGGCACCGGGGTCACCAAGTACGACTTCGACCCGTTGTCCCGCGAGACCGTCCGCACCCTGCAGAACGGCTCGCAGACCAAACTCGCGTACACCCCCGCCGGCAACGTCGACTACTACCAGGACCCCTCGGGCATCACCGACTACACCTGGAACGAGGTCAACAAGCTCAAACAGCTGAAGGACCCGACCGGCAAGGTCACCACGTACGAGTACAACGAGAACGACTTCCGCAAGAAGACGCTGTATCCGGGCGGGACCGTGCAGGAAGTCACCCCGGACAAATCCAGCCGCCCCGAGAAGATCAAGGCCACGTCCCCCAAGGGCACCCTCGTCGACCTGACCTACACCTACCTCAACGGGACGAAGGACGGCGGCAAGATCCGTACGAGCACGGACGCCGCCACCGGTGTGAAAACGACCTACACCTACGACGCGGCTGGCCGCTTCTCCTACGCCAAGGAGGAGAAGGGCACCACCCTGGGCTCCTCCTGGCAGTACTGCTACGACCTCGCGGGCAACCTCACCTCACAGGGGGTGGACCCCGGCTGCCCCCGCGGTACGACCTACACTATCAACGACGCACAGCAGATCACGGCCAAGGACGGCTCCGCCGCCAACTGGTCCTACGACAAGATCGGCAACGAGACGGCGGGCGCTTCCACACCGGAAGGCACACGTACCGCCGAGAAGTGGACCGACCACTCCCAACTGACCTCCCTCACGGTCGGCGGCAAGGTCTACGACGGCCAGTACGGCTCCACCGACCAGAGCGAACGCATCAAGCTCGGTGACACCTTCTTCCACAACGGGCCGCTCGGCCTGTCGGCCAAGACCACGGCCGGCGTGGACATGGGATTCAACCGGGAGCCCGGGGGCACCTTGAACTCCATGACGACCGGGGGCAAGTCCTACTACTACCTGACCGACGCGCTGGGCTCCGTCGTCGCACTCACCGACGAGACGGGCACCAAGGTCAACAGCTACGCCTACAGCCCCCGCGGTGTCCAACGCGCGCAGACGACCGAGCGGGTGTCCCAGCCCTACCGGTTCGCCGGCGGCTACCAGGACCCCACCGGCCTCTACCACTTCAAGGCCCGTTACTACGACCCCAACATCGGCCGCTTCACCCAGCCCGACCCCTCCGGCCAGGAGAAGAACCCCTACCTCTACGCCGAGGGCGACCCCGTCAACCGCATCGACCCGAACGGCCTCTACAGCCTGACGGACGCCGTCGACGACGCCAAGGAAGTCTCCGACGCGGTCTCCAGCGGCCTGGAAGGCGACACGGACGCACTCTGGGGCCAGGTCGCGGGCCTCGCCACCGGCATCGTCATCGAATCCGCATGCCAGTTCGTCGCCGGTTTCGCAGGAGCGCCCACGGCCGGCGCCGGAGCGGTCGCCGTCGAGGCGGGCTGCGCCTACGGAAGCGCGGCAGCCGGCGACTGGGTGGGCAACTCGGTGGAAAGCAGCCTCAAGTAGCACGTGATCACCTGAGGGGCGGCCGGGCTACGCCGGCCGCCCCGGTCCGACCGACACGCGGTCAGCACGGAGGGACGAAAGACATGCAACGCATCATCGGCGGCTACGGTTCTCAGTCCGCCATCCGCAGAAACGCCGGGATGGTCATCGCCGGCTCCGTCGTCCTCTACGTGCTGGCGGCCCTTCTCGCCACGAAGGGCGGTTGGCCGGCCGCCTTCCCCGTCCTTCTGGTCGCCGTGATCGTCGATGCCGTATGCCTCGTCGTCTGGCTCGCGTTCCGCTCCCGACGCCCCTCGTGACACACCCCGCTCCGATGAGCCGAATCCGATGTGATGAAGGGATCAAGGCATGTACCTGGCCGCACACCGATGGACCCCGGGCGGAACTCTCGGAATCGTCCTCTTCATCGCGGCGATCGCCTGTGTCGTCATCCCCATCGTCCTGAACCGCAGGAAACGCCGATAGCCACGCTCGCAGACCGAGCCCCTGCCCGAGCGCGGCGACCGGCTCGACCCGGTACCGGTCGTCGGTCAAAAGACCTTCGGACGCCCGATCCGCCTGGGCCGCCAGACGTCGAGGTTCAAGGTGACCGTGAGGAAATCTCCCTCCACACCCACGACCAGGTCGGGGTGCTCGATCACCACCGGCTCGTCCCTGAGGTCGCCGTCAGGATCCACCTCGCTGTTCGCGCGGTCCGCCCCGATGCAGAGCATCGTCATGAACAGCCTGAGGTGGTCCGCCCCGAGGAGCGCATCGGCGCCTCGGACGACCATGACGATCCCGACTCCGCCCGTAAGGGCGTCGCCGAGGTCGTCAAGACGGTCGACCAGGGCATCCCAGTTCCAGCCGAAAGAGCCGGGGTATCCGACCGCGCGGGCGAAAGCGTTACACACGGCCGCCCCGTCGACGAGGTCGCGGGCCTGCACTTCGTAGACCCGGCCACCCGCAGCACGCAGAGTCGCCGTCTGCTCTTTGAATGCAACCGCCTCGCGAGGCCCGAAGATGATCCAGGGCGACTCCGGCTTGGCCACATCGAACGCGGTCACATCAGTCCCTTCCTTTCCAGTCCGCCGACGCGGATCATCCAACCGCCCCCACCTGTGTGCGCCCCGGATCCGCCCGGGCCGTCAGAGCCCTTCGGCGGGTGCCTCAGGGTGCAGGTAAGGACGCGTGCGGTGCGAGGCAGGGAGCCTGGTTCTGGTTGAGGCGCCGCGTGTGCGTGGTGGTCGGCGTGGGCCGGCCGGACGGACGAAAGTGAATGCCGCATCTCGGGCTGGCGACGGATCCACGAAACCAGGCATCAGCGCTCAGAACATCCACTTGACCCGGGCCGCGTTCTCGAGGAGCGCCGCGCCCCGCCCAAGGACCAGCTCGGCAGGGCCGAGGGCGCCCTCTTCGAGATCGCCAATCGCTTAGACCTGCGTCACCGCCGCGCTGGTCAGCAGGGGTCGGGGTCGCCCATCGACGTGTACTTGTCCCCGAGTCGGCCGGCTTGGCTTCCTACGCCACCGGGGAAGGCCCGCCGGTGAGGCGGGCGGCGTAGCCGCGGGCGACGGGTCGAAGACGATGACGGGGGCTCCGCGAAGGTGTCAACCGGTGCGCCGGCTTCGCATGGTATGCAATCATTTAGGCTACCGGTGAATTACTGCGAGGGAATATGTGGTTCGAGAAGCCGTTGTCTCAGAATCGTCAGAATTGGGAATTGTATCCGTTGCGGACTGTCGGGCCGCTTGATTTTGGGATGAGTCCCAATGAGGTGGCTTCGGCGCTCGGATCCAATGTGGGACTCCAGTCGAACGGAGCGTCCATCTTGGCAAGATTCCGGGAGCTGGGAATTACCGCATATTATTCGGACCGCACGGACATGAGCTTGGTTGCCGTGGCGGTCGATCCCCTGAGTGGCCCTCAGGTGACTTTTGGCGGCGAGGGTCTCACGGGGCGACCGCCGTCCGAGCTCGATCCGTGGATCGATCGTATGGCAGACCTCGGGCATGAACTTCTCTTCACCTCCAACGGGCAGCCCAGCTTCCGCGATCTCGGCATTCTTTTGCATCTTCGTCCGAACGGTGACCGCGCGTACAGTCGGCCGATATTTTTGGGTGGGCGGTGGGCCGACATGGACTGGGACGCGCTGCCTATCGGATAGCAGGATGCCCGGCAGGACCCTCATCGGTCCGCTGTGGTGCATCATCCATGTCGAAGGAAAGGCGCTGCTCTGCGTTTGCAGAGCAGCGCCTTCGCCTACCCGATGGCTATCTTTCGCAATCCTTCCCGGTTGCGAGACCCTTCAACTCCATCGGCTCCGGCATGTCGGGGTAGTGGACGATCAGTGTCTGTCCTACGCAGAGGAGCGCGGGCACGGCCTGTTGGCAGCCCTGATTCCCTCCGTCTTTCGGGCAGACGTAGTTGGTATTTATCACGACGTCCATCTTGTTGGGGGCCTTGCCCTGCCGCATGTAGAGAGCAAGCTTCGTCTCCACATGGTCGGCCGCCCAGACTCCACCCTTTTCGAGTTCGAAGTGCGGTGAATCCCGCAGAATTGCATTGATCTCGTCCGAGAGGCCGCTCTTGCCGCTCCACACGGGATCCTTCCAGAAACGCTTGCCGTCGACGAAGGCGTATCCGACGGTTTTGTCCGTGTCCGGCAGGTCGGCCCACGCGTCGAGCACCCACTTTTCACAGAGCGCGCCATCGGTGTTGTGGACGAGGACGTCTGCGGTGCCGGTGTTGACGTAGTAGGTGTGGGTGGTGTCGACGGTCAGGTCGTAGGCGGGCTGGATGCCCTTCCAGTGACTGACCCTGCCGACGGAGATGGCGGTGCCGACCGGGGTGCGCAGGGCGTCGCCGACCCGGAGGTCGGCGGCGTCGACCCAGCGCTTGCGGTTCTCCACCCAGTACGGGTGGTGGTCCGTGGAGGTCAGTCCGGAGCCGTCGGACAGTGTGACGTCGGTGAAGTCGCGGTCGTCGGGTGTGGCGATCGTGCGGGTGACCGGCCGGGCCGTGGTGGTCCCGGTGGCAGGGTCGGTGGCGGTGACGAGCTCGCCGACCTGGATCCGCTCGATGACCTGGCGGGTGCCGTCGGCCATGAGCACCTTGGTGCCGGCGGGGAAGCTGTGCTTGGCTGCTTCCACAAGGCACTCGGTTGCGCGGCGTCCGGCCCGCATGCCCCGGATGCCATCGATGGCGTCGTCGACTTTGGTCAACAGCTTCAGCTTGCCGACCGGCAGGACGCCGGCGGCAGCCATGGTGCAGCCGACGAGCGTGGGTGTGGTGACGCAGGCCTTGATGTCGTTGAGGCCCGTGACCTCCCACACGATCTCGCGAAGGGTGGGGTCGATCTCGGGCATGCGGATCTCGGAGTGCTCCGGATCCAGCGCGCAGGCCATGATCGGTGCCATGGTCTCGCGGGTGGGGTGCGGGACGCAGATCCGCTTGGGCTTCGCTTGCTGCTGCCGCTTGCGATCCTCCTCGGCCTGGCGGCGGGCTTCGGCCTCTTCCTTTTCCCGCAGGGCCAGAACCGCGGTCCAGGCCTGCTTGGCCTCGGCCTCGGCCTGGTCCTTGCTCTTGCCTGCAGCGGTCGCGGAAGTGCGCGCCTCGTCGGCCGATTTATTCGCCTCGCGCGCGGACTGGCGGGCGTAGTCGGCGGAGAACTCGGCCTGGGCCGCGGAGCTTTCCGCTGCGGAGGCGTCGGCCTCCGCCCGATTGGCGGCGCTGCGTGCGCTGGAGGCGGAGTTCGCAGCCGCTGTTGCGCTTGTGGCAGCCCTCTCGGCGGAAGCTTTGGCAGAAGCAGCGAACCCTGCAGCGTCGTTCTTGGACTGCGTCGCTTGGGCAGCGGCATCGTGGGCCTCGGCCTCGGCCTTCTTGGCCAGCGCGGCGGCCTCGGCAGCCTTCCAGCGGTTCTCCTGTGCCTTCGCGGCGACCTCGTCGCCCTCCGCGAGGAGGACTTCGATCTCGTTCTTGTGGTGGTCGGCGAGGTCGTCCTTGCGCTGGGCCATGTACTGGCCGGTCGTGACGAAGTCGTGCAGCAGGTCCGGCGGTCCGGCGAGGGCGATCTTGGCGGCTGCCTTGACCTCGTCTCCGCCGGTGGTGGCGAGGCGGGCGGTCGCGACCTTCTCGTCGTCGACACGCGTGGCGTACTGGGTCGACTGTAGGAAGACCGCTAGGGCCTTACCGGTGCCGTCGGTGAGTGCGGCCTTGGCCGCGTCCTTGACACCAGGGCCGCCGGTGCTGGTCAGACGTGCGACGTCGACCTTCATGTCGTCCAGGCCGACGGCGTACTGACCGGTGGTGTAGAAGCCCTGGATCTGCTCGGGCGTGCCCTTGAGGGCCTCGATCGCGGCCGCACGTACGGAGGCGTAGGGGCTCTGGGTGCTGAGGTTGACGACGCGCTGGCGGACGTCCTGCTGGTTCGCGTCCTTCCAGCGGGTGCGCACGTAGTCCAGGACGTCCTGGTCGGTGCCGGCAAGCGCGCGGGTGGCCGCTTCCTGGTGCCACGGACCCAGGAGCTTGATCGCCTGCATGGCCAGCTCGCGGCCCTGTTTTGCGGTTGTGGCGACATCGACGTCAGGTCGGCTTGCCTGCTGCGCCAGCAGGTTGGCCGTGTTCTGGAGGCTCAAGGCCTGAACCTGGGAGGCGGCGGAGGCCGAAATGGCCCGGTCGCTGGCCGCTTTTGCGGACCGGGCGCGCTCCACAGCAGCTTCGGTGCGGGTCGTCAGATCGTCGGCCTCGCCCTGGTTGGCGAGGCTGAAGATCTCCCGGGCCTTCTTCACCGCGGCCGAGGCCGCTTCCGCTGCCGTCTTGGCCGCATCGGCGTTCTTCTGAGCCTGAGCCGCGTACGTCGAGGCGTTGCCTGCCTGCCGGACGGCTTCATCGGCAAAGTTCGCAGCATTCTCCGCGTGAGTGGCGGCAGATCTCGCCGCATCGCGAGCCTCGTAGGCGACCGTGGCAGCGCGGCGCGCCAAAGCAGAGGAGCGGTCGGCAGCACCACGTGCGGCCGTCGCGTGACGACGTGCCTCGGTCGCAGCCTGACGGGCCTCATCCGAGTGCAGCCCTGCCTCGTCGGCATACGCGTTGGCGTCTTCGGCTGCGGCAGCAGCCGCGTCGGCATGGTCGGAGGCGCCCTTGGCGGCCCCCGCTGCCACACCAGCGGCCGCGGAGGCGATCCCGGCCTTCTCGGCCGCGGCGGCGGAGTCCTTCGCCAACTGCGCCGCAGCCCTCGCTGTCGCCGCAGCCCCGCGTGCCTTGTCGGCGTCGGCCGCGTTTCCTGCCGCGGCGATGGCTGCGTTGTAGGCCGTGTTCGCCGCGTCGGCGGCGGAGGCAGCGGCTGAGGCGGTCTGGGCGGCGGCGAGTGCGGCCCGGCGCGCGGCGCGATTCGCGGCGTTCGCCGAACCGATCGCCTCCTGAGCGGCGGAAGCGGCAGCACGCGCGGCGTCGGCGGCCTGCTTCGCCTTGACTGCGGCGCGGTCGGAGTCGGCCTTGGCGGCCTGCGTTTCCCTGGCCGCGTTCTGCGCCGCGGTTTTGGCGAGCTCCGCGGCCGTGATCGCCTTGGCGGAAGCCTCTTGGGCCTGCTTCGTGGCGTCCTCGGCCTGCTTGCCGGCCTGCTGGGCCTGCTCGGTGAGCTCCGCGATCGAGGCATGGACCTGGTCGCGGCTGCGGGCGGTGAACTGCCCGACTTCCAGGAACTCGACGATGTCCTCTGGCGTGCCCTTCAGCGCGGCCTTGGCTGCCGCCTTGACATTCGTGCCGCCCGTGTTCGTCATCCGGGCCACATCCACCCGGTTGTCGTCCTGTTGCGCCGCGTACTGGCCGGAGTTCAGGAACTCCTCGCGGTCGGCATAGGTGCCCAGCAGGGCCGCCTTGCCCGCGTCGCGCACTCCCGGGCCGCCGTAGGCGACCATCCGCGCAATGTCGACCTTGCGGTCTTCGTCCAGCGGACCGCGGAATCCGTAGACGAGGAAGGTTTTCAGGTCGGCAGGCGACTTGAGCATCGCCTCCTTGGCAGCCTGCCGCACCCCCGGGCCGCCGACCATGGCCATGCGGGCGGTGTCGACCCTGTCGTCGTCGTACTCGATGGACGGTGCCTCGTCCAGGAACTTCCGGATCTCCTCCGGTCCTCCCAGCAGCGCTTGCTGGGCGGCCTCCTTCAGCCCCGGCCCGCCGGTCCGCCAGAAGCTGACGATCTGAGCCCGAACCTCCCGCGGCGACAGGGTCGGAGCCTCGACCGCCGCCGCGGGAGCACCCAGCAGGCCGGACACAAGCCCCGCCGCGAGCATCCCCCTCAGGCCGCGCCGACGCGCGGAGAACCTTTCCAATGCTCCCGAACGAGAGGTCCAGGAGGGTATTCGCCGTCTCACGCGGCGCCCCCTTTGAAATTTAGTACTTCAATGCTCCGGAACGGCGCGAAATTCACCCACGACAGAGGCTCTGTCGAAAATGGGTACCTGTCACATGGCTGAAATTTGCCCATCTGGCCGTTCGAGGAGAACTCGATCCGCATGATCGTACAGTGGCGATGAGTGCCCGCCGCATGTGCCGACGCTGCACGGTTGCAGAGCGAAAACCGCAGGTCTGTTCCTCCTCGTCGAGCTGTGAACGGGGCACAAGAGGGCGGCGCCGAGGCTCCGTCCACCGGCCGTAGCTGACTATTCGTCAGTAGTGAAAACGGTTGTACGGCAAGGCGGGATTTCTTTGAGATCTTGATCATGGGTTGAAGTGGCTAAAGATCGATCATCCATGTGATTGACTTTTGAGGAAAATTCGATGGGACCTGCGTGTCTTGTCTCCCGCTTTTCTGGAAGGCCCGTAATGGCTATACCGCGCGCGCGTAGAAACCTGGTGGTCAGTGTGCCGTCAGCGCTCGCATGCATCACCTTGTCCATCGCAGCGGCGCCCCCTGCGACCGCAGCCTCGCTGCCCGGTGTGGACGCGATGGCGTACGCGGTGGAGGATTTCGCCTACCCCGACGCGGCGAGGATCCAGGCGGAGAAATCGATCACGCTCAAGCGTGGTGACGGCAACCTGGTGCTGCAGGCCTGTGACGGCACGCAGGACATGATGGTCAACACTCGCTCGGGTCTGAAGGACTACTGCTTCGACGTCAAGACGAGGCCCGCGTACCTCTCGCTGGAGCTGCCGTCGGCGTATGGGATCTGGACTTCGGCCTACCCGGTCAGGACCACGATCGAGGCCGACGGCGCCAAGACCGTCGTCGACGCCCCGGCCAATGACTTCACCGGCTACGGCGAAGCCACAGCGGACCGCGTCAAATCAAGCCTGATCGAGCTGCGGGTCACTGGCCCCAACGCCAACCCGCCGGCCCCCACCGGTGACCAGACGCTCGCCTTCACGGGCAAAATCACCATCGGTGACGGGAAGCGTGCCTGCACCGCAACCCTGGTCGACCCGCGCTGGGTTGTCACCGCCAAGCACTGCTTCGCCGACAACCCCGCCGACACCAGCACGGTGACCGCGGGGGCGCCGAAGGAGAGGACGAGCCTCACCGTCGGCCGTACCGACATGACCACCTCCGCCGGCCACACCACCGACATCGTTGAGCTCGTCCCCCGCGCCGACCGCGACCTCGTCATGGCCCGTCTGGACAAACCCGCCTTCACCGTCACGCCGGTCGCGCTGTCTTCCACCGCGCCGACGACCGGCCAGGACGTCACCGTCGCGGGCTTCGGCCGCACGAGGACCGACTGGGTACCGTCCACGCTCCACTCCGCGACCTTCACCACCGGCGCCGCCGACGCTACCGGCTTCCTCCTCGCGCCCAAGGCCCCGGCCGACGCGACCATCTGCCAGGGCGACGCGGGCGGCCCGGCCGTCCGAATGCTGAACGGCAAGCCCGCCCTCGTTGGCATCACCGCCCGTTCCGGCCAGAGCGGTTGTCTCGACGCCGCGAACACCACCACCGGTGCCTACAACGTCCGCACCGACGACCTGGGCTCGTGGATCGGCTCGCTGACCTCCCGCCGTTCGACCGCGGCCCACGAGGCCGGCGGCAACGACCGGATCCGCTGGGCCGACTTCGACGGCGACGGCAAGCCGGACTACATCAGCGTCGCCGACAACGGAGAGGTCTCCGTCTGGCTCAACCGCGGCGGCAACCCGGCCGGCGCCAACGGTTGGCAGGGCATCGGCCGCGTGGCCACCGGTCTGACCAACGACCGCAACCGGGTCCGTTTCGCCGACTTCGACGGCGACGGCAAGGCCGACTACATCCTGATCAACACTGACGGCTCTGTCGAGGTCTACCTCAACCAGGGCGGCGACCCCGGCAACGGCTGGAAGCACCTGGGCAAGGTCGCCTCCGGCATGACGAACGATGCCAGCAAGGTCCGGTTCGCGGACTGGGACGGCGACGGTCGCACCGACTACCTCGTCTTCGACAACGGCGGCGGCGTCACCGCCTACCTGAACCGCGGCGGTGACACTGCCGGCGGCCAAGGCTGGCCGTCTCCCGGCAAGGTCACCACTGGTTCCACCAGTGACCGCACCCGGGTCCGTTTCGCCGACAACGACGGCGACGGCAAGGCCGACTACTTCATCGTCAAGCCCGATGGCAAGATCGACCTCTACCTCAACCGCGGCGGTGACGTCGTCCCGAACAACGGCTGGAGCGTCGTCGGCCAGATCGCCAGCGGCGTCACCACCGACCACACGAAGGTCCAGTTCGTCGACTTCAACGCCGACACCCACGCCGACTACCTCGTCGCCGGAAGCGGCGGCAGCGCCTCCGTCTGGCTGTGGAACGGCGGCGACAAGTCCGGCCCCAACGGCTGGACCGGCATCGGCACGGTCGCCAGCGGCACCTGAGTCCCACTCGCAAGTGGTCCCGGTGCCCTCAGCATGCCGGGTCCGGGCGGCATCGCCCCATCCCAGCCCGTGAGGGCAGACAGCCGCCCGAGGCCGACGGACTTCGCTCCGATGGCCCCGGGCGGCTCTGCCTCAGGGGCCCTTCTGCGGCGCGCCAACTCTCCGGGCCGCCGCGCGCAGGCCGTCACCGGCACTCGCACATCACCACCCCGAATCCGAAAGTCTCCACCGTTGAAACGTACGGCGCTCGCCTCCCTCTCCTTCGTCACCGCCCTCACCCTCGCCGCCTCGGGCTCACCGGCGGCAGCTGCGCCCGTTGCCGCCCCGCCGCTGCTCAGGATCATGCCGCTGGGTGACTCCATCACCGCAGGCGCTTACAGCTCGACCGAAGCCGGATACCGCGCCCCGCTGTGGGGGCTGATGGCCGGCCAGACCCGCTACACCCCCGATTTCGTGGGCTCCGGATCTTTCGGTGCTGTCGGTGACCCCGACAACGAGGGGCACAGCGGCTGGACAATCGACCAGGTCCGAGCCGAGATCGACCGGTGGCAGGACGCGGCACGGCCCGACGTGATCCTGCTGCACCTGGGCATCAACGACCTGAAGTGGCACGCCGCCGACCCGGAAGACGCCGCCCGCCGACTGCTCGATCTCGTCGACCGCCTTCAGGCACAGCGGCCCGGCACCACGGTCCTCGTCCTGGGACTTCTCACCGACACCCCCGGCCTGGAAGCCCAGATCCAAGCATTCAACTCCGTGCTCCAGGGGCAGCAGGCGTCCCGGCAGGCTGCCGGGCAGCACTTCAGGTACGTAGCACCGCCTCGGCTGGACGTAGCCGCCGAGCTCCCCGACGGGCTGCACCCCAACGACGCCGGCTATCGCAAGCTGGCCACCACCTACAACGCGGCCATCGAAGAGGCAGTCACCGCTGGCTGGACCCGCCGCACGCCTGCGCCGCGCGCGGGGACCGAATCGGGCGGCACCGGAGCCGTGAGGTGGGCCGACTTCGACGGCGACGGCCGCACCGACCAGCTCACCATCGCCGACGGCGGCGAAGTGCGCGCACGCCTCAACCGTGCCGGCGGTTGGCAGGACGTGGGCCGCATCGCCACCGGCGTGACCACCGACCGTGCCCGGGTGCGGTTCGCCGACTTCGACGGGGACGGCAAGACCGACTACCTCCTGATCGCGCCCGGCGGAGGAGTCACCGTCTATCTCAACAAGGGCGGCGACGTGGCCGGCCCGAACGGCTGGCAGCACGTCGGCCAAATGGCGTGGGGTACCACGACGCGCCACGAGCAGGTCCGCTTCGCGGACTGGGACGGCGACGGCCGGACCGACTACGTCACCATCGCCGACAACGGCGCCCTGACGGTCCACCTCAACCGCGGCGGCGACCCGGCTGGGCCGACCGGCTGGGTGGGCCTGGGCCAAGTCGCCACCGGCACCACCCAAGACCGCAGCCGGGTCCGGCTCGCGGACCTCGACGGCGACGGACGAGCCGACTACAACACCGTCAACCCTGACGGCAGCCTGACCACCTACCTCAACCGCGGCGGTGACCGCCACGGCGGCTGGCAGAACCTGGGGCGCACCGCCTCCGGCGTCACCACCCACCACGAGCATGTACAACTCGCCGACGTCAACGGCGACACCCACGCCGACTACCTCAACGCCACGACCGACGGCGCCACGCACGCCTACCTGTTCAACGGAGGCGACGCTTCCGGTTCCGACGGCTGGACCTACATTGGCGCCCTCCTTTGACACGGACGTTCGGCAGGTGCCCAGGACAAGCCGCATCACGTCGGTTCGGCGCGGACACAGGGCACGTTTGGCACGGCGAAAGCGCAAAGACGGGGCAATCGAAGTCCTGCTTTGAGGTGGGAGGCATACGTGGATGGAGCGTGTCGGGCGCTGAGCGGCGACGGCCGGTCCCTCAGGTGGACATCGTCGCCCAAGCGCAGCGTCACCTCTGCGCACCCGGGCCCACCGGGCTCCCACGGTACGCCCTGCGGCGTGCGGTCACCGCAGCGATCGACCGCGGCACCGCTGCGCGGATCTGCCGGTACGCCTGAGCCGGTTGATCCGCCTCGCCAGATTCGGCGCCATGCTCGACTGGATCCCCGCATGGGGAAGTGCCGCACTCATGTCGATGGCGACGACCATCTTCACCGGCCGCTACATCTCGCCGCTGCTGGAGATCCGCAACCGGCGCTTCCAGACGAAGATGCAGGCACAAGAGAAGATCACCACGAACGCCCTGTCGGTCCTGACTGCCGCAATCAAGCTGCGGGAGGTTCAGATTCCCGACGGGGTCACCGACACACTCCGGGCCACGCTCACCGAGGAGCGCGACAGGTGGCACCGGCAAGTCGACGAGGCAACCCAACACCTCACCGACCGAGCGCAGGAGTTCGTCTTGACCTTCCGCGGCACCATCGGAGTCCTGGGAATGCGCTACTGCGGGACGGCCTGAATGGTCTGGATCTCCGACCGGACCGAGAAGACGAAGCTGCGGCACCTCCTGGAAACTGCGGCCTGACGGCGCCCGTACGTGTCGTGCCCGGCGCTGTCCCGCTGGGCGAAGAGTTGCGCAGGAAGTCGCGGTAGGCGGCGCCACAGGTCTCCACGCCCCGGCCGAGGCCCTGTCACAGCTGGAACCGGTCGGCGACCTGCACGGCGTCGGTGGCACGGCGACGGGAGGCCCGGCGACCTTCCGTGGGGACGGCCCGGCCGTCCTGCCGGACGGGACGGTGGCGGTCAGCTCCAGGCCGGGGAACACCCGTTTTCTCCCCGAGAACTGGCACTGGGTGGCGCGAGCCGCACTGGTGAACCGCGGCCGAGGTGGGCGGACCGGGCCCGTCGCCCCGGGTGGCGATGCGGTTCGAGGCGTCGGGGTGAGCGGCGCGGGTACCGACCTCACACACTCTGGTCGTTTGGGTCAGCGGGCTCGCACGGGAGCCCACAGGCTGACGCTCCACACGTCCCCGTGGCCCACGTGACAGCCCCTTTCCTCCTCCTCGTCGTCCACGACGAGCACGGAGACGCAGGACTCCTCCGCCCGGTACTCCAGGAAGCCTCCCTGGTCGCTGAGGGTGAACTCCGGGACCGGAGGGGTCCTGGAGAGCGCCTGCAGTACCTCGGCCCATGCGGTGTACGGGGCGAACCCGACGCCCGTGCTCGCGGCCCACCGGGCGGCCAGCTCGGGGGCGTTCGCGAGGCGGTGCAGCTCGATCGAGCCGCCGGACATCACCCACTCCTGCCCCGGGTTGAAGTAGAACTCGACGAACCCGTAGTCGCGGCGCAGCGAGACGCCGCCCTCGCCGACGACATCGACGTGGCGGTCCGGCAGAGCCCGGTCGACCTCGGCGAGGGTGGAACCGATGCCGATGCCGTGCAGGCGCCCGGTCGGGATGAAGGAGGCGAGGAATTCGATGCCGGTCACGGCCAGTTCTCCGGTTTGTCGATCAGGGCCTGCATCTCCGCGGAGCGGTTCTGCGAGTCGCCCCAGTTGTGGGTGTCCATGTGTTCCTTGGCCGACTTCGCCTTGGCCAGGAGGTCTGCGCGCAGCTTTGGGTCGTTGTTCACAGTGTCCAAGGGCCGCCGGACGCTCTTGTCCGAGGCCCAGCCGTCCTCCAGTCGAATGGGGGCGCCCTGGATGTTGCCGTCCTTGTCCACGGTGTGCTGACCTCGTGCTCGCCCTTCTTGAGCGGGATGTGGATGTGCGCGCCCTTCGTCGCGAGGCGACCGGGGGCACCCGGATCTTGCAGGGTTTGAGGCCGAGGGGGTCGGACCAGGTGTGCGGGTTGTGCACGCACATCACCGGATTGGGGGCGGGGTCGAGGCCGAGCGGGTCGTTGCTGAGGTAGCGGGCCGTCTCGGGGTCATAGTGCCGGTGGAGGTTGTAATGGAGGCCGGTTTCAGGGTCGAAGTACTGGCCAGGGAAGCGCAGGGGCGTGTACGCCGTGCTCCCGCTCGCCCACGTCGTCGTACCCCACAGCGTGCTGCGGGTCCGCCAGGCGAGGTCGCCGGACTCGCCGATGAGCTCGGTCGGTGCGCCGACGAGGTCTGTCACCATCGAGTAGAACCGCGCGCCTGTGTTGTCCGGGGACGTTGGTGACACGCGTGCTGGGTTCTTGAAATGGGTGAGGGCCTCCGGGTTCGGTGTGGATTGCGACATCTACATCGTTCCGAGGAGGCCCTCGTGGTCCACCGTAATGCCCCGCTGACCGAGACCGGACGACTTCGGCTGGCCCGCTGTGTCGTGGACGACGGCTGGCCCGTGCGGCGGGCCGCGGAGCGTTTCCAGGTCAGCCACACCACCGCCGCCCGCTGGGCCACCCGCTACCGCACGCTGGGCATCGCCGGAATGAGTGACCGCTCCAGCCGCCCCCACCGCCAGCCGCGGCGGACCGCGGCCGCAGTCGAGGAACACGTCCTGCGGCTACGACGCGAGCACCGGATCGGACCCCTGCGCCTGGCCGCCCGCTGCGGCATCGCAGCCTCGACCGCCCACCGCATCCTGACCCGCCACGGCCTGCCACCCCTGGCCGCACTCGACCGTGCCACCGGCGAACCCGTCCGCCGCTACGAACGGGCCCGCCCCGGCGAGCTCGTCCACATCGACGTCAAAAAGCTGGGCCGGATCCCCGACGGCGGCGGCCACAAGACCCTCGGCCGGGCCGAAGGCCGCCGCAACAAGACCGGCGCCGGCTGGGCCTACCTTCACACCGCCCTCGACGACCACACCCGCCTCGCCTACACCGAAGACCTGCCCGACGAGACCGCCCCGACCTGCGCGGCCTTCCTGACACGGGCAACGGCCTGGTTCGCCTCTGTGGGCATCACCGTCGAACGCGTCC
>NZ_LFML01000157.1:74323-85140 GCF_001044425.1 Streptomyces roseus
TCTGCTCGAGGAATGGGCCTACCACCGGCCCTACACCTCAGACCAGGAACGGCAGAACGCGTTCACCCACTGGATCGACTGGTACAACTACCACCGACCCCACACCGGCATCCAAGGCCAAACACCCGCCAGCCGCGTCACCAACCTGTCCGGACAACACACCTAGACGGCGAACTCAATGCGGCTGAGGGAGACGAACACGGCGACGACGACGATGACCCACAGCGCCAGGGTGCCGAAGAGCGCCCCGCCCGCCGTCCAGGTCCCGGGGAGGCCCTTCGCGGTGCCGATGACGCCGCCGATCAGCGCCCCGAGGGCGGGCACTCCGGCGATGACCATGGCGGCGTGCTCCAGGCCCAGCTTCGTCTCGTGATTGCCCCGCCAGTCGGAGCCGCTCTTGTTCGCGAGGGCGCTCTGCGCGCTGTGGTACCAGAAGAGCACCGGGGGCAGCAGGAGCAGGACCGTGAGGACGAGGAGCACGACGGCCGTGCGCCGGCTGTGCGCGTTGCCTGCGTCGCCGGTCGTCGGTGCGGGGAAGTTGGTCACGCGGCGATCCTGGCCCGGGGGTCGGCCGGGCACCATCCGTACGCGTACTCAGCTGCGCTCCGGTTACAAGGGGGCCTGAGGTCCACTTCGACGGCTGACCGGACAGCGAGTTGGCCGAATAGGGTCAGTTCCTTCCCCGTGGCTCGCGCGCGGCTCTACGCTCGTCCGATGGCCGGATACCCGAAGCCGGGCCTTGGCGCTGTCGACCGGGGGAGACCGTGGACATCCCGACGCTGATCCTGTTGGGGACGGCGGGTGGTCTGCTGCGCGGGGTCTTGGACCTGTACACCCGGTTCGTGTCGTGGCAGGCCGACCGCCGCGTCCACCGGCAGTCGACCGCCGAAGGGGTGGCGCAAGGGACACCGCCGCAGTTCGGGGCGTACTTCGACCCCGCCGTCGACATCGTCGCGGCCGCCCTGCACAGCGTGCTGGGCGCCGGGGCCGCCGTGCTGTTCGGCACCACGGGACAGATCAGCGGCGAGTACGCCGCCCTCGTCGTCGGAATGTCGGCGCCCATCCTGCTCACCCAACTCAGTCGCATCCAGACGGTGAACGAGGCGCTGACGGGCGACCGGCAGCTGGCAGGAGCGGCGGAAGCGGTCACGGAGCTCGGGGCGCCTCCGGCCATCGGTGTCGTGAGCGCGGGTGGGGCGGACGGCCCCGGCACCGCAGAACCCCGGGGCACCGCAGAAGCCCCCCGTGCCGCAGCTGCCGCGGCCCCGTCCAGAACGGAGCCCCCGCCCGCACCCTCGCCCGCCGCGCCCCCCGCCGACCCGGCCCGGCCTCCCCTCCCTGCGGGAGGTTCCGCGTTCCGCGCGAGACCGACGCCTCCCTCCAGGCCGGCCGTCGCGAGCGCCGATGCCCGCACGCCGGATTCCCCGTCCGGCGACATTCCCCCGGGCGGGCCACAGCTCCCGGATCCCGCGCGCCCCGGGGGCACTCCCGTACCCGCGGACCCCGCCGCCGGAACGAGCCCTGGCTTCGACGGCCGAGGCGCGCCACGATGGCGGCAGCGGCCGGCGATCGGGGAGGAGGGGCTGTGAACAACGCGCCATACCTACTCAGCGAGGACCGCCAAGAGTACGAGCGGCTCCTCGACGAGGCGTTGCGCACCGCCCACGAGCGCCCGGAACTGGCTTCCCTGGGCCAACGGCTCAACGAGGAGCAACTGCGCACCATGGCGCTCAACGCCTCCGCACTCCTTACGGCGGCCGCAGCGGCCGAGTACGCCCACTATGTGAAGGCCCGCAGTGAACGCGGTGAGGTGAAGTTCCCGCACACGCCCTCGGACACGGTGTACTCGTCCTCGCGTTCGGCGTCCGCCCCGGCCCCGTCTGTAGGACGGCGGCTCGGAGCGGCCGTCCTGGGTGCCGGAGCGCCCGGCGCCCGCCGGGCCAGGGACGCGGTCGCTACGACGCGGTGGGCCGGGATGTCCTACGGCCGCCGCCTGCTGGCAGCGCTGGTGGGCCTGCACGTACGCCCACCGGCACCGGCACCGGCACCTGCACCGCCGGCGGCCGCCCGCACGCGCCCGGTCGGCCGCGAAATTCCGGCGCGGGACGCGACCGAGGCAGCGGGAGCCGGTGCGTTCGCTGTTTCCGCCGTCCTCGCGCCGGTCCTTGCCGGCATGGCCATGCTGATCTTCCTGCTCGTGGGCTACATCCTGAAGATGATCGAACCCGAACCGGCCCTCGCCGACATCATGGTGACGGCGGGCTGGCTGTTGGGGGGCCTCACAGCCACCGCGCTGCTCTTCGGCGTGATCGGGCTGCTGGTCACGGCCGTCCGCAACAGTCCGACGGAGGTGGTGGCGGACGAGACCGAGGCGATGCCCGACGAGGTGTCACTGGCCCGGGAGGCATGGCGCAATGCCCTGCTGGAGCGCGGAATCGTGCCGTTCCTCCGCGACGCGCTGGTGGAACCAAGCTCGTATCCGTCCCCCCGGACGCCGGGGGCCGGGCGCATCCCCAGCCTGGGGTACACCCGGCCCGACTTCACCAGCCCGGGGGCCCCTGCTCAGGGCCCCCGTCCCGGTTACGCGCCCCCGGACTTCACGAGCCCGGACTTCGGCGGCCCGGAACATCAGTCGGAATGAAACGCCGAAGTGACGGCGGGCCGACGTGCGTACGGGCGGAGGGCCGCGGCGGGGCGCCGTAGTTCGCCGAGCGCCTGGCCTAAGCCGGGGACGGCGGCGAGCTGGAGTGCGGACCGTCCGGTGGCTTCGGCGTCATCGGACTGTCCGGCGGCGGCCAGGGCCCCGGCGAGGTGGGCGGTGACGAAGGCCCGGTCGCGCGTGGCGAACGCGCCCTCGGCCAAGTGCTGGCGGAGCAGGGTGACCGCTTGCCCGGCCGCCGCCCGGTCATGGAGATCGCCGGAATCGACCAGCGGCTCATCTGCTGGCAGTCCACCCGCCGCCAGCAGATCGCCGACGCCCTGCCCCTCCTCACGGCCGAGTACGAGGAGCGGCAAGGCCACCCGCCGGGGAGCGGGCTGCCTACGCGATCGCCTGCCAGGCCGCCGACCAGACCCGCTCACCGAAGCGCACCCCACTGCGGTCGCTGTCGAGCTGCGCGCCGCCTGGCGGGACTCGGCGGCCCGAGCCCACGGGGCCGACGCCGTCGCACGGCTGGCGGAGCGCGCCCGAGCAGCGGCCACAGCTATTTGGGCACGGGTGCGTCCGCTCGTCGACGCCGCCCTGGCCGCCGTCGAGACCATCGCCGTGGTGTACGTGATGCGCGGCGTGTTCGCGCACCGCCACCTTCTCGCCGAGGCCCGCCGCCACCTCTCCTACGCCCCGCGCGGCCGACCCCACCAGCGCGGCCTGGACGAACAGATCGTCCAGACGACCATCGACGCCTACGCCCGCCCGGTCGGCCGGGGCCGGATGATGACCGCCGACCTCCGCGCCCCGTACCCGCATGACACCGAGGACCAAGCCGTGCTCCGCGCGCTGACCCGCAACCGGTGCGCTACCCCGTACCAGCGGGCCCGTCTCGCTGCCGGCGCGCTGACCGCCCGGGTCCACGCTGCACGCCGCGCGGACCGCCTGAACTCCAGGACCCGGCCGCGCACCGTCACCCTGAGCCCTGCGCCCCGGGCGGAGGGCCGGCCGGGACCTGGAGCCGACTACGGACATCGCAGTACGACCTGCTCCTCGACGGTGCCAAGTACACGAGCGGGGTGCCCTCCCCGGGCTACTTGCCCAGGGCCTACACAGTCACCGCCCCCGCCCCCGCCCCCGCCCAGACGGGCAGCCGCTTCGTGCCGGCCGGGCCGTCCCGGTTCCTGGACACGCGTGACGGCACCGGTGCGAAGCAGCAGCGCGTCGGACCGGGCGGGGTCGTCACACTTCAGGTCGCCGGGGTCAAGGGCATTCCGGCGACGGGGGTCACGGCCGTGGTCATGAACGTGACCGCCGTCCACCCCACCGAGGCCGGACACGTGATGGTCTACCCGAACGGGCAGGCCACGCCCAAGGTGTCGAACCTGAACTTCGCGCCCGGGCAGATAGTCCCCAACCTGGTGACCGTCCCGGTCGTCAACGGCAAGGTCGACCTGCGCAACAACGCCGGCTCCGTCGACCTCATCGCCGACGTCACCGGCTACTACACCGACCAGGCCGGAGCCGGCTCCGCCCTGAACCCGATCACACCGGCCCGGTTCCTGGACACCCGTGACGGTACGGGTACCAAGAAGCAGCGCGTGGGGCCCGGCGGGGTCGTCACCCTCCAGGTCGCGGGCGTCAAGGGCGTCCCGGCCACCGGAGTGACCGCGGTCGTGATGAACGTGACGGCGGTCCAGCCGACCGAGGCCGGGCACGTCACCGTCTACCCGAACGGCCAGGCGGCGCCGGGCGTGTCGAACCTCAACTTCACGCCCGGACAGATCGTCCCCAATCTGGTGACGGTCCCCGTGGTCAACGGCAAGGTCGACCTGCGCAACAACTCCGGATCCGTCGACCTCATCGCCGACGTCACCGGCTACTACGCGGCCACCGGCTCCGCCTTCTCCGCGGCCGGTCCGGTCCGTCTCCTGGACACCCGCGACGGCACCGGCGCCCGCGCCGGAGCCGTGGGCCCGGGCGACGTCGTCCACCTCCAGGTGACCGGCACCGCGGGAGTCCCCGCACAAGGCGTCACCGCCGTCGTCCTCAACGTCACGGTCACGAACCCGACCGAGGCCAGCCACCTGATCGTCCATCCGCACGGGATCGCACGGCCGGGCGTGTCGAACCTCAACTACACGCCCGGGCAGACCGTCGCCAACCTCGTCGTCGTCCCCGTCGTGGACGGCCGAGTCACGTTCTACAACAACTCCGGATCCGCCGACGTGATCGCCGACCTGAACGGCTACTTCACCTCCTGACACCAGGGAAAATGAGCGAGGCCCCGTCCGATCATCAGATCGGGCGGGGCCTCTCCGTATCTGCCGGGCCCGAGCGTCTGGGCCCCTGACTTGGGATCCGCGTACGGCGAGAGCCCCCCGCGTACACATGGGAGAGAAGTCGCGGTACGTAAACCGCGCCTGCATCCCGTTCGCGTGCTCGTACGGAGTTCTGCGCCGCTCCGGGTACCTCTGCACGCACGACGCGTCCTCGATGTCGAGCTGCCCGGTCGGGTACTCCACGACCTCCCACGGCACCGCCGGCGGATCGTCGCCCGGGCACCGGCCGACATGGCGGACCGTACAGATCTGGACGGCCATGCCCAGCCTGTGCGTGTCTGTACGCCGCAGCGCGAACGGGTCAGGGTCATCGTCATCATCATCGAGGAAGCGGAGCACCCCCTCCGGCAGTGCGGCTGGGGGTCCCATTAACCTGGCCAAGTACGCAGGTCGAACAAAAGGGGGAAACCGGTGGCCGAGGACACCTTGCCCGAGCCGAAGCAACTGCCGCTCACGCCGGACGAGCTGAAGAAGCGCGACCTGGAGTACCTCGCACCGTCCTACAAGGCGCCGCCCGCCGACAGCTATGCGGACCCCACTGCCCCGCACTTGTTCCAGCCCGCGCCGCCGGCGCTTCAGCAGCCGTCACCCTTCCTCAAACCGCCCCAGGCACCCGCGGGGCCGCGAGGGCCCCATGGCGAGCTTCCGGGCCAGCGGCTCAACATCGAGCCGATGATCCTCAACAAGGCGGCCGGCAGCGCGGATGAGATCCACACCGCCTTCACCAAACCCGCCGCCGCTCTGGAGACCCCGGCGAAGGCCGCGTCCACGGCGATGGCAGGCTGGGAGTCGGAGTACGCGCTCCGCACGGCGCACCGGCAGTGGGAGACCCAGGCCGGAACGGTGGCGGGCTGGCTCGCTCACATCGCCGAGAGCCTGCGGGCCGGAGCCCGCGACCACACCAAGACCGACGCCGCGATCGAAGAAGCCTTCCGCGGGGTCACGCCCCGGCGGTCGATGCTTGAGGGGCTTTGATGACCTCCTACCGGGAAATCCTGGACACCGACCTCGACCCGTTGCAGAAACTCGCCGACCAGTGGCGGGCCACACATAAGGACATCAGCGGCCTCGGCAAGCGGGTTCAGGGCGAGATGCTCACGCCGCTGCGCGACAAGGGCTACTGGGAAGGGGTGGCGGCCCCTTACGCCTGGCGGATGATCGACGACATCCAACGCCAGCTGGAAGACGCCACCAAGGTGGCAGCAGCCGTCCTGGGAGTCCTGGACGACGCGCTCGGCGAGCTCAAGTCGGTGAAGACGGACCTCGAAGCCGCGGTGAAGCGGATCGGAGAGCAGGGCCTGTACGTCGCGGGCGACGGTGCCGTGTCGACGAGCGTGGTGGGTGGCGTGTGCAAGGTGGTGGAGAAGGGGTCCGACGACGCCAAAGCCATCCAGGCGGCCCAGAAGGAGATCAACGACATCGTGCGGCGCGGGATCGCCGCCGATCAGAACCTCGCCTTCAGCCTCATGTCGGACATCGGTCTCGGCCAGTGGTTCAACGGCAAGCCGCAGCACTCGAGCATCGACACCACGAACACCATCGGTCAGGAGGAGTACGCCCTGCTCGACCGGGCGATGCACGGCAAGTCGCTCTCTCCGGACCAGTCGAACGACAACCCGTACGACCTCGGCTTCGCCTGGGTCAGCGGCGTCGGCTCCCGCCACCGGGACTATCACGACGGCGACGAGATGACCGAGCTCATCAAGTCGAGCGTGAGCATGGAGCAGCTGCGCGCCGACACCCTGGCCCAGTGGAACGAGGGAGGCAGCAGCGAAGGCCGCGTCAGGTACTCCATCTCCGAGAGCGGCAAGGTCGGGGCCCTCAAGAAACTCCTGTTCACCGACATTCCGGCGATCGCCACCGGGGACCGGGAGCATCTGGGCGAGGCCTTCATGGGCTCGTACTCCGTCAACTACGACGTGAAGGGCCAGGATCCCGACGGGTCACTCGTCGTGCAGTACACCCTGAACAACGACACCAGCAATGAATCGTTTCTCCACTTCGTCGGCTACTACGACTGGCTGGAGAAGACGAACAAGAAGGACGGCACCTTCTCCACCGTGAGCCAGACGATCACGTGGACCGAGCGCATTCCCGCGGGAACGAAGTAGCGACACCATGAACCATCGCATCCGGGCGGCAACCGCCCTGCTCGCCCTCGCCTGGCCTCTCACAGCGTGCGGCAGCTCCGACGGCGCCGGCTCCTTCGAGCGCTGCGTCCCGGAGGAATCCGCCACGGTGAGCACGGCGGAGCTGGAGGGCAGTTACGAGGGCTCCCGCGAGGCCGCCGGAACGCGGCTGACGCTGACGACACGGCCGGGGCAGGTCGGCGGCACGCTCACGACCGAGAACTGGCCGACGGGCGACGCGTTCCGTGACGAGCTGGGCCCGTCCTTCAGCACCACCGGAACGTGGGAGCTCACCCGCCCGTCGGGCTCGGCGAAGCACCCGCTGCTGCGCCTGCACTTCGACCCCCCGAAGCCGGAGCTGCCCACTCCGGACACCATCGACCTGCTCTCCGTCGGCATCGACGCGAAGAGGACGTTCATCTACGACAACGCGGACCCGGACACCTGCCCGGACTTCCGCCTCCAACTGCACAAGAAGTGACTGAGCTCGTGCCGCCGTAGCTGTCGAGACCCGCAACCGAGGCATGTGCCCCGAGTGTGGTGCGCTCGGCCGGGCAGCAGCCTGCCCGGTCGAGCCGCAGCTCGTCACGAGGAGCACATGCGTAGCACTGACAGGGTCGCGAGCACCCACTCACGCCCCAGGCGGCTCACGTGGCCGCCGCGATGCATCGCTGACTACCGCCGCCTGACGTGGCGCAGCGCCGCGTGTGGAAGTCCGCTTCCTGCCATGCCTCGTGCGAACTGCTTCTGAGGCTGATCCCATAGGGCGGAGAGGGCCACGCGTCACCTTCACTTGGCAGCAAACGCACAGGAATACCGGATTTGTCGATTTCGGTGAAAGTGCTTCAGGAGTCCCCTTTGCCAACCTGAAGTGGCAGGTCAGAAAGGCTGCTCCCCGCGCCCGCGGGGAGGACCCCAGCCAGATGAGCCGGGACATGGACCAAGCCATCCTGCTCCCCGCGCCCGCGGGGAGGACCCGTGACCACGTTCCCCCTCCACCACCGGGTCACCTGACTCCGTCTGTGGCGGAGCCGAAACCGCCCCGGCAGCCTCAACACCCTCACTGACGGGCCACCGGCGGCCGTACGACGATAGGGAGACCATGACGAGGCCCTCCACCGCCCGGATTGAATCCTCCTGCAGACCGACGTACGCGAGGGGTTTCGCTGCGGACAATGCTTCCTGCGGTTGGGCGAGCACGAACCACCGCTCGCCGGCTCGCTCGGGGACGCCTTCGGCCACTCGCCGCACGGGCCGGCATTCCTCGTCGCCGTCCACGCGGCCGAGTTGAGCGGGAACCGCACGATGCGGCTGCGGGCGATCGACGCTCTGCTGGAGTGGGCCGAGCTCGGCCATCCGCAGGCCCGGGCGGCCCTGTCCGAGGTTGCCTCCGATCACCGGACGCAAGACGTCACCGTCTGGACCAAGGCACTCAACCGGATCGCCCTATTCGGCGACGCGAGTGTCGAAGCGGGCCTACTGCGCGCGCTCGCCGACACCGGGCACCGCGGGGTGCGGTGGTCGGCGCTCGGGTGCCGACCTCGGCTTCCGCCCTGCCGTTCCGCTGATCACCGCCCTGCTGGAGCATCCCGATCCGATGGTCCGAGAGGGGGCCTGCGAGGCGCTCGGCCTCTTCCGGGAACCGGCCGCCGTGCCGGCCCTGGCCGCCCGGCTGAACGACGAGACCACCTGGGTACGCAGCAGTGCCGCCCCGGCGCTCGGCCACATCGGCGGCGACCTGGCACTCGCTGCGCTCTGGCAGGCCATGATCGAACGCCGGAATCCGAAGGCCAGTCATCTCGCCTCAGCGATCGCCACCTTCGGCCCGCCGGTCGTGAACGACCTGATCGCCCTCACCGCCGATCCAGACCCGGACCTCCGAGCACTGGCCTGCCGCCGCTCTCGGCTCCACCGCCGACGACCGGGCCCTGCCGGCACTGGAACGCCTCGCGACCCACGACCTCGCCAGAACCACCCCCGGAGGCCTCGTGAGGCAAGAGGGAGCCGGGTGATCTGCTGGCGGAGGTCCTGGATCTCGGTGTTCTGATCCAGCGACCGGTTGCTGGCCGGGCAGATCCCGCCCGGCGGCGCCTGCGACGTCAAGATGCTCGCACGCGAGGCGGGCATCTCCCGCGCGTCCCTCTATCGAATCTGGGGCCACCTCAAGGATGAGTTCGAGAAGCGGCGGGCAGCCGTCTGGGTAGCCGGCCAGCAGCCCGACCCCGAGAGGCCCGCATCGCCCGACTGCGGGACCTGAACCAGCGGCTCACCGGCGGCAAACTTGCCGGCATCCACACCGCGCGCACCCAGCTCAAGGAGCGTCATCTACTCCTTCTGTCTGTCCTGGCTGCCAAGGACGATGAGCTTCAGCGGCTCCATCGCGAGCTGAGCACGTTCAACAACACTCTGGTGTCAGCCTCGGAAGTGGACCAGGGCGACGACGCTGCTGGTGTCGTCACCCTGCCGCGCCGTTGATGTCACACCACGGTGACCGGCAAGGTCGAGCCTCACAGACGGCGTGATGACCTCATGGGGTCCGCGGCGCCCTCGTATCTTTGCGCCATGACGAGCGAGAGAGAGCCACAGCTCTACGTGAACCGCCGGGGTGACACGTCGGATCCGGTCCCGGAGCGACGCGGAATTCGCCAGGATGCTTGCGCGTGTTTCGACCAGTCCAAGCCGCATCCCCGAGCCCGGGTGGGATTTCACACCGAGCGCCAGGACATATCCGCCCCAGGCTGGCTGCGTCTGCTGGAGCTGATTGACGAAGCCGCGGCCGATGGGCGCGAGGAATTCCGCCCTCTCGTGGACCTCAGCCCCGAGGAACGGCGGCAGATCGTCACCCTGCCTCCGAGCATCGCGTGGCTGACCATGGTCAAGCACCTTGTGCTCTACGGCAGCAACCTCGTCCGGATACCGCGCGAGATCGGGGCCATGACGAGCCTTGAGGAGCTTACGCCCTACACCTCTTACCGGTTGCACTGGTTTCCTTACGAACTCACCCGGTGCCGGAGGCTGTCCCGCAGCACGGTGAGCACACGCGCACTGTTCGGCAATTACAAGTTGCGACCGCCTTTTCCCCGCCTGCAGCCTGACCTGGACTCCGTCACGGAACTTGCCCTGGAAGACCTCGATCCCAGACGCTGGGGCACCACAGCCATCCACAGATGCAGCGTTTGCGACCGTCCGATCGAACAGGCTGGGCTCCGGCAGATGTGGATTTCACTGCGCTTGGCCACTGACGTATTGCCCCTGCTGGTGAACGCCTGCTCATCGGCTTGCGTCGCCGCACTGCCCAGTGGTGCGCAGGACTACATCCACACGCCGCACAAGGGAGGCCGAGTCGACCAGCCGCCGTCCGATTGGGACTGACCGACCGGGCGCCGGACGTCATGCAACGATCCCCGCGAGAGGTGCAATCCGGAGCGAAGCGTGGACCCTGGACTACCCAGACACCAATGACCGAACGCGAGCACCACGCACCAGCCCCTGACCGAGACACGAGGGAAGGTGGACACGGCCTACGCCGCGTTAACCCAAAAATCTCCGATGGCTCTCCCGGCGCGGGTCAGTCCAGCCGGGGGGGTGCCTCTATGTTCTTCGTCAAGCGTGGGCCTGTCCAGTAGACGGTGTAACCGTGGTTGGTTCGTAGGTCAGATTCGGTTGTGGGTGAGGCGTCCGTCGAAGGCGATGTCGAAT
>NZ_LFML01000020.1 GCF_001044425.1 Streptomyces roseus
GCGCCCACCCACCACGGGGTGCTCCAGATCGTCACGGTGGTCGTCACCGCCGCCCTCGCGGGGATCGTCCCGCACATCGCCCGGGGCCGCGCCCCCGCCGCCGACCACCTGGCCCGCCGGGCCCTCACCGTCGCCTTCGCCGCCGCCTGCTTCCAGCCGCTCTACAACTCCGGCCGGCTGGAGCAGGGGATCGGGCAGGGCCCGTACCTCGTCCTCTACCTGCTCCTCCTGCTCGGCCTCACCGCCCTGTGCGACGCCGTGCTCGCCGCCGCCCTGGCCGCCGCGCGCACGGGCTGGCCGTACGGGCCCCTGCTCCGCGACGAGCTGCGCGTCCAGCTCGGCATCGGCTCCGCGATCTGCGCCACCGGGGTCGTCATGGCCCTCGGGGTGGCCGCCGCCGGCCTGTGGGCGCTGCCCGTCTTCTGCGTGCCGCTGCTGCTGACCCAGCTGTCCTTCCACCGGATCGCCGCGATCCGCACCACCTACCGCCAGACCATCACCTCCCTGGCCCGGGCCACCGAGATCGCCGGGTACACCCGCCCGGGGCACTCCCGCCGGGTCGCCGCGCTGAGCTGCGCCGTGGGCCGGGAGCTGGGCCTGTCGGAGCGGGAGCTCACGGTGCTGGAGTATGCGGCCCTCATGCACGACATCGGCCAGCTCTCCCTCGTCGACCCGGTCCGGGCCGGGGCCACCGCCGGGCTGCCGCCCGCCGAGGCCCGCCGCATCGCCGCGCTCGGCGGGGAGGTGGCCCGCCAGAGCGGGGTGCCCGCCGAGGTGGCCGTCATCGTGGAGCGGCAGGCCGACCCGTACCGGGAGCAGCCCGCGCTGGCGCGCATCGTCCGGGCGGTCAACGCCTACGACGACCTGCTGGGCGGGTCCCGTCACCCGGGCGGCCCCCTCGCGGCCCTGGAGCAGCTGAGGCTGGGTACCGGACGCGATTACCAGCCCGAGGTGGTGGAGTGTCTCGCGAGGGTTCTGGCCAGGGGTGGACGTGACAGAGTTGTTCCCGTCCCACCTGGGTAACCCATGGGTAATGAGCGGCCGTCCGAGTGGGCATGGTTGGATGCCAGTAGAAGTGTCCGTGAGGGTGTTCGCAAGGCTGCACCGTTGGACCGGCAGGCGGGAATCGTGAGGATCTTCGGGAAGGTACGGCATCGGCCCTCCGCCTCGTGGCGGCAGGCCACCGACCGCGCGTTCACGCTGATCGGCGACGGGCGGTACGAGGACGCGGGCGCGCTGCTCACCAGAGCCGCCGACCTGGAGCCCTGGCTGTCCGAGTCCTGGTTCAACCTGGCCCTGCTCCACAAGTTCCGGCACGACTGGGAGCAGGCGCGGGCCGCCGGGCTGCGCGCCGTGGCCCTGCTGGACCGCGAGACCGGCGCCCCGGACTGGTGGAACGTCGGGATCGCCGCGACCGCGCTCCAGGACTGGCCGCTGGCCCGCAGGGCCTGGCAGGCCTACGGGCTGAAGGTGCCCGGTGACCCGCACGGCTCGGGCACGCATCCCGGGAAGGGCAGCGGCGAACCGGTCGGCATGGAGCTCGGCAGCGCCGCCGTGCGGCTCTCCCCGGAAGGGGAGGCCGAGGTGGTCTGGGGCCGCAGGCTGGACCCGGCCCGCATGGAGGTCCTGTCGATCCCGCTGCCGTCCTCGGGGCGGCGCTGGGGCGAGGTCGTCCTGCACGACGGGGTCCCGCACGGCGAGCGGGTCACCGCGGCCGGCCCCTCCTACCCGGTCTTCGACGAGATCGAGCTGTGGGCCCCCTCGCCGGTGCCGACCTGGGTGGTGCTGCTGGAGGCGGCCACCGAGGAGGACCGCGACGCGCTGGAGCAGCTGGCCTCGGACGCGGGCTTCGCCGCCGAGGACTGGTCGTCTTCGGTGCGGCTGCTGTGCCGGACCTGCTCGGAGAGCGTGATGCCGAGCGGCGAGGGCGACGGGGAGCACCTGGACCCGCACGACCACAGCGAGCCGGGGCATCCCGGTCCGCTGGGCCACCGTACGACCGGGTCCGGCCCCTTGTGGGTTCCGGAGCGGGAGTGCGGGATCGCGGCACCGCCCGGCCTGGTGCGCGGACTGCTCGACGGCTGGGTCGCGGACAGCCCGGACACCCGTGAATGGCGGGATCTCGAAGAGGTCTGCTGACCCGGCACCGTAGGCTGTACCGGCACATCGTGAACGGGTGGACTTACGGAAGGCGTACGGCGGACATGGCGCAGCAGGAGAACGAGGTCGTCGAGATCGTCAACGACGGGTACGTCGTGGACACCGAGGACTGTGAGGCGCGCGAGCTCGCCCACCGCGAGCGCGGCACCGCCCGCCCGATCACGGTGGTCGGCAACCCCGTCCTGCACCGCGAGTGCAAGGACGTCACCGAGTTCGGCGACGAACTGGCGCAGCTCATCGACGACATGTTCGCCAGCCAGAAGGCCGCCGAGGGCGTGGGCCTGGCCGCGAACCAGATCGGCGTGGACGCCAAGGTCTTCGTCTACGACTGCCCGGACGACGACGGCGTGCGCCACACCGGGGTCGTGGTCAACCCCAAGCTGGTGGAACTGCCCGCCGGCTCCCGCGTGCTCGACGACTCCAACGAGGGCTGCCTGTCGGTCCCGACCGCGTACGCCTCCCTGGCCCGCCCGGACTACGCCGAGGTGACCGGCCAGGACGCGCAGGGCAACCCGATCAAGGTGCGCGGCACGGGCTACTTCGCGCGCTGCCTCCAGCACGAGACGGACCACCTGTACGGGTACCTGTACATCGACCGCCTCTCCAAGCGCGACCGCAAGGACGCCCTCCGCCAGATGGAAGAGGGCACCCCCCGCTACCCGACGGTCCCCAACGCCTGATCCGGGCCGCGCCCCAGCAGCACCCGCAGGTCCTCGGGCAGGGGCATCGGCGTGAGCAGTCCCGCCGCCGTACGGCCGGTGTTGCCGTGCGGCACGCGTCCGGTCACCGAACCGGCCCCCGCCACCAGGATCCGCACCACCTGCCCCACCGTCTCCGCCCGGTCCCGGCAGCGCAGCGCGAGCCGGAACATGTGCCAGTGGGCACGGGTGTGGGGCCAGGCCCAGGCCTGGGAGATGATGTGCGCCCGCTCCAGGGCGTCCCACATGGCGGCGGTGTCGGGCGCGCCGTCGCGGGCGCGCCGCAGCTCGGCCTCGAAGGCGGTGCGCACGGGGGCCGGCATGGTCTTCGGCGTGCACGCGGCGATGCAGATCTTCAGTGCGTTCCTCATGCGTCCACGATGCGGCCGGGGGCCCGCCGGGGCTTGTACGAACCTGCTACATCCACGTGATGGTGCGGGTGAAGTCCGACGGCGGGATCCCGAACATCCGCCGCCAGACCCGGCTGAAGTGCGCACCGTCGGCGAAGCCCGCGCCGTGCGCCGCGTCCGTCAGGGAGTGCCCCCGGGAGGCGAGTTCGGCGGCCCGCATCAGCCGCAGCCACAGGACGTACGGGCGGAACGGCAGGCCCAGCTCCGCCCGGAACAGGTGCGCCAGCCGGCTCTGCGACAGGCAGGCCACCTCGGCCGCCTCGGACAGCCGCACGCCGTCCCGCCCGGGCAGCCACGCCAGCACCCGCGCCAGCCCCGGATGCGGTGCCGCCTCCGGCAGCGGGCCGCCGGGGAGCAGGGAGTCCAGCGCGCAGGCCGCCTCGAAGAGGTCGGCGGGCAGGGACCCGGCGGCCGGTACGAGGCCTCCCGCGTCCCCCGCCAGCGCCGTGAGCCGGCGCCCGGCCGAGGACAGCGGATCGTAGTGCAGCACCACCCCGCGCGCGGTGCCGGCCAGTACGGCGTGCCGTACCCCGGCGGGCACCACGTACGCCCGGCACCGGAAGGGCTCGGCGTCCGGCCCGGCCAGCAGCAGGCCGTCCTCGTCCAGTGCGGCGAGGACCTGTACGGAGTGGTGCGCGTGCGCGGTCGCGGAACCGATGGCGCCTCCGTACACCAGGCCCCCCGGCCGCAGCCGGGCCCGCCCGGCCCACCGGGTCACGGACATGACGAAGCGCCCCCGCCCCCGGCCTCGGTCACCCGAGTGGTTCTCCCCATGGGCGGGGACGCTATCAAGCCGGCGGACCGGCAGGCTCAGAAGTCCTCGTCCAGGTCGACCGTGCCCTCGACCGCGACCTGGTAGGCCGACGGGCGGCGCTCGAAGAAGTTCGTCAGCTCCTGGACGCCCTGCAGCTCCATGAAGGAGAACGGGTTCTGCGAGCCGTACACCGCCGGGAAGCCGAGGCGGACCAGGCGCTGGTCCGCGACGCACTCCAGGTACTCGCGCATCGACTCGGTGTTCATGCCCGGCAGGCCGTCACCGCACAGGTCGCGGCCGAACTGCAGCTCGGCCTCCACGGCCTCCTTCAGCATGTCCGTGACCTGCTGCTGGAGTGCGTCGTCGAAGAGCTCCGGCTCCTCCTTGCGGACGGTGTCCACGACCTCGAACGCGAAGTTCATGTGCATGGTCTCGTCGCGGAACACCCAGTTGGTGCCGGTGGCCAGACCGTGCAGCAGACCGCGCGAGCGGAACCAGTACACGTAGGCGAAGGCCCCGTAGAAGAACAGGCCCTCGATGCACGCCGCGAAGCAGATCAGGTTCAGCAGGAAGCGACGGCGGTCGGCCTGCGTCTCCAGCCGGTCGATCTTCTCGACCGAGTCCATCCACTTGAAGCAGAACTGCGCCTTCTCGCGGATCGACGGGATCTCCTCGACGGCGTCGAAGGCGGCCGCGCGGTCGTCCGGATCGGGCAGGTAGGTGTCGAGCAGCGTCAGGTAGAACTGGACGTGCACGGCCTCCTCGAACAGCTGGCGCGACAGGTACAGGCGCGCCTCGGGGGAGTTGATGTGCTTGTAGAGCGTCAGCACCAGGTTGTTCGAGACGATCGAGTCGCCCGTCGCGAAGAACGCGACCAGTCGGCCGATCATGTGCTGCTCGGCGGGCGTCAGCTTCGCCAGGTCGGCGACGTCCGAGTGGAGGTCGACCTCCTCGACGGTCCAGGTGTTCTTGATCGCGTCCCGGTAGCGCTCGTAGAAGTCCGGGTAGCGCATGGGGCGGAGCGTGAGCTCGAAGCCCGGGTCCAGGAGGTTCTTGTCGGTGGAGCTCATTACTGGCAGGCCTCGCAGGACTCGGGGTTCTCAAGGGAGCAGGCCAGGGCGTCGGCGTCGACGGCCTGCGGGAGCGTGGCGGCGGCGGCCGGCACGGCGCTGGCGGAAGCGGCGCGGGCGATCTTCGTCGCCGGGCGCGAGCGCAGGTAGTACGTGGTCTTCAGACCCTGCTTCCAGGCGTACGCGTACATCGACGACAGCTTGCCGATGGTGGGCGTCTCCAGGAACAGGTTCAGCGACTGGGCCTGGTCCAGGAAGGGCGTACGGGCCGCGGCCATGTCGATCAGACCGCGCTGCGGGATCTCCCACGCCGTGCGGTACAGCTCGCGCACCTCGGCCGGGATCCAGCCGAAGCCCTGCACGGAGCCGGAGGAGTCGCGCAGCGCCTCACGGGTCTGCGCGTCCCACACGCCGAGCTGCTTCAGCTCCTCCACCAGGTAGGCGTTGACCTGGAGGAACTCACCGCTCAGCGTCTCGCGCTTGAACAGGTTGGAGACCTGCGGCTCGATGCACTCGTACACGCCGGCGATCGAGGCGATCGTCGCCGTCGGGGCGATGGCCAGGAGCAGGGAGTTGCGCATGCCGGACTTCGCGATCCGGGCGCGCAGGGCGTCCCAGCGCTCGGGCCAGTTCAGCTCCACGTCGAAGTGGTCGGGGTGCAGGACGCCGCGGGCGGTGCGGGTCTGCTCCCAGGCCGGGAGGGGGCCGTTGCGCTCGGCGAGGTCGCAGGAGGCCTCGTACGCGGCCAGCATGATGCGCTCGGAGAGCTTGGTGGACAGGGCCTTCGCCTCGGGGGAGTCGAAGGGCATCCGCAGCTTGAAGAAGACGTCCTGGAGGCCCATCGCGCCCAGGCCCACCGGGCGCCAGCGGGCGTTGGAGCGGCCCGCCTGCTCGGTCGGGTAGAAGTTGATGTCCACGACGCGGTCGAGGAAGGTGACCGCGGTGCGGACGGTCTCGTCCAGGCGCTCCCAGTCGATGTCGCGGCCGTCGGCGGTGTCGAAGACGAACGCGCCCATGTTGACCGAGCCGAGGTTGCAGACGGCCGTCTCACCGTCGTCGGTGACCTCGATGATCTCGGTGCAGAGGTTGGAGGAGTGGACGACGGTGCCCGGCTCGGCGGTCTGGTTCGCCGTGCGGTTGGAGGCGTCCTTGAAGGTCATCCAGCCCTGGCCGGTCTGCGCGAGGGTGCGCATCATCCGGCCGTACAGGTCGCGGGCGGGCATGGTCTTGCGGGCGAGGCCCGCCGCCTCGGCCTTGCGGTACGCGGCGTCGAACTCGTCGCCCCACAGGTCGACCAGCTCGGGCACGTCGGCCGGGGAGAACAGCGACCAGTCGGCGTCCGCGTTCACACGGCGCATGAACTCGTCCGGCACCCAGTGCGCCAGGTTCAGGTTGTGCGTGCGGCGCTGGTCCTCGCCCGTGTTGTCGCGGAGCTCCAGGAACTCCTCGATGTCCGCGTGCCAGGTCTCCAGGTAGACGGCCGCGGCGCCCTTGCGGCGGCCGCCCTGGTTCACGGCGGCGACGGAGGCGTCGAGGGTCTTCAGGAACGGCACGATGCCGTTGGAGTGGCCGTTCGTACCGCGGATCAGCGAACCGCGGGCGCGGATGCGGGAGTAGGAGAGGCCGATGCCGCCGGCGTGCTTGGACAGCCGCGCGACCTGGTGGTAGCGGTCGTAGATCGAGTCGAGCTCGTCCAGCGGGGAGTCCAGCAGGTAGCAGGAGGACATCTGCGGGTGCCGGGTACCGGAGTTGAAGAGCGTGGGGGAGGACGGCAGGTAGTCGAGGCGGCTCATCAGCCGGTAGAGCGAGGCCACTTCCTCGACGGCCTGGACGGTGTCGTTCTCGGCGAGGCCGCAGGCCACGCGCAGCATGAAGTGCTGCGGGGTCTCGATCACCTGACGGGTGATCGGGTGGCGCAGCAGGTAGCGGCTGTGCAGGGTGCGCAGGCCGAAGAAGCCGAAGCGGTCGTCGGCGCCCTCGGCGAGCGTGTGCTCGACCAGCGCGTCCAGGCGGCTCGCGTGCAGCGCCACGAACTCGGCGGTGCGGTCCGCGATCAGGCCCTCGCGGTGGCCGACCGCGACGGAGGCGGAGAAGGAGGTGGCCCCCTGGCCCGCGGCTTCCTCGGCGACGGCCAGCGTCAGCAGCCGGGCGGCGAGCCGGGAGTACGCCGGGTCCTCGGAGATGAGACCGGCGGCGGCCTCCGTGGCCAGGGCGCGCAGTTCGGCCTCGTCGGCGGCGGCGCTGCGCCCGCGGAGGGCGGCGGCGGCGACCCGGCCGGGGTCGGTGTCGGGGAGGTCGGCCGTCAGCTCGGTGAGGGTACGCAGCAGCGCGGCCCCAGGTCCCCCGGTCTCGAATCCGGTGTCGGACGGGTCGGACTCGGCGCGCGGTGCGGAAGGCGCGATGGTCACGGGGGGAGCTCTCCCTCGCTCGGCTCCGGGACACCTGCGGCGTCGGCGCGAGCGGGCGCGTGCGGGCATGGCAGGGCAGCACCGCACGGCGTCCACCGGCCCAACCGCGAGGCCCGGACGTATCGGCACCCGGTTCGGTCGAGCCGGGCGCACTGTCGGCAGGTCATCGGACTTGCGGTGACACCAATGGGTGTACTTCATACCGTTGCGGGACAGTTCCGGATTCGCACCGGATTCCCCTGCGACGACAGCGAGCATGAGCATACATGTGGGGGCCGCTTCCTGCGCGACCCCCTAGATGTTGTGTCGGCGTGGCTACAGTTCGAGACCGTACGTGAGCAGAGGGAGGTCGGGAACGGGCTCCCAGTCCCGTTCGGGCGTCCGTACGAAGCCGAGCCGTTCGTAGATGCGGTGCGCGCCGACCATGTCCGGCGTGGTCGACAGCACGAGCCGCCGTACGCCCTCGACGGCGCGGGCCCGGTCGACGCAGGCCCGTACGAGGGCCTCCCCGGCGCCCCGCCCACGGCCCTCCCGGGCCACGGCCAGCATTCGGAACTCGGCCTCGCCGGGCCCGGCGATGTCGCACAGCGGGCTCCCGGGCGCGGCGAAGGCCACGCCCCCGAGGAGCCGGCCGTCACTCGTGGCGGCGACGAGTACCACCCCGTCGGCCGCCCGCCCGGCCACGTCGCGCAGCCGCGCGAGGTAGGGATCGTCCTCGCCGAACGTCAGCAGCCCGTCCCCGAGGTAGGCCTGCGCGGTGATCTCCCCGAGCGTCCCGTACTCCGCCGCCAGCGCTTCCCTGATCACGATGTCCATGCGGTCGAGTGTGCCGGACGGCTGTCGGTGCCCGGCGCTATCGTCGAAGGCAGCACCGTCGAGGAAGGCGAGCGAGGCATGACCGTGATGACAGACCGGCCCCACATGCTGACTGAGGACTTCGAAGCCGTGGCGCGCATAGCCGCCCGCGAAAGGGAGGGGACACGGCTGGAGTTCATCGACGGGATCATCAGGAGCAAGGCCATGCCGGACGGCGACCACGGGATGATCATCCAGTGGCTCACCCGGATCTGTATGCAGCACCGCCCCGAGCTGTGGCTGCATCCCGGGCAGGGCATCAAGGCCCAGGAGTACCGGGCGGGCCGGGCGATTCCGGATGCGGTGCTCGCACCGGCCAAGGCGTTCGCCGGGCAGGGCGACTGGGTCGACCCCGCCCCGATCCTCATGGCCGTCGAGGTGACCTCGTGGGACTCGGACACCCACCGGCGGGACCACGTCGAGAAGCCCCGCGCCTACGCGGAGACGGGCATCCCCGTCTACCTCCTGATCGACCGGGCCAAGTGCGAGGTCTCCGTCTACAGCCAGCCCAATGGCCGACGGTACGAGAACACCCGCGTCGTGGCGTACGGCAAGGACGCCGAGCTTCCCGACCCCATCGGCATCACCCTTCAGACCGAGGTCCTCAAGGACTGGGTGCGCTGAGAACACCCGAGGGCTCCGCCTGGTCGGCGGGGCCCTTCGGCGCGTCAGGGCTCAGCAGCAGCCGAACCCCTCCCGGGGGTCGGCCTCGCGCGCGTCCGTGCGCGCGCGTTCGAAGGCGCGGCGGGTCATGACCCGCGCGTCGGGATCGTGCGTACGGGCGTGCGCGACGTAGCGGTCGTACGCCGCCTCTCCCGAGAACTCCCGTACGAGGAACCGCGCCTTCGCCAGCGCCGCGCGGACCCGGCTCACGCCACCGGCTCCTTCGCGCGGCCGCCGCCCGAGTCCAGGCCGGCGGCGGCGAGCTCCGCCCGCTCCTCGGGGGTGGCGATCAGCCCGGCCGGGGCGATGATCTTCGACTCCGACCACGGGACCTCGGAGAGCCTGACGGTCTCCGGGCTGCCGGCCGCCTTCAGGCAGGTCCGGGCCGCGTCCAGCAGCACGATGACGATCAGGATCGCGAACAGCGCCGACAGCACGCCGTCGACCGTCGCGTTCGTGACGACCGTGTGCATCTCGCCCATGTTCTTGGCGGGCGGCAGGACCTTCCCGGCGTCGATCCCGGTCTGGTACTTGTCGCGCTGCGCGAAGAAACCGACCTTGACGTCCTCGGAGAACACCTTCTGCCAGCTCGCGGTCAGGGTCACGGCCACGTCCCAGGCCAGCGGGACCCCGGTCACCCAGGCCCACTTGAGCCGCCCGGACTTCACCAGCAGCGTGGTGCACACGGCCAGCGCCACCGCGGCCAGTAGCTGGTTCGCGATGCCGAACAGCGGGAACAGCTGGTTGATGCCGCCCAGCGGGTCCTTGATGCCGACCCACAGGAAGTAGCCCCAGCCGCCCACGACCACGGCGCTGGCCAGCCACACGCCCGGCTTCCAGCTGACGTCCTTGAAGGACTTGTGTACGTTGCCGAGGGTGTCCTGGAGCATGAACCGGCCGACCCGGGTGCCCGCGTCGAGGGTGGTCAGGATGAACAGGGCCTCGAACATGATCGCGAAGTGGTACCAGAACGCCTTCATCCCGGCGCCGCCGACCACGGAGGAGAAGATCTCCGACATTCCGAGTGCGAACGTCGGCGCCCCGCCCGTACGGGACAGCAGGCTGGCTTCCTGGACGTCCTTCGCGGCCTGCGCGAGGAACTCGGGCGAGATGGCGAAGCCGAAGTTCGTCACGGCCTGCGAGGCGGTCTGCACCGTGGTGCCGATGACGCCGGCGGGGGAGTTGACCGCGAAGAAGAGGCCCGGTTCGATGATGCAGGCCGCGATGATCGCCATGACGGCGACGAAGGACTCGGTGAGCATCGCGCCGTAGCCGATGACCCGGACCTGGGTCTCCTTCTGGATCATCTTGGGGGTGGTGCCCGAGGAGACCAGCGCGTGGAAGCCGGACAGGGCCCCGCAGGCGATGGTGATGAAGACGAACGGGAACATCGAGCCGGCGAACACCGGCCCGTCCCCGCGGGCGGCGAAATCGGTGACCGCGGGCATCTTCAGGGTCGGCATGGCGACGACCACGCCGATGGCGAGCAGGGCGATGGTGCCCACCTTCATGAAGGTGGAGAGGTAGTCGCGGGGCGCGAGCAGCATCCACACCGGCAGCACCGAGGCGATGAACCCGTAGGCCACCATCCACAGGACCAGCGTCTCCTTCTCCAGCGTGAAGGTGCTCGCCAGCGAGGAGTCGGCGACCCAGCCGCCCGCCACGATGGCGAGCAGCAGCAGCGCCACGCCGATGACGGAGATCTCGGTGACCCGGCCCGGGCGCAGGACGCGCAGGTAGAAGCCCATGAAGAGGGCGATCGGGATGGTCATGCCGATGGAGAACACGCCCCAGGGGGAGTGCGCCAGGGCGTTGACGATGACCAGGGCGAGCACGGCCAGCAGGATGATCATGATGGCGAACACGGCGACCAGGGCGGCGGCTCCGCCGACCGGGCCGATCTCGTCGCGGGCCATCTGCCCGAGGGAGCGCCCGTCGCGGCGGGTGGAGAAGAAGAGGGTGACCATGTCCTGGACGGCGCCGGCGAAGATGACGCCCGCGACGATCCAGATGGTGCCCGGCAGGTAGCCCATCTGGGCGGCGAGCACGGGGCCGACCAGCGGGCCGGCGCCGGCCACGGCGGCGAAGTGGTGGCCGAACAGCACGCGGCGGTCGGTGGGGTGGAAGTCGACACCGTTGTCAAGGCGTTCGGCCGGGGTCGCCCGCGTCTTGTCCACCTTCAGGACCCGGTCGGCGATGAAGCGCGCGTAGAAGCGGTAGCCGATGGCGTACGAGCCCAGCGCGGCGGCGAGCAGCCAGGCGGCCGAGATCTCCTCGCCGCGCGAGAGGGCAAGGATGCCCCAGCCCAGGGCCCCGACGAGGCCGACGAGCACCCAGACGGCGACGGACTTCGGGCTCATGCCCCCAGCCGCGCCACGGCCTGGTGCGGAGGGCGAGTCCGCCGCCGTGCCCGGACTCGCCGCGTTCCGTTCTGTATCAGTTGCTTCCGGTTCCGGCATGATCCTCGTCCCCTCGTTGATCATCTGCGTAAAGGCAGGGAATCTACGGGGGCCCGCCCGGTGAACGTAAGCCCCCGTCCGTATAGCGGAACGAGAGTCAACTACGAATCAGACGGCGGGGCGCTGGAGTCGGGCGACGAACTTGTAACGATCGCCGCGGTACACCGACCGGACCCACTCCACCGGTTCGCCGTCGGCGTCGAGGGAGTGGCGGGAGAGCATCAGCATGGGCAGGCCGACGTCGGTGCCCAGCAGCCCCGCCTCGCGCGGGGTGGCCAGGGAGGTCTCGATCGTCTCCTCGGCCTCCGCGAGCCGTACGTCGTACACCTCGGCCAGTGCCGTGTAGAGGGAGGTGTACTTCGCCAGCGACCGGCGCAGCGCCGGGAAGCGCTTGGCCGAGAGGTGGGTGGTCTCGATGGCCATCGGCTCGCCGCTGGCGAGGCGCAGTCGTTCGATGCGCAGCACCCGGCCGCCCGTGGCGATCTTGAGGAGCCCGGCCAGGGTGTCGTCGGCCGTCACGTAGCCGATGTCGAGGAGCTGGGAGGTGGGTTCCAGCCCCTGCGCCCGCATGTCCTCCGTGTACGAGGACAGTTGGAGCGGCTGCGAGACCTTCGGCTTCGCGACGAAGGTGCCCTTGCCCTGGATGCGCTCCAGCCGGCCCTCGACGACGAGCTCCTGGAGAGCCTGGCGCACGGTGGTGCGGGAGGTGTCGAACTCGGCCGCGAGCGTGCGCTCCGGCGGCACCGGCGTGCCCGGGGGCAGGGTCTCGGTCATGTCGAGCAAGTGCCGCTTGAGTCGGTAGTACTTGGGCACCCGCGCCGTGCGAGTGGCCGCCCCGCCTTCCGGCTCGGTGGTCGCCCCTTCGGTGGACATCGCCGCCCGCCTTCCCGACTCCAGTTTCGCTGCCGTCACCGGCTCCTCCGATATGTGCGGTCACATCGTGACACGGGTGGGAGGACAGGCCTCCTCCCTCCCCCAGGTGTCGGTCCGGTAACGGACCGATCACCCGCTCATTAGACCCTTGACACCCCTAAAGGTCTAGGCCAAGCTCCGGTTACTGGTCTAAACCAATATGGATCAGATCCCGGCCCCACGGGCAGTACTTGGTACGTCACCGCGGCGGGCGAGGGAAGTGCAGAGCATCCCTGAGGAGGGTGGCGTGAAGCGCAAGCTCATCGCGGCGGTCGGAGTCGCGGGCATGGTGATCGGCCTCGCGGCGTGCGGTGGCAACGACGGCGACGACAAGGGCAAGACCGACGCCGGCGGCGCCAAGGAGATCACCGTCTGGGTGATGGACGGCTCCGCGCCCAAGGCGTGGATCGACGCGGTCAACGCCGAGTTCTCGGCCAAGCACCCGGGTGTCACCGTAAAGGTCGAAGAGCAGCAGTGGAAGGGCATTCAGGAGAAGGTGACGACCGCCCTCTCCGAGAACACCCCGCCGGACGTCCTCGAGCTCGGCAACACCCAGACCGCGGGCTACGCCGTCACCGGCGGCCTCGCGGACCTGACCAAGGACAAGGCCAAGCTCGGTTCCGACGCCTGGCAGAAGAGCATGCTCGCCTCGGCCGAGTACGACGGCAAGCTCTACTCCGCCCCCTGGTACGCGGCCAACCGCGTCGTCGTGTACGACAAGAAGGCCTTCGCCAAGGCCGGCGTCACCCCGCCGACCACCCGCGACGAGTGGATCGCCGGCCTCGACAAGCTCAAGGCCGCGGACCCCGCCTCGCAGCCCATCTACCTCCCCGGCCAGAGCTGGTACGTCCTCGCCGGCTTCATCTGGGACGAGGGCGGCGACCTCGCCGTCAAGGACGGCGGCAAGTGGAAGGGCGGCCTCGGCACCCCCCAGGCCGCGTCCGCGATGGAGTTCTACAAGAAGCTCCAGGCGTACTCCACCGCCCCCAAGGACAAGGACGAGGCCACCCCGCAGCAGTCCACCGACGTCGTTCCCAAGGGCGGCGTCGCCTCCTGGATCGGTCTCGGCTGGGAGGCCGGCGGCGCGGAGAAGGCCCTGAAGGACGCGGGCAAGGAAGCCGACTTCGGCTACTTCCCGATCCCGGGCAAGACGGCCGACAAGCCGGGCACCGTCTTCCTCGGCGGCTCGAACCTCGCCGTGGCCGAGCGCTCCAAGAACAAGGAGCTCGCCAAGGAGTGGCTGGCGCTGGCCGCCGGCAAGGACCAGATGACGAAGTACGCCGCCGAGACCAAGGGCGCGCTGCTCCCGAACCAGGCCGGCGCGAACTTCACCCCCGCCGCGGGCTCCTTCGCCGAGGCCATGGGCAAGGGCGGCGTCAACGGCCGCATCACCCCGGTCACCCCGGGCTGGGCGAACGTCGAGACCGAGCCCAACCCGCTCAAGGAGTTCATGACCAAGGTCCTGAAGGGTGAGGACGCCGCCAAGGCGGGCGCGGACGCGGACAAGGAAATCGCGAGCCGCATCAACAAGTAGCACGTAGCACCGGGGGTGCGGCCGGCGCCCACGCGCCCGCCGCACCCCCGGTCGCGCATTGACAGACCTGTGCGATGCCCGACCGCAGCCGAGGTAACCAAGACATGACCGTGCACTCCCAGGGAGCGGTGACCGCTCCACAGGACGCACCACCGAAGTCCGCCGGAGGGCAGCAGACGCCGCCCACGACCAAGGGGGCCGGCACCTCGGCTCCGCGCCGGGGCAGAAAGCCGCTTCCCGCGGGCTGGCTGCCGTACCTCCTCATCGGGCCCGCGGTCCTCAGCCTGGCCACACTGCTGCTGTACCCGCTCGCCAAGAACGTGATCCTGTCGTTCCAGAAGGTCGACAAGATCGAGTTCATCCAGCGCAAGGCCCCCTTCAACGGGGTCGAGAACTACACGCAGCTGCTGGGCGACGCGCACTTCTGGACCGTCGTCCTGCGCACCTTCACCTTCACCGCGGCCAACGTCGCGCTGATCATGCTGATCGGCAGCCTCGTCGGCATCCTGCTGAACCGCCTCGGCACGTGGATGCGCCTGGTCCTGTCGATGGCGCTGGTCATGGCCTGGGCCATGCCGATCGTCGCGTCCGTCACCGTCTTCCAGTGGCTGTTCGACGAGCAGTTCGGCGTCATGAACTGGGTCATGCGCACCCTCGGCTTCTCCGGCTACGAGCAGCACAACTGGTTCGAGACCGGCCTCTCCACCCTGACGATCGTCACGGTCCTGGTGGTCTGGGGCTCCGTCCCCTTCGTCGCGCTCAACATGTACGCCGGCCTGACCACCGTCAGCGGCGAGCTGTACGAGGCCGCGCGGATGGACGGCGCCAACGGCTGGCAGACCTTCTGGCAGGTCGTCTTCCCCAACCTCAAGCCGTTCTTCACCGTCACCACGTTCCTCGAGGTCATCTGGGTCTTCAAGGCCTTCACCCAGGTGTACGCGATGAACCGCGGCGGCCCCGACCGCGCCTCCGAGACCCTGCCCGTCTTCGCCTTCGTCGAGGGCCAGAGCCAGGGCCACTACGCGCTCGCGGCAGCGATCTCCGTCCTGACGATCGTGATGCTCGTGATCGTCATGTCCTTCTACTTCCGCCTGATCCTGAAGCAGGAGGAGGAGCAGTGAGCACCACCACCGCCCCGAAGCCCGCACCCGCCGCCCCGGCTTCCGCCCGGCCCGCGCAGCGGCTGCGCAAGCGCCGCCCGCTGCGCCCCGCCGCGGTGGCGAAGAACCTGGGCGCGCTCGTCGTGGCCGTGGTCTTCGTCTTCCCGGTCTACTGGATGTTCTCCTCGGCGCTCAAGCCGTCCGGGCAGATCCTCTCCAAGGACCCCGTCTTCGTCTTCACCCCGACGCTGGACAACTTCACCAAGGCCACCGGCGTCGACCTGTTCTGGACGTACGTCACGAACAGCCTGGTCGTCACCGTCGGCGCCGTCGCCCTGGCCCTCGTCGTCGCCCTCGCGGCCGGCTTCGCCATCGCGCGGATGAAGTTCAAGGGCCGCAAGGGCCTCGTACTCGGCGTGATGATGGCGCAGATGGCACCCTGGGAGGTCATGGTCATCGCGATGTACATGATCGCCCGCGACGCCGAGATGCTGAACAGCCTCCCGCTGCTGACCGCGATCTACTTCGTGATGGTCCTGCCCTTCACCATCTGGACCCTGCGCGGGTTCATCGCCGCGGTGCCGGTGACGCTGGAGGAGGCCGCCCAGATCGACGGCTGCACCCGCGGCCAGGCCTTCCGCAAGGTGATCTTCCCGCTGCTGGCCCCCGGCCTGATGTCCACCTCGCTCTTCGGTTTCATCACCGCCTGGAACGAGTTCGCGATGGTCCTGATCCTCAACAAGGACAAGACCGCCCAGACCCTGCCCCTGTGGCTGACCCAGTTCCAGACCGCCTTCGGCAACGACTGGGGCGCCACCATGGCCGCTTCCTCGCTCTTCGCGGTCCCGGTCCTGGTGATCTTCGTCTTCCTCCAGCGCAAGGCCGTCGGCGGCATGACCGCCGGCGCCGTGAAGGGATAACGCCACATGACCGTCCTTGCGCACGGCGTGACCTCCTCCGACGCCGACGACGAGCTGACCCGCGACGCCCTCGCGGTCCTCCAGCCCGGCTTCGAGGGCACCACCGCCCCCGCCTGGCTGCTGCGCCGGATCGGCCGCGGGCTCACCGCCGTCGGCCTCTTCGGACGCAACATCGCCTCGCCCGGGCAACTCGCCGCGCTCACCGCGCAGCTGCGGGCCGAGCGCGACGACGTCCTCGTCGCCATCGACGAGGAGGGCGGCGACGTCACCCGCCTGGAGGTCCGGGGCGGCTCGTCCTTCCCCGGCAACCTGGCCCTCGGAGCCGTGGACGACACCGGCCTCACCCGCGACGTCGCCCGCGAGCTGGGCCGCCGCCTCGCCGAATGCGGGGTCAACCTCAACTGGGCCCCGTCCGCCGACGTCAATTCCAACCCCGACAACCCGGTCATCGGCGTACGGTCCTTCGGGGCCGACACCCACCTGGCCGCCCGGCACACCGCCGCCTACGTCGAGGGCCTCCAGGCCGCCGGCGTCGCCGCCTGCACCAAGCACTTCCCGGGCCACGGCGACACCAACGTCGACTCGCACCACGCACTGCCGCGCATCGACGCCGACCTGGACACGCTGGCCGCCCGCGAACTCGTCCCGTTCAAGGCGGCCATCGGGGCCGGCACCAAGGCCGTGATGAGCGCGCACATCCTCGTGCCCGCCCTGGACCCGACCCGCCCGGCCACGCTCAGCCCGCAGATCCTGACCGGGCTGCTGCGCAAGGAGCTCGGATACGAGGGCCTGATCGTCACCGACGGCATGGAGATGAACGCCATCGCGGGGACGTACGGCATCGAGCGCGGCTCGGTGCTGGCCATCGCCGCCGGAGCCGACGCGATCTGCGTCGGCGGCGGGCTCGCCGACGAGGCCACCGTGCTGCGGCTCCAGGGCGCCTTGGTCGCGGCCGTACGGGAGGGCGCGCTCCCGGCGGAGCGGCTCGCCGACGCCGCAGCCCGGGTACGGGCACTGGCCTCGTGGACCCGGCAGGCCCGGGCCGCCGCCGCGCCGGGCGCGCAGCAGGAGGGGAGCGCGCCCGGCATCGGTCTGGCGGCGGCCCGCCGGGCGCTGGTCATCACGGGCACGGCCGCGCCCGTGGGCGACCCGTACGTCGCCACGCTCGCCCCCGTCGCGAACATCGCGGTCGGCGACGAGACCCCGTGGGGCGTGGCGGCCGAACTGGCCGCGCTGGTACCGGGAACCGCCTCGGGCGTCTACGCCGAGGGCGCCACGGCCGCGGACGTGCTCGCGGCGGCGGGGGAGCGCACCGTCGTGCTGGTGGTCCGCGACGCGCACCGGCACCCGTGGATGGCGCAGGCCATGGCCGCGCTGGTCGAGGCCCGCCCGGAGACCGTCGTCGTCGAGATGGGGGTACCGCGGGCCGAGCCCCGCGGGGCGCTGCACATCGCGACGCACGGTGCCTCGCGGGTCTGCGGCAGGGCGGCGGCGGAGCTGATCGCCGGGGTCTGACCAGCCCCGGAGCTCCCGGTCCGCCCTGTCCCGTGCCCCCAGGACACCCCGTCCCGGGGGCACGGGCGTACCCGGGCGGGCACGGACTCCGTGCGGCCGCCGGGGTCTGTGGGGGCCCCGGGCAGCCGTACGGACGCGCAAGGGCCGGGCTCCCTCGGGGGGCCCGGCCCTTCACGCGTGGCGCGGCGCCGCCTAAAGCCCCTGCCACGCGGGCTTGTTGGCGTAGGTGTGGCGGAAGTAGTCCGCCAGCTTCAGCTTCGAGGCCGCCGCCTCGTCCACGACGACGGTCGCGTGCCGGTGCAACTGGAGTGCGGACGCCGGGACCAGCGCCGACAGCGGGCCCTCGACCGTCTGCGCGACGGCTTCCGCCTTGCCCTCGCCCGTCGCGAGCAGCACCAGGTGCCGGGCGTCGAGGATCGTCCCGATCCCCTGCGTGATGACGTGGTGCGGGACCTGGTCCATGTCGTCGTCGAAGAAGCGCGCGTTGTCGATCCGCGTCTGCTCCGTCAGCGTCTTGATCCGGGTGCGCGAGGCCAGCGAGGAGCAGGGCTCGTTGAAGCCTATGTGCCCGTCCGTGCCGATGCCCAGCAGCTGGAGGTCCACGCCGCCCGCCGCGGCCAGCGCGCGGTCGTACGCCTCGCACGCGGCCACGATGTCCTCGGCGGAGCCGTCCGGCCCCATGAAGGAGGCCTCCGACAGGCCCAGCGGCTCCACGACCTCGCGCAGCACGACCGCGCGGTAGGACTCCGGGTGCCCGGCCGGCAGGCCGACGTACTCGTCGAGCTGGCAGACGCGCGCCCGGGAGGCGTCGACCTCCCCGGCCCGCACCTTGGCGGCCAGGGCCTCGTAGACGGGCAGCGGGGTAGAGCCGGTCGCCACGCCGAGCAGGGCGTCGGGCTTGCGGCGGACCAAGGCGGCCATGGCCTCCGCGATGAGCTCGCCGCCTGCCTTGGCGTCCGGGACGATGACAACTTCCACGCGGGGCCTGCCGATCTGGAGTGGGACGGTGTGGTATAGACCAATCTAGCAGAGGGGGACCCCCTTCGGCCGGTCCGTGCACACTCCCGTTCGCTTCCGTTCCCTTCCGTTCCCCTCCGCCCCTCCCATCGTCGGCCTGCGGGCCGATGCGTGCAGCCCGGCCCCGCCCGCAACCGCGGAAGGCGCGGGCGGAGGCCTCGGCTCAGAGCAGCGACAGCCGGAGGCCGCCCGTCGCGTCCAGGTGCTGGCCCGTCACCCAGCGGGCGTCCGGCGAGGCCAGGAAGGCCACCACGTCGGCGACCTCCTCCGCCGTGCCCACCCGTCCGAACACGGAGCGGGAGGCCGCGTGCGCCCGCGCCGCCGGGTCGGCCAGCCAGCCCGCGCTGAGCTCGGTGTCGGTGACCCCGGGGCCCACCGAGTTCACGGTGATCCCGCGCGGGGCCAGCTCGGCCGCCAGCGACCGGGTCAGCGCGTTCACGGCGCCCTTGGCCGTGATGGTGGCCAGGATCGCCGGCAGGGCGATCTCCGGGGTGCCCGTGACGTTCACGATCCTGCCCCCGTCCCGCAGCCGCGCCAGCCCGTGCTTGATCACGAAGAATGGCGCCTTCGCGTTGAGCGCGTGGACGCGGTCGTACGCCTCCTCGTCGGTGTCCTCGATCCCGGCGAAGGTGGCCGCGCCCGCGTTGTTGACCAGGATGTCCACCCCGTCGGTGTGCAGCGGGTGCTCCGCGTACGCCGCCCACAGCGCCCGCGCGTCGCCCGGGACCCCGAGCACGGCCCCGAGGGCGAACGCCCGGCCGCCTTCCGCCCCGATCGCCGCGACCGTCTCCTTCGCCGCCGCCTCGTTCCGCCCGTAGTGCACGGCGACCAGCGCCCCGTCCCGGGCGAGGCGCTGCGCCACCGCCCGTCCGATCCCCCGGCTGCCGCCCGTGACCAGTGCCGTCTTCCCCTTGAGCACGCCCATGACGCGCCCCCCCTTCAGCATTTGCTAGTGGTCGCTACAGAAAGGGACCGTACCAGATTCCGTAGCGCCCGCTATAGAATCTCCCCATGGTGACCGGACAGCGCGGCAGACCCCGCTCCTTCGACCGCGACGCGGCCCTCGACAAGGCCATGCTGGCCTTCTGGGAGCACGGCTACGAGGCGACCTCGATCTCCGACCTGACCGCCTCGCTCGGCATCGGCGCGCCCAGCCTGTACGCGGCCTTCGGCGACAAGCGCAGGCTTTTCGACGAGGTCGTGGCGGTCTACGGCGGCCGGTACACCGATTTCGCGCGCGCCGCCCTGTCCGAGGAGCCCACCGCGGGGGCGGGGTTGCGACGCGTCCTGCGCGAAGCGGCCGGGATCTACACCGACCCGGCCCATCCGCCCGGCTGTCTGGTGATCAGCGCCGCCGTCAACACGACCTCGCAGGACGTCGCGCAGGCCCTGCGCGAGCGCCGTGAGGTCAGCCTGGAGATGTTCGAGCGCAGGATCCGGGCCGACGTGGCAGCCGGCGTGCTGCCCGCCGCCACGGACGCGCAGGCGCTGGCCCGCTTCGCGCTGGCGGTGCTCGTCGGGATGTCCCAGCAGTCGCGCGACGGGGCGAGCCGGGAGGAACTGGAAGCGGTGGCGGAACTGGCGATGGGGGCCTGGCCGCGGTGAAGGGGAGGGGCCCCGGGCAATCCGGCGGCGGAATCCGCATTCCTCTGGGCCACGGTGCCGGGTCGGGACCCTCAACCCGTCCGGCACCGTAGCCCGGAGTACTTACGGCCGGCCGGGTGTGCGGTTCCCGGCGGCCGGTGGGAGGTGCCTGCGCGGTCAGGGCAGAGCGCGCGGCTTACCTCGATCCGTCCTCCTGTGCGGGGAGGGCGGAAGCATAAGGCAATTGTGGACTAGACCAATCTGTTCTGTCCATCCAATGGCGGGCTCCATGCTCCCGTCACTTCATCCAACAGTACGCGGCCCGAGTGCCTCCTGGATACTCCTGAGTAGTAGCCGTGGGGAAAGTCATGGCCCCTACCCGGGGTACGCTCGGCCCGTGCCCTCCATGAACGACCTCGTACGCCAGCACACCGCTCTCAGTGAAACCGACCTGGAGTGGCTCCACCTGCTGGTCTCGGAGTGGCAGCTGCTCTCCGACCTCTCCTTCGCGGACCTCGTGCTGTGGGTCCCCACCCTCGACGGCACCCGGTACGTCTCGGTCGCGCAGATGCGCCCCAACACCGGCCCCACCTCGTACCAGGACGACATGGTCGGCCACCTGGTCCCGCGCGGCCGGCGCCCGCTGCTCGACGCCGCGCTCGACGAGGGCCGGATCGTGCGCGAGGGGGACCCGGAGTGGCGCGAGGAGGTGCCCGTGCGCGTCGAGTCGATCCCGGTCCGCCGCGAGGGCCGGGTACTGGGAGTGATCGCCCGGAACACCAACCTGCTCACTGTGCGTACACCGAGCCGGCTGGAGCTCACCTACCTCCAGTCCGCCTCCGACCTGGCCCAGATGATCGCGGCCGGCTCCTTCCCGTTCCCGGGCCAGCAGGTCGACATGGACGCCTCACCCCGCGCCGGCGACGGCCTGATGCGCCTCGACGCCGACGGCGTGGTCACGTACGCCTCCCCGAACGCGCTGTCCGCGTACCACCGGCTCGGCCTCGCCGCCGACCTCGTCGGCCAGCACCTGGGGACGACCACCTCCGAACTCGCCCCCACCCGCGGCCCCGTGGACGAGGCCATCGTCAAGCTGGCCAGCGGCTGGGCCCCGCGCGAGACCGAGGTCGAGGGCAACGGCGGAGTCATCCAGCTGCGCGCCATCCCGCTCAAGCCCAAGGGCGTCCGCATCGGCTCCCTCGTCCTGTGCCGGGACGTCACGGAACTGCGCCGTCGCGAACGTGAATTGATCACCAAGGACGCGACCATCCGGGAGATCCACCACCGGGTGAAGAACAACCTCCAGACGGTGGCGGCGCTCCTGCGGCTACAGGCCCGCCGGATGGATTCCGAGGGCGGCCGCGAGGCGCTCAACGAGGCCGTGCGCCGGGTGGGATCGATCGCGATCGTGCACGAGACGCTCTCTCAGAACCTGGACGAGCGCGTCGAGTTCGACGAGATCGCCGACCGGGTGATCGCGATGGTCGCCGAGATCTCGCCCGGCAAGGTGGAGTGCCGGCGCACCGGCCGGTTCGGGATCCTGGACGCGGAGGTCGCCACCCCGCTGTCGATGGTGCTGACGGAGATCCTCCAGAACGCCCTGGAGCACGCCTTCACCCAGGGGGAGGGCGGCCGCGTCGAGGTCTCCGCGACCCGCACCGGCTCCGGCCGCGCCGACGGCCGGCTGCTGATCACGGTGCTCGACGACGGCTGCGGTCTGCCCGAGGGCTTCGACCCGCAGCGCGCGGGGAACCTCGGACTCCAGATCGTCCGGACCCTGGTCGAGGGTGAGCTCGGCGGTACGTTCGACATGCTCCGGGCCGAACCGCGCGGCACCAAGGTCGTCCTCGACATCCCGGCCAGCCCGCAGAAGTAACGATCGTTCGGTCACTGAGCGTGATGCGGCCCGGGCGGGTCCGGCCGGACCGACTACGGACAGCACTGAGCCCCAAACCGAAAACTTCTCGGTCCGGGGCTCAAGAGCACGTTGCTGAGCGCTGGTGTGGTGTTGCTACGCGCTGCGGCTCGAGGCTCGAAAGTCGATGTCAGGCGGTGGCGTTACGCGCCCGATTGCGAGCGGCGCGGCGCTTCATCGCGCGGCGCTCGTCCTCGCTGAGACCGCCCCAGACGCCGGAGTCCTGACCGGACTCGAGCGCCCACTGCAGGCACTGCTCCATGACGGGGCAGCGGCGGCAGACGGCCTTGGCTTCCTCGATCTGCAGCAGCGCAGGACCGGTGTTGCCGATGGGGAAGAAGAGTTCCGGGTCTTCCTCGCGGCAAACGGCGTTGTGACGCCAGTCCATGGCTGCTCCATCTCCTTGTATTGCGGGCAGGTTGCTTGTGAATGTGAACGCTTTCACGAATCCCCCCGTGAGGGAAGGGCGACCGCCCAGTTTCCTGGAAGGTCAGTCAGGGACTCGTGGAGGGGTTCTGGCGGTCTGTGTGGGTGCCGGGTTCTGCGGGCTGTCCCGATCGCCATGAAGAGATTCGCAAACCTCGGACGGGGATACAACCCCTTCCGGAAAGTTTTTTTTGATTCGTCGGTGTCTACTAGGTCACAGCCCTACATCGTGAGGGTGGACCGGCGTGTAAACGTTCGAGTGAAAGGACTTTAGGCCCTTCCACTCACACAATCACACGCAGTGCCCGGCGTACGCCTGTGAACCGAACGCTGGTGCGGAGACCGAGGTGGTCTCCGTCCATCTGGAACGGAAGCGGAACCTTCGAATGCAAGGTGAAGTCGGTCAGATCGTGCAGAGACACCGCATGCTTGCCGCGCGGACCCCGCTCAGGAGTCGAGGTCAGGAGCTGTGTGGCGTAGCGGGCGACGGCCGGAGTTGACAAACGGTTGAGTGCCAATACGTCAAGCGCGGTATCGAACGACGCCTCCGGCGAGGCGTAAATCGGACGATTCCCCAGATACGTCCAGGGTGAGGTGTTGCAGACTATCGACAGCACCAGGTCCGTCACGGGATCCTCGCCGGGGCGCTCCAGCGTCACCGCGCCGCGGCGCCGGTTCGGCTCGTCCCAGAACTGGCGCATCAGCTGTCGTACATACAGGGCGTGCGTCGAACGCTTGCCGCGCTCGCGCTGCTGCTCGACCCGGCCCACCACCCCCGCGTCGAAACCGAACCCCGCGCAGAACGTGAACCAGCGCGCCGGAACCGACTCGTCCTCCGTGCCCGGCGTGCCGGCCGCCAGCCCCAGCCCCACCGTCCGCTCGCGCTGCTCGCGCAGCGCGTCGAGCAGGGCGCCGGTCGCCTCGACCGCGTCGTTCGGCAGTCCGAGCGCGCGGGCGAACACATTGGTCGACCCGCCGGGGACCACCGCGAGCCGGGGCAGCCGCTCCGGGTCCGGGCCGTTGTGCAGCAGTCCGTTGACCACCTCGTTGACCGTGCCGTCGCCGCCGAGCGCCACGACGAGGTCGATGCCGTGCTCGGCCGCCCGGCGGGCCAGGTCCCTGGCGTGCCCCCGGTACTCGGTGGTGACCGCCTCCAGCTTCATCTCGCTGGCCAGGGCGTGGGTCAGGACGTCGCGCGTGCGCGCACTGGTGGTCGTTGCTGCTGGATTGGCCACGAGAAGTGCACGCATGACCGCCAGCCTACCGACCCGTACGGATGCCTCCCATACGGCCCGTCCCGTACCGGGCCGCGCGGGCGCGGCTACCCTGCTGGGGTGAGTACGAAGCCCGCCGCCGCCCCCGCCCAGCCGACCGCCCCGCTGCCCAGGCGGCTGACCACCGCCGCCGCGCTGACCGCCCTGGAGGGCCTGGCGCTGGCCGGCCTCGGGGTGTACCTGCTGTTCGTGGGCATCGGCGGCGACGCCGATTCCCCGCAGCAGGCCGAGACCGGCGGGATCACCCTGCTCGTGCTCGCGGCGCTGCCGCTGATCGCGGCCCGCGGGCTGCGGCTGGGCCGCCGCTGGAGCCGCGGGCCCGCGCTGATCACCCAGCTGATGGCGCTGCCGGTGGCGTGGACCCTGTACTCCACCGGCGGGGCGATGATCGCCGCGGCCGTGGCGCTGGCCGTGGCCGCGGTGGCCGTCGTGGCCCTGCTGGTGAACCCGACGGCGACCGTGGCGCTGGGAATCGGGCCCGGCGAGCAGACCCGATAGCCCGTACTGCACAGCCCGTACCGCGGTCCGTACCGCCGTTCCCTCCCGCCGTAGTCCCTACTCCTCGACGAGGAGCTTCTCGCGCAGCTGGGCCAGGGTGCGGGCCAGCAGGCGCGAGACGTGCATCTGCGAGATGCCGACCTCCTGCGCGATCTGCGACTGGGTCATGTTGCCGAAGAAGCGCAGCAGCAGGATCCGCTTCTCCCGCGGGGGCAGCCCCTCCAGCAGCGGCTTGAGCGACTCGCGGTACTCGACCCCCTCCAGGGCCTCGTCCTCCGCGCCCAGGGTGTCCGCCACCGCCGGCGACTCGTCGTCGGTGTCGGGGACGTCGAGGGAGAGCGTGCTGTAGGCATTGGCCGATTCCAGCCCCTCCAGCACCTCCTCCTCGGAGATCCCGAGCCGTTCCGCGAGCTCGTGGACGGTGGGGGAGCGGCCGTGCTGCTGGGAGAGTTCGGCGGTGGCCGTGGTCAGCGAGAGCCGCAGCTCCTGCAGGCGCCGCGGCACGCGTACGGCCCAGCCCTTGTCGCGGAAGTGGCGTTTGATCTCGCCGACCACGGTGGGCGTCGCGTACGTGGAGAACTCGACCCCGCGGTCCGGGTCGAAGCGGTCCACCGATTTGATCAGGCCGATGGTGGCGACCTGGGTCAGGTCGTCCAGCGGCTCACCGCGGTTGCGGAAGCGCCGCGCGAGGTGCTCGACCAGCGGCAGGTGCATCCGCACGAGCCGGTTGCGCAGCTCCGCCTTCTCCACCGAGCCGTCGGGCAGCGCCCGCAGCTCGATGAACAGGGCCCGCGCGCCGCTGCGGTCGCGCGGATCGGGCAGCACCGGGGGCACCGGCAGCAGCGGCGGCCCCGCCTGCGCCTGTGCCCCCACCGGTTCCGGTTCCGTGTCCGGGGCCGTGGCAGCGGCCCCGGATGGCTGTGAAACGTGTGGTTCTTCGTGCTGGTTCTCGCTCATAGGGCCCGCCCGTCGCTCCGCCGAGTCCAAAAAGCCGTCTTCCGCTTCCGCGTCAGCCGGGTGCGGCCGGGCGTGCTGCTGCTCCGGGATGCCGCCGTCGACCTCGTGCCGTACCCGGGGCCGATCCCCGCCCCGCACCGGGATCTCCCCGCCGCTCACGCCGGGCCTGGACCCGCGCCGCGCTGTTTGTAGAGGCTGATGCTCACCGTCCGGTCCTCCTCGACCGTGGATTCGACCTTGCCGGCCAGCGCCGACAGGACGGTCCAGGCGAACGTGTCGCGCTCGGGCGCACGCCCGTCCGTGGTCGGTGCGGAGACCGTCACCTCCAGCGAGTCGTCGACCAACCGGAACACGCAGCTGAGGACGGAGCCCGGCACGGCCTGTTGGAGCAGGATCGCGCAGGCCTCGTCCACCGCGATGCGGAGGTCCTCGATCTCGTCGAGGGTGAAGTCCAAACGTGCGGCGAGGCCGGCCGTGGCCGTTCGCAGCACCGACAGGTAGGCACCCGCAGCGGGCAGCCGGACTTCCACGAAGTCCTGGGTCCCGGGCTCGCCTGCGATCTGGGACACCCTCACCTCCAAGGTGGTACGAGCTCTGTTCGCCGGTGACGCTATCGCGATCCGGGCGATCGTGTCGCGGCACCCCTCATGGCACCCGTTTCAGGCACCCCCGCCTACGGCCGGTGACTGATGGTATGCCCTCGGGTACGCACAGTGGCTAGGGGTCTGCGGGCCCAAATCGGGGGAACCGGCGGAGGGTTGACCTACCCCTCCTCAGACGATCGAACCGTCGACATAACACCACCGCCAGGTCTCGCCCGGCTCGAAGCTCCGCATGACCGGATGGCCGGTGCTCATGTGGTGCGCTGTGGCGTGCCGGTGCGGCGAGGAATCGCAGCATGCCACGTAGCCGCACTCCAGGCACATGCGCAACTGCACCGGATGGCTGCCGAGGGCAAGACATTCAGAGCATGTCAGGGCAGAGGGGACAGGCTCGGGCCGCGTCAGTTCGGGAACGTGGGTGCACTCGCTCATGATGGCCAGCGTACTGACGTGCGGGCGCCGCAGGACGACATGGCGATCAGCCACGACGAGCGAGGGTGGATCTTCGATGGAGGTATTGCCGCTGGTGGCGCTGGTGGCCGGCAGCGCGATCGTGGCCGGGGCGGCCCGGTGGACCCGGGTGTCCGCGCCGCTGCTGCTGGTCGCCGCCGGTCTGATGGCCTCGTACGTCCCGGGCGTGCCCTCGTACGCCCTCGACCCGCACATCGTGCTGCCGCTGCTGCTCCCGCCGCTGCTGTACACGGCCGCGGTGGACAGCTCGTACCTGGACCTGCGCGCGAACATGCGGCCCGTGGCGATGCTGTCGGTCGGGTACGTGCTCTTCGCGACGGTCGCCGTCGGGTACGTGGCGTACCTGGCGGTGCCTGGGCTGACGCTGCCGGTGGCGCTGGTGCTGGGCGCGGTGATCGCGCCGCCCGACGCGGTGGCGGCGACCGCGATCGCCCGCAAGCTGGGACTCCCGAACCGGATCACGACCATCCTCCAGGGCGAGTCCCTGGTCAACGACGCCACCGCCATCACCGCGTACAAGGTGGCGCTGGCGGCGGCGGTCGGGGTGAGCGCCGGCTGGGCGGGCGGCATCGCGGAGTTCCTGCTGGCCTCGGTGGGCGGCGTGGGCGTGGGCCTGGTGCTGATGGTCCCGATCCACCACCTGCGCAAGCGGCTGCGGGAGCCGCTGCTGCAGAACACGCTGTCGCTGCTCATCCCGTTCGTCGCGTACGCGGCGGCCGAGCGCGTGCACGCCTCGGGCGTGCTCGCGGTGGTCGTGGTCGCCCTGTACCTCGGGCACCGGAACTGGCAGGTCGACTTCGCGACCCGGCTCCAGGAGGAGGCGGTGTGGCGGATGATCGCCTTCATCCTGGAGTCGGTGGTCTTCGCGCTGATCGGCCTCCAGCTGCCCGTCGTCCTGAAGGGACTCGGGGAGTACGAGGGATGGCACGCGGCCGCGTACGCGCTCATCGTGTTCGCGGCGGTGGTGGTGGCCCGCTTCGTGTGGGTGTTCCCGGCGACGTTCCTGCCGCGGCTCTCGGAGCGGGTCCGCCGGCGGGAACCGGACACCAACTGGAAGGCGCCGGTGATCGTGGGCTGGGCCGGGATGCGGGGGGTGGTCTCGCTGGCGATCGCCTTCTCGGTGCCGATCAGCGTGCCCCACCGCAACCTGATCCTCTTCCTGACCTTCACGACGGTGATCGGCACGCTGGTGGTGCAGGGACTGACGCTGCCGCCGCTGATCCGGCTGCTGCGGCTGCCGCCGCGCGACGTACAGGCGGAGACCCTGGCCGAGGCCCAGGCCCAGAGCGAGGCCTCGCGCGCGGCGGAGGACCGGCTGGCGGAGCTGCTGGCGGAGCCGGAGAACGCGCTGGCGCCGCCACTGGCGGAACGTCTGCGCACGGTCATGGAGCGGCGGCGCAACGCGGTGTGGGAGCGGCTGGGGGAGGTCAACCCGGTCACCGGTGAATCGGCTGACGACGTCTACCGGCGCCTGGCGCGGGAGATGATCGCCTCCGAGCGGGAGGTCTTCGTGACCCTGCGCGACCAGCGCCGCATCGACGACGAGATGCTCCGGACCCTGCTGCGCAGACTGGACCTGGAGGAGGCGGCGGCGTACCGCGAGGAAGCGGCCTGACCCCCGGGGCGGGGAGCGGGAGGGGCCGGAGGTGCGGGGGAGCGGAAGGGGCCGGCGGCCGGACGCGCGGGGCCCCGGCGCCGCACCCCGCCGCTCAGGGGCGGCCGGTGACGACCGCGGTCACGGCCGTGCCCGCGGGGAACGCCCCCGACTCCGTGAGCGCCGCAAGGGCCCACAGCAGCTTGGCCACGTAGACGCGCTCCACGGCGAATCCGTGCCGCTGCTCGAAATCGGCGGCGAAGGCCTCCAGCCGGGCGGGCACGCGCGCGTACCCGCCGTGGTGGAACCCCTCGGCCAGGCTCCAGTCCCCGGCCGGAGCCCCGAAGGCAGCCTCCTGGAGGGAACGTATCTCCGCGCCCAGGAACTCACCCGCCAGTACGGGGACCCCCAGCGCCCGCTGGCCCGGGCCGAGCCCCGCCGCCAGCCCGGCCAGTGTGCCGCCCGTACCGCAGGCCACGGCGACCACGTCCGACACGCCCCGCAGTTCGCGCCCGAGCTCGGCGCACCCCTCCAGCGCGAGCGCGTTGCTCCCGCCTTCGGGGACGACGTACGAGGACCCCGCCCGGGCCTGCTCCAGCAGCCGCGCCCGCTCCTGCGGCTCGGCCTTGCGCCGGTACTGCGACCGCGTGACGAAGCACAGCCGCATCCCGTCCGCCGCGCACCGCGCGAGCGAGGCGTTGAGCGGCCGGTCGGCGAGCTCGTCGCCCCGCACGATGCCCACGGTCTCCATCCCCAGCAGCCGCCCGGCCGCCGCGGTGGCCCGCAGATGGTTCGAGTACGCCCCGCCGAAGGTCACGACGCCCGGGAAGCCGCCCTCGACGGCGGCCCGCAGATTCGGCGCCAGCTTGCGCCACTTGTTCCCGGGCAGCTCGGGGTGGACCAGGTCGTCCCGCTTCACGAGCAGCCGCACGCCGTGGCGCCCGAACCGCTCGTCCTCGACCTCCACCAGCGGCGAGGCCGGCCGGGGCCGAAGGAGGACACCGAGGTCAGGAGAACCGTTCACCCACCCATTGTCCGCCGCCCGCCCCGGCCGGACGGCGCAGGTGCACGTACGGGACCGTCGCGCCGTCGAGGGTGTGGCGGTCGGATTCGGCGAAGCCGTTGGACAGGGCGAAGCGGAGGCCGTCCTCGTTGGAGGCAGGCCGCACCGCCGAGGTACGCGACGTCGAGGAGGTGGCGCCCGGCCCGCTCGCGCACCTCGTCGAGAGTGAGGGCGTCCGGGGGAACGATCAGGTTGTGGACGTGGCGCCAGTCCCGGAGGGATGCTTCGCCCGCCACCCGTTCGATTCGGAGACCATCGGTCATCGGGTCAGGGAAGCCGCGGACCCTCCCGGCGTCAACCCTCCCGTGTGCGGCGCTCGCCGCCCCTGCTAGGGAAGGCGCCGGCCTACGCGGGTGCGGAAGGCGTCCATCGTGAAGCCCTTCGGGTCGATCTTGCCGGGCTGCCATTCCAGGTGGCCGATCACCGAGCGCTCGGACCAGCCGTGAACCCGGCACAGGGCCGCCGCCGCGCGGGCCATGGCGTCCAGTTGGACCTCCGGCCAGGGGTCGTGGCCGTCGCCGAGGTTCTCGCACTCGAAGCCGTAGAAGTGGCGGTTGCCGTCGGTGTTCGCGTGGCGGTCCGGCGGGAGCCGCTCCTCCGCGATCACCGCCGCCAGGACGTCGGAGTCGCCCGCCCCGGCGTGGTTGGCGCGGCCGTAGCCGACCAGGTGGACCCGGCCGTCCTTGGTGATCACGCCGTGGCAGAGCGGCCCGGGGAGGGCCGCGTCCCCGTCGCGGCACAGCTCCACGGTGAACTTCGTGCCGTGCGTGACGGTGTGGTGGATCATCACCCCGTTCACGGGGCCCCACGGGCCCTTGTGGTTGCGGTTGTGGGTGCGCCAGGCGCCGACCTCGACGACCGTCAGACCCTCGTTCCGCAGTGCGCCGATGAACCGGTCCGCGGACATGGGTGCGGACATGGCCGCCTCCTCTCCGGGTGCACGATGGCCACCTTGTGTGACCATCTCGTTGCTCTCCGGTGTAGTGGAGGCGGTCCCTCCGGGCTAGTGCATTCGTACGGTGAGCGAGCCGATCCGGACACTCTTCCCGACCGGCCCACCCGTCACGGGAGTTACGCGGGGGCCGGGCCGGAGGCCTCGGCCGAGGCCAGCCACAGGTCCGGGCCGAACACCTCGTAGTGGATGTCCGCGGCCGACACGCCCCGGGCGAGCAGCTGCGCGCGCACGGACCGCATGAAGGGGAGGGGCCCGCAGAGGTACGCCGCTGTGCCCGGGGCCACCGTCACGTCCGCCAGGTCCAGGCGGCCCTCGCCGTCGCCCGGCTCGGCGCCGGCCTCGTACCAGAAGCGGACCGAGGCGTCGGCGAGCTTGTGGGCCAGGGCCCGGTGGTCGGCCCGCAGCGCGTGGTCGGCGGGGGAGCGGTCGGCGTGCAGAACGGTCACGGGGGCGGTGTGGCCGGTGTCGGCGAGGTGCTCCAGCATCGACAGCATCGGGGTGCAGCCGATTCCGGCCGAGGCGAGCAGGACCGGTGCGGCGGAGTCCCGCAGGACGAGGTCGCCGTAGGGGGCGGAGACCCGCAGGGTGTCGCCGGTCGCGATCCGGGCGTGCAGGTGGTTCGAGACCTCGCCGTCGGGGCCGCCGCCCGGGCCCTCGCCGCGGACCCGCTTGACGGTGATCGACCGGGCCGGGGAGCCGGGCGCGCTGGAGAGGCTGTACTGGCGTATCTGCCGGGCCCCGTCGGCCAGTTCCACCTGGACCGAGACGTACTGGCCGGGCTTGAACGAGGGGGCAGTGGCGCCGTCGGCCGGGACCAGGTGGAAGGTGGTGCAGTCCGCGGTCTCCTCGACGCGGGCGGCGACCGTCCAGGTGCGCCAGACGTCGCCGGCCAGGACCTGCCGCCCGGCGTAGAGCCGCTCCTCGAGGGCGATCAGGGAGTTGGCCATCAGCCAGTACACCTCGCCCCAGGCCTCGGCCACCTCCGGGGTGACGGCCTCGCCGAGGATCTCGGCGATCGCCGCGAAGAGGTACCGGTGGACCACGGGGTACTGCTCGCGCGTGACGCCGAGCGAGGCGTGCTTGTGCGCGATGCGCTCCAGCATCACGTCCGGGCGGGTGTCCGGGTGGGCGACGAGGTGGGTCGCGAAGGCGGCGATGGAGCCGGCGAGGGCCTGCTTCTGGAGGCCGGCGTTCTGGTTGCCGCGGTTGAACAGGTCCCGGAGCAGCTCCGGGTGGGCCGCGAACAGCTTCGTGTAGAAGAGGTCCGCGATGTCGCCGATGGCCGCGCCGACGGCGGGCAGGGTGGCGCGTACGGTCTCGGTCGACTTCTCGGACAGCATGGGGGCTCCTCTTCGCGCACATCGGCTAATAGGTATCTGGGATGCTTATTTTTGGACGCGGGTGCGCCCGGGTACACCCGTTCGGGCCGTTGATGTCAGGTGGTGGGAACCGGCCAACGGGCCCACCGGGCAACCAGCAGGGCGGCCCGCTCGCCGGGGCGGCCGGCCCCGGCGGTCAGGGGCCCGCCGTCCGCCCCGGCGGTCCGCCCGAGATGCCCAGCAGCAGCGGGCCGGTCGGCGCCGCGACGAGGTCGTCCACCGTCAGCGGGTCCAGCGCGGCGAAGAACGCCTCCTGGGCCCGGCGCAGCGCGCCCCGCAGGACGCAGGCCCCGCGCAGCGGGCAGGGGGTGGCGCCCTCGCAGTCCACCACGTCGCCCGCACCCTCCAGTTCGCGGACCACCCCGCCCACCGGGGCGGCCCGCCCGGCGGCGGTCAGGGCCAGGCCGCCGCCGCGGCCGCGCCGCGCCTCGACCAGGCCGAGGTGCTGGAGCCGGGCGACCACCTTCGCCGTGTGCGTGTACGGGACCTCCATGGCCGCCGCCACGTCGCGCGTGGTCGGGAGGTCCGCGTCCGCGACGGCCAGGCGCATCAGCACGCGCAGCGCCAGGTCGGTGAATCGGGTCAGCCGCATGCGCCCACCCTAGAAAACTTGCAAATGCCGTGCAAATTAAGGGCCTTCGGCCGCCCCCGAGCGCGAGGTGGCCGGAATCCGTGGGATGGAAGCGGCCCGTGGGCGCGAGGTGACCCCAAAGGGTGCCCACACCCGGACGGAGTAGTCCCACCCTTTTGTGTAATGGTCCCACCACGTTCCGCACTGGAAGGCTGCATCCCGCAGATCCACGGAGTGATCGAAAGGGATACACATGTCGGTCCAGGCAGGTTCCGAATCCGAGGTCCAGGCACCGCAGAGGAGTCTTGCGACCGCGGCCGCGCGGAACTTGGCAACCACGACCAAGTCCGCTCCGCAGATGCAGGAGATCACCTCCCGGTGGCTCCTGAAGATGCTCCCGTGGGTGTCCGTGCAGGGCGGCACCTACCGGGTCAACCGGCGGCTGAGCTACTCGGTCGGCGACGGACGCGTGGAGTTCATCAAGACCGGGACCCAGGTCCAGGTCATCCCGGCCGAGCTCGGCGAACTCCCGCTGCTGCGCACCTACGAGGACCTGGACGTGCTCACCGAGCTCGCCCAGCGGTGCCGGCAGGTCGACTTCGAGGCCGGCCAGGAGCTGACCTCCTTCGGCAGCACCTCCGACACCGTGTTCCTGCTGGCGCACGGCCGCGTCGAGCAGATCGGCCCCGGCCCCTACGGCGACGACGCCGTCCTGCGGACCGTCGCCGACGGCGCCTACTTCGGCGAGGACTCCCTCGTCGACGAGGAGGCGATCTGGGAGTACACCGCCCGCGCCGTCACCTCCGGCACCGCGCTCGTCCTGTCCCGCCAGGACTTCCAGCTGCTCGCCGACCGCGTCGACTCGCTGCGCGCGCACGTGGAGGCCCAGCGCGCCCTGCCCGCCCAGCGCTCCAACCAGTACGGCGAGGCCGCGATCGACCTCTCCGCCGGCCACCACGGCGAGGCCGTCCTGCCCGGCACCTTCGTGGACTACGAGGCCAGGCCGCGCGAGTACGAGCTCTCCATTGCACAAACGGTCCTGCGGGTGCACACGCGCGTCGCCGACCTCTACAACCAGCCGATGAACCAGACCGAGCAGCAGTTGCGGCTCACGGTCGAGGCGCTGCGCGAGCGCCAGGAGCACGAGATGCTCAACAACCCGGAGTTCGGCCTGCTCCACAACGCCGACTACGACCAGCGCATCCAGCCGCACGACGGCGGGCCCAGCCCCGACGACATGGACCAGCTGCTCAGCATGCGGCGCGGCTCCGACCTGTTCCTCGCCCACCCCAAGGCCATCGCCGCCTTCGGCCGCGAGTGCAACAAGCGGGGCCTGGTCCCGGAGACGGTCGACGTCGCCGGCACCCGGATGACGACCTGGCGGGGCGTGCCGATCTTCCCGTGCAACAAGATCCCGATCAGCGACGCCCGGACCACGTCCATCCTCTGCATGCGCACCGGCGAGGACGAGTCCGGGGTCATCGGCCTCCACCAGCCCGGCATCCCGGACGAGATCGAGCCGAGCATGTCGGTGCGCTTCATGGGGATCAGCGAGCAGGCGATCATCTCGTACCTGGTCACCGCGTACTTCTCGGCGGCGGTCCTGGTGCCGGACGCGCTCGGCATCCTGGAGAACGTCGAGATCGCCCGCTGGCGCTGAGGGCCGGCCGAGCGGGACCACCGGGGATCGGGGATCGGGGAGACGCCATGGGCACCACTGAGGCGATCACGACCGGCGAGGGGCACGAGGCCGCGGCGCTGCTGGAGCGGACGAGGGAAACGGTCTACCCGGAGCTGCGCCGCACCGTCGAGAGCCTGCCGGGCTCGATGCGGCGCGTGGCGATGTACCACTTCGGCTGGGAGCGGGCGGACGGCACCCCGGCCGCGGGCAACGCGGGCAAGGCCATCCGGCCCGCCCTCGTGCTCGCCGCGGCCCGGGCCCTGCGGGGCGACCGGGACGAGAAGGAGGCCGAGGGCGTCGTACGGGCCGCGACGGCCGTGGAGCTGGCGCACAACTTCACGCTGCTGCACGACGACGTCATCGACAAGGACGCCGAGCGCCGGGGCAGACCCACCGCCTGGACCGTGTTCGGGATACCGGACGCGATCATCACCGGCGACGCGATGATGGCGCTCGCGACCCGGCTGCTGGCGCAGGATCCGCACCCCGCCTCGGCGGCGGCCTCGGCGCGGCTCTCGGCCTGCGTCATCGAGCTGTGCGCCGGCCAGCAGGCGGACTGCGCGTTCGAGCACCGCCCGCACGTCTCCCTCGACGAGTGCCTGACGATGGCGACGGCCAAGACCGGCGCCCTGCTGGGCTGCGCCTGCGCGCTCGGCGCGCTCTACGCGGGCGCCGGACCGGACGAGGTCGACGCGATGGACGCGTTCGGGCGGGAGGCCGGGCTGGCCTTCCAGCTGATCGACGACCTGATCGGCATCTGGGGGGATCCCGTGCACACCGGCAAGCCCGCCGGGGCCGATCTGATCGCCCGCAAGAAGTCCCTCCCGGTCGTGGCCGCCCTCACCTCGGGCACCGCGGCCGGCGAGCAGCTGGCGGCCCTGTACGCCGGCCCCATGACCGGGGACGACGTGCGCGAGGCGGCCGAGGCGGTGGACCGGGCCGGCGGGCGCGACTGGGCGCAGGCCCATGCCGCGGACCGGATGGGCCGGGCGGTGCAGCTGCTGTCCCGGGCCGTGCCGGACCTGGGGGCGGCGGGCGGGCTGCTGGCGCTGGCGGAGTTCGTGACGCGGCGTACGAAGTGAGGGCGTGGCGGGGGCCGCCGCGCTGCGCGCAAGCCCTGTTCCGGCACCTCATGGTGCCGGAACAGGGCTTTCCGCCGCTCTGGAGCAACTCTAGGATCGCTCGCGGTGGTTGAGACGTGAGCGAAGGGTGTGACCAGTGGCGCTGGAGATACGTCGGGCCGAGCAGTCGGACCGGGACGCGGTGGCCCGCCTCCTCGACGAGGCCTTCCGCACCGACCCCGTGAGCAGCTGGGTCTTCCCGGACCCGGAGCACCGGGCGGCGGTCCACGCCAAGTTCCTGGGCGTCTTCGTGGACGTGGCCCTGGAGGAGGGCCGGATCGACTACGCGGTGGACGGCTCGGCGGCCGCCCTGTGGCTGCGCGTCCCGGCCGGGGATCCGGAGGGGGAGGCCGCCGAGGACGACGTGCCGGCGCGGATGCGGGCGGCCGCCGACCCCGGCAACGAGCGGTGCGAGCTCGTCGGCCGGCTGACCGGCGAGGTCCACCCGACCGCCGAGGAGCACGAGTACCTGCTGATGATCGCGGTCGCCCCGGACCGCCAGGGCGAGGGCCTCGGGACGGAGCTGATGCGGCCGGTGCTGGAGCGCTGCGACCGCGAGGGAGTGCCGGCCTACCTGGAGGCGAGCAGCGAGCGCAGCAGGGAGCTGTACGAGCGGCTCGGCTGGGTGTTCACGGGCGAGGCGGTGCGGCTGCCGCAGGGTCCGCTGATGTGGCCCATGTGGCGCAAGCCGCAGGGGACGGCCGCGTAAGGACCGCGGACGCGAGTGCCCCCGCGAGCGCGTACGCACCGCACGGCCCCGGTCGCGGTACGTCGCCGGGCGCCGGGCACCGCCGGACGCGCGGAACCGGCCTACCGTGGAGGTATGGCCGGTGAACAGCACCAACAGAAGGATCGGCGCCACCCGCAGCCGCACGAGGTCGTGGCCCCGCAGGCCGGGCACGAACAGCTCACGTGCCCGGTCTGCGGTCGCTCCGTCAACACCCTCGTGCGGCGGCGCAAGGCGCTCGGGATCTTCGTTCCGGAATGGGTGCCGGGTCCCTGCCGGAACCCGGACTGCCCCGAGTACGAAGCCGAGGTGGCCAAACTGCCCGAGCTCTGACTAGCCCTTCGTCCCCAGGCCCGACGCGGCCAGCCCGTTGGCCCACAGCTGGTTCACGCGCGAGCGTTCCGTGCTGTTCGGGTAGGGGTTCTGGCAGGAGGTGCCGGGACCGCCGCCCGACATCAGCTCGGAGCAGGGGCCCGAGTAGTGGTCCGGCAGGCCGAGCACGTGGCCGGTCTCGTGCGCGGTGACCCGGGTGGAGTTGTACTGCTGGTTCTGCCGGTAGTCGAGGAAGATGTAGCCCCGGCCGTGGCCGTCGGTGCTCGCGTACGAACCGCGCGAGTCGTTGCCCTCGTAGTACGAGAAGTTCCCGCCGGAGGAGACCTCCTGGAGCTTCACGTTCGAGACCGAGCTGTTCCATATCTGGGTGGAGCTGGCTATCTGGCTGCGGAAGCTGGGCGCGTTGCGCGTGTTGTACGTGACGGTCACCGCGAGGACGCCCGGGTTCGCGGCGCGCTGCTCGGCGACCGAGCGCTGCACGGCCTCGAAGAAGGCGCGGTTCGCGTCCTGGTTCTCCTGCGAGCGCTCGTACGCCGCGTAGCTCGCGGAGTTGCCGACGGGAGCGGGGGCGGCGCTGGCCGTGGGGACGGCGCCGAGCGCGGCGGCGAAGCCGAGGCCGATGGTGGCGGCCAGGACGGCCTTTCGGGACGTACGGGAGTGGCGCATGTGGGGGAGCTCCTACTCATCCGGTGCGGGGGGTGGTCGTTCGGTACCGGAGTCTGCGGGAGCGGGAGCGGCCGGCGGATGATGTCAGCCACCGATAGCGCCGCCCTATCGGGAAGATTTCGGAAGGTCAACTTCCATGAGAATGGCGGGATTCGGTGGGGTATCAGTGGCTGGTGCGGTCCGCTGGGACCGGCCTACCCTCGGGTCATGGAGCTTGAGGTGAGGCACCTGCGCGCACTGTGCGCCATTGCCGACGCCGGCAGTCTGCACAAAGCCGCGCGGCAGCTCGGCGTGAGCCAGCCCTCCCTGACGACCCAGCTGCGGCGCATCGAACGCGCTCTGGACGGGGAACTGTTCCTGCGCGAGCGCACCGGCTGCCGGCCCACCCCGTTCGGCCGCACCGTCCTGGGCCGGGCCCGGCCGCTGCTGGCCGAGATGGCCGCGCTCGTCGCCGAGGCCAGGGCGCTGGCGCGCGGACCGCGGCTGAACATCGGCTCCACCGCCAGCCGCGCCATACCGGGGTGGCTGCGCCGGATCCACCGCAGGATGCCGGAAACCGAGACCTCGCTGGTGGTGGACGTCTCGGCCAACGCCCTGCTGCGGATGGTGGCTTCCGGCCAGCTGGACGTCGCCTTCGTCCACGAGGTGGAGGGCAGCTCGCTGCTGATCCCCGCCGGGCTGCAGCTGCGGGTCCTGATGGAGCGGGAGCCGCAGTTCGTGTCGATGTCCCGGGACCACCCGGCGGCGCGCCGGCCGGTGGTCGAGTTACAGGACCTGGCGGCCGACCGGTGGACGGTCGACCCCTCCGTGGACGGCGAATGGGACGGCCTGCGCCGGGTGTTCGCCGGGGCCGGGCTGGACCCGCCCGTCCTGCACGCCGACTACCACACCGCGACCTCGCTCATCGTCTCCGGCGAGGCGGTGGCCCCCTGCCAGCCGACGTCGGGGCCGCGCGACGACATGGCGATCCGCCCGCTCTCCGGCGACCCCCTGGCGGTCCGGCTGCTGCTGGCCTCCCGCCCGGGCGCGCACGCCGAGGTCTTCGAGGACCTGCGCGCCGCCTACCGCGAGGCCGCCCTGCGCACGCCTCCGTACCGTGCCTGGCTCCACCACCACGAGAGCCCCCTCCTGGCCGCGTAGCGCGCCGACTCGCGACACAACGCGACTGCCCTCCGGGTGGGGCTTGACTTCGGCGTGCCGCGATATATCGTGTTCTCGGAAGACGCGATATGTTGCGTGCCGTGTCCGTACGCCGAGGAGGCTCAAGCACCATGGCAGAGCAGAAGACGTGGTCGATCGCCGCACCGCAGAAGCTCACCTTCGAGGAGCCGGTGACCGAGCTCCGCGTCCGCGTCGTCGGCGGCGCGGTGAACGTCGTCGCCGACGAGGGTCCGGCCCGGCTTGAGGTGGCCGCCCTCGACGGCCCGCCGCTGTACGTCGTCCAGGACGGCGGCACCCTCACCGTCTCCTACGAGGACCTCCCCTGGAACGGGGCCCAGGGCTTCAAGGAGTGGTTCGAGACCAAGCCCTGGAAGTCCTGGTCCCGCACCGGGCTCGGCCGCAAGGCCTGGGAGCGCAGCGCCACCGTGACCCTGACCGTTCCCGCCGCCACCCGCGTGCAGCTCGCGGGCGTCAGCGCCGCCGCGGTCGTCTCCGGCATCGCCGCGGACACCGACGTCCACGGGGTCTCCGGCGACGTCACGCTGGTCGGCCTGTCCGGCAAGGTCGCGGCGAACACCGTCTCCGGCGGCGTCGAGGCCCAGTCCCTCACCGGAAAGCTCGGCTTCCACTCCGTCTCCGGCGGCCTGACCGTCGTCGACGGCGCCGGCGGCAGCGTACGGGCCGACTCGGTCAGTGGCGACATGCTCGTCGACCTCGCCCCCGACCCGGCCGCCCCGCGTCCCGTGGACATCTCCCTGAACTCCGTCTCCGGGCAGGTGGCGATCCGCCTCCCGCACCCGGCCGACGCCCGCGTGGAGGCCAACACCACCACCGGCAGCCTCTCCAACGCCTTCGAGGACCTGGTCGTCTCCGGCGGCTTCGCCGCCAAGCACATCACCGGCACGCTCGGCTCCGGCTCCGGCACGCTGCGGGCCACCACCGTCTCGGGTTCCATCGCCCTGCTGCGCCGCCCGGCCGCCGACGCCGGCGCCGACGAAGGCCCCGCCGCCCCGCTCGTGCTCGACAAGAAGGTGCTCTGACATGCCGCCCGTCTTCGCCCACGGCCGCCTCCGCCTCTACCTGCTCAAGCTGCTGGACGAGGCCCCGCGACACGGGTACGAGGTGATCCGCCTGCTGGAGGAGCGCTTCCAGGGCCTGTACGCACCCTCCGCGGGCACGGTGTACCCCCGGCTGGCCAAGCTGGAGGCCGAGGGGCTGGTCACGTACGCCACCGAAGGCGGGCGCAAGGTGTACTCCATCACCGAGGCGGGCCGCGCCGAACTGGCCGACCGTGGCGGTGAACTCGCAGACCTGGAGCTGGAGATCCGCGACTCCGTCTCCGAGCTGGCCGCCGAGATCCGTGACGACGTACGGGGGGCCGCCGGCGCGCTGCGGCGGGAGATGCGGGCCGCGGCCTCGGCCTCGGCGACTCCGGTCGAGGACGCGTCCTGGGCGGCGGCCAAGGAGGAGCTGCGCAAGGCGAAGCAGGAGTGGAAGGAACAGGCGCGCCGGGCCAAGGACGAGAGCCGCCGGGCCCGCGAGGAGGCGCAGGCGGCCCGCCGCCAGGCCAAGGAGGCGCAGGAGCGGGCGCGCGAGGAGGTCATGCGGATCGCGAGCCAGTTCCAGGAGCAGTTCGCGAAGTCCGGCGGGATGCTGGGGAATCTGGCCGGCAGCTGGCTCGGCGGCACCGGCGCGGGCTCCGGCTCCGGTACCGGTACGAGCACCGGCTCCGGCACCGGTACGAGCCCCGGCGGCGCGGGGACCGGCAAGGACACCGCTGCCGGCGCCGCCCCCTCGGCCCCCGTCGGCCCGCGCTGGGCCGAGGACCTCACCCCCTCCGGCGACCCGGCCCGCGACCTGGACCGGCTGCTGGACCGCTTCCGCGACGACGTACGCGACGCGGCACGCGACCACGGGGTCACCCCGGCCAAGCTGGCCGAGGTCCGCGCCCACCTCGCGGCGGCCGCGGACCGCCTCGCCGAGACGCTCCGGCCCCGCCGGTAGCCCCCTCGCGGTACCGCGCGAGCCGTCAGGCCGCCAGGGCCGCCTCCGCCGCCGCGTACGTGACGCCGTGGTCCGCCAGGACCTCGGCGGTGGTGCCCGGGAGCGAGAGCAGCGCCAGCAGCAGGTGCACGGTGGCGATGTGGCCGTCGTGGCGGCCCAGCGCGATGCGCAGGGACTTCTCCAGCGTCTTCTTCGCCCGCTGGGCGAAGGGGACGTGCCGGCTCACCGGCTCCGCACGGCCCAGCGCCGAGCGGAGCGAGGAGCCCAGGGTCAGCCGCCGCGGGGCCGCGGCGGCCAGTACGCCCTCGCCGTGGGCCTCCTCGACCCGGGAGACGATCGCGTCCAGGTCGATGCCGAGGCCCGCGAGGGCCTCCTCGTCCGCCCGGGACATGCCGCCACGGCGGCGCGCCGCGGCGAGGTCCGCCGCCATCGCGGCGCGGTCCACGCCCAGCGGGTCCAGCGCTCCCCGGCCCAGCAGGGCGAGCAACAGGTGCTCCTCGGTGACGGTGGCGGCCCCTGCCCGCCGGGCCTCGCCCACGGCCGCCACGACGGTGTCCCGGGCGTCCCGCGTGAAGCGCTCGAACATCAGACCCTCCCGTGCTTCTTGTGTACGGCCTGCCGGCTGACGCCCAGCTCGGCCGCGATCTCCTGCCAGGACCACCCCTGCGCACGGGCGCTGCGTACCTGTACGGCCTCCAGCTGCTCCAGCAGCCTGCGGAGGGCGGCCACGGCACGCAGGCCCACGCGCGGATCGCGGTCACCGGCCCGCTCGGCGAGATCGGTCGCTTCTGTCATGCCTGTCAATCTAGGTTGACAGGCATGAGGGTGTCAACCGCTGTTGACGGCCGACGACTACACCGTCAGGACGATCTTTCCGAACAGGTCGCCCGCCTCCAGCTTCTCGAAGCCCTCGCGCGCCCGGTCCAGCGGCAGGACCTCGTCGATCACCGGCCGCACCCCCGTCGCCGCGCAGAACGCCAGCAGGTCCTCCAGCTCGTCCTTGGACCCCATCGTCGAACCGACCACCTTGAGCTCCAGGAAGAAGATCCGCGTCAGCTCGGCGTGCGCGGGCCGGTCCCCGCTCGTGGCGCCCGAGATGACCAGGGTGCCGCCGGGGCGCAGCGATTTGACCGAGTGCGACCAGGTGGCGGCGCCGACCGTCTCGATCACCGCGTCCACCCGCTGCGGGAGCCGCGCGCCGGGCTCGAAGGCCTCCACCGCACCCAGCTCCACCGCCCGCTTGCGCTTGGCCTCGTCCCGGCTGGTGGCGAAGACCCGCAGGCCCGCCGCCTTGCCGAGGACGATCGCGGCGGTGGCGACGCCGCCGCCCGCACCCTGCACCAGTACCGAGTCGCCGGGGCGCACGCCCGCGTTGGTGAACAGCATCCGGTACGCCGTCAGCCAGGCCGTCGGCAGGCAGGCGGCCTCCTCGAACGACAGCTCGGCGGGCTTGCGCAGGACGTTCCAGGCGGGCACGGTCACCTGCTCGGCGAACGTGCCCTGGTAGCGCTCGGTCAGGATCGAGCGCGGCTCGTCGGGGCCGACGCCGTGGCCGCTCTGGCCGATCACGGAGTGCAGGACGACCTCGTTGCCGTCCTGGTCGGTGCCGGCGGCGTCGCAGCCGAGGATCATCGGGAGTTTGTCCTCGCCGAGGCCGACCCCGCGCAGCGACCACAGGTCGTGGTGGTTGAGTGAGGCGGCCTTGACGTTCACGGTCACCCAGCCGGGGCGGGCCCCGGGGGCCGGGCGCTCGCCCAGCACGAGGCCGCTCAGCGGCTGGTCACGGTCGATTCGGGCGGCGTAGGCAGCGAACATGCCGCGACGCTACCGCCCGGTAGCGCTTCGGGCCAGACCCGCCGGGGCCGTGGCGGTGAGGTCTTCGTCGCACCCGGCCCCGCGGAACGATGGCCGCGGGCGGGAACCGGGCGGGCGTGTTCCGGCGTGTGTTCCGGCGTCCGCATCGAACCGTCCGGTAGTCGAACGGAATCATTCGTTGCTCGCTCAACCAACGCTGTCACGTGCGGTCTTGTGCGGCCCGGGGGTGAAAACGGAACGTCCGGATCAAGCCTCGGAGGGCGGTAATATTCACGCCATACCGCCGACTCGCCATGGGCCTGCCACCTTGTGGCCGCCTTCTCATTGACGGGGCGTCAGCCCCGTCGGGGTGCTGAGGCGGAGCATCCCCTCCCGGCTCGGGGGCGGGGAGGGTGTGTCCCACTGCAGAGGGGCCCGGCCGGATGTGCATCCGGCCGGGCCCCTCTGTGCGTACCGCTGCCGGTCAGGCCAGGCGGGCCACGCCGTCGGCCTTGGCCGCCGCCGCGACCGCGGCCGTGACGGCCTCGGCGACGCGCGCGTCGAACGGCGACGGGATCACGTAGTCGGCGGCGAGCTCGTCACCCACGACGCCGGCGATGGCGTCGGCGGCGGCGATCTTCATGCCCTCGGTGATCCGGCTCGCGCGGACCTTCAGGGCGCCCGCGAAGATGCCCGGGAACGCCAGCACGTTGTTGATCTGGTTCGGGAAGTCGCTGCGGCCCGTGGCCACGACGGCCGCGTACTTGTGCGCGACGTCCGGGTGGACCTCCGGGTTCGGGTTGGCCATGGCGAAGACGAAGGCGTTCTTCGCCATCGAGGCCACCGCCTCCTCCGGCACGGTGCCGCCCGAGACGCCGATGAACACGTCGGCGCCGTTCAGGGCCGCTTCCAGGGAGCCGGTCCGGCCGGTCTTGTTCGTCAGGCCCGCGATCTCCGCCTTGACGTCCGTCAGGTCCGAGCGGTCCGCGGAGACGACGCCCTTGCGGTCGGTGACGCAGACGTCGCCGATGCCCGCGTCCACGAGGATCTTGGCGATGGCGATGCCCGCCGCGCCCGCACCCGAGATCACGGCGCGCAGGTCGCCGAGCGTGCGCCCGGTCAGCTTCGCGGCGTTGCGCAGGGCGGCCAGGGTCACGATCGCCGTGCCGTGCTGGTCGTCGTGGAAGATCGGGATGTCCAGGGCTTCCTGGAGCCGCCGCTCGATCTCGAAGCAGCGGGGGGCGGAGATGTCCTCCAGGTTCACCCCGCCGAAGGACGGCGCCAGACGGATGACCGTCTCGACGATCTCGTCCGCGTCCTTGGTCGCGAGCGCGATCGGCACCGCGTCCACGCCGCCGAACTGCTTGAACAGGATGGCCTTGCCCTCCATCACGGGGAGGGAGGCCTCGGGACCGATGTCACCGAGTCCCAGCACGGCCGTACCGTCGGTGACGACGGCGACCACGTTGGACTTCCAGGTGTACTCGTTCACCAGCTCGGGCTGCTCCGCGATGGCGCTGCAGACCTTCGCCACGCCCGGCGTGTACGCGAGGGACAGGTCGTCCTTGTTCTGGACCGGCACCGTGGCCTGGATGGCCATCTTGCCGCCCCGGTGCAGCGCGAACACCGCGTCCGGGTTGTTGTCCGTCGCGCTGTCGCTGCGAGGATTGACGATCTCCGCTGCCACTTTCTTGGCCCCTTAGGTCTTTGAATCGTTGAGGGTGACCACACCTGGTTAAGGGGTGGGCGGGCACCGCGTCCGTACTCCGCATCGACGATTGGGCCGTCTCCGCGGAGGGGAGGTTCGTACGCGCGGGCGCGCCGCACGCGCGCCCTGAGCCCCGGATGAGGGGTGTAAGGATCCGTTGTACCCGAAGAACGCTCACCCAGACGAGTCGATTCCGGCTCGACTGCAGACCTCTTGTCCTGTTTTCGGCGAAAGGTCCAAACGTCTGTGTCCAATGGACGAGACGGACCGCAAATACTCCGTCAAAAAGGCCTGGTCACGGAGGTTCCTTCGGTCTCGAACCCCCCATTCCGCAGTCCTGTTGGGTACCACCGCCCACCCGTTATCCGATTTTGACCTGACGAACTGCCTGAATGCGTCAGTCCGAATGGCAAGATGCCGTAATCACACGAGGTCGCGACACTCGAAGGTGCGTGCTCGACCCGTTCTCGGATGCTCCCCCAGCCTGCCGGAGGAACCAGCTCATGACCGCAAGCACCACCCGTCGTACGACCGCCGCCCGGTCCCGGATCGCCGCGGTCGGCGCGATCGCGGTCGCCGGCGCCCTGATCCTCACCGGTTGTGGCGACCAGACGGAGAAGGGCTCCTCCGCGACCCCCTCCGGCGGCACCTCGAAGGACAGCAGCGCCCCGCTCTTCTCGGCCCTGCCGAAGAAGATCCAGGACGCCGGTGTCATCAAGATCGGCACGGACTCCGCCTACGCCCCGATGGAATTCGTCGAGGGCGGCAAGATCGTCGGTGTCGACCCCGACATCGCCGAGGCGCTCGGCAAGCAGCTCGGCGTGAAGATGCAGTTCACCGCCGGCACCTTCGACGGCCTGATCACCTCGATCTACACCGGCCGCGAGGACGCGATCATGTCCTCGATCACCGACAACAAGCAGCGCCAGGAGGGCCTGGACGACAAGGGCCAGAAGATCGGCAAGGGGATCGACTTCGTCGACTACTTCTCCTCCGGCCTCTCGCTCCTCGTCAAGAAGGGCAACCCCGAGGGCATCAAGTCCCTGGACGACCTCTGCGGCAAGACCGTGGCCGTCCAGCGCGGCACGACGTACGAGGACGCGTTCAAGGCCCAGGCCGAGAAGTGCGGTGACAAGAAGCTCACCATCCAGGCCTTCGACACCGACGCCGAGGCGCAGACCCGCGTCAAGGCCGGCGGCGCCGTCGCCGACCTGAACGACTACCCGGTCGCCGCCTACACGGTGAAGACCTCCGGCGGCGGCAACGACTTCGAGATCGCCGGCCAGCAGAGCGGCGTCGGCCTCTTCGGCATCGGCGTGAGCAAGGAGAACACCCAGCTCCGCGACGCCCTCAAGCAGGCCCTCGACGCCGCGATCAAGGACGGCTCCTACGCCAAGGCGCTGGAGAAGTGGAACGTGCAGGACAGCGCCGTCAAGTCCGCGACGGTCAACGCAGGTCAGTAAGTCCCGCGAAGTCCCTCGCTCCACGCTCCACTGAAGGGCAGTCATTGTGACTGACAAGATCGAAAAGGGTCCGGCCGAAAACCCGCCGGCCGGACCCGGCGCCTCGGGCCTCCCGTACGAGGCCATCAAGGCCATCCCGGTGCGCCACTACGGCCGCTGGGTCAGCGGCGTCGTGGTCGTCGCCCTGCTCGCCTGGCTCGGCTACGCGTTCGCCAACGGCAACGTCATCTGGGCGACGGTCCGCGACAAGCTGTTCGACCCGGCGGTCCTGAGCGGTCTCGGCAACACCGTGATCATCAGCGTCTCCGCCATGGCGCTGGGCCTCGTGCTCGGCATCGTCTTCGCGGTGATGCGGCTCTCCAAGAACCCGGTGACCGGCGCCGTCTCCTGGCTCTACATCTGGTTCTTCCGCGGCACCCCGGTGTACGTGCAGCTGCTGGTGTGGTTCAACCTGTCGCTGATCTTCCAGTACATCAACCTCGGTCCGATCTACAAGAACGAGACCGTCGACGTCATGACCCCGTTCATGGTCGCCCTCCTGGGCCTCGGCCTGAACGAGGGCGCGTACATGGCGGAGATCGTCCGGGCCGGCATCCAGTCGGTCGACGAGGGCCAGACCGAGGCCGCCCACGCGCTCGGCATGCCGCAGACGAAGACCATGCGCCGGATCGTCCTCCCGCAGGCAATGCGCGTGATCATCCCGCCGACCGGCAACGAGTTCATCAACATGCTGAAGACCTCCTCCCTGGTCTCGGCGGTGCAGTACACGGAACTCCTGCGGGCCTCGTCGAACATCGGCAACACGGCCGGTGCCATCATGGAGATGCTGTTCGTGGCCTCCTTCTGGTACCTGGCCCTGACCAGCGTGTTCAGCGTCGGCCAGTACTACCTGGAGCGCCGCTTCGCCCGTGGTTCCACGCGCAACCTGCCGCCGACGCCGTTCCAGCGTCTGAAGGCCAACCTGAACATGTTCCGCCGTACGGAGGTCGCGCGATGACCGCTCAGCCGATGGTCAAGGCCGAGGGCGTCCACAAGTCGTACGGCGCCGCCCACATCCTGCGCGGCATCGACCTCGAAGTCGCCCCCCGCGAGGTCTTCTGCCTGGTCGGCCCGTCCGGCTCCGGCAAGTCGACCTTCCTGCGGTGCATCAACCACCTGGAGCGCATCAACTCCGGACGCCTCTCGGTGGACGGTGAGCTGGTCGGGTACAGGCAGAAGGGCGACAAGCTCTACGAGCTGAAGGACAGCGAGGTCGCGGCCCAGCGCCGCGAGATCGGCATGGTCTTCCAGCGCTTCAACCTCTTCCCGCACATGACGGCCATAGAGAACGTCATGGAAGCCCCCGTCATGGTCAAGGGCGAGAGCAAGGCCGTGGCGCGCGAGCGCGCGGTGCGCCTGCTGGACCGTGTGGGCCTGGGCGACAAGGGCGGGAACTACCCCTCCCAGCTCTCCGGCGGCCAGCAGCAGCGCGTGGCGATCGCCCGCGCGCTGGCCATGGAGCCGAAGCTGATGCTCTTCGACGAGCCCACCTCGGCGCTCGACCCGGAGCTCGTCGGCGACGTCCTCGACGTCATGCGGGACCTGGCCGAATCGGGCATGACCATGATCGTGGTCACCCACGAGATGGGCTTCGCCCGCGAGGTCGGCGACAACCTCGTCTTCATGGACGGCGGCGTCGTGGTCGAGTCCGGCCACCCGCGCGAGGTGCTGGGCAACCCGCAGCACGAGCGCACGAAGGCGTTCCTGTCCAAGGTGCTGTAGCCGGCGCCGACGGACGAGAGGGGCGGTACGGGATTCCCGTACCGCCCCTCTCGCATGCGCGTCGGGCCGCGGAAAGTTCTCACTTTCCTACAAGAGCGTCACTTCAGGGCCAGGACCAGCGCGTCGGAGGGCGAGCGCCAGACCGTCCGGGCCTCCGCGAAGCCCACCTCGCGCAGGGTCCGCTCGTGCCAGGCGGCGTCGGGGGTGTCCCCGTCGGCGTGCTCGCCGTAGATCTCGTACCGGCGCTTCGTCGGCTCGGCCAGCACCGGGTCGGCGGCCGCGAGGGCCCACCAGTCGGCCCAGTCCAGCGCGCCGGCCGCGCGGGCCCGGTCCATCGCGGCGTGCCGGTGGGCCCGCTCGGCGGCGTTCAGGCGCGGGGTCGCCGGGTCGGGCATGTGGTCGGCGTTCATGAAGACCCCGCCCTCGCGCAGCAGCGGGGCGAGCTGCCCGTACACCACGGCCAGCTGCGGGGAGTGCATCCAGTGCAGGGCGGTGGCCGTGAGCACCGCGTCGTACGTGTCGTGGGGGAGGGCCGAGGTCCACTCGGGGTCCTTGAGGTCGGCCGTGACGAACGCGACGCGGTCGTCGCCGGCAAAGTGGCCCCGGGCGATGGTCAACAGCGCCGGGTCGAGGTCGACACCCGTACTGGTGGCGTCCGGGAACCGCCGCAGGACGCGGTCCGTGATACTTCCCGTACCGCACGCCAGATCCAGCACCCGGGGGGTGGGTCCCACCAGTGCCTCGACCATGTCCAGCATCACCCGGAACCGCTCCTCGCGGTCGGGCATGTACCACTCCTGCTGCCGGTCCCAGCTCTCCTGCCAGGCCTGCCAGTCGGTCGTGGTCTCCGCCATCGCTCGCCCTCCAGTCGTAATACCCTCGAAGAAGTATCAGCCGTTACTTCGAGACCCTAAACCGCATCCGTAAGGACTACAAGTGGAACTGGCCCATTACTCGGACTATGCCGTGCGCTTGGTCAACACCGAGGAGCCGGCCCGCAACAAGGACGCCCTCACCTCGGTCGACGCCGTGCGCGCCCTCTTCGGCGCCAGTACCCAGATGGCCCGCCGGGTCACCGACACCGACGTGACCCGCTTCCGCAACGTCCGGGGCCGGCTGCGCGCCGTCTTCGAGGCCGCCGACGGCGGCGACCACGTCCTCGCCGTCGACCTGCTGAACTCCCTGCTCATGGAGTTCCCGGTCAGCCCGCAGGTCTCCGGTCACCAGTACCTCGACGACGAGGGCCGCCCGGACTGGCACATCCACCTCGCCGACCACCCCTCGAACGCCTCCGCCGGCTACGCCGCGATCGCCTCCTTCGGCCTGGCCTTCCACCTCACCGAGCACGGCCCCGACCGCCTCGGCCTGTGCCAGGCCGCGCCCTGCCGCAACGCCTACCTCGACACCTCCACCAACCGCTCCCGGCGCTACTGCTCCGACCGCTGCGCCACCCGGGCCAACGTGGCCGCCTACCGGGCCCGCAAACGGCTGGAAGCCGAGGCGTCCGGCCACAGCGGCCGCAGCGCCGACACCGCCCAGGACAGCCGCGCCCTCAGCGAACTCTGATCCGCCGCGCGCGGCCGGAAGCGCAGCACCGCCGTCGCCAGCACCAGCTCCTCGGGCACCGTCCCGTAGTCGGTGCTGTCGCCGGTCTCGTTGTACGGGTTGTCCCCGAGCACCCACCAGCCGCCCGGCCGCCGCTCCACCGCCCGCTTGACCACCAGCAGGTCCTGCTGGAACGGGTGCCGCAGCACCACCACGTCACCCGGGCGGACGTCCGCCCCGTACCGCACCACCAGCCGGTCCCCGTGCAGCAGCGTCGGCACCATCGAGGGTCCCGCCACCTCCACCACCTCGAACGCCGTCCGCGAGTGCCTTCTGTGCGCCATGCCCGACCTCCTCGCCCGCTCTCGCCTCACTGCGCATGCTGCCGCAGCCTTCCGTAGATTCGCTCACCGGTCCGCACGCCACCCTGGACTTTTGTCCCAAGCCCACGGGGCCGCTCGCGAAATCCCCTGCGCCACGGAGTAATCTCCCCCTTGAGAAGACGATCACGAGGAGGACAAACTCCATGCTTTCCCGCCTCTTCGCCCCCAAGGCGAAGGTCTCCGCCCACTGCGATCTTCCGTGCGGCGTGTACGACCCTGCCCAGGCCCGCATCGAGGCCGAGTCCGTCAAGGCCGTCCAGGAGAAGTACCAGGCCAACGAGGACGCCGACTTCCGCGCGCGCGCCATCACCATCAAGGAGCAGCGCGCCGAGCTCGCCAAGCACCACGTCTCGGTGCTGTGGAGCGACTACTTCAAGCCCCCGCACTTCGAGAAGTACCCGCAGCTGCACACCCTGGTCAACGACACCCTGAAGGCCCTCTCGGCCGCCAAGGCGTCGAACGACCCGGCGACCGGCCAGAAGGCGCTCGACCTCATCGCCGAGATCGACCGCATCTTCTGGGAGACCAAGGCCGCCTGATCCAGGCCTCGCCCACGCACGGCGAAGGGGCCCGACCGGTGACGGTCGGGCCCCTTCGCCGTGCGTGCGGGCCGGCGGGCCTACTCCTCGTCCTCGTCCTCGTCGTCCAGGCGGGCGAGCCAGGTGGCCAGGCGCTCCACCGGGACCTCGAAGTCCGGGTTGAGGTCGACGAAGGTGCGCAGCTGCTCGGCGAGCCACTCGAAGGTGACCTCCTCCTCGCCGCGCCGCTTCTCCAGCTCCTCGATGCCGCGATCGGTGAAGTACAAGTCGGGCTCCGTGCCGTGATGAAGGTGTACAGGGGGTGTTTCCCGCCAGGATAATCCGCATACCCGGCGAGACCTCCCCTCGTGCGGTACCCGGCGCTAGCCTGGAGGGTCTCCACACCTGAGGGGGCAGGGGATGCAGGACGGGCGCACGGGCGGCACCGCGCGCGCCTTCGAGCTCCTCGAACCCCTCGTCCAGGCGGCCACCGTGCGCGTCCACGCGGCCCCGGACGGGTATGCACCCCGTGGGACCGGTCCCACCTGGGGGAGCGGGTTCTTCATCGCCCCGGGCTGGGTGCTGACGTGCGCGCACGTCGTCGGTGAAGGGGGTGCGGCGGTGCGTCTCGCGGGGCGTGAGCTCGGCATCACCTTCCCCTCCGGCGCCGACGGCGCCACCGGTACCGTCACCGGCCGCGTCGAGTGCGTCCTGCCCGAGCGGCTGGAAGAGCACCGCCCCGCCCGCCGCGCCCTGTGGGACCTGCCCGACCTGGCACTGGTGCGCGTCCTCGCCCCGATCACACACGCCTGCGTACGCCTGACCGACCGCGGCAGACCCCGCCCCGACGAGGTCGCCTACTTCGGCTGCACCGAGGACCTCGGCGCCCCCGAGATCACCGGCCGCACCACCCGGCTGCGCGGCACGGCCGCCGCAGGCGCCGCCCTGCGCCTCGGCGACGACGACGAGATCGAGCCCGGCATGTCCGGCGGCCCGGTCGTGGACCTGGCCCGGGGCGAGGTCGTCGGCGTGGTCAAGGCCCGCCGCAGCGGCGGTGGCGGCGGACTCGCCGTGTCCGTCGTGCAGTTACGGACCCTGCCGCTGGCCGCCACCGGCCAGGTCGGGCTCTACCGCCGCGTCATGCAGGCCCACGACCTCTACCACTACGACCAGCACCTCAGCGATCGCGGCAGCCGCCGCACCTGGACCGACGTCCACGGCGAACTCCCGGCGCGGGAGGACCCGTACGAGGGCGGCAGGCGGCTCACCGCCGCCGAGCGCACCACCTTGTGCGGGCTGCTCGCCGAACTGCCCCCGCCCCGCTCCTCCGAGGAGGTACGGGCCCTGGTCGAGGCGGCCCGCGGCGAGGAGCCCGACCCCGGACTGCCCGCCCCGCTCAGCTGGCGCGACGGGCTCGGCATGCTGCACGATCCGCCGGACGGCGCCGGCGAGGCCGCCGCGATGCTGCGCTACGCGACCGACGTCAGCGTCGCCGACCACCGCGAGCCCCCCGCCCCGGGCGCCGACGAGGAGCTGTGGGACTGGGTGCGGGCCACCGCCGCGCGGCTGTGGCGGCCCCTGCGGCGGGAGCTCGGCGAACGGCACGAACGGGGCCTCGCGCAGCGCGACCGCAGCCGCCGCGCCCGCGTCGACCGCCAACCCCACGGGCACACCCGGCCGTCCGGCACCCTGCTCCAGGGCCCGTCCGTGCTGCTGGAGGCCTGGGCGCACGGCTGGGAGGACGTCTACGACTGGCGCGTCTCGGTGCTCTACGGTCCCGCCCACCCGGGCCGGGTGACCCCGGTGGACTCGGGCGTACGGGCCACTCGGGCCGCTCTCGCCGACGTGCTGCGGGTCCCGCTCGCCGAGGCCTTCCGGCGCTGTGACACCCACGAGGCGGCGGCCCTCCTCGAAGTCGCCGTGGCGCCCGAGCTGTTCGGGCTGCCCGTGGACACGTGGACGGTGGCCGGGCGGACCCCGCTGGGCGTCCAGCGGCCGGTCGTCTTCCGCTATCCGGCCGCGACGGGCGGCGCGATCCCGAACGACGATGAGGCCGACCACCGGCGGGCCGACCGCTGGAACCGCGTCCAGGCCGGTCCGCCGGCCGACGAGCGGGCCGACTGCGACCGCGGCCGCCCCAGGACCCCGGCGCCGGAATGGCTCGACGCGCTCCCGGACAACACCGTGCCCGTGCACTGCCGGGCCGCCGAGGAGGAACCCACCCGCAGCTCCCTGTACGGGATCCGGGACGCCGGGTACGGGGTGGCCGTCACCCGGCGGCCCCCGCAGGACCCGGCGGCCGACTGCGCGCCGTTCCACCGCGGACTGCGCGAGGAGCTGACGGAGGCGGCGCGGGGAGCGCCGCTGCCGGTCCGGCTCCAGGCACTGCGGGCACGCGCGCACGGGGCCGACCCCGACGCGTACTGGGCGGACGGGATGGCCCTCGTATGGGACGACCCGGCCCGCGCGCTGCCCGAAGACGAACCGCTGCAGGGCGACCTGTGACGGGCGGGAGGGGGAGGGAGCAGGCGTGAACGAGGAATGGCTCATCTACCGGGGGGTCGGCGAACCCCACGACGGGATCGAGGCCCTGCCCGACCCGCCGCCGTGGCGGGATTTCGACGGCGGCCCCGTCGGCGAGCCCGGCGGACCGGCGGACACGGCCGACGGCAACGTCACGCGGCGCCTCGGCGCGCACCGCCAGGCCGCCGAACTGCACCGCCCCGAGCCGGAGGAGCTGGAGGCCATCAACGCGGCCCTGTACCTGCGCCGGCCCCTGCTCGTCACCGGCTATCCGGGCACCGGGAAGTCCACCCTCGCCCACGCCGTCGCTCACGAGCTGAAACTCGGCCGGGTGCTGCGCTGGCCCGTGGTCTCGCGGACGGTGCTCCAGGAGGGGCTGTACCGCTACGACGCCATCGCCCGGCTCCAGGACGTGCAGATCGCCGCGAGCGGCGGCCCGCCGTGGGGTCCGCCGGCCGGCCCGCCGGGTCCGGCACCGGGCGCCGGGCCGGGCCGGGCCGCGCCCCCCGTCCCCGGCATCGGCAAGTACATCCGCCTCGGCCCCCTCGGAACGGCCCTGCTGCCCACCGAGCGTCCCCGCGTCCTGCTCATCGACGAGCTCGACAAGAGCGACATCGACTTGCCCAACGACCTCCTGAACGTCCTGGAGGAGGGCGAGTTCGCCCTCCCCGAGCTCGAACGCGTCGCCGACACCGAGCCCGAGGTGCAGGTGCTCACCGACGACGGGGCGAAGGTCACCGTCCGCGGCGGCCGCGTCCGCTGCCGGGCCTTCCCCTTCATCATCCTGACCAGCAACGGCGAACGGGACTTCCCCGCCGCCCTGTTGCGCCGCTGCATCCAGCTCAAGCTCGGCCAGCCCGGCGAGAAGCGGCTCGCCACCATGGTCCGCGCACACCTCGGCGAGGAGGCCGCCCGGCTCGGGGCCGACCTGATCCGGGAGTTCCTCAGCCGCTCCCAGTCCGAACTCGTGGCCGCCGACCAGCTCCTGAACGCCATCTACCTCACCCACCACGCCGCTCCGCCCACCCGGGAGGACCTCGCCGACCTGCTCATCCAGCGCCTCGACCGCCCGAGGTGAGGGCCGGTGCCCCCCGAGCGGCCGCCCCGGCCCGACGACGCGCGCTGCCGCCGGGCGCCCCGTCCGGCCACCGCGCCCCCCGGTCCGGCTCCCGTCCCCGCCGCCCTGCGCGACCTCGCCGGGCTGCTGCGCACCGCCGGGCTCGACCCCACCGCCGAGGAGCTCGCCGACGCGCTGTGGCTGGCCGGGCGAATCGGCCCCGCCGACCCCGCCGGCCCCGAACGGGAGCGCCCCGCCCCGCCCCGGCGGACGCGGACCCCGGGCGGAGCGACCGCGGCCGAGGAGGAGAGCGCGGGGCCCGAGCCCGATCCGCAGGACCCGGTCCGGCTCTACGCCTCCCGGGTCCTCGGGTCGGTCGCGGAGGAGGCGGCCGGGTTCCCGGGCGGCGCCGGGGTGCCCGTACGGGTCCCGGGCGCGGCCGCGCTGCCCCGGATCCTGGAGATCCAGCGGGCCCTGCGCGCCCTCCAGCGGCACCGGCCGCCGGGCCCGCCCACCCGCCTGGTCCTCGACGAGCCCGCCACCGCCGAGGCCAGTGCCCGCGCCCTCGGACTGGTCATCCCCGTGCTGCGGCCCGAGAGCCGGCGCGAGGCGACCGTACGGCTCGTCATGGACGCCTCCCCGTCGATGGCCGTCTGGCACGACATGTTCGAGGAACTGCGCTCCGTCTGCGAGCGGCTCGGCGCCTTCCGCGACGTACAGGTCCACTACCTGCACCGGCTCGGCGACGGCCGGGCGGCCGTCGGGCGCGGCACCGGCCCCGGCACCCGGCTGCGCTCCGGGGACCAGCTGCGCGACCCCACCGGGCGGGCGCTGACCATGGTCGTCTCCGACTGCGCCGGCCCGCTCTGGCGCGAGGGCGAGGCGCAGCGGCTGCTGCACCGCTGGGCCGAGTGCAGCCCCTGCGTCGTCGTCCAGCCGCTGCCGCAGCGGCTGTGGAGCCGCAGCTGGCTGCCGACCGAGCGGGGCGTGCTCACCCGCGCCGAGGGCGGCTCCGGGAAGCTGCGGTTCCGCCCCGACCGGCCGGTCCGCCAGGGGCGGCACACCGGCGGGCTCACCGTCCCCGTCCTGCCGCCCAGCGCCATCGCCCTCGGCTCCTGGGCCCGCCTCGTCGCCGGGCTCGGCACCGGGCCCGTCCCCGCCGAGGTGGGCCGCGTCCTCGCCGACCACCCGGCCGCGCCCCTGCCGCCCCCGCGCGCCGCGCGCCCGCCGCGCGAGCTGGTGCGCCGCTTCCGGGCCTCCGCCTCGCCGAGCGCCGTCCAGCTCGCCGTGTACCTGTCGGCCGCACCCCTGACGCTGCCCGTGATGGCCCTCGTACAGCGCACGATGCTGCCCGACTCGGAGCCCTCGGACCTCGCGGAGGTGCTGCTCAGCGGGCTGCTGCGGCGGGGCCGGGCCGCGGGGCAGTGGTACGAGTTCGTGCCCGGCGTCCAGGACGTGCTGCTGGGGCCGCTCGGCCGGGACGAGGCCGCGCTGGTGCTCAAGCACTGCTCCGAGTACGTGCTCGCGCACTTCGGGCGGGGCGTACGGAACTTCCCCGCACTGGCCGTCTCCCAGCTCACCGGCGCCCCGGTGGCCGAGGAGGGCGGGGAGGAACGGGTCCCGGCCGGGCGGCTCCCGCAGGCCTTCGCCGAGGTCTCGGCCCGCGTCGTACGCCGCTACCTGCCCGGGCCGCCCACCGGGGACCCCGGCCTTCCCGAGCCCGCCGCGGCGCCGCCCGGACGGGCGTGGGCGCTCGGCACGGCACGTGAGCGGCTCGCCGCCCACGACCGCCAGGGGGGCGAGGGCGGCCCGCGCGGGCTGTACGAGGCCGTCGCCGTCCTGCGCCGGGCCGTCGCGACGCCCGCCGGACCGGGGGACGTTCCCGGCGAGGCGGAGTGCGAGCTGGCCACCGTCCTGCTGCGGCTGTGGGCGGGCCAGCGCGACCCCGAACTGCTGGCGGAGGCCGAGCGGGCGGTCGCCGGACTGGCCGCCCCGGCCGCCCGGGCCGTACTCGGCCGGATCCTGTACGAGCGGGCCCTGGCCGACGAGCCGGACCCGGACCTGCTGGCCGCCGCCGAACGGGAGTTCGCGGCCGTCGGCGGCGACCCCGACCCCGGGCTGGACCCGCGGCTGCGCCTGGACTGCCTGGTGCGGCGGGCGCAGACCCTGGTCCGCCTCGGCGAGCTCCGCGAGGACACGGGCGCGCTGCGCGAGGCCCGCTCCGCGCTGGAGGCGGTGACCGGAGCCCCCGCCTCCGACCCGGCGGTGCGGTCCGCCCTCGGCAGGGTCCTGCTCGCCCTGCTGCCCCGTACCCCCGACCCGGCGGAGCGCACGGCGCTGGCCGGGCAGGCCGCCGAGCACCTCGCGGCCGCCCTGGCCGCCGCCTTGGCGGCCGCGTCTTCGGCCGGCTCCGGCTCCGGTTCGGCCGGCTCCGGTTCGGCCGCCGCGCAGACCGCCTCGCAAGGCCCGGAGCCCCCGGGGGCGGCGGCCGCCCGCGTACGGGTGGAGCTGGCCACCGCCCTGCGGTACCTGCCGGGGCGGCTGGAGGAGGCGGCCGGACAGCTCGGCCTGGCCCTGGCCGAGGCCGCCGGCGACACGGAGCTGCGGCTGGCCGCCCTGGTGTGCCTGGCGCGGGTGCACCGCGCGCGCTCCGCCCGGGACGCGGAGCCCCGGGCGCTGGAGGACGCGGCCGAGGCGTACGGCCGGGCCCGCCGGCTGATCCCGCGCGACGCGCAGGCGTACGGGGAGCTGCTGCCCGAGTGGGGCGACGTACTGCTGGACCGGGCGCGGGCCGCGGACGGGCGGCGGTTCACCTCGGCGGCCGTACGGGTGCTGCGCGACAGCCGGGCGGCGGTCCCGCAGTCCGACCCGCGCTCGGCTCAGCGGCTGGTGCGGCTGGCGGAGGGGCTGCGGCTGCGGCACGCGTACGAGGGGGACGTCGTCGACCTGCGGGAGGCGGAGTACCTGCTGGAACTGGCCGTCCGGCAGAGCCGCAGCCCCCTGGAGCAGGCCCGGGCCTGGCGCGAGCACGGCGACGTCCAGCAGGAGATCCACGCCCACACCCGGGCGCCGGACCGGCTCGACCGGGCGGCCGACTCCTACCGGCGGGCGTGGCGCAGCGCGCTGGCCGCGGACCGGGAGGAACGGCGCGAGGTGGCGGTGGAACTGGCCGCCCGGGTGCAGGAGTTGAGGGGAGAGGTACTGGAACGGCTGGCGCGGCCCCGGGCGGCCCTGGACGCGTACCGCTCCGCGCTGGAGCTGTGGACCCGGCTGGGGGATCCGGCCGCCGGCCGGCGGGAGGCCCTGGGATCCCGGGTCCGCACCCTGGAGGCGGGTCTGTGACCCCGGCCGCCGGGTAAGGGAGCATCGGACATCGCGACTCAACGGGGGGACGGGCAGCCCATGGCGACTCGGCAGCAGGAAGCGGAAACGGCGGCCTCGGCCTGCCCGGGGCGGTTGCCGGACCTCTCGGGGTTCGATCTGGCCGCACTGCGCGGGATCGACCACCCCGTGCTGGCCCCGGTCATCGAGGGCATGGTGCAACGGGTCACGCACCCCGCCGAGATCCTCAACGCCTTCGACTCCGGGGTGGCCTGAGGGTGCGGGGGCGGGGGGCGGCGGCGGGCGGCGGACAGCGGCTCCGGCGGGCGCCGGCCCCTCACGCACCGCAGTCCCAAGGCCACGCAGCGCACCCACAGTTGACCCGTTTCCGCCGTTAGCCGGTGCCGTCCGCCGGGCAGGGATGGACCGTCCGCGGCGCGGGAGGTGCAGGCGATGAGGCAGACCGACACGAGCGACACCGTGCTGCCCTCCTTACGGAACCACCTGGTCCACGCCCCGTGGCCGTACGCCCGGCTCGATGTGGCCGCGCTCCGCGCGGCGGGCCACCGGCCGCACCCGGTAAGGCAGTTCGTGCTCAAGACCCGCAGCCGCTGCAACCTCGCCTGCACCTACTGCTACGTGTACGAGATGGCCGACCAGGGCTGGCGCGCCCAGCCCGCCGCCATGTCCCCGGCCACCACCGCCCGCGCCGCCGACCGCATCGCCGAGCACGCCGCCGCCCACGACCTGACCCGTGTCGACCTGGTCCTGCACGGCGGCGAACCCCTGCTCACCGCCCCCGCCGAACTGGCCGCGCCCGTCGACGCGGTACGGGCGGCCCTCGCCCGGACCTCGCCGCGGACCCGGGTCACCGCCACCGTCCAGACCAACGGCACCCTGCTCACGCGCGGCCGGCTCGGCGCGCTCGCCGCCGCCGGGATCCGGGTCGGCGTGAGCCTCGACGGCGGGCTGCCCGCACACAACGCGCGCCGGGTGGACCGCGGTGGCCGCCCGGGGTTCGGGGCCGCCGCGCGGGGGCTGCGCCTGCTCGCCCGGCACCCCGAGAGCTACGCCGGGGTGCTCTGCGTCGTCGACCTGGCCCAGGACCCGGTGGAGACGTACGAGTCCCTGCTCGACTTCGCCCCGCCGGTGATCGGCCTGCTGCTCCCCCTGGCCAACTGGAACACCCCGCCGCCCGGCCACCGGCCGCCCCGCACCCCGTACGCCGACTGGCTCGTCGCCGTCTTCGAACGCTGGTGGCACGACGCGGCGCTGCGGACCCGGATCCGGATCTTCGAGGAGATCATCGCCCTGCTGCTCGGACTGCCCGCCGCCACCGAGACCCTCGGCCTCGCCCCCGCCGCCACCGCCGTGATCGAGACCGACGGGGGCATCGAGCAGGCCGACTCGCTCAAATCCGCCTACGAGGGCGCCGCCGCCACCGGGATGACGGTGGAGAGCCACGGTTTCGACGCCTTCCTCGACCACCCCGGGCTCGCCGCCCGCCAGCTGGGGCGGGAGGCGCTGGCCGAAGGGTGCCGGGCCTGTGAGCTCGTCGAGGTCTGCGGCGGCGGCCACTACCCGCACCGCTACCGCGCCGCCGAGGGCTTCCGGCAGCCCTCCGTGTACTGCGCCGACCTCCAGGTCCTCATCCGCCACATCGCGGCCGCCCTGAGGCGGGCCGCGGAGCGACCGGCGACGGACCGGCGGGCAGCGGAGCAACCGGCAACGGACCGGCAGGCCGCGGAGCAGCCGGCAACGGACCGGCGGGCCGCGGAGCGACCGGCGACGGACCGGCGGGCCGCGGAGCAACAGGCCGTAGACCGGCGGGCCGCGGACCGGCGGGCCGCGGGCCCGGCCGGGCCGGGCCGGGCGCCGTTACGGGCGGCGGCCTCATGACCGACTCCCTGACCGGCTTCACCGTCACCTCCGCCACCCTGGGCGCCCTCGCCTCCACCGAGCCCTGCGCCGAGGCCACCCGCCTGGTCCGCGACATCCGCCGCTCCAAGCGGCTCGTCCTGCTGCGCGGGGTCCTCGACGCCGCCCCCGGCGGCCGGGCCGGGGAGGCCGCCGACCACTGGGCCCTGCTGGAGGAGGCCGAACGGCACGACCCCGAGGCCGTCCGGGACGTACTGCACTACCCGGCCACCGGGGTCTGGGCCGAGGAGACCCTGCGCCGGCTGCACGCCCCGTACGGGCCGCCCGCCGACCTCGGCCACCTCGGGGCCCTCGCCGTCGCCGCGGCCCTGCGCTCCGGGATCACCTTCAAGGCGACGCTGCGGCCGGTCAACGGCCGCCTCGTCCTGCCCACCCTCGGACTGCTGCGCCCCGCCCGGCCCGGCCCGCTCGCCCTCACCGAGGGCTGCTGGGACCCCGACGACCCCGCCGCCCTCCTCCTGCACGCCCTGCCCGGCGGCCGGACCGCCCTCGACGACCTCGACCCGTACCGGGCCCCCGGACCCGCCCACCCCGGGCCCGTCCGCCCCGCCCGCCGGCTCACCCCCAAGGGCCACAAGCGCTGGGACACCCAGTGGGCCGGGGCGCTCACCCTGCTCGACCGCTACGACACCGCCCGCGCCGAGGAGATCGGCCTGCTGCTGCGCTCCGTGGTCCCGCTGGGCGGCGGCTCCCGCTCCAGCGGCGCCACCCTGCCCGCGGCCGCCGGGTCGGTGCTGGCCCGTACGCAGGCCCCGCCCGCCCTGGCCGCCACCCTCGTCCACGAGGTCCAGCACGGCAAGCTCACCGCCCTCGCCGACGTCCTGACCCTGCACACCGCCGACCGCACCCCCCGGCACTGGGCCCCCTGGCGCGGCGATCCCCGCCCGCTGGACGGGCTCCTGCACGGCGCGTACGCCCACCTGGCCCTGGCCGGGTACTGGCAGCGCGCCGCCCTCTACGGCGCGCGCGGCGCCTGGGCCCAGCACGCCCGGATCCGCGCCCAGGTCGCAGCCGTCCTCCCCGCACTGCACCGGCATCCGCGACTGACGACGGCGGGACGGGAGTTCACGGCCGCCATGGCCGTCGCCGAGCGGTCCATGGACGATCTGCCGCCGCCCGGCGACCAGCACGCCGTCGCCCGCCGCGCCGTCGACCGCGAGCGCCGCGCCTGGTGCGCCCGGCACCCCGAACTCGCCCCGTTCGCGGAGGGCTGACGCACCGTCCGCTGCGGTACCTTTCAAGCCCGTCCACCGCCCGGATGCCAGGGAGACGGCCGCATGACCACCGGACTTCGGCAGGACCGAGACCGCGACGCAGCCGCGCAGCCGCAGCGCTTCGTCATCAGCTTCGCCGGATTCAACCGGCCCTGGGCCGTGTGGATCGCCCACCGCCTGGAGGAACACGGCCACCGGGTCGCCCTCGCGCGCTGGGACCCGCAGTCCGCCCCCGGCCTGGCCCCCGCCCTCGACGACCTGGCCCGCAGCGGCAGCCGGGTCCTGCTCATCCTCAGCGAGCGCTACTTCTCCGCCGCAGCCCATACCGACGAGGAGTGGAACACCGCCCTGCGCACGGTCACCGACGCCCACCCCGACCGGTTCGCGGCCGTATGCCTCACCGACGCGCCGCTGCCCAGCGCCGTGGCCGTACTGGAGAAGACCGACCTGTGGGGCCTGGACGCGTACGAGGCCGAGTACCGGGTGCTGCGCCGGCTCGAACTGCCCACCGACCGGGTCGGCGCCGAGACCGGCCGCCGCGGCCCCCGCTTCCCCAACGACCCGCCCGAGATCTGGGGCCGCGTCCCGCGCCGCAACCCCCGCTTCACCGGCCGCAACGACGTCATCGGCCGGCTGCGCACCGCCCTCTGCGACGCCCCGCCCGGCGCCTCGACCGTCACCCTGCTCGGGCTGTCCGGGGTGGGCAAGACGCAGGTCGCCACCGAGTACGCGTACCGCTTCGCCTCCGAGTACGACGTGGTGTGGTGGGTCCCCGCCGAGGACCGGCCCACCCTGCGCGAGCGGCTCGCCGACCTCGCGACGGCGATGGGCCTGCCGCGCGGCGCCGGCAGCTACGGCGAGCAGATCCGGGCCGTCCTGGAGGCGCTGCGCCGCGGATCCCCGTACAGCCGCTGGCTGGTGGTCTTCGACGGCTGCGACAACCCCGACGACCTCATCGACCTGCTGCCCTCGGGGGCGGGCGACGTGATCATCACCTCCCGCAACCGCGAATGGGCCTCCCGGCACACCAGCCTCCTCGAAGTCCCGCTGTACGCGCGCCCCGAGTCGATCACCTTCATCCGCCGCCGGGCCCACCGGCTCACCGGCGAGGAGGCCGACCAGCTCGCCGAGGCCCTGGAGGACTACCCGCTCGCCCTCGACCAGACCGCCGGCTGGCTCGCCGACTCCCCGCTGACGGTCGGCGACTACCTGGCGCTGCTCCAGCGCAGACTGGACTCCCGGGAGGCCGTCACCGTCTCCGACGACTACCCGCTGCCCTTCCCCACCGCCCTCGCGATACTGCTGAACAACGTCCGCGAGAACTTCCCCGACGCGCTCTCCCTGCTGCGGCTGTTCGTGTTCTTCGCGCCCGGGCCGGTGCCGCTGCGGCTGCTGCGCGAGTTCCCCGCCGACGACGTGCCCGAACAGCTCGCCGGGCTGATCAACGACCAGATCCGGTGGAACGCCGCCCTCAACAAGCTGGTGCAGTTCTCCGTCGTCCGCCTCGAATACTCCGACCTGTCGGTGGAGGAGGGCGGCGGGCTGGAGACCGTGCAGCTGCACCGCATGGTGCACGGGATCGTCCGCGAGAACCTCGCCGAGGAGGAGGCCGAGCCGCTCTCGCGCGCCGTACGGCAGGTCCTCGCCGCCGCCGACCCGGGCCGCCCCACCGACTCCCGGCTGTGGCCCCGCTACGCCGAGCTGATCCCGCACCTGGAGAGTTCCGGCGTACTGACCAGCAGCAACCCGCGGATCCAGACCTTCCTGCTGCACTGCCTGCGCTACCTGATCCTCGCCGGGGAGTACCGCACCTGCCTGCGGCTCGCCGAACGCACCGACGCCGTGTGGCGCGCGATGCTCGGCGACGACCACGACCAGGTCCGCGAGCTGAGCTACCACTACGGCGGCGCCCTGCGGATGCTCGGGCACTTCAAGCGCGCCGAGACCCTCGCCAAATCGGTCGCCGACCGGCTGCTGGCCGAGCGGGGTGACCGGGACCTGGAGACCCTGCGCGCCACCAGCACGTACGCCGGGGTGCTGCTCAGCACCGCCAAGTTCGACCAGGCCCGCGAGCTGCTGGAGCACGCCTTCGCCCGCTACCGCGAACTGCTCGGCGAGGACGACTCCACCACCCTCAACGCCGAGAACAACGTGGCCGTCGCCCTGCGGCTGCTGGGCCGCTACCAGGAGGCGTACGAAACCGACCTCGACACCCTGCGCCGGCGCGAGCGGGTGCTGCGCGTACGGCACATCGCGACGCTCTCCTCCGGGATCGGCTGCGCCATGGGACTGCGCCTGATGGGCCGCTACCGCGAGGCCCTCGCCCGTCAGGAACAGGGGCTCAAGCTCAACACCCAGGTCCTGGGCCTCAACCACCCCCAGACGCTGCGCGCCGAACACAACCTCGGCATGTGCCTGCGCCGCTCCGGCGACATCCCGGGCGCCGGGGCCCGGCTGCGCAGCGTCCTGGAACGCTCCACCCGGGTCTTCGGCGCCGAGTTCCCCTGGACCCTGATGGTCGCCTCGGACTACGCCACGTACCTGCGGGAGTACGGGGACATCGGCGAGGCCCGCCGGATCTCGGAGGAGGTCGTCCGCGGCTACCAGACGCAGCTGGGCCTCGCCCACCCGTACAGCATCGGCACGGTCGGCAACCTCGGCCTGGTCCTGCGCGCCCAGGGCGAACGGGCCGAGGCCCTCAACCTGTCGGAGCAGGCCCTGGTCGGCATGCGGGGCGCGGTCGGGGACCGCCACCCGTGGACGCTGGGCTGCGCCCTGAACGCGACGGGCCACCGCAACATCACGGGGCACTTCGAGGACGCGGTGTCCCTGAGCCGCGACACCCTCCGGGGCTGCGAACAGGTCCTGGGCCCGGACCACCCGATGACCCTGAGCGCGCAGATCGCCTTGGCGGCGGACCTCCGCTCGGTCCGCGAGGACGCGGAGGCGGGCAAGCACGAGGAGGCGGGCCTGAAGGCCCTGACCCGCACCCTGGGCCCCCAACACGTCCACACGGTCTCGGCGCGCCAGCAGAACCGCCCGTACTGGGACTTCGAGCCGCAGCCGTAACCGGATCCGCCCGGGCCGTCACTTCCGGCTTCGGCCGGACTCCGAATGCCGGAAGGCGTCCAAGGCCGCGCGCGCGGCGGCCTTGAGTCCGGCGTCGTCCAGATCTCCGGGCTCGGCGAATTCGGGATCGACCGCGTAGTCCTCAAGGAGCATGAACACCTGGTCGAAGAGAGCGCCGAGCGGCCCCTGGACCCGCTCGCCCTGCGCCTGGGAAGCACGTCGGGCTTCCCACCAGCCATGAGCGAAGTCAGGTGCGCCGCAGGTGCCATCGGCAAACGCGTCCAGCAGCGCCACCTGCCGGGCCGCCGCACTCGTCGGGGCGACGTCGTCGGGATGGGTCCACGCCCGGTGTACGGGACCGTACTCGGCTGCCACCACCGACAGCGAAGGGTGGCGGTCCGAGAGGGCGCGGGCATACCGGCCGAAGTGCGCGCGTGCCGTGTCGGTCCCTTCCCCGACCGCCGAGGCCATGAAAGCGGTGGATCCCGCGATCAATGCATAGCCGGATCGGGGGAAAAGGACAGCACCTTGCAGGCCGGGCGTGCACAGAACGAACGGCGGGCGGATGTGCGTTCCCGCGGTGCTGACAGACACCCGGGACGTCGTACCGGGGCTCGCGCCAGGGCCGTCGCCGAGTTCGGCGGCAATGAGGTACGGGGCACCTACCGCGCGGCATCCAGCCTCGATCCGACGGGCCAGCGCCGCATCGACTTGTCCGCCTGCAGGAACTGGCGTTACCGATTTGCCCCGCAGCCAGGACGGAGTGAACGCGCCGTCCGAAGCCAGCGCATTTCGCACGACCGAGGCGTCGTCGTGGTCTCGTGGATGTCGTGCCAGACGGCTGTGCTTGAGCCTGCCCGCCTCGTAGAGGAAGCGCGTCACCGAGGACGGGTCGTCAGCCACTGTGTCTCCTTCTCACGTCTCGACGAGGCGGATCGCGTACGGGACGCCCACCCAGGGCCGGGGCAGGGGGATTTCGCCGTCTGCCGGTACCGTTCAGGTGTCGAGTCTGAACGGGAGCCAGCATGCACTCTCTACCGAACGACCACACCGGCGCGCGCATGAAGCGCCTGCGCCTCGAACGCCACCTGACGCAGCAGGCCGTATCGGACCTGGCCCAGGTCCCCTACAGCACCTACACCAAGACCGAACAGGGCGTCATCCCCGCCAGCCCGCACCTGATCGCCGCAGTGGCCCGCGCCCTGCGCGTGTCCGTGGACACGATCACCGGACAGCCGTACGCCACCGAACTCCGCGCCGACGAGCTGGACGTCCTGATCCGGCCGATCCGCGAGGCCCTCGACGTGTACGACCTCGGCTCCGACCCGGACGTCACCCCGCGGGCGCACCGGCTCCTGACCGTCGATGCCGAGGCCCTTCTCGTGGCCGTGCGCGGCGGGGAGATCAAGCGGACCGCCGGTCAGCTCCCCGGGCTCATCCACGAGGCGACCACGGCCGCTCATGCGGCGCCGGGCCGCGAACGGTGGCTGCTGCTGGCCAGCCTGTACCGCACGTCCTACGACGTCACCAGCAAGCTCGGCTACTACGACCTCGCCGCACTGGCCCTGGCCCGCATGGACTGGGCGGCAGAGCGTGGCTCCGACGCGGTGTTCGGAGGCATGTACCGGTACATGCGCGCGCTCACCTACCTCAGGGACGGCGAGTACCGCACCGGGAAGCGCCTGGTGGACCTCGGACTGTGCACCCTGGCGCAGGCGGACCCGTCCCGGGAGCGGGAAGTCGTCACCGGGCAGCTGCACCTCGGCGCCGCGGTCATGGCCGGCCGGTCGAAGGACGGCGGCCGCGCTGAGGGGCACCTCGCGGAAGCAGAGCGGATCGCGGTCGCCACGGGCGAGGCAGTCAGTACGCACTGGCTGGCGTTCGGGCCGACGAACGTTGCCGTGCACCGGGTCAGCGTGCTCGCCGAACTCGACGAGTACGGGCAGGCCGCGCAGGTGGGCCGGAGCGTGATGATCCCGGCCGACTGGCCGAAGTCCCGTAGGTCGCACCACTATGCGGAACTGGCCCGGGCGCAGATGTGGACGGGGGACCTCGACGCCTCTTTCCAGAACCTGTTGAAGGCGAGAAAGTCGGCCCCGCAGCAGGCCCGTTATCACCAGACCGTCCGCGAGACCTACGCCGGCCTGGAGGCCGCTCGCCGACAACTCCCGGAATCCTTCTTGTCATACGGCTCCTGGCTGGGCGCGTAGCGGTGAGCGAATCCTTGGCCCCGGCTATCAATATGTGGTGATAGCCGGGGCCTTGTCCTGCTCCCACACTCGTCTCACCACCTGTAGACGACATAGGGAGTGAGACCCCGTGATGCATGAAGCAGTACCCCGCCTCTTCGAGGACGTCTCGCATGCGCTGCTCCACAAGCGGGTGCGGGACATCGCGTCCGGTGTCGAGGGGGAGCTCATGGCGGTGGTCCGGGAGGACGTCTCCGACACCCCCGTACGTGAGCGCTGGGTGCGCCTCGCGTACGTCCGGGGCCCCTCCGGGCGGGAGATCTCCACGGCCGTCGCCAACATCGAGGCCGTGTGATGGAGGCCGCCGACCTGTTCCCGCGCCTGCCCGTGCCCCCGGACTCCTGCGCCGAGTGCGCCGCCCACGTCGTGGCCCGCTTCCAGGCCCACGTGGAGCGCGACCGCTCGCGCGTCAGCGACATGAACGTACTGATCATGAGGCACCGCCCCGAGCTGCGCATCCGCCGCTGAGCGCCCGGCGAAGCCTGTGCGACAGCCGGAAGGCCCGGCCCCCGAGGGGCCGGGCCTTCCGGTCGTTCCGTTCAGCTCAGCGCAGTGGCTACGCCTCGAAGACCTCGTTCAGCAGCTGCTGCTGCTCCGCCTGGTGGCGCTTGGCCGAGCCGACCGCCGGGGAGGAGCCGTGCGGGCGCGAGATGCGCCGCAGGCGCTCGCCCGCCGGGACGTCCGCGCCGACCGCCAGGTCGAGGTGGTCGATCAGGTTGAGGGCGATGAAGGGCCACGCGCCCTGGTTCGCCGGCTCCTCCTGCGCCCAGATGTACTTCGCCGCGTTCGGGAACTTGGCGATCTCCGCCTGGATCTCGGCACCCGCCAGCGGGTACAGCCGCTCGATGCGGATGATCGCGGTGTCCGTGACGCCGCGCTTCTCCCGCTCGGCCTCCAGGTCGTAGTAGACCTTGCCGGCGCAGAAGACGACCTTGCGGACCGCGTTCGGGTCCACCGTCGAGTCGCCGATGACCGGACGGAACGAACCGTTCGTGAACTCCTCCGCCTTCGACGCCGCCGCCTTCAGGCGCAGCATCGACTTCGGGGTGAAGACGATGAGCGGCTTGTGGTGCGGGTTGTGGACCTGCCAGCGCAGCAGGTGGAAGTAGTTCGACGGCAGGGTCGGCATGGCGACCGTCATGTTGTCCTGCGCGCACATCTGGAGGAAGCGCTCGGGACGCGCGGACGAGTGGTCCGGGCCCTGGCCCTCGTAGCCGTGCGGGAGGAGCAGCGTGACACCGCTCGTCTGGCCCCACTTCTGCTCGGCCGAGGAGATGAACTCGTCGACGACGGTCTGCGCGCCGTTGACGAAGTCACCGAACTGGGCCTCCCAGAGGACCAGCGCGTCCGGGCGGGCCAGCGAGTAGCCGTACTCGAAGCCCATGGCCGCGTACTCCGAGAGCAGCGAGTCGTAGACGTTGTAGCGGGCCTGGTCGTCCGACAGGTACTGGAGCGGGGTGTAGTCCTCGCCCGTCTCCCGGTCGATGAGGACCGCGTGGCGCTGGCCGAAGGTGCCGCGGCGGGAGTCCTGGCCCGACAGGCGGACCGGGGTGCCCTCCATCAGCAGCGACCCGAAGGCCAGGGTCTCGCCCATGCCCCAGTCGATCGTGCCCTCGTCGATCATCGCCGCGCGGCGCTGCAGCTGCGGCAGCAGACGCGGGTGCACGGTGACGTGCTCCGGGATGTTGACCTGGGACTCGGCGATCCGCTTGACCACGTCCTGGGAGATCGCGGTGTTCACGGGGACCGGGAACTCCTGCGCGGTCTGCGCGGGCGTCACCGGGGCGCCGCTGGCCGGCGAGGTCGCGGCCTCGCGGACCTCCGCGAAGACCTTCTCCAGCTGGCCCTGGAAGTCCTGGAGCGCCTGCTCGGCCTCTTCCAGCGTGATGTCGCCGCGACCGATGAGGGACTCGGTGTAGAGCTTGCGCACCGAGCGCTTCTTGTCGATCAGGTCGTACATCAGCGGCTGCGTGAACGCCGGGTTGTCCGACTCGTTGTGACCGCGGCGGCGGTAGCAGATGAGGTCGATGACGACGTCCTTGTTGAACGCCTGGCGGAACTCGAAGGCGAGCCGCGCGATGCGGACCACGGCCTCCGGGTCGTCGCCGTTCACGTGGAAGATCGGCGCCTCGATCATGCGGGCCACGTCGGTCGCGTACATCGAGGAACGCGAGGACTCCGGGGCGGCGGTGAAGCCGACCTGGTTGTTGATCACGACGTGGACGGTGCCGCCGGTGCGGTAGCCGCGCAGCTGCGACATGTTCAGGGTCTCGGCGACGACACCCTGTCCGGCGAAGGCCGCGTCACCGTGCAGGGCGACGGGCAGGACGGTGAAGTCCGTGCCGCCCTTGTTGATGACGTCCTGCTTGGCGCGGGCGACACCCTCCAGGACCGGGTCGACGGCCTCCAGGTGCGAGGGGTTGGCGACGAGCGAGACCTTGATCTGCTCCCCGTCCAGGCCCGTGAAGGTGCCCTCGGCGCCCAGGTGGTACTTGACGTCGCCGGAGCCGTGCATGGACTTCGGGTCGAGGTTGCCCTCGAACTCGCGGAAGATCTGCGCGTACGACTTGCCGACGATGTTGGCGAGCACGTTCAGGCGGCCGCGGTGGGCCATGCCGATGACGACCTCGTCCAGGCGCGCCTCGGCGGCCGAGTCGATGACGGCGTCGAGCAGCGGGATGACGGACTCGCCGCCCTCCAGCGAGAAGCGCTTCTGGCCGACGTACTTCGTCTGCAGGAAGGTCTCGAAGGCCTCCGCCGCGTTCAGGCGGCGCAGGATGCGCAGCTGCTCCTCGCGCTCCGGCTTGGTGTGCGGGCGCTCGATGCGGTCCTGGATCCAGCGGCGCTGCTTCGGGTCCTGGATGTGCATGAACTCGACGCCGGTGGTGCGGCAGTACGAGTCGCGCAGGACGCCGAGGATGTCGCGCAGCTTCATCATCGACTTGCCGGAGAAGCCGCCGACCGCGAACTCGCGCTCCAGGTCCCACAGGGTGAGGCCGTGCTCGGTGATGTCGAGGTCGGGGTGCTTGCGCTGCTTGTACTCCAGCGGGTCGGTGTCGGCCATGACGTGGCCGCGGACCCGGTAGGAGTGGATCAGCTCGAAGACGCGGGCGGCCTTCGTGACGTCGTCGTCGTGCGAGGCGTCGATGTCGCGGAGCCAGCGGACCGGCTCGTAGGGGATGCGCAGCGCCTCGAAGACGTCGTCGTAGAAGCCGTTCTCGCCGAGCAGCATGTTCGCGACGATGCGCAGGAACTCGCCGGAGGCCGCGCCCTGGATGACCCGGTGGTCGTAGGTCGAGGTCAGGGTCATGACCTTGGAGATGCCCAGCTTGTTCAGGGTGTCCTGCGAGGTGCCCTGGAACTCGGCGGGGTAGTCCATGGAGCCGACGCCCATGATGACCGACTGTCCGGGCATCAGGCGGGGCACGGAGTGGACGGTGCCCAGGCCGCCGGGGTTGGTCAGCGAGACGGTGACGCCGGTGAAGTCGTCCATCGTCAGCTTGCCGACGCGGGCGCGGCGGACGATGTCCTCGTACGCCTGCCAGAACTCGAAGAAGTTGAGGGTCTCGGCCTTCTTGATGCCGGCGACGACGAGCTGGCGGTCGCCGTTCGGCTTCACCAGGTCGATCGCGAGGCCGAAGTTCACGTGCTCCGGCTTGACCAGGGTGGGCTTGCCGTCCTTCTCCGCGAAGGAGTAGTTCATCGACGGCATGGCCTTGATGGCCTGCACCATCGCGTAGCCGATCAGGTGCGTGAAGGAGATCTTCCCGCCCCGGGCGCGCTTCAGGTGGTTGTTGATGACGATGCGGTTGTCGAACAGCAGCTTCACCGGGACGGCGCGGACGGACGTGGCCGTCGGGACGTCGAGGGAGGCGTTCATGTTCTTGGCCACGGCGGCGGCCGGGCCGCGGAGCGTCACCAGCTCGGGGCCCGCGGGGGCCTCGGTGGTGGGCGCGGCCTTCTGGGCGGCGGCGGGTGCGGCGGCCGGAGCCGGGGCCTGAGGGGCGGCGGCGGCCGGTGCGGCGGCCTGGGCCTGGGAGGTGACAGTCACAGCAGGGGCACCAGAGGGGGTGGCAGGAGCAGGGGCAGGAGCTGACACAGGCGTGGGCGCGGCGGCAGGAGAGGGCGCGGCGGCGCTCGCCGCCCCCGTGGCGGCGGCGTCGGAGACCTGCGGGGCGACGGCGGTGGCGGCCTGTGCGGAGGCGCCGTCCGTCGTCGGGGACTTCCTGGGCTCGTCCGGCTTCACCGGAGACGCAGCGCCCCCCGGGTTGTAGTCGGCGAAGAAGTCCCACCAGGCCCGGTCGACCGAATTCGGGTCCTGGAGGTACTGCTGATAGATCTCGTCGACGAGCCACTCGTTGGCACCGAAGCCTGAGGCAGGGGTCTTCCCGCCCTCTGCTGCTTCGGTCGTGGTGCTCGGGTTACTGGGGGACTGTGGCGACACGGCGGCAACCGCCCTCTTCCGCTTCACAAGGTATGGACAGCGGGAATAAAGGCTACGCCTCCCTGGCCGGTGCATGCAGACCGGGCGGGAGATACGTCATGTAGGTCACACCGAACGGCGGGTTTCACCGGTCTTAATGGCGGGAAACGAGCCTGGTTCGGGTAGGGGGCATCGTGGTTGCGGCCCCCTTGGCTTCGCACCCCTGACGGACCCCGGGCACGTGTGGCCGAGATCATGTCCTACGCACTCGAACCCTACGTCAATGTGACGCCCGGGAGCTGCCCGGAAGCGTGACGAGAATCCGGCAGCCGCGTGACGATTCGGCCACCCCGATATGCCCTCCGTGCAGGCCCACGGCCCAGCGGGCGATCGCCAGCCCCAGCCCGGTGCCCCCGTCGCCGCCGTTCGCGCTGCCCCGGTTGAACCGCTCGAAGACCCGGTGCCGTTCGGCCTCCGGGATGCCCGGCCCCTCGTCCCGTACCTCCAGCGCCAGGCTTCCGGGCGCGTCGCCCTCCCGGGCCCGGACGGTGACCCGGCCGTGCGGCGGGCTGTGCTTGACCGCGTTGTCGATCAGGTTCGCCACCACCTGGTGCAGGCGCTCGGCGTCCGCGTACGCGGTCAGCTCGGGCGGGAACACGTCCAGGTGCAGGTGTACGTCGTTGCGGGTGTGCCCGCCCGACCCGGAGAGCAGCCCCGGCCGGCCGGCGGCGGCCAGCCCCGACTCCTTCAGCACGCCCGACAGGTACGGCCACACCTCGAAGCGGCGGGCCTTCAGCGGCACCACCCCGTTGTCCACCCGCGACAGGTCCAGCAGGGTCTCCACGAGCCGGCCCAGGCGCTCGGTCTGCTTGAGCATCGTGCGCATGGTCTCGGGATCGGCGGCCGAGACCCCGTCCACCACGTTCTCCAGCACCGCGCGCAGCGCCGCGATCGGCGTGCGCAGCTCGTGCGAGACGTTGGCGACCAGCTCCTTGCGGTGCCGGTCCACCGCCTCCAGGTCGTCCGCCATCAGGTTGATCGTGGAGGCCAGGTCGCCCAGCTCGTCGCGGCGCCCGGCCCCGCGCACCCGGCGGGTGTAGTCCCCGTCGGATATCGCCCGGGCCACCTTGGTCATCTCGTCCAGCGGCGCCGTCAGGCCGTGCGCCACGAACTGGGTGATCAGCATCGAGGCGATCACGGAGAAGACGGTGATGAACCGGAACTCCGTGCTGGTGCGCACCGCCACCATCAGGAGTCCCGTGGTGATGAAGACCGAGACCACGACGAGCGTGCCCAGCTTGGTCTTGATCGAGAACGGGAAGAAGGGCCGCAGCCCACCGGAGCGGGCAACGGCTCCACCGGAGCGGGCGACGCCGCGCCCTCGATCGCGCCCGGCGCTCACGCCTGCGCCGGGGTCTCCAGGGCGTACCCGACGCCGTGGACCGTACGGATCCGCTCCGCCCCGATCTTGCGGCGCAGGGCCTTGATGTGGCTGTCGACCGTACGGGTCCCGGACGCGTCGGCCCAGTCCCACACCTCGGCGAGCAGCTGCTCGCGGGAGAGCACCGCGCGCGGGGTCCCGGCCAGGCAGACCAGCAGGTCGAACTCGGTCGGCGTCAGGTGGACGTCCTCGGCCTGCACCCGGACGCGCCGCTGGGCGTGGTCGATCTCCAGGTCGCCCAGCCGCAGGGTCGCCCCGCGCGGGGCGGTGGCGGCCAAGGTGGCCCGCTCCACGCGCCGCAGCAGTACGTGGACCCGCGCCGCGAGCTCGCGCATGGAGAACGGCTTCGTCATGTAGTCGTCCGCGCCGACCCCGAGCCCGACCAGCATGTCGGTCTCGTCGTCCCGCGCGGTGAGCATCAGCACCGGCACCGGCCGCTGCGCCTGGACCCGGCGGCAGACCTCCAGGCCGTCGAAGCCGGGCAGCATCACGTCGAGGACCAGCAGTTCGGGCTGCCAGCTCTCGGCCGCCGCCACGGCGGCCGGTCCGTCGAACGCGGCCTGCACCTGGAAACCCTCGGCGCGCAGCCGGGCCGCGATGGCGTCGGCGATCGTACGGTCGTCCTCGACCACGAGCACGCGCCGCTGAGCGCCGGGGGTGGCCGCGGCGCCGCCGTGGGTGGTGTGTGTCTGTTCCATGTCCCGCCCCTGAAGATCCGCGTGGTAGGGGTGCAGCGTAGAGGAGGCACCGAGCTGCGGCTATGCGGGGTTCGGACAGGGAAAGCTGCGGAACCCATGGTTCCGATTACGGCGGGAATGGGGATATGGGCGGTGATGCCGGGTGGCCGCCGCCCGGCGCGGCGAGCACGCCGCGCGCGGTGATCGTCTGCCACCGCGCGCATGTGGCGACCCTTTTGTCGACCCCCTACAGGGACAGGCCGCGCCCGGACGGGAACACGGGGCGGGCGCCGCGGGCCGTACGGGGACACGGGGTGGACACCCGCGTGCCCGTGCGGGGACGCGGGGTGGACCCCCGCCGCCGGGCCCGGGGCGGGTCAACGCTGCGGATCGGCCTCGAACGGGGGCAGTTCGGCCAGGACGGCGAGCAGGGCCGGCGTCAGGGACTCCTGGGCCACGGTGACCTCGTAGCCGCCCTGCACGAAGGTGTAGACGAACCCGTCGAACACCTTCGGGCCGCCCGTCGGGAACCTCGGCAGGCGCGCGAGGTCCGCCCGGCCGAGCGCAGCGCGCAGCCGCGCCTCCCGGTCCGCCGGAAGCTTCCCGGTGCCCGCCGGGCGCAGCCGGCCGTCCAGCCGGGTCCACGAACCGTCTCCCTTGACCGCCACGGTGGCGGCCTTCCCGGCGTAGCCGCCGCTGCGGGTGACGGTGACCAGGCGCTCCAGCGCCGAGGAGGGGCCGGGGGAGACGGGCACCGAGGAGGCGCTCGGAGCACCGGACGGCTTCCCCGGCGCGGGATCCCCCGTGCCCGGGGACGCGGGTCCGGACGGCGGTTGCGCCGAAGCGGGGGCCGACGCCGGCGCCGGGGCCGTACCGCTGCCGGCGCCGCCCGTCGGGGGACTCGCGGACGGCTCGTCCGGTCCGCCGCCCCCCGAACCGCACCCCGCCAGGACCACCGCACTCAGCAGTACCGCCGCCACCGCTCGGAACGCGCGCACACCCCACCCCCGGAGGTCATCGGGCCGACCCCCGAGTATGGAGTCGGCACCACCCGTACGGAAAGCACCAGGAGGACGACATCCGCCGCACCGCCGCCTGGCGCTGGTTGCCGCCGCTGCTCGCCGTCCTCCTCGGCCTCTGGGGCCTGGAGCGCGCCGGCGCGGACGGCCGCGGCAGCATGTGGCGCGACGAGTCCGTCACCTGGCAGGTCGCGCACCGGCCGCTCGGCTCGATCGCGGAGCTGCTCGGGCAGGTCGACGCCGTCCACGGGCTGTACTACCTGCTCATGCACGCGGTGTTCCTGGCCGGGGACGGCGGGGGAACCGGGCCGGGCGGCGGGCCCGGCGCGGGCGGCCTGTGGGCGCTGCGCCTGCCCTCCGTCGCCGCCACCGCCCTCGCCGCCGCCGGGGTCGCCGCCGTCGCGCACCGGCTGGCGGGGGAGCGGGCGGCGCTGTGGTCCGGGGCGGCCTACGCGGTGCTGCCGCCCGTGCAGATGTACGCCCAGGAGGGCCGCTCGTACGCCCTCGTCGCGGCCGCCGTGGTGTGGGCGACGTACCTGATGCTGCGCGAGCGCTGGATCGCGTACTGCGCCGTGCTGCTGCTGGGCTGCTGGCTGCACGAGTTCGCCGTACTGGCCCTCCTCGCGCACGGGGTCACCGCCCGGCGCTCGCGCGGCTGGCGGTGGAGCGCCGCCGCGGTGGTGGCCCTGCTGCTGCCGCTGGCCGCGGTCAGTGCCGGGCAGGCGGAGCAGCAGCTGGGCTGGCTCGGCCGGCCCGGCTGGCGGGACTGGGCGGCGTACGGGGTGGTGGCGGCGATCTCGCTGCTGCTCGCGCGCAGCCCGGCGCTGCCGCGGGAGCTGGTCCGGGTCGCCCTGCCGCTGGCCCTGCTGCCGCCCGGCCTGCTGATGGCGGTCTCGCTCGTCCACCCGCTGTACGTGGACCGGTACGTGCTCTACGCCCTCGCCGGCCCCGCCCTGCTGGCCGGGACCCGGCTCGCGGCGGCGCGCGGGTGGTGGCCGCGGCTGCTGGTGGCCGCCCTGCTGGTGCCGTTCGGCTGGTGGTCGCTGTGGCTGCGGACCCCCGAGAGCCGCAAGGACGACGTGCCGGCGGTGGCCGCGGCCGTACGGGAACGGGCCCGGCCGGGTGATGCCGTCCTGTTCCTGCCCTCGCGGCGGCGCGAGTGGCTGCTCTCCTCGCCGGACCTGTACGGGAGCCTGCGCGACCTGGCCCTGGACCACACGCCGGCGGCCTCGCGCAGCCTCCAGGGGACGGAGCTCCCGACCGCGGAGATCTGGGCCCGCCTGGTGGAGGCCCCGCGGGTCGTGGCCCTCCTGGACCCGGCGGGCCAGCCGCTGGACCCGTACCCCCGCGAGGCGGTCAAACGCCAGACGCTGGCCTCGCACTTCGACCTGTGCTCGGTGGACGAGGTCCGGGGCGCCCGGATCGCCGTCTACGCGCAGCCGGGCCGATGCCCGTGAGCGGCAAGGCCGCCGGGGCCTCCCCCGCCGGCCGACCCCGTCACGGCGGGGGGAAGCAGCCGGTCTCACACGCCGAAGAGCGTCATGACCCGGCGGACCGCCTCGGCCACCGGGAGGCCGATCTCGCCGACCAGTTGGGCCACACCGGAGACGCTCCCCAGGGCCCGGCGGAACGCGCCGCGCTCCACCTCGCCCTCGGTCAGGGTGTCCAGCGACGCTTCCAGGACCGCCCGGTCGTCCTCCTGGACCCGTCCGCGCAGCACCTCGACCAGGCCGATGAGGTCCTGGAGGGCTGCCTGCGGATCCTGCGGCGCGTTGTGCTGCGTGCCGATCTTGCCGATGTTGTGCGTCCCGTAGACCTGGAAGTTGTCGCCGACCTGCCCGATCCGGAAGTCCTCGGTGCCGCTCAATTCCCCACCTTTCCGACGTTGCCGCTGCCGAACACCTTGAAGTTGTCGCCGACCTGGCCGATGTAGTTCGTGACCTGCTGGTGGAAGCTGGCCTGCGGGTCGTCGATGGCCTCCATGACCACGCGGACGAGGTCGTGGACGAGCTCCGGGTCGTTGGTGACGAGCGCGGTGTTCGGCGTGCCCGCGGTCTCGATCACCAGCGCGTAGTACGTCTTGTCCAGGATGACGCCGCCCAGTTGCACCACGAGGAGGCCCATCGCCGCGAGCGCGACGACGGCCGCCGCGTCCTGGTACCCGTTCGGGAGCACGACGAGGGCGATCAACGCGAGGATGATCACGATCACGAAGGACTTCACGAAGCGTGCGATCGCCTGCCCGCGCGGGGGATCGACCCTGACCGTGGTCGCCCGGGCGATGTTGTTCAGCGGATACGCCTCCGCACCGATCCAGAGCACTCTTCGGCTGACGACCACGTCGGTCACGACACTCCTGGCCATGCGGCTCCCCCCATGTTCTGATGTAGGGCACAGCATCCTCGCCAACTCCCCTGTCAGCAAGCCGCTTTGCGTGAGTGTCGCGGCTCCGTAGGAGGATGGCCGTGACGGGCCGCCACGTCTTCGGTCCGCCGACCACCCGGAGGTGCCGCATGACCACGACCCGCCCCGCCGCAGAGGCCCCCGACCGGCGGCCCGAGCCGGTGTCCGACCCGCTGCCCGGGCCGCTGGTCGGCGTGGACTGGCTGGCCGGCCGGCTCGGCGAGCCGGGGCTCGTGGTGTTCGACGCCTCTGTAGGCGCCCACCGCGGCGCCGCCCGGCGGATCCCGGGCGCGCGGCCCTTCGACCTCGACGGCGCGCTCTCCGACCACGACGCCCCCGCCCCGCACACCATGCCCGCAGCCGCCGCCTTCGAGGAGACGCTGCGCGCGCTCGGCGTCGACGACACCAGCACGGTCGTCGTCTACGACGGCGCCGGCGTCTACTCCAGCGCGCGGGCCTGGTGGATGCTGCGCGCCATGGGCTTCGACCGGGCGGCCGTCCTGGACGGCGGGCTGCCCGCCTGGACCGCCGCCGGACTGCCCGTCGCGCCGGGCGGACCCGCGTACGAGGGCCCGCGCGGCTCCTTCACGGCCCGCCCGCGGCCGGGGCTGCTCGTGGACCACGCCGCCGTCGGGGCGGCCCTCGCCGATCCGGGGGCGCTCGTACTGGACGCCCGTACGCGCGGACGTTTCACCGGCGCGGCCCCGGAGCCGCGGCCGGGGCTGCGCGGGGGCCACATGCCGGGCGCGGTGAACCTGCCGTTCGGGGACCTCCAGCGCGGCGACGGCCGCATGCGGCCGGCCGGGGAACTGGGCGAGGTGTTCGCGGCGTCGACCGGTGGCCGGGAGCGGCTCTACTTCAGCTGCGGCTCGGGCGTGACGGCCTGCGTCCTCGCCCTGGGCGCCACGCTGGCCGGGTACGGGGAACTGGCGGTCTACGACGGCTCCTGGACGGACTGGGCCATGCGCCCGGAGCTGCCCGCGGTGACGGGCCGGCGCGAGTAGCTCTCCGGCGTCGCCGCCTCGGCATCTGCCGTTCGGCCCCTGACCCACGCCCCCCGCACGTGTTCGCCGGGGGCGAACGGTTGGTGGGGAACATTGGGGGGCGCACATGCATTGAGTCGGCATAGCTCAACTTCACTGCCGGAGGGAAGATCATGGCTTCGACGTCCGTAACGCTCACCCTGCCCGTGCTGCCGCTCGACGACGAGGTCGTGCTGCCTGGGATGGTCGTGCCGCTGGACCTGTCCGACGCCGAGGTGCGGGGGGCCGTCGAGGCCGCCCAGGCGGCGGTCCGCAGCGGGAAGCCCCGGGTGCTGCTCGTGCCGCGCGTCGACGGGAAGTACGCCGGCACCGGTGTGCTCGGGACCGTCGAGCAGGTGGGGCGGCTCTCCGACGGGGACCCCGGCGCGCTCATCCGCGGTGTCGGCCGCGTCAGGATCGGGGCCGGGACCACCGGGCCCGGGGCCGCGCTCTGGGTCGAGGGCGAGAGCGTCGACGAGAGGCTGCCCGACCCGCTGCCCGGGTCGGTCACCGAGCTCGTCAAGGAGTACAAGGCACTCGCCACCAGCTGGCTCAAGAAGCGCGGCGCCTGGCAGGTCGTGGACCGGGTCCAGCAGATCGAAGGGGTGTCGGCGCTCGCCGACAACTCCGGGTACTCGCCGTTCCTGACCGTCGCCCAGAAGGTCGAACTGCTGGAGACGGCCGACCCCGTCGCCCGCCTCAAGCTGGCCATCACCTGGCTGCGCGACCACCTCGCCGAGCAGGACGTGGCCGAGTCCATCGCCAAGGACGTCCAGGACGGCGTCGACAAGCAGCAGCGCGAGTTCCTGCTGCGCCGCCAGCTGGACGCCGTCCGCAAGGAACTGCGCGAGCTCAACGGCGAGAAGGACGGCGAGGAGTCCGACGACTACCGGGCCCGCGTCGAGGGCGCCGACCTGCCCGAGAACGTACGGGAGGCCGCGCTCAAGGAGGTCGACAAGCTGGAGCGCTCCAGTGACCAGTCCCCCGAGGGCTCCTGGATCCGCACCTGGCTCGACACCGTCCTCGAACTGCCCTGGAACGAGCGGACCGAGGACGAGTACGACATCCGCGGCGCCCGCGCCGTCCTGGACGCCGAGCACGCCGGACTCAGCGACGTCAAGGACCGCATCACCGAGTACCTCGCCGTGCGCAAGCGGCGCAGCGAGCGCGGCATGGGCGTCATCGGCGGCCGCCGGGGCGGCGCCGTCCTGGCGCTCGTCGGGCCGCCCGGCGTCGGCAAGACCTCCCTCGGGGAGTCCGTGGCGCACGCCATGGGCCGCAAGTTCGTCCGCGTCGCCCTCGGCGGCGTCCGCGACGAGGCCGAGATCCGCGGCCACCGCCGTACATACGTCGGCGCCCTGCCCGGCCGGATCGTACGGGCCATCAAGGAAGCCGGGTCCATGAACCCCGTCGTCCTGCTCGACGAGATCGACAAGGTCGGGTCGGACTTCCGCGGGGACCCGGCGGCCGCACTGCTGGAGGTCCTGGACCCTGCCCAGAACCACACCTTCCGGGACCACTACCTGGAGGTGGAGCTGGACCTCAGCGACGTGGTGTTCCTGGCCACCGCCAACGTCCTGGAGGCCATCCCCGAGGCGCTCGCCGACCGCATGGAGCTCGTGCGCCTCGACGGGTACACCGAGGACGAGAAGGTCGTCATCGCCCGCGACCACCTGCTGCCCCGCCAGCTGGAGCGCGCCGGACTGGGCGCCGAAGAGGTGGTGCTGGAGGAGGACGCCCTGCGCAGGCTGGCGGGGGAGTACACCCGCGAGGCGGGCGTGCGCACCCTGGAGCGGTCCATCGCGCGGCTGCTGCGCAAGGTGGCCTCCCAGCACGAGCTGGGGGAGCGGGAACTGCCGCTGCGCGTCGGCGCCGACGACCTGCGCGGGCTCATCGGACGCCCGCACCACGTCCCGGAGTCCGCACAGGACCCCGCCGAGCGGCGCACCGCCGTCCCCGGCGTGGCCACCGGACTCGCCGTCACCGGCGCGGGCGGCGACGTCCTGTTCGTCGAGGCCTCGCTGGCCGACCCCGAGACCGGGGCCGCCGGACTCACCCTCACCGGACAGCTCGGCGACGTGATGAAGGAGTCGGCGCAGATCGCGCTCAGCTTCCTGCGCTCGCACGGCGCGGAACTGGAGCTTCCGGTCGCCGACCTGAAGGACCGGGGCGTGCACATCCACTTCCCGGCGGGCGCGGTGCCGAAGGACGGCCCGAGCGCGGGCATCACGATGACCACGGCGCTCGCCTCGCTGCTCTCCGGACGGCAGGTGCGCACGGACGTGGCCATGACCGGCGAGGTCTCCCTCACCGGGCGCGTCCTGCCCATCGGCGGGGTCAAGCAGAAGCTGCTGGCCGCGCACCGGGCCGGGCTGACCACCGTGATCATCCCGAAGCGCAACGAGGCCGACCTGGACGACGTCCCGGCCGAGGTGCTGGAGGGGCTGGAGGTCCACCCGGTGACGGACGTGCGCCAGGTGCTGGAACTGGCCCTCAGCCAGGCGGAGGCCGTCGCGGTGACCGTGGCCGCCTGACCGGCCGCCCCCGCGAAGAAGCCGGTCCCCGGGACCCAGCAGGTCCCGGGGACCGGCTTCTTCGCGCTGCGCGGCAGGGCCGGTGCGGCGGGGCCGCGGGGTGACCGCCGGGGCGCTGCGAAATACTGGTGCCTCAGGACACCACCGATGGGAGCGGACGTGCACGGAAGCGAAGACCAGGAGTTCCTTGCCCTGGAGCGGGAGCTGTCCGTCTTCCTCCGGCGCGCCAGGGCCTCGTCCGGGGAGATGGCCCGCGCGCTCCACCCCGAGCTGGAGCCGGCCGCGTACGGGCTGCTCGTGCGGCTGGAGGCGGCGGGCCGGCAGCGGGCCACCGAGCTCGCCGCCTACTTCGGCGTCGGCAAGGCCACGATGAGCCGCCAGCTGCGGGCCCTGGAACTGCTGGGGCTGGTGGCGCGCGAACCGGACCCGGCCGACGGCCGGGCCTTCCTGGTCGGGCTCACGGACGAGGGCCGGGAGCGGTTCCTGCGCGTACGGGGGGCCCGGCGCGAGCAGTACATGCGCAAGCTCGCCGACTGGGACCGCGGGGAAGTGGCCGAACTCGCCCGGCTCCTGCACCAGCTGAACCAGGGAGCGGAGTAGCCGCTACAGCTCGGCGTACGCCGCCGAGGCGTCGTCGTGGCGCTTGCCGCGCCCGTGCGCGCGGGCCGGATCCGACTCCAGGGTGCGGACCCGGGCGATCAGCGACTGCGCGCCCTCCTTGCGGAGCACCGCCAGGCACTGAGCCCAGTCGCCCTCCCCGAACGTGTCGGTCCACCGGCTCGCCCCGTCGGTCAGCGCCGCCACCGCCCGGACCCGCTCGCGCGGGGTACGGCCCGTCACCGCCCGCGCCGCGACCGCCGGGTCCGCCGCCGCCGTGAAGAAGCCGCCCTCCGCGTTGCGCAGCGCGTCGGCCGAGGCGGTCGTCCGCAGCAGCTCGCGCGGGATCCGGTCCAGCCGGTCGTCGAGTACCGCCGTCACCTCGCCGCCGGGCGCTTCGAGGAGCAGTACGGAATCCGAGAGCACGAGGTGCTCCACGTACGCCCCGTCCCACCGCGCCATCACCACGGTGGCCTGCGGGGTCCGTACGTGAGAAAGGTCACAGGTCGTGCGGTGGCCGTCGGCGGTGTCGCGGATGGACTGCGCCAGGATCCGGCCCAGCGGCATGTCCCGCCGCGATCCGGACAGTTCGGTCAATCGGCCCCCGAGCCGCGCCGCGAACCAGGGCACGCCGTGCGAACACCCCACCTCGCCGCTCGGCGGAGTGACCCCGTCCAGGGCGACCAGGACTCCGCCGCCCGTGGCGGGTATCGCCGCCGATAGCCAGTCCTCGTTGGGGCGTTCCGGGTGGCCGGGGGCCGAAGCGAGGTCGATGCGCATACGGACATTCTGCCCGCCCCGCGTCGCCGGGCCCCTCGCGCCGATCCCCAAAGTCCGTACCAATCGGGGGTTCCTCGCGCGCACCCCGCCCGCGCGCCCGGAACGGCCCCGGACCGCCCCGCCGGGGATGTGGGCGGGCATAGTGCCAAAGCCCTCGCCGATCTTTCAACCACCCGTCCATCGCGGGGCTCCGAAGGGGCACCGCCGAGTTGGTCGCCAACTCATCCGTGATGTTCACTCGTTCGAGTGGCCGGGTGGGCGATGTCGGGCTCTCTCCCCAACACACTGCAAAGGTCTGAGGCGGTACGAGGGGGCAGGGGGCGTTTACTTGTTGACCGGCCGTTACCTCGGCCACACGAGTAGACGAGCACGAGCACACGTACAGGATTGCGAGCACCGGTGCAGAAGAAGCGGTCTCGGAAGAACGGCACCGCCACCGACGGACCCGCCCCCGCAGGACGCCCCGTCCGCGTGCGCAGCAGGCTCGTCATAGGCGTCGCCGTCGCCGGCCTCACCGTCCTCGCGGCCGGCGCTCCGGCCGTGGTCTCCGCGACACGGGAGCTGAACGACTCCCAGCAGCTGGTCACGCTCGCCGAGCAGACCCAGCACACCCTCACCCTCGCGCACCTCCTCGGCGACGAGCGCGACGCCGTCGTCGAGTACGTGGCCAAGGGCCGCCCCGGCGCCCAGGCCAAGGGCCCCGTCCAGGAACGCACCGCGCTCACCGACCGCCAGCTCGCCGAGGTCCAGAACGAGGCCGACGAGGCGCTCGCCCGCGACCTCGGCCGCGTCCGGGCCGTCCGCGCCGAGGCCGTCGACGGCAAGGGAACCGCCCTCGCCGCCCACCAGGCCTACGCGGCCGTCATCGCGCAACTCCTCGCGCCCGGCGACCTGCTCGCCGAGCGGACCCCACCGCGCGCCGTCGCCGCCCTCGCCACCACCCGCCCCCTGGCCCCCCTCGGCCAGGCCGTCGAACAGGCCTCGGCCACCCGCGGACTGCTGCTCGCCGCGCTGGCCGTCCCCCGCGGCGAGCAGTCCGCCAACACGGCCGCCGTGGACGAACTGACCACCGCCGCCCAGCGGGCCCGCGTACGGGAGCAGGCCGCGCTCGACGACTTCAACCGGGTCGCGCGCCCCGACGTACGCCAGACCCTCGCCGCCACCGTCACCGGACCCGACGTCAAGACGGCCGACGACTACCTCAAGCGGCTCACCGAGCGGCCCACGCTGTCCACGGCCGACCGGCGCCTCGACGGCGCGAGCGTCGCCCCTGCGCTCACCGCCCGCATCGACCGCATGCGCTCCGTCGAGGCCACCCTCGCCGGGCAGCGGGCCACCGCGCTCGCCACCCTGCGCGACGACGACGTGACCCGGCTGGAGATGCTGGTCGCGGCCCTCGGCCTGCTGTTCCTGGTGGCCGTCGGCTTCGCGACGGCCGTCGCGCGCTCGCTGACCCGCCCGCTGTCCGTACTGCGCCGCGGCGCGGCCCGGCTGGCGACCCCGGAGGGCTCGGTGGAGCCGGTCCGCTTCACCGGCCGCAACGACGAGTTCGCCGAGGTCGTACGCCACCTCAACGCCGTCCGCGACCAGACCGTCTCCCTGCACACCCGCATCGCCGGCCTCGACGCCGACGGACGCCGGCTCATCGGCCGCAACGAGGCGCTCTCCGCGGCCCGCGATGCGCTGGAGCGGGAACTGGAGGCGACCCGCGAGGCGCTGGAGCAGGAGCTGACGGAGCTGCGGGCCGGGCTGGCGGAGCACCGCCGCATCATGTCGACGACCTCGGTCTCGCTCTCGCTGCGCACGCTGGGCCTGGTGGAGCGCCAGCTCCAGGTCATCGAGGAGCTGGAGTCCAAGGAGCAGGACCCGGACCGGCTGGCGACCCTGTTCAAGCTGGACCACCTGGCGACGGTCATGCGCCGCCACAACGAGAACCTGCTGGTCCTCGCCGGCCAGGAACACGGTCACGGCGCCGGGGCCCCGCCGGTCCCGCTCGTGGACGTGGCGCGGGCCGCGGTCAGCGAGATCGAGCGCTACGAGCGCGTCGACCTCGCGGCGCTGCCGCCGTTCACACAGGTCGCGGGGCACGCGGCCGACGACATCTCGCACGTCCTCGCCGAACTGCTGGAGAACGCGACGACGTTCTCGCCGCCCGAGGCCAAGGTCCGGGTCTCCGGATGGCTGCTCGACTCGGGCGACGTGGTGCTCTCCGTCGTGGACGAGGGCATCGGGGTCACCGGCGAACGGCTGGAGGCGCTGAACGCCCGCCTGGCCACGCCGGAGGCCTACGACGAGGAGCCGGAGTCCGAACACGGCCTGGGCCTCGGCCTGTACGTGGCGGGCCGGCTCGCGGCCCGGCACGGGGTCACGGCCGAGCTGCGGCCCGGGCGGCACGCGGGCACGGAGGCCCTCGTGGTCGTCCCGGCCACGCTGCTCCCGACGACGCCGCCGAGCTCGCCGGTACACACGTACGCGAAGCCCTCGCAGGGCGTGCCGGAGCTGCGGCTGCCCGGTGTGATCGCGGAGGCGAACGAGAACACCATCCCGGGCCGGCGGCTGCCGCAGTCCCCGGCGGTGGAACGGGAGGCCGAGGCTTCGGCGCAGTCCGCCCCGGCCGCCCCCGCCGAGCCCTTCCAGGACCCGGGCCCGGAGGCGGACGCGGAGCTCCTGCGGGGCATGGAGTGGGATCCGGCGCTGCCGGACGCGGACGTGTCGGCCGAGGCGGACGGGCCGGAGCCGGCCTCCGGCGCCCGGCACGGCCAGGACCCGGCCGGGGACGGCCGGCTGCCCCCCGCCGACCAGGTGTTCACCGCGGCCGGCCGCACCGCACCGGCCCCCGGCGAGGGCGATCCCGGTGAGGAGCTCCTCGCGCGCGTCGTCCCCGACGCGGGACCGGAGGCCTTCGCGGAGCCCGGCCCCGACCCGGCGCACCCCGACCCGCTGCCCGATGCCGGTCCGCGGGCCGACGTACCGGAAGCAGGCCCGCCGCTGCCCGGACAGTCCGCCGCCGCCGTCGCCCCCGACGGCCCGGCGGAAGCCCACCGGCACGCGCCCGACGAGGCCGACTGGGTCCCCCGCCAGGCGAGCCACCCCGACGCCGGAGCGCAGACCGCGGCCGTCACCGACAAGGGGCTGCCCAAGCGGACCCCGCGCACCGTGGCCGCGCCCCGCCCCGAGGCGGTACGGCCCGAGCCGCCGCGCCGGGTCGACGCGGAGGAGCTGCGCCGCCGCCTCGGCGGCTTCTACCAGGGGACGCGGGACGGACGGCGCGTCGTGGCCGCCGAGCTCGCACAGGACACCGACCAGGGGGACACCGCACAGGAGGCACGCACATGACCGCGCCCAGTACGTACGGACTGAGCACCCAGGCCCGCAACCTGCAGTGGCTGCTGACCGACCTGGTCGAGGAGGTGCCCGGCGTCAACTCCGTCGCCGTCGTGTCCTCGGACGGGCTCCTGCTGCTGTCCTCCGACCCCGGGGGAGCCGCCGCCGGCGCGGCCGGCGGCCCCGGCGAGGAGCCCGCGCGCACCAAGGGTCCGCGCGGCGCCTCGGCCGACCTGGCCACCATCGTCTCCGGCCTCGGCAGCCTGACCACGGGCGCCGCCGAGCTCATGGAGGGCGGGGCGGTCAAGCAGACGATGGTGGCGATGGAGCACGGCTCCGTCTTCGTCATGGCCATCAGCGACGGTTCGCTGCTCGGCGTGCACGCCACCCCCGACTGCGACATGAGCGTGGTGGCCTACCACATGGCCCTGTTCGTGGGCCGGGCCGGCCACGTACTGACCCCCGAAGTCCGCAGCGAGCTGCGCCAGTCGATGGAGAAGACCCCGTGAGGAGTACGGCCCCGGCGACCGACCGCCTGCCGATACGCGGAGCGGGCCGCCGGCCCGCCCGCGTCCGCCCGTACTCCGTCACGGGCGGTCGCACCCGCTTCACGCAGGTCCTGCACGTGGAGACGTTCGTCGCCGCCTGCGACACCCGGGCGTCGGAGCCGCAGCGGCCCGAGCCCGAGGACCGCATGCCCGAGATGCCGGCCATCGTCGAGGTCTGCCGCCGCATGCGCACCATCGCCGAGATATCCGCGCTGCTGAAGCTGCCGCTCGGAGTGGTCCGCGTCCTGGTCAGCGACCTCGCCGACCAGGGGCGGATACGCGTCTACGGGACCGGGCACGGCCCCGGCCGCCCCGAACGCGCGCTGCTGGAAAGGGTGCTCAGTGGTCTTCGCAGTCTCTGACCCGCCCGCCTGCGCCCAGGCCCTCGCGGACGAGCCCGTCCAGCCCTGGCAGTACGACCGCTCCCGCGCCCCCGTCGCCGTCAAGGTGCTGGTCGCGGGCGGCTTCGGAGTCGGCAAGACCACCTTCGTGTCCTCCGTCTCCGAGATCGCCCCGCTGCGCACCGAGGCGGTGATGACCCAGGCGAGCGCCCCGACGGACGACCTGTCCGGCACCCCGGACAAGAGCACCACCACCGTCGCGATGGACTTCGGCCGCGTCACCCTCGCCGACGACCTCGTGCTGTACGTGTACGGGACGCCGGGCCAGAAGCGGTTCTGGTTCATGTGGGACGACCTGGTGCGCGGCGCCATCGGCGGCATCGTGCTGGCCGACACGCGCCGGCTGCGCGACTGCTTCCCGGCACTCGACTACTTCGAGAGCTGCGGCCTCCCGTACGCGGTCGCCGTGAACCACTTCGAGGGCTCGGACGCGTACGAGCCCGAGGACGTGCGGGAGGCGCTGGCCATTCCGCCGCACGTGCCGGTGCTGATCATGGACGCGCGGCGCCGGGACACGGTCGTCGAGTCCCTGGCGACGCTGGTGGGCCACGCGCTGGACGCCACGCCGGAACCGTAGAAGAGCCGAACGCCGAACGCGTCCCACCGGACGCGGCAGGCCGAACGCCGAACGCCGAACCGCACCTCCGAATCGAGAACGTGACATGCGCAAGATACTCGTCGTGGGGGCCGGCCAGTCCGGTCTCCAGCTCGCCCTCGGCCTTCAGGCGAAGGGGTTCGAGATCACCCTCATGTCCAACCGGACGGCGGACGAGATCCGCACCGGGCGGGTCATGTCCACGCAGGTCATGTTCGACACGGCGCTGCGGCACGAGCGCGACCTCGCGCTCGGCTTCTGGGAGCGCCAGGCCCCGCGGATCGAGGGCGTCGGCGTCTCGGTCGCCGCCCCGGACGGTTCGCGCCCGGTCGACTGGCTCGGCCGTCTCAAGGGGTACGCCCAGTCCGTCGACCAGCGTGTGAAGATGGCCGGCTGGCTCGACGTCTTCGTGCAGCGCGGCGGACAGCTGGTGATCCACGGCGCGTCCGTCGCCGACCTGGACTACTTCTCCCGTGCGTACGACCTGGTGCTCGTCGCCGCCGGCAAGGGCGAGCTGGTGTCGATGTTCGGCCGGGACGCGGCGCGCTCCCCGTACGACGCGCCCCAGCGCGCGCTGGCCGTCTCGTACGTGCACGGGCTCGCGCCGCGCCCCGAGCACCCCGAGACGGAAGCGGTGCGCTGCAACCTCGTGCCGGGCGTGGGCGAACTGTTCGTGATGCCGACGCTGACGACGTCGGGGCGCGCGGACATCCTGTTCTGGGAGGGGCTTCCGGGCGGCCCGCTCGACGTGTTCCAGGGGGTCGGCGACCCGGCCGAACACCTGGCGCTCACGCTGGAACTGATGGAGAAGTTCACGCCGTGGGAGTACGCGCGGGCGGCGAAGGTGGAGCTGACGGACGCGGGCGGCACGCTGGCCGGCCGGTACGCGCCGGTCGTCCGCAACCCGATCGGGCGGCTTCCGGGCGGCGGGCTGGTCCTGGGCGTCGCCGACGTGGTCGTCGCGAACGACCCGATCACCGGCCAGGGCTCGAACTCGGCGTCCAAGTGCGCGGCCTCCTACCTGTCGTCGATCCTGATGCACGGGGACAAGCCGTTCGACGAGGGGTGGATGAAGGCCACCTTCGACAAGTTCTGGTTCACGACGGGCAAGCCGGTGACCCAGTGGACGAACGCGATGCTGGGCGTCCCGCCGGAGCACGTGCTGAACCTGATCGGGGCGGCCGGGCAGCTCCAGCCGGTGGCGGACCGTTTCGCCAACGGCTTCGACAACCCGGCCGACTTCGACACGTACTTCTACGACCCCGAGGACGCGCAGGACTACTTGGACGAGGTCGTGTCCTCGGCCGGCCCCTCGGCGGGCTCCGGAGCACCCGAGGCGGAATAGCCGGTGTCGGCGGAGTAGCCGGTGTCGCCGCCCTCCGGGGTCCGCGGCAGGGGCGGAGCGGTGAACTGGGCGAGCGGGGCCGCGTCCGGGTCGGGCCGTACGGCGCCGAGCAGCGGGTTCGCGGCGATGGGGGACACCTTGACCCTCGCGCCGGGTCGCGGGGCCTGGATCACCTTGCCGTCACCGACGTACAGGGCCACGTGGGTGGCCGAGGGGAAGTAGACCACCAGGTCGCCGGGGCGCAGTTCGTCGAGGGGCACCTTGGGGAGCCGCGCCCACTGCTCCTGGCTGGTCCGGGGGATGGCGCGGCCCGCGTGCGCCCAGGCCTGCGAGGTGAGCCCGGAGCAGTCGAAGGACGCGGGGCCCTCGGCGCCCCAGACGTACGGTTTGCCGAGCTGCTCGGTGGCGTAGGTCAGGGCGGCGCCCCCGGCGGCCGTGGGCGTACGGGGGGTGGCGGCGAGCCGGCCGGACGCCAGCAGCTCGCGCTGCGCGGTGGCGGTGTCGGCGGCCTCGCGGGTGCCGAGCCGGGCGAGCTGGTCGGGGGTGAGCGAGGCGAGGACCCGCTCGACCTGCCTGAGCTTGAGCTCGACCTGCTGCTTGTTCCGCCTGCGCTGGGCGGTCAGGGTCTGGCGGGCGTCGAGGGTGGTGCGGGCGGCGGTGGCGAGGAGGTCGGCGCGGCGCTCGGTGCGGGTGAGGCGGGCCAGTACCCCGGCCCGGCGGGCGCCCTCGCGGGCGGCGATGCGCCGCTGGTCCTGGGCGGCCTGGGGGTCGCCGGTGAGCAGCATGCGGGCGTACGGGGAGATCCCGCCGGCGCCCTGGTACTGGGCCCGGGCCACCCGGCCGGCGGCGGCCCTCTCGGCGCCGAGGGCGGTACGGGCCTTGGCGAGCTCGGCGCTGAGCCGGCGCTCCTCGTCCTGCCCCTCCTTGAGCGCGACCTCGGTGGCCTTGTACGCCTCGGCGGCGGCTTCGGCCTCCCGGTAGAGCCCCTGCAGCCGCGCGAGCAACTGCCCCACGCCGAGCCCCTGGAGCGCCTCGGCCCCCCCGGCCGCCCCGGCGCCGGGCCCCTGAGCGGCGGTGGCGCTCGCGGCGTCGGCGGCGGCCGCGGCTGCGGTGTCCGCGGCGTCCGCGGTGTCGGCCGTCTCTGCCGGGAGGGGACCCCGGCGGGTCCGGGCGTCCGCCGCGGGGAGCTCCCGCCGGGCGGTGGCGCCGCCGGGCGCGTC
>NZ_LFML01000021.1 GCF_001044425.1 Streptomyces roseus
CGGCCGGGCTCCGGCGCGGGGCGGCGGCCTGGCGGGCGGCGGCTTCCGCCGTGGCGCGGGTGTGCGGGGTCGTGGCAGCGACCGGGTCCGCCGGGAACCCGGGCAGGGCCCCGGTGTGGGTGACGGGGAGCGGACCGGCCGAGACGAACAGGGCGGCGATGCAGGCGGCACGGAGCACGCGGCGTGACATGGGTTCACCTCCAGGCGGCCGATGCTGCCACGCCCGGTATGACAAATCCCCCACCCGAGACGGCCGTTTCCGCACACCCACCCGTCCGGCCCAGCGCGGCCGGAGCCGGGGCCGGGGGCGAGCCGGGGGCGGGGCGTCAGGACTGCAGGAGGCGGGCCTTCGCTTCCTTGAACTCCTGCGGCGTGAGCAGGCCCTCGCGGGCCAGGTTCGCCAGCTGCGCCAGTTCCGAGGCCAGGCCCTGGTGCGGGGTGCCCGGGGGAGCGGCGTCCGGGGGAGCGGTGCTCGTCCGGGCCGGGGGGCCCGGCGCCCCGGTCGTCCCCGACTCGGGTGCGGGCGCTTCCGGGACGGCCGCCCCGGTCCCCGTCGCCCGGGACAGGAGGCCCCGGAGGAGGGGGCGGCCGGTGGGGCGGTCGGCCGGTTCCACTCGCGTGCCGATCGGGCGGATGAACATCAGGCCGCCTCCGTCCGCTCCGGCGGGATCCGGACCGAGCCCGCGATGCGCCCGCCCGCCGCCCGTACGGCGATCGCCGCGTCCTCGGCCCATACGTGTTCCACGAGCAGCAGCAGCGCGCAGCTGCCCCGTTCCAGCAGCCGCGCCGACTCCTCGACGTCCTCCGCCCCGATCAGTCGGGCGGCCTCCCGGTGCCGCAGCAGCCCCTGCAACTCCATGAACGCGTCGAACTCCGCCGCCAGCACCTCGCCCCCCGCCGTCTTCGTGACCACGAGCCCGTCGATCAGCCGTACGACCCCCGCCTTGCGCAGCCCCATCACGGCTTCGACGGCCGGTACCCGCAGCTGCTCCTCCGGGAAGGCCAGGACGATGAATTCCACTGGTCCCATGTCTCGCCGCTCCCACTCGTGACCGATTCTGACTACTCCTCGGCACTCTATGACATAAGCGGACATACCATCCGTCCGCTTGCTACGTTTCCGATATGACCGCTCTGACGGCAGAGGTGGCGGAGCCCGCGCCGCCCCCGCCCCCCGACGGCTCGGCGCCCAAGCGCAGAGGCGTCGAGCTGACGCTCCTCGCCGGAGCCGTCCTCATCTGCGTCCTCGGCCACCACTGCGTCGCCCTCGCCACCGCCGGCCGCACCCCCGAGCCCGCGGGCCGCTATGCCGCCTGGCTCGCCGGGGCGGCCCTGCTCGCCCACCTCGCCGTCCGCTTCCGCGCCCCGTACGCCGATCCACTCGTCCTGCCCATCGCCGTGCTGCTCAACGGCCTGGGCCTGGTCCTGATCCAGCGCCTCGACGCGACCACGCCCACCCACCCCACCGCCGGCGGCCAACTGCGCTGGTCGGCCCTGGGGGTGGCGCTGTTCGTCCTCGTCGTCGTGGTGCTGCGCGACCACCGCGTGCTGCAGAAGTACGCGTACCTCTCGGTGGCCGCCGCCCTCGCGCTGATGCTCGTCCCCGTGTTCTTCCCGGCCGTCAACGGCGCCCACATCTGGATCCGGTTCGCCGGGCTCTCCTTCCAGCCCGGGGAGTTCGCCAAGATCCTGCTCGCCGTCTTCTTCGCCGCCTACCTGGCCGCCAACCGCACCGCCCTCGCGCTCACCGGGCGACGGCTGTTCTGGAAGCTGCGCCTGCTGCCCGGCAGGGTGCTCGGGCCGATCCTCACGATCTGGCTGCTCAGCGTCGGACTGCTCGTCCTGGAACGGGACCTGGGGACCTCGCTGCTGTTCTTCGGACTGTTCGTGATCATGCTGTTCACCGCCACCGGCCGGATCGGGTGGATCGCGATCGGGCTGCTGCTCGCCGCCGTCGGCGCGTACGCGGTCGGCACCTTCGAGCCGCACGTGCACAGCCGGGTCGAGGACTGGCTGAATCCTTTCGCCTCCATCGACAGGGGCGAGGGCCCCGGACAGCTCGCCCAGTCCCTCTTCGCCTTCGCCGCGGGCGGACTCCTCGGCGCCGGACTCGGCCACGGCCAGTCCTTCCTCATCGGCTTCGCCGCCAAGTCGGACTTCATCCTCGCCACCGCCGGCGAGGAGCTCGGCCTCGTCGGGATCACCGCGATCCTGCTGCTCTACGGACTCCTGGTCCACCGGGGCTTCTGCGCCGGGCTCGCGCTGCGCGACCCCTTCGGGCGCCTGCTCGCCACCGGGCTCGCCTCGATCGTCGCGCTCCAGGTGTTCGTCATCGCCGGGGGAGTCACCGGGCTGATCCCGCTCACCGGCATGGCCATGCCCTTCCTCGCCCAGGGCGGCTCCTCCGTCGTCACCAACTGGGTCATCGTCGCGCTGCTCGTCCGCCTCGGCGACAGCGCCCGCAGGCCGCGTCCCCCCGAGGAGGCCGCCGCGTGATCCGCTACATCCGCTGGTGCGCGTGCTTCTGCGCCCTGCTGCTCGCCGCCCTGCTCGTCAACGTGGCCCGCGTGCAGGTATGGGAGGCCGCCGCGTACGGGGCCAACCCGGCCAACAAGCGGCCCGCCGTCGAGCGCTACGCCGAGCCCCGCGGGGACATCCTGGTCGACGGCCGGCCCGTCACCGGCTCCCGGGACAGCGGGCAACTGCTGCGCTACGAGCGGACGTACGAGAACGGCCCGCTCTACGCGCCGGTCACCGGGTTCTCCTCGCAGACGTACGGGACCAGCCTGCTGGAGCGCGCCGAGGACGCGATCCTCGCCGGCACCGATCCGGGGCTCTCCGCCTTCCCGCTCTGGTACGAACTCGCCCGCGGCCGCCCCTCCGGCGGGAACGCGGAGACGACCGTGCGGGCCGGCGTGCAGCGGGCCGCCTACACCGGGCTCGCGGGCCGGCGCGGAGCCGCGGTCGCCCTGGAGCCCGCCACCGGCCGGATCCTCGCGCTGGTCAGCAGCCCCTCGTACGATCCGGCGGAACTCTCCGGCACCGGCGGGCCCGTCAAGGCGGCCTGGGCCCGGCTGAACGCTGACCCCGCCCGGCCGATGTTGAACCGGGCGCTGCGGGAGACGTACCCGCCAGGCTCCACCTTCAAGATCGTGACGGCGGCCGCGGCCCTGGACGCGGGCGTGGTCGCCGATGTGGACGCGCCCACGCAGACCCCCGACCCCTACCCGCTGCCCGGCACCAACACCCTGCTGCCGAACGCGGGCAGCGGCTGCCAGGACGCCTCGATGGCGGAGGCGGTGCAGTGGTCCTGCAACACGGTGATGGCGAAGATCGGGGTGCGGGTCGGACTGCGCGCGATGGTGGACGCGGCGCGCCGGTTCGGCTTCAACGAGGAGGGGCTGCGGGTGCCGGCCTGGGTGTCCCGGTCCAACTTCGACACCGACATGAGCCCGGACCAGCTGGCGCTCTCCTCGATCGGGCAGTTCAACACGCGGGCCACGCCGCTGCAGATGGCGATGGTGGCGGCGGCGGTCGCCGGCGGGGGCGAGCTCCCCTCCCCGTACCTGGTCGAGCGGACCACCCAGGACGACGGGGACCAGGTCCGGCGCGGGCGCCCGCACGGCCTGGGCCGGGCGATGAGCCCGGCGACGGCCCTGCGGTTGCAGGAGATGATGGTGGCGGTGGTGGAGAACGGCACCGGGCACAACGCCGCGATCCCGGGCGCGGTGGTGGGCGGCAAGACCGGCACCGCCCAGCACGGGGTGGGGAACGCGGGCACCCCGTACGCGTGGTTCATCGGCTGGGCCAAGGCGCAGGACGCGCCGCTGCCCGGGGTGGCGGTGGCGGTGGTCGTCGAGGACGCCGAGGCGCGCCGCGGGGACATCAGCGGAAACGGCGCGGCGGCCCCGATCGCCCGGGCGGTGATGGAGGCCGCGCTCGCCGCACCGGCGAAGCGCTGACGGAACCCTCAGGCGGGATCCGCCCCCTCGGCGATCGCGGCCTCCACCTCCGCCACCCGGTCCGCCTCCTCCGCCGCGAAGCGTTCGCGGTCCAGTGCCTCGGCGATCTCCTCGTCCTGGCTCATCAGCAGGTCCAGGTTGGAGTCGCCCATCTCGAAGACGCCCATGTCCAGGTACGCCTTCTGCAGCCGCCCGCCCCACAGCCCGATGTCCTTCACGCACGGCACGATCCGGCTGAACAGCAGCTTCCGGAACAGGTGCAGGAACTCCGACTGCTCGCTGAACTCCTCGGCCTCCTTGCGGGAGATGCCGAAGTTCTCCAGCACCTCCACCCCGCGCAGCCGGTCGCGCATCAGGTGGCAGCCCTCGATCACGAACTCCTCGCGCTCGCGCAGCTCGGCGTCCGTCAGCTGCCTGTAGTAGTCCCGCAGCGCCATCCGTCCGAAGGCCACGTGCCGGGCCTCGTCCTGCATCACGTACGCCAGGATCTGCTTGGGCAGCGGCTTGTCGGTCGTGTCGCGGATCATCCCGAAGGCCGCCAGGGCCAGCCCCTCGATGAGCACCTGCATCCCCAGGTAGGGCATGTCCCAGCGGGAGTCGCGCAGGGTGTCGCCGAGCAGCGCCTGGAGGTTGTCGTTGATCGGGTAGACCATCCCGACCTTCTCGTGCAGGAAGCGGCCGAAGATCTCGGCGTGCCGGGCCTCGTCCATGGTCTGGGTCGCGGAGTAGAACTTCGCGTCCAGGTCGGGCACCGATTCCACGATCCGCGCCGCGCACACCATCGCGCCCTGCTCACCGTGGAGGAACTGGCTGAAGTTCCAGGCGGTGTAGTGCCGGCGCAGCTCGCCCTTGTCCTTCTCGGTGAGCTTGGACCAGTGCCGGGTGCCGTACAGGGTCAGCGCCTCGTCCGGCGTGCCGAGCGGGTTGTACGGGTCCACCTCCAGCTCCCAGTCGATGCGCTTGGCGCCGTCCCACTGCTTGTCCTTGCCCTTCTGGTAGAGGGCCAGGAGCCGCTCGCGGCCCGAGCCGCCCTCCTGGCCGACGTACATGGCCTCCCAGCTGAAGCGCGCCGCGCCGGAGGCCGGGACCTGCCAGGTCGCCGCGCCCGGGTCCTTGGTGTAGAGCTCGTGCGTCGACACTGACGCCCCCTCGGCTCGTGTACTTCCGTACAGGACTGGATGGTTGGCAGCGTCACACGTTGGTAGACACGGGGTCAACAAGTCGTGCGCAGGGGATTGACGGTCTTGCTGACAAGCAGTCTCATAAGTAGCGACCGCCGGTAACCCGATGAGCGAGGTATCCGAAGCCATGACCACCGTGACCGATCGAGGCGCGCTGCAGGACGCGCTCGGCCTCCTCAAGGACCGCGAAGAGATCGCGGCGCGACTGCTCGAATCCTCGGCCAAGCACTCCTTCGACCCCGACAAGGAACTCGACTGGGACGCCCCGCCCGTCGACGGCAAGTACTACTGGCCGCCCGAGCTGCTCTCCCTCTACGACACCCCGCTGTGGAAGAAGATGGGCGAGGAGCAGCGCATCGACCTCTCCCGCCACGAGGCGGCGGCGCTCGGGTCGCTCGGCATCTGGTTCGAGATCATCCTGATGCAGCTGATGGTCCGGCACATCTACGACAAGTCCCTGACCAGCAACCACGTCCGGTACGCGCTCACCGAGATAGCCGACGAGTGCCGCCACTCCATGATGTTCGCCCGCATGATCCAGAAGGCCGGGGCCCCCGCCTACCCGGTCTCGCGCACCAACCACAACCTCGCCCGCATCCTCAAGACCGTCTCCACCACCCCCGGTTCCTTCGCCTGCACCCTCCTCGGCGAGGAGATCCTCGACTGGATGCAGCGCCTCACCTTCCCCGACGAGCGCATCCAGCCCCTCGTGCGCGGGGTCACCCGCATCCACGTCATCGAGGAGGCCCGGCACGTCCGCTACGCCCGCGAGGAACTGCGCCGCCAGATGCTGACCGCCCCGCGCTGGGAGCAGGAGCTGACCCGCGTCAGCTGCGGCCAGGCCGCCCGCGTCTTCTCGCTGGCCTTCGTCAACCCGAAGGTCTACGAGAACGTCGGTCTCGACCGGCGCGAAGCCCTCGCCCAGGTCCAGGCGAGCGGCCACCGGCGCGAGGTGATGCAGACGGGCGCCAAGCGGCTCACGGACTTCCTCGACGACATCGGCGTCCTGCGCGGGGTCGGCCGCAGGCTCTGGAAGAGCTCGGGACTCCTCGCCTGAACCGGCTGTTTCGGGGCTACCCTGCGGGCATGACGACCGTACGCGCCTACCGCAGGCTGAGCGTCGAGGAGCGGCGGGCCCAGCTCCTCGACGCCGCCTTGTCGCTGTTCGCGCACCGGGCCCCGGAGGAGGTCTCGCTCGACGACGTCGCCGAGGCGGCGGGCGTCTCGCGGCCTCTGGTCTACCGCTACTTCCCGGGCGGGAAGCAGCAGCTGTACGAGGCCGCCCTGCGCTCGGCGGCCGACCTGCTGGAGCAGTGCTTCGCCGAACCCCAGGCCGGACCGCTCACCCAGCGCCTCTCCCGCGCGCTCGACCGCTACCTGGCCTTCGTCGACGAGCACGACGCCGGCTTCTCGGCCCTCCTCCAGGGCGGAAGCGTCGTCGAGACCTCCCGTACGACGGCCACGGTGGACGGCATCCGCCGGGCCGCGGCCCAGCAGATCCTCTACCACCTGGCCGTCCCGGCCCCCGGCCCGCGGCTGCGGATGATGGTCCGCACCTGGATCACCGCGGTCGAGGGAGCCTCCCTGATCTGGATCGACGAGGGCAAGCAGCCGGAGGTCTCGGCCCTGCGCGACTGGTTGGTCGACCAGTTCATAGCCCTCCTGACGGCGACCGCGGCCACCGACCCGGAGACGGCCGCCGCGGCGCGCGCCGCGCTCGCCCTGGAATCGGCCGACGGCCCGGTCGGCGTCCTGGCCCGCCGCGTGATCCCGGTGGTCTCCGAGGCCGCCCACCTGCTGTGACACTGGTGGGGTGAGAAGCGAAAGCACGCCCTTCGAGGGCGGTCCGATGGACGGGCGGGTCCTGCCGATCCTCCTCGGCCCCACCGGCCACCCGCCAAAGTGGTACGAGATCCCGGTCCCGGCGGCCGACGGCGGCCCCCCGACCGTCCTGGTGTACGAGCGGGTCCCGTCGGGCCATTCGAAGCGGCTGCACCTCCAGAAGGGCTGGAAGTACACGTACACCCCCTCCGGCCGCAAGCCCGCGCTCCGCTGGCCCTGGACGAAGACGAAGCCGATGCCGCGGACCCCGCCGGGGGAGGACTCCGCCTAAACCGTGTCCGGCGCGGGCCCGGGGAGGGTCAGGACGGCCAGCGCCCCGCCGCCGGGCGCGGCCCGGAACTCCAGGCGCGCGCCGATCACCTCCGCCTGGCCCACCGCGATGGTCAGCCCCAGCCCGTGGCCCTTGCCCGTGCCCACGCCGCTGGTCCGGAACCGCTGCGGGCCGTGCGCCATCAGGTACTCCGGGAACCCGTCGCCGTGGTCCCGTACGGTCATCACCGGGCCGTCCACCGCCAGCACCACCGGCTCCCGCCCGTGCTTGTGCGCGTTGGCCACCAGGTTCCCCAGCACCCGCTCCAGCCTGCGCCGGTCCGTCTCCACGTGCGCGTCCCGGAGGACCACCACCTCCGTCCGCGTACCGGAGGCCCGCACCACCCGCCGCGCGAGGCGACCCAGCTGGTGCAGGTCCGTCTCCACCACCTCGCGCCCCGAGTCCAGCCGCGAGATCTCCAGCAGGTCCTCGGTCAGTCCGCGCATGGTGCGCACCCGCTCCCGGACCATCTGCGTCGCCCGCCCCTCCGGCAGCAGCTCCGAAGCCGCCACCAGGCCCGTCAGCGGAGTGCGCAGCTCGTGGGCGACGTCCGCCGTGAACCGCTGCTCGCTCAGCAGTTTCGCCTGCAAGGTCCCGGCCATCGTGTCGAGGGCTCCGGCCACGGTCGCCACCTCGTCCTGGTGCCGCTCGGGATCGTGGGTGCGCGGATCGTCCACGCGCGCGTCCAGGTCGCCCCGCGTGATCCGCCGGGCCACGCCTGCCGTCTGGTGCAGCCGCCGCGTCACCCGGGTCACCGCGAAGGCGCCCACCAGCAGCGTCCCGCCGATGGCGAGCAGGGACGAGCCGATGATGGCGTTGTCCAGGCCGTTGATCGTGCGCGCGCTCTGCGAGTAGTCCACGGCCGCTGCCAGTACCTTGCCGTCCGCCGGGGCCGCGGCCCACATCGTCGGCCGGCCCCGGTACTCGGCCACCATCGTCGCGCGCTGACCGGTCAGGGCCATGGCCCGCAGCTCCGGCGGCAGTCCCGCCGGGTCGATGCCGGCGCCGGGCCGCAGTGCCTCACCCGCCTCGTAGTCGCGGGAGACGTCCTGGAGCCGCTCCAGGGCCTTGTCCCGCGCCGCGGCGACGGTCTGCCGGGTGACCTGCACGTGCACCAGCGCGCCGAGCACGGCCGCGAGCGAGCAGCACATGACCACGATGAACAGCCCGGACTTCCAGGTCAGCGTGGCCGTCCACGCGGGAAGCCGGCGCCGCAGCCACCTCACGGGGCCGCCTCGGCGGACGGCTGCTGCGGGGCCGGTGCGGCCGGGTTCTGCGCCGTGCCCGGCAGCCGTACGATCTGCTCGCGCGTCGGCAGCATCGTCCGCTGCTTCTCGTCCCAGGACCACGCGGTGATCAGCTCGTAGCCCGGATGGCCGCTCGGCACCCGCAGGACCACGTCCTGTCCCGCCAGTTCCACGGCGACGACGGTCTGCGTCGTCGCCATGATCCGGTTGAGGCGCCCGTCCGGATCCGCGGTGTAGGCCCGTACGGACAGCATCCGGTCCGGCAGTTCGATGCCGACGACGAGCTCGTCGAGCCCGTTGCCCGTCAGGTCCCGGTAGTACGGGGCCAGCACCGGGCACGTCCCGGGCGACTGCCCAGCCTTCCCGCAGGCCTTGACCGCGGCGACGGTCTCCGGGGGCATCCCGTCCGGCCCGACGTCGGTGTTCGGGTGGGCGGCCAGCTCCGCCTGGACGAGGGCCACCGGATCGACCCCGTGCACGTTCTGGTCCGTCACGCGGGCCAGCCCCTGCACGTATTCCGGGGGCGCGCCCCCGGGCTCGGCGGGCGGAACGGTCGCGCCCCGGTGCGAGGGCCACAGGTGTACGGGCCCGCTGGCGGTCGGGGTCGGACCGGCGGCCACCAGCCCGCCGGCGTCACCGCACCCCGCGAGCAGGAGCAGCAGCGAGACCAGCGGGAGGGCGAGCAGGGCGGCGCGGGAACGGGGTCGCGAGCGGGCCCGGGAGGCGGGGACCGGGCAGGTCAACGTACGCACAGCCGACTCGGCCTCCTCTCCACGGACACGGCGCCCCCTCATCGGCGCATCCTAACCTTATGCGGAGATATGACCGGTTCGGGATGATCTTGTGCGGTCTCGGGGCTCAGCCCTCGGTCCGGCCCCGGCGCAGCATGGCGAAGCCGAGCCCGGCCGCGCCCACGGCCGCGATGCCGCCGCCCGCGGCCAGCAGCAGGACGCCGTCGCCCGGCCCTTCGGCCAGCGTGTCCAGGGTTCCGCCGGCGAGCGTGCGGGCGTGCCCGGCCGAAGCCCGCACGACCCGGCCGTCGCGGACCCCGGTCTTGTACCCGTCGGACACCGCCGTGGCGGTGTGGCCGGCCGCGGATCCCGTCTCACCCACCCAGGAGGAGAGCCGGCCGTCGGGCTGGAGCGCCGCGTGGAGCGGGCCGGAGCCGCCGAAACCGGCCATGCCGTCACGGCTGGTCAAGGTGGCGGCCCGGGCGCCGTCGGCACCCAGGATGTCCGCCTGGAAGCCGCCCGCGGCGACCCGGTAGACGTTCGCCTTGGACAGGCCGTCCGCGAGGGCGACGCTCTTGACCAGGGTCCGGGGCGCACCCGCGGAGCGCGCCGCCGCCGCGGCGGGCACCCCCTCGGCGAGGGCGGCAGCGGCGGGCAGTGCGAGGAGGGTTCCGGCGCAGACGGTCACTGCGGCGGCTCGTACGAGAGTGCGGCGGTCGACGGTGCTCACGGGAAGTCCTTCGGTCCGGTCCAGGTGCGACAAACCTAGGAGTCCGCTGTGTCGGCACGGCGATGAACTTGTAACAGGAACCCGGCGGAGTTCCGTAGAAGCTGTTACACGGCCGAGAACTCCGCCGGGGGATTGCCGGGAGCCGTCCGGGCTGCTCCCATGTACGGCGGGGGGTGAGGTCCATGCGGGGACTCAAGGTGCTTCCGAGCGGCCGCCCCGGCCGCGGCCGGCTCTACGTCAACCTGCCCGACGGCCAGGCGGTGGCCTGGTACGACCGGCAGACCAACCGGATCAGCGTGCTCGCCGACCAGCACCGCGAAGCGGTCGTGGCGGCGTTGCGCCCGTACATCGCCGGCCCGTTCACGGTCGGTCCGCCGCCGGTGCCCTCACCGGCCGACCTGCGCAGACTCGCCCTCCCGCCGGACGAGGACCTGGCCCCGAACCGCCCCGGCGAACTCCTGCTGGGCGAACTGGAACACGGCTCGGCGGGCACCCGGATCCGGCACCGGATCCGCCAGGACCTGACGGCGCAGCAGCGGATGGGCGACCTCCTCGACTCCCTGGAGCCGGAGGGCTGGCGGGTCCTGCACGGCGTCCCGCTCCCGGGCCTCGGCCGCATCGACCACCTGCTCGTGGGCCCGGCGGGGATCTTCTGCGTGCGCACGCTCCCGGGGCGCAGGCAGCGCGCGGCCGTCGGGGACCTGCTGCTGACGGTGGGCCGCACCGAGCCGCGCCCGGACCCGCGCTGGATACGCCGGGCGGCCGCGGCGGCCACCCGGGCGCTCGCGGCCCCGGTGCTGCCGGCCCTGGCCCTGGTCGACGCCTCGCGCGTCGAGGTGGCCCCGACGGTCCGCGACATCCGCGTCCTGGAACCGGCGACGGCCGCGGCGCACCTGGCGTCCGCCCCGGTCACCCTCAAACCCCCGGACGTCGAAGCCCTGTTCACCCAGGCCCGCGACGCCCGCTCCTGGCTCCCGCCCCTCCCGCACCGGCCCCGCCCCCGGTCGCGGTCCTTCACCGGCCGCAAGCCCCGGAACGCGTCCTAGACGAGTAAGTCCGAAGTCCTTGGGCGCATGAAGCGAGGGTCTCGTTGGTTTGTGTGTGACGACAAACCTGGAGACCCTCGCG
>NZ_LFML01000158.1:0-35815 GCF_001044425.1 Streptomyces roseus
CGAATCCGTGCTCGCCCGCCGGCCCGAAGCCCTGGAACTGGCCCGGGCCGTGGGCCTCGGCGAGGCCCTCCAGCCGCCCGCCACCGCCACCGCCCACCTGTGGACCCGCGGGGCGCTGCGGCCCATGCCGCGCGGCCACGTCATGGGCGTCCCCGGCGACCTGGCCCCGCTCGCCGCCACCGGGGTGCTCTCCGCCGAGGGGCTGGCCCGGATCGAGGCGGAACGCGAGCTGGCGCCCACCGAGATCGGCGAGGACGTCGCCGTGGGCGAGTACGTGGCCGCCCGCCTCGGCCACGAGGTCGTCGACCGCCTGGTGGAGCCCCTCCTCGGCGGGGTCTACGCCGGCAACGCCTACCGCATCTCCATGCGCGCCGCCGTCCCGCAGCTCTTCGAAGCAGCCCGCAGGCACGCCTCGCTGGGCGAGGGCGTACGGGAACTGCAGGTCCGGGCGGCCGCGCAACAGGCCGGGCAGGCAGCCCGGCCCGTCTTCTCCGGCATCGACGGCGGCATCGGCCGGCTCCCCCTGGCCGTGGCCGAGGCCTGCCGGGCGGCCGGGGCGCGGATCTCCACCGGTACCCCGGTCCGCGGGCTCCTGCGTACGGCCGGGGGCTGGAAGGTCGTCACCGACGCGGCGGCGATCGACGCCGACGCCGTGGTCCTGGCGCTGCCGGCCGGGCCCGCCGCCCGGCTGCTGGAGGCGCTCGCGCCGGCCGCGGCCACCGAGCTGCGCAGCGTCGAGTACGCCTCCATGGCCCTGGTGACGATGGCCTTCCGCCGCTCCGAGCTGCCCGCCGCGATCACCGACGGCGGCGCCAGCGGGTTCCTCGTACCCCCCGTCGACGGGCGGACCGTCAAGGCCTCCACCTTCTCCAGCAACAAGTGGGCCTGGGCCGGGGCCGATCCCGAGCTCTTCCTGCTGCGTACCTCGGTCGGCCGGTACGGCGACGAGGGCGACCTGGGGCGCGAGGACTCCGAGCTGGTGGACGTCTCGCTGCGCGACCTCGGCGAGGCCGTGGGCCTGGCGGCCCGGCCCCTCGCCTCCACCGTCACCCGCTGGGACGCGGGACTGCCCCAGTACCCGGTGGGCCACCTGGCCCGGGTGGAGCGGATCCGGTCCGCCGTCGCGGCCCTGCCAGGTCTGGCGGTGTGCGGGGCGCTGTACGACGGCGTGGGCATCCCGGCGTGCATCGCGAGCGCCGCGAGGGCCGCCGACGTGGTGAAGGCCACGTTTGCCGCGAGTTCCGCGTAAGGCACCCCTGGCACCGACCACTGATCAGCACACGGGACAATGGACACATGACTGCACCAGAGAAGATTCCCAACGCGGGGAAGAAGGCGAAGGACCTCAACGAGGTCATCCGCTACACCCTGTGGTCCGTCTTCAAGCTGAAGGACGTTCTCCCCAGTCTCGACGCTGACCGCGCCGGCTATGCCGACGAGGTCCAGGAGCTGTTCGACCAGCTGGCCGCCAAGGACATCACCGTCCGCGGCACCTATGACGTCTCCGGCCTGCGCGCCGACGCGGACATCATGATCTGGTGGCACGCCGAGACCTCGGACGAGCTGCAGACCGCGTACAACCTCTTCCGCCGTACGAAGCTCGGCCGCGCGCTGGAGCCGGTGTGGTCGAACATGGCCCTGCACCGCCCGGCCGAGTTCAACAAGTCGCACATCCCGGCCTTCCTGGCCGACGAGGTCGCGCGCGACTACGTCAGCGTCTACCCCTTCGTGCGCTCCTACGACTGGTACCTGCTGCCCGACGAGGACCGCCGCCGCATGCTCGCCGACCACGGCAAGATGGCCCGCGGCTACCCGGACGTCCGGGCCAACACCGTCGCCTCCTTCTCGCTGGGCGACTACGAGTGGATGCTGGCCTTCGAGGCCGACGAGCTGTACCGCATCGTCGACCTCATGCGTCACCTGCGCGCCTCCGAGGCCCGTATGCACGTCCGCGAGGAGGTGCCCTTCTACACCGGGCGCCGCAAGTCCGTCGCCGATCTGGTGGCCGGACTCGCCTGATACCTCCCCTGGGGGGAAGGAACCGGAAGACGCTCTCTTGACTGGGGAGCGGCCTCCGGTGGATCGGGAGGCTGGTCCGGATGACGGCCTGACCCCCGAAACGACGCAGCCGGAGATCCCGCCCGGAAGTTCAGACGACTGGCGGCAGCAGAGCCCTGGGTACCTTCCGGGGGCCTCGTGCTGCCCGGTCGTCCAGCGACACCGGTGCGGGCTCCGGATGCGGCGCACACGTGACACGCCATCCTGAGGTGTCACCCGTCAGCAAGTACCGCTCCACATGGCGGTCCACGCAGTCATTGCGTCCGCCGACCACTCCGTGGGCACCCGCCCCCTTCTCCGTGACCAGCGCGGCCCGGTCGCCGAGCCGGCGCTGGAGCTCCAGCGCACCCGGGTACGGGGTGGCCCCGTCCCGCTCGGCCGCGACGATCAGCGTGCGGGGGAGCGCCGCCGACCGCGCGCCGGCCGGGGCCGGCGGTGCGCCGACCGCCACCGGCCGCTGCCGCTCGTGGACGGGCCAGTACGCGCACGGCAGGTTCAGGAAGGCGTTGGCCCAGGTCTCGAAGGGCGCCCGGCGGGCCAGTTCGGTGTTGTCGCGGTCCCAGGTCTCCCACGAGGCGGGCCAGGCGGCGTCGTTGCACAGCACCGCCGTGTACACCGCCCGCGCGTTCTCGCGCGCGGCCGCCGACTCCGCGTCCGGGCGGGCCTGTTCGGCCAGCGGACCCGCATCGCCCGCCAGGAACGCGCTGAGCGCGGCCGCCCGCTCGGGCCAGACGTCGTCGTAGTATGCCGCCTGGAGGAAGGCCGCCTGGAGCTCGCCGGTCCCCACCGTCCCGCCCGCCGGGGTGCGCGCCACCGCCTCCCGTACGCGCTCGTAACTCGCCTGTACCGCCTCCGGGGTGGCGCCGAGCCGGTACGTGGCGTGGTGGCGGGCGGCCCAGGCGCGGAAGTCGTACCAGCGCCGCTCGAACCCCGGTGCCTGGTCCAGGTTGTTGACGTACCAGATGCGGCGCGGGTCGGGGTCGACCGCGGAGTCGAGGACCATCCGGCGGACGTGGCCGGGGTGGAGGGTGGCGTAGACGGCGCCCAGGTAGGTCCCGTACGAGGCGCCGAAGAAGGACAGCTTCTCCTCGCCGAGCGCGGCGCGCAGCACGTGCAGGTCGCGGACGTTGTCCAGGGTCGTGTAGTACGCCAGCGCCGCGCCGGCCCGCTGCGCACAGCCGCGGGCGTAGGCCCGGGCCCCGGCGACGCGCTCGCGCTTGTACGCGGCGGAGGGCTCGGCCGGGACCTGGGTCGGGCCCTTCGCCCGGACGGCCGGGTCCTCGCAGGACAGCGGGGCGGAGCGGCCGACCCCGCGCGGGGCGTAGCCGACGAGGTCGTACGCGGCGCCGATCCGCTGCCACTCGGGGAGGTCGGCGACGAGCGGGAAGAACATGCCGGAGGCGCCGGGGCCCCCGGGGTTGTACACGAGCGCGCCCTGGCGAGCCGCCCCGTCGCGCCGGGTCGCGGTCACGCGGCTGACGGTGAGCGGGATCCGGGGGCCGTCCGGGCGCGCGTAGTCGAGCGGAACCCGCAGGGTCGCGCACCGTACCGGCGGGGGCAGCTCCTCGACGGCGGGGCAGGGACGGAAGTCCAGCGCGCCGGTTCCGGTGCCCGCGCCGGTCCGCCGCGCTCCGGCCGCCTTCGCGGCACGGGCCGCCACGAGTTCGGCGCCCGCGTCCGCGGCGGCCGTCCGGGCCGCGGCGGAGGAGTGGGCGGCGTGGGCGTGCGGGGACGGGATGCACAGGGTGAGGGAGAGGACCGCCGCGGCGACGGTGCAGCGGGCGAGCGGAGTCAGCATCAGGGGCCGCCTTCATCTCTTCGGATGAAGTGATCAGATGTGCTCGGCGGGGTGCTTGTACAGGACCGCCGCCCGGTGTCGGGCGCAATCCCCCCGTTGCCTAGGCCAGTGCCGCCCGGAGGGCGGGATCCGTGAGCGCCCGGACCCCGCGCAGCGCCACCGCCGCGAGGGGGTCCCCCTCACCCCGCTCCCGGTCCAGCGCGACGAGCAGCCGCTGCCCGGCCGGGGAGGCCCACGCGGAGTACGGGTACGTCTCGAAGCGGGCGATGGCCAGGCACCCCAGCGTGAGCAGCAGCGGCATCGAGAACCAGCCCAGGATCACGGCCCCGGCGGTCCCGTCGACCGGCAGGCACAGAGCGGCCGCCGCCGTCGCGGCGACCAGGGCGGCGGCCCGCCGCACCGCCCGGACCCCGCCGGCCACGGCGCCGCGCGCGGCGGCCGGCAGCGCCAGGCCCGCCGCGTCCAGCCGGTCCGCGAGGATCCGTACGGCCTCGTCCCGGGCCGCCGCGACGCGTACGGCGACCACCGGAGCCTGTCCGTCCGGGCCGAACGCGCCGAGCACCGACCGCTCGTGCGGATCGCGCCCCACCGGGTCGACGACGGTCGCCCAGCCGGTGTGGGCCAGCAGCAGCCGGCGGCCCCGCTGCATGGAGAGCAGCGTCAGCTCGGCGACCCGCCGGGGGCCGCCGGCGAGGTAGGCGGCCTCGTACAGGTTCAGTGCGTCGGGGCGGTATCCGGCGCCCGCACTGCCGTCGGGCGGAGCGGGCGCGGGCACCGAGGCCACGGCGGCGGCCCTCAGCAGGAGGATGCACGACGTCAGCACCCCCGCCCAGGCCGTCAGGAGGAGCAGGACCCAGAACATGGCTGACTCCCACGAGGTGGAGAAGTGCCCGGTCAGGAACTGCTGCCGCAGCTCGAACCGGACGAACTGCTGCAACTCGAACTGCTGGAGCAACTGGAACCGCTGGAACAGCTGGACCCACTGGAACAGCTGGACCCACCGGAACAGCTCGATCCGCTGGAACAGCTCGAACCACCGGAACCGCCGGAGCAACCGGAACCGCTGCTCCCACAGCTGCCGGACGAGGAGCCGCCGTCACTGCCCGCGCACCATACGACGGGCAGGACCTCGGCGGAAGACCCGCAGGAGACACCCGCGGAAGTCGAGGACGAGGACGACGCGGACCGGGACGAGGAGCCGGAGCCGCGCCGGGCCCCCCGCGCCTGCGCCGCCGCCAGCCTGGTGCTCCGCGCGGCCGGCACCAACTGCCCCCGCAGCTGAGGGTCCCGCAGCCCCCTCAGCCCGAACAGGGCCGTCTGCACGTGCGGGGTCCGGTCGTTCACGTAGTGCGTGCGGATCTCGCGCAGCGCGGCCCGCCCCGCCGGGGTGAGCCGCCCGCGGGCCTTGGCGGCGAGTACGCATCCCAGGACGATCCCGGCCACCAGCGCCGGGAGCACCTTGAACACGAACGGGACCTGTGGACCGGGATCCAGCGCCAGTGCCACGAACGTGAGGGGCAGCGAGACCACCACCCACACCGCGCACACCACGACCTGGCAGAGCGCCCAGCGCCGCCAGACGCGCCCGGAGCCGGGCACCGCGAGCAGCCCGCGGGCGGCGAGCGCGTCGCCGGTCTCCTGGACGGCGGGGTCGAGCATGGCGGCGTACCGCACCTGGTAGAGCCAGCCGGACGGCGCCTGGCGCAGGGCCTCGAACACGGCCCGCTCGGCGAGGTCGCCGGCCCGCGCCCCTGGCCGCAGCGCGACGATCCCCGGACCGCCGGCCACCAGCCGCCCGTCCCCGAGCAGCGAGACGAGTGCGCTGTCCACGACCGCGCCGGGGCCGCCGGCCATGAACGCGGCCTCGGACAGGTCGTGCAGGCGTGGCGCGGGGCCGGCCGTGCGCGGCCGGGAGCGCCGTACGCCGAGGACCAGCAGGAGGGTGGAGAGGAGGACGGCGATCCAGATCGCGAGGGCGAGGTCGTTCATGCCGCACGTCCCGCGAGGGCCCGGGCCCAGCGCACGATCCGGCGCGGGGGCCGCGCCCCGACCCGGTCCTGCCACCACGCGGTCAGCCGGCGCCGCGCGGCGGGGTCGGCGGGCAGGTCCCGGATCAGCAGGTGCTCGGCGAAGTCCAGGGCGTCGCGCCGGTATCCGGCGGTCATGGGCCGGCTGTGGGCGTACCCGAGGAAGGCCTCGCGGTACGCGGCCTGACCGCCCAGGATCCCGGGCAGCTCGGGCGCGAGCTTCGCGACGACCCCGGCCCGCTTCGCGGCGAGCGCCCGGGCCTGCACCCGTACGCGCTCCCGGTCGAACCCCTCGGGCACCTCCGCGCCCGCGACGAGCGCGGCGAGCAGCGCCCCCTGCTCCTGACCGACGCGGGCCCGCTCCCGCGGCCCCGCCGGCGTGCGCGGCGCGGCGTCCGGCGCCGCGGCCCGGACCACGGCGGAGGGGCGGCCGGGGGAGTCCGCAGCCGGGCCCACCGGGCCCACCGGGCCCACCACGCCCCGAATGGCGGCGAGTTCCGCGGCCAGCTCCGCCTCGGCGGGGAAATCGTCGTCCCGCTCCAGCAGCACGCCCGCGGGGGCGACCCGCTCGCGCAGCTCCGCCAGGACGTCCAGCACCACCGCCGGCACCGGATGGGCATGCGTGTCGTGCCACACCCCGTCCCGCTCCACGCCCCCGGCGACGTGCACGTACGCGAGCGCCTCCAGCGGGATCGCGTCCAGCACGGCGAACGGGTCCTCGCCCCTGTTCACCCGGTTCGTGTGCAGGTTCGCGACGTCGATCAGCAGCCGTACCCCCGTCCGCTCCACCAGCTCCGTCAGGAACTGCCCCTCCGTCAGTTCCTCCCCGGGCCACGAGACCAGCGCGGCGATGTTCTCCAGCGCCAGCGGAACCGGCAGGGCGTCCTGCGCGATCCGGACGTTCTCGCACAGCACGTCCAGCGCGTCGCGCGTCCGGCGCACCGGCAGCAGGTGCCCGGCCTCCAGCGCCGGCGAGGAGGCCCGTACGAACGCGATGTGCTCCGTGACGAGCGGCGCCCCCAGGGCGAGGGCCCGCTCCCCGAGCGCGGCCAGCTTCCCGGCGTCGGGCCGCTCGGCGCCGCCGATGCCCAGCGAGACCCCGTGCGGGACCACGCGCACCCCGCGCTCGCGCAGCCGCAGCAGCGAGGCGGGCAGATGGCCGGGACAGATGTTCTCGGCCACCACCTCGACCCAGTCCAGGCCCGGCAGCCGCTCCACCGCGTCGGCGATCTCCGGCCGCCATCCGATGCCCACCCCCAGGTGCGCCATGGTGTTCATGTCCCCCCGCCCCCCTCTCAACGGTCGTGTGCCGGTGTGATGGCCCCGACGGAGTCGGGCCAACCGCGGACAGGGACGTTCAGAGCAACATTTGAGGTTGCGGGCCGGCGCCCTCGGACCCGGCGGGTCAGCGCGGGAGGCCTCCGGCGAGCCGGGTCCGCAGCGCCGGATGGTCCGCCACCACCGTCGCCGAGCCGGGCGCGATCTCCGTGAACCCGGCGTCGCGGACCACCGGGAGGCCGCTGCCGCTCAGCTCCGCCCACCGCTCGCGCGGCGCCGTCCGTACGGACAGCCGGAAGCCGCGGTCCTGCCAGGCGGTGCGCTCGGCGCCGGTCAGCTCCCACCACGCCAGCTGCGCCGCGTGCCCGGCCTGGGCCATCGCCTTGCCGGCGGACATCTCCAGCTCCGGGTTGAGCCACAGCACGGGAACCCCGGGCGCGGCCGGAGCCGGCGGCTCCGGGTCGTCCAGGTCGGTCCCCGAGACCTGGAGCTTCGCGAGCTCCTTGGGCCAGCCGTCCAGCGGCACCGGCGGGAAGACCCGTACCTCCGCCGCGTCACCGTGCACCGTGACACCGGGCAGGGTTCCGGCCTTGCGCCACTCCGCGCCGCGCGCCCGCCGCACCACCTTGCGGATCCGCGCGTCCTGCCAGTCCCGGACGGCCTCGGCCCACTCGCCCTCGCCGCGGGCCCGCTCGTCGGTCAGCAGGACCAGCACGGCGCGGGCCGCCGTCTCCAGCGCGTCGGTACGGGCGGGCGGTTCGGCCTTCTCGATCCGAACGACCAGCGGCAGCACGAACTGCGGCGCCTCGTCGCGCGCGATGCGCTCCTGCCGGAACGGGCTGTCCGACCCGACCGCGGGTACGTCCGGAGTGTGGTTGCCGTGCTCGCTGCTCATCCTGCCAAGGATGCCAGGCTCCCCCTTCAGGATGATGCCGCGGGGGGTGTGGCCGGGCGAGGATCAAGCGCATGAAGAGCGACCTTTTCGCGTCCGAGAACCTGGCTCAGCCGGCCTCGGCCCCGGGCATGACCCTGCAGAACGCCAAGTCCGTGAAGTACACCGTCAACGGTGAAATGCTGGCCCGTCAGGGCTCGATGGTCGCGTTCCGGGGGAACCTCCAGTTCGAGCGCAAGGGCCAGGGCATAGGCGGCATGCTCAAGCGCGCCGTCACCGGTGAGGGCCTCGCGCTGATGTCCGTACGCGGGCAGGGCGAGGCCTGGTTCGCCCACCAGGCGGGCAACTGCTTCATCATCGACTTCGAGCCGGGCGACGCCCTGACCATCAACGGGCGCAACGTGCTCTGCTTCGACCCGACGCTCTCCTACGAGATCAAGATGGTGAAGGGCGCCGGCATGACCGGCGGCGGTCTCTTCAACAGCCTCTTCACCGGCACCGGCAAGCTCGCCGTGATCTGCGACGGCCACCCGATCATCATCCCGGTCACCGAGCAGACCCCGGTGTACGTGGACACCGACGCGGTGGTCGGCTGGAGCGCCCGGCTGGAGACGGGGCTGCACCGCTCCCAGTCCGTCGGCTCGATGATCCGCGGCGGTTCCGGCGAGGCCGTGCAGCTGATGCTGCGCGGCGAGGGCTTCGTCATCGTCCGGCCCAGCGAGGTCACCGAGACGGCGGCAGCGCACTGAGGCTCGACCGGGTGGGCCGCCGCCACGGGGTGCGGCGGCCGTGGGTGCTGCGCGGGATCGACCTGGAGCTGCCGCCCGGCGCGCTGGTGCGCGTCGAAGGCCGCAACGGCGGCGGCAAGTCGACCCTGCTGCGGATCGTCGCGGGGATCGACGCCCCGTCCGAGGGGCGCGTCACCGGGCGCCCGCGCCGGACGGCCTTCGTGCCCGAGCGCTTCCCGGCGGCGCTGCCGCTCACCGCGACGGCCTACCTGACCCACATGGGCCGGGTGCACGGCCTCGGGCGGGCGCGGGCCGCGGACCGGGCGGCCCACTGGCTGGAGCGGTTCGGCGCGGCCGCGTACGCGCGCACCCCGCTGGCCGAACTCTCCAAGGGCAGCAGCCAGAAGGTGGCCGTCGCCCAGGCCCTGCTCGCCGATCCCGGGCTGCTCGTCCTCGACGAGGCCTGGACCGGGCTCGACACCGCCGCCCGCGCGGAGCTGGACCGGGCCGTCGCCGAGCGGACCGCGGCCGGGGGCACCGTGGTCTTCGTCGACCACGACCCGGCGCGGCTCGCCGGCCTCGCCGACGCGCGCCACCGGGTGGAGGGGACCGCGCTGGTCCCCGTGCGGGAGCCCGCCGCCGCGGGACCGTACGTACGGATCGAGGCCGCCGGGCCGCCGGGGGCCGAGCCGCCGCCCGGGCTGGCCGCCGCGTCCGCGCCCGGCGGGGTACTGCTGCTGACGGTGCCCGCCGCCCGGTCCGACGCGGTACTGCGCGAGCTGCTCACCGCGCCCGGGCCCTGGCACATCCGCGCCGTGGAGGAACTGACGTGAGGGGCCTGCTGCGTTACCAGTGCGCGCTGCTGCTGCGCTCCCAGCGCTGGATCGCGCCGTTCCTGCTGTACGCGGCCTTCCTCGCCGCCGGGGTCCGGCCGGGCGACCCGCTGCTGGACTCGCTGGGCTTCGCGGCCGCCGGGCTGGTGCCGGTCACGGCCTGGCTGGTGCGGGTCTGCGTGACCAACGAGCCCGCCGCCGCCCGCGACTGCGCCGCCGCCGCGGCCGGTCCCGTACGGGTCCACGCGGCGGCCCTGCTCACCGCGCTGGGCGGGGCGCTGCTGTCCGGTGCCGTGGGCACGGCGGCCGTGCTGCTGGCGGGCGACTCCGGCCGGGCGGAACGCGTGGATCCGCAGGACGCCGCCCTGGCCGGGGTGCTGGCCGCCCTCGCGTGCGTGCTGACCGGTGCGGCCGTCGGGGCGCTGTGCAGCCGGCCGCTGCTGCGCTCGACGGGGATCGCGGTCCTGGCGGGCGCCCTGGGCTCGCTGCTGGCCTGGGGCCTCGCCGTCTCCCCGGCGCGCCGCGCGGTGACGGCGCTGGTGGAGGGGTCCCGCGCGCACGCCGTGACGCTGCCGGTGGCGTCCTTCGCGGGGGCGCTGGCGCTGGCCTGCGCGGCCGGTGCGCTGGCCTGCCTCGTCAGCGCGCGGCGGAGCTGAGTACGCTCGGGGGCATGGACGAAGCGGGCGTGCCGAGCGGGACCGAGTCGTACTGCGCCGCCCCGGCCGCGCCCGCCGGGGCGGTGCCCGGGCCGCCCTACGCGGACTGCGTGGAGTGCGGCGAGCCCACCGAGTACGGATCCGCGACCCCGGGCCGGGTGCTGTGCCCGGTGTGCGAGTGGCAGGACGCGCAGCGCTCGGCCTGTTCCGGCTGAGGCCGCGCCGCCGCCGCGCCCGCCTCCCGGTGGGCTACTTCCCGATGAGCTCGGAGACCTTCACGAAGCGGTAGCCGCGCTTGCGCAGCTCCGGGACGATCTTGTGGATGGCCTCCTCGGTGACGGGGGCGGCGCTGCGCGTGCAGTGCATCACCACCACCGAGCCCGGCTTCACCCCGGTGAGCACCTGCTCGGCCACCGCGTCCGGGTCCTTGGCGAAGGCGTCCCCGCTGACCACGTCCCACTGGACGGCCGTGACCTTGGCAGTGGAGATCGCCCGCAGCGCCTGGTCGTCGTAGCAGCCGCCGGGGAAGCGGAAGTACGGGACCGTGTTGACCGCACCGGCCGTGCGGAAGGCGGCGAAGGCGCGGTCCACATCGGCCCGGGCCGCGGCCGCGTCGAGCGCGGGCAGCCCGTAGCAGGGCGACGTGAAGGCGTGGTGGCTGTACGAGTGGTTCGCGATCTCGAAGTTCGGGTCGGTGCCGATGGCCTTGGCCTGGTCCGGGTACTCCTCGGCCCAGCGGCCGGTCATGAAGACCGTCGAGGGCACCTTCAGAGTGCGCAGGGTCGAGATGAGCTGCGGGTTGTCGAAGTGCTCCCCGTCCGCGGCGCGCTGCCCCTGGTCGGAGGTCATGTCGGCGTCGAAGGTCAGGGCGACGGTCTTGTCGCTCTGCTGCTTCGCCCGCTCGAAGACCGGGGTCAGGCCGTTCGGCCCGGGTGCCAGGGTCGGGGCCTTGGCGGGCGGCGGGGCGGCGGCCGCGGCGGAGCCGGCGGCCTGCGGCGCGCCGGCCGAGGCCGCCGCGGAGGGCGGGACCGAGGCCCCGGGGGTGCCCATGCGGGCGGCCTGGTGGCCGGCGCCGGAGCCGGCCGCGGAGCTGCCGCTGCCGCCCCCGCATCCGGTGAGGGCGGTGCAGAGAGCGGCACTGAGGGCGGCCGCGACCGCGACATTGCGCACAGAAAGGGTCACGGACGCAAAATATATGACCATCTGCCAAGCGGATCGCAGCGGCGCCGGGCCGGGCATACGAATCGCCCGCCCGAGTGACGGGCGTCAGGTCTCCAGCAGTCGCCTCCGGCACTCCTCCACGTCGAAGGCGGCCTCCGGGTAGCGCGGATCCAGCTCCTCCAGATGCTCCAGCAGCAGCGTGGCGACCGCCCAGTTGCGGTACCACTTCCGGTTGGCGGGGACCACGTACCAGGGCGCGGCGCCGGTGGAGCAGCGCTCCAGGGCCAGCTCGTACGCGTGCTGGTACTCGGGCCACAGGAGGCGGTCCTCGATGTCGCCCGGGCTGAACTTCCAGTGCTTGTCGGGGTTGTCCAGCCGCTTCAGCAGCCGCTCGCGCTGCTCCTCGTAGCTGATGTGGAGGAAGACCTTGACCAGCGTGACGCCGTCGTCCGCGAGGGACTGCTCGAACCGGTTGATCTGCGCGTAGCGCCGGTTCAGCTGACTGCGCGACACCAGCTCGCGGACGCGGGCGACGAGGACGTCCTCGTAGTGGGAGCGGTCGAAGATCCCGATCTCGCCCGCCGCGGGGAGGGCCTTGCGGATGCGCCAGAGGAAGGGGTGCTCGTGCTCCTCCGGCGTGGGCGCCTTGAAGGACCTGACCCGGCAGCCGGCGGGGTTGAGGAAGCCGATCACGTGCTTGACCGTGCCGCCCTTGCCGCTGGTGTCCATGCCTTGGAGGACGAGCAGGACGCGGCGGCGGTCGCCCGCCGTGCTCGCCGCGTACAGCCGCTCCTGGAGCGAGGCGAGGGGCTCGGCCAGCGCGGCGGTGGCGGCGATGCCCGCGGCCTTGTCGGCCGGGCAGCCGGGGGTTGCGGCGGGATCGAAGGCGCCGAGGTCGAGGCGCTCACCGGCCGGGGCGCGCAGCAGCGGGCGCAAGGAGATGTCCCGCCGCTCCCGCGCGGGCCGGGGCTTGGGGGCCTTCCCGCCGCTCTTCTTGCCCTGGTCGGCCTTCTTGCTCTCCTTGGCCACAGCCACCTACCCCGATCCGGTCGATTCCCTTGATGATCCATCGGAACGGTCGGGGTCGCGAGGGGGCGGCCGCTGACGGACGCCGGCGGCTCCGGGGCGAGGGGGTGGGGCCCCGCGGTACCGCGGGGCCCCACCCCCTTCCCGGGACGGGCCGGGCAGCAGCCGGGCCGCCGGACCGCTAGACGAGCTCCGCGCTCAGGGTGATCGTCGTGCCGCTCAGCGCCTGGCTGACCGGGCAGTTCTTCTTCGCGTCCTCCGCGGCGGCGGCGAAGCCCTCGGCGTCCAGGCCGGGAACCTCGGCGCGCACCGACAGGTGGATGCCGGTGATGCCCTCGCCCGGCTGGAAGGTCACGTCGGCCTTGGTCTCCAGCCGGGTGGGCGGGGTGCCGGCACCGTCGAGGCCGTGCGAGAGCGCCATCGAGTAGCAGCTGGAGTGCGCGGCGGCGATCAGCTCTTCCGGGCTGGTCTTGCCGTTCGCGGCCTCGGCGCGCGAGGGCCAGGAGACCTCGAACGAACCCCGGCCCGAGGAGTCGAGGCTGACCGTGCCGGCACCCTTCAGCAGGTTGCCTTCCCAGACGGTGTGCGCGGTACGCGTGGTGGCCATGGTGGATCCCTTCGGAAGGTGTTGGGAACTGCCGGACCGCCCCGGGGGAGGGGTCGGGCCGGCGTCCCCAAACCTACTGGGACACCAGGGGTTTCGCGTCGCGTGCCAGTGCGGTGAGCCTTGAGATGGCCCGGAAGTACTTCTTGCGGTAGCCGCCGTTCAGCATTTCTTCACTGAAGAGCTTGTCGAAGGGCACGCCCGACGCCAGGACCGGTATCTCCCGGTCGTACAGGCGGTCGGCGAGGACCACGAGGCGCAGCGCCGTCGACTGGTCGGGGACCGGGCCGACGCCGGTCAGGCAGACCGCCGCTATGCCGTCCGTGAGGGCTCCGTACCGGCTGGGGTGGACCTTGGCCAGGTGCTCCAGCAGTCCGGGGAAGTCGTCCAGGCTCGCGCCCTCGGTCGCGTACGCGGCCTTCGTGACCTGCTCGTCCGAGAACGGCGCCGGGGCCTGCGGCAGGCCGCGGTGGCGGTAGTCCTGGCCGTCGATGCGCAGCGGGCGGAAGTGCGCCGAGAGCCCCTGGATCTCGCGCAGGAAGTCCGCCGCGGCGAACCGGCCCTCGCCGAGCTTGCCGGGCAGGGTGTTGGAGGTGGCGGCCAGTGCCACGCCCTGCTCGACCAGCCGGCTCAGCAGCGAGGAGACGAGGACGGTGTCGCCCGGGTCGTCCAGTTCGAACTCGTCGATGCACAGGAGGCGGTGTCCGCCGAGCGTCTGGACCGTCTGCTGGAAGCCGAGCGCCCCGACCAGGTTGGTCAGCTCCACGAAGGTGCCGAAGGCCTTGAGCTCGGGTTCGGCCGGGGTGGCGTGCCAGAGGGAGGCCAGCAGGTGCGTCTTGCCGACGCCGTAGCCGCCGTCGAGGTAGACCCCGCGCGGGCCGGCGGCGACCGGTGCCTTCTTCGCGAACCAGCGGCGCTTGCCGCCGCCGCTCGCGTGGGCCCCGCCCAGCCCGGCGGCGAAGCCGCTGAGCACGGTGACCGCCTCGGCCTGGCTGGGCTGACCGGGGTCGGGGTCGTACGTGTCGAAGCGCACCGAGTCGAAACGCGGAGGCGGCACCATCTCGGCCACCAGCCGCTCGGCTGGCACCCGGGGCTCGCGGGCGCACAGGGCCTGCGGGCCGGCCTCGGCCGGGCCGGCTATCGGGGGTCGCCCGTAGGTGGATCCGGAGGTGGAGAGTGATGTTGACACAGCTCTTAACTCTACGGGGCGTGGCACACTGCACCGATGCGACGCCTGTTCCCTGTGACCGATCAGACATCGGCCGACCCCGCGTCGGCCACCGCGGAGCCCGGCGACCGAGGCGACCGCAGTGACGGCAGTGACCGCAGTGACCGGGAGTGGTCGCTGGACGAGCTCGCGGAGGCCTACGCGTACCCCGCGCTCGGCCCGGAGGGCCACTGGCTGCGGGCCAACATGGTCTCCACCCTGGACGGCGCGGCCCAGCACGACGGGCGCTCTCAGCCGATCTCCAGCGAGACCGACATGCGGATCTTCGGCACCCTGCGGGCGCTGGCCGACGTGGTGGTCGTCGGCGCCGAAACGGTTCGCCAGGAGGGGTACCGCCCGGCGCGGGCCCGTGAGGCCTTCGCGGCCCGGCGCGCGGCCGCGGGACAGGGCCCCGCCCCCGCCATCGCGGTGGTCACGGCCGGTCTGGACCTGGATTTCTCGCTGCCGCTGTTCACCTCGCCCCTGGTGCCGACCCTCGTGGTGACCGGTGCGGCCGCACCCGCCGAACGGGTGGCGGCGGCCGCCGCGGCCGGGGCCGAGGTCGTGCTGGCGGGCGAAGGGGCGGCCGTGGATCCGGCCCGGATCGTGGGGGAGCTGGCGGACCGGGGGCTGCGCCGCCAGCTGACCGAGGGCGGTCCCCGGCTGCTGGGGCAGTTCGTGGCGGCCGACGCACTGGACGAGCTCTGCCTGACGATCTCGCCGATGCTGGCCGCGGGCGGGGCCCAGCGGATCTCCGGAGGGCCCCCGGTGGCGGTGCCGCACCGGCTTGCACCCGCCTCCGTACTGGAGGAGGCCGGGTTCCTCTACACGAGTTACCGTCGGATCTGAGAAGGAGCGGAATTTGTTGTTCCGCTTCGCTTCCGGTGGGCACATACCTGGGCAGATATATCCACGCAGGGCTCCGTGTGAAGGCGGGGCAGGATGGTTTCCGCAGGGGCCGGCCGACCGGCCCTGGCCCATGAAGGAGAGGGCGTCCGTGTTCACGAGCGTTTTGATGATCGAGCAGCCGCTGACCAGCGTCGACGTGGACTTCGTCACCAGCCTGCACGGGGACGACCCGGTTTCCTTCCTCGTCCTCATGCAGCCCCGGGGTGACCAGGACCGGCTGCTGCGCGCCATCGACGACGTGGCCCTCGGCGAGATCCCCGACGCGCTCCGCGAGGCCGACGTACCGGAGGGCCACGCCGCCCGCGGCCCGGCCGAACAGGCACTCGTCCACTCCCTGGAGGCCCTGCGCAAGAAGGGCGCCAAGGCCAGCGGGCAGATCATCGAGAACCATCCGCTCGACACACTGAAGGCCGTCGTCGAGGAGGCCAACGCCGACGAGGTGATCGTCCTGACCGCCCCGCACTTCGTCGAGGAGTTCTTCCACCGGGACTGGGCCTCCCGCGCGCGCCACAAGGTCGGGGTTCCGGTGCTCAAGCTCTTCGCCCACAACGAATAGGCTGGCATCCGACACACGCGCCGGGACATACGAGCCGGGGGGACACCTCCCCGCGCCGCCTCCCGCGTACCGATCCGTACCGACCCGCACCCTGGGGAGATCCCGTATGACGCCGCCCGGCCTGCCGAACGCCATGGAACGCCCGCACTTCATCGGCATCGGCGGCGCCGGGATGTCCGGCATCGCGAAGATCCTCGCCCAGCGCGGCGCACGCGTCGCCGGCAGTGACGCCAAGGACTCCGAGACCGCCCGGGCGCTGCGCGCCCACGGCGCCACGGTCCACATCGGGCACGAGGCCGGGCACCTCGCCCCCGACGCCACCTGCGTCGTCGTCTCCAGCGCCATCCGCGCCGACAACCCGGAGCTGGCGCGCGCCGCCGAGCTCGGCGTCCCCGTCGTGCACCGCTCGGACGCCCTGGCCGCCGTGATGGAGGGCCTGCGGCCGATCGCGGTCGCCGGTACGCACGGCAAGACCACCACCACCTCGATGCTGGCGGTGTCCCTGTCGGCGCTGGGCCTGGACCCCTCGTACGCCATCGGCGGGGACCTGGACGCCCCCGGCTCCAACGCCCACCACGGCGAGGGCGACCTCTTCGTGGCGGAGGCGGACGAGAGCGACCGCAGCTTCCACAAGTACGCCCCGCAGGTCGCGATCATCCTCAACGCGGAACTCGACCACCACGCGAACTACGCCTCGATGGAAGAGATCTACGAGTCCTTCGAGACCTTCGTCGGCAAGATCGTGCCCGGCGGCACCCTGGTCGTCGCCCACGAGCAGGAGGGCGCCGCGGAGATCGCCGCCCGGGTCCGCGGCACGGAGGGCCTCGACGTCGTCACCTACGGCGAGGAGGAAGGCGCCGACGTCCGGATCACGAAGATCACCCCGCGCGGTCTGACCAGCGAGGTCACCGTGGTCATCGACGGCCGGATGCTCACCTTCACCGTCTCCGTGCCCGGCCGCCACTACGCGCACAACGCCGTCGCCGCCCTCGCCGCCGGCGTGGCCCTCGGCATCCCGGTGCACAACCTGGCCTCGGCCCTCGGCAAGTACACCGGCGTCAAGCGCCGCCTCCAGCTCAAGGGCGAGGCCGCCGGCGTGCAGGTCATCGACTCCTACGCGCACCACCCGACCGAGATGACCGCCGACCTGGAGGCCATCCGCGGCGCGGCCGGGGACTCCCGGATCCTCGTGGTCTTCCAGCCGCACCTCTTCTCCCGCACCCAGGAGCTGGGCAAGGAGATGGGCCAGGCGCTCGCCCTCGCCGACTCCGCGGTCGTCCTCGACATCTACCCGGCCCGCGAGGACCCGATCCCCGGCATCACCAGCGAGATCATCATCGCGGCCGCCCGCAGCGCCGGCGCCGACGTCACCGCCGAACACGACAAGGCCGAGGTCGCCGACGTCATCGCGGGAATGGCGAAGCCCGGTGATCTCGTTCTCACCATGGGCGCGGGTGACGTCACGGACCTGGGTCCGGCGATCCTCGCCCGCCTGACGGACTGAGAACGAGGGAGCGGGAGAGTCATGTCGTACGAGGTCGAGAAGACGGACGAGCAGTGGCAGGCCGAGCTGACGCCGTCCGAGTACCAGGTACTGCGCCTGGCGGGCACCGAGCCGGCGTTCCGCGGTGAGTACACCGACACCAAGACCGCCGGCGTCTACTCCTGTCGCGCCTGCGGTTCCGAGCTCTTCCGCTCCACCGAGAAGTTCGAGTCGCACTGCGGCTGGCCGTCCTTCTACGACCCGAAGGACTCCGACGCGGTCGAGCTGAAGGCCGACACCACGCACGGGATGGTCCGCACCGAGGTCCTCTGCGCGAAGTGCGGCTCCCACCTCGGGCACGTGTTCGAGGGTGAGGGGTACCCCACCCCCACCGACCAGCGCTACTGCATCAACTCCATCTCGCTGCGCCTCACCCCCGACGCGGGCTGACGGGGGTCGCGGCCACGCGGTCCACGGCGGGCAGGAACTGGTCGTAGAAGCGGGACTTGAGGTGCAGGGCCCGCTCCTCCAGCTCCCGGAAGCCGTCGGTCGACTCCTCCTGGGCGAGGAGTTCGGTCACCCGCGTGGCCAGGCGGTCGGAGTGGGAACCGGACAGCAGCGACACCGTCGCCAGCGAGTGCGTCTTCGCGTCGTGGACGTGGTGCGGGTGGTAGAAGCGGGAGCGGTTCGTGCCCTCCTCGGTCAGCAGGGGGGCCATCCGCTCCCACAGCCGTCCGTACTCGACGGAGACCAGCACCTCGCCCCAGAACCGCAGGATCGTCAGCAGCCGCAGGTCCGCGTCGGCGTGGCCGCCCGCGTCCGCGATCAGCTCCAGGGTGTCCTGGACGACCGCGCGCGTGGCGGCCGTGGGACGCGAGGCCACCAGGGCGGGGCGGGAGATCCCCAGCCGCCGCATGTCGTGGGTCATGTCCTCCCGGTGCGAGGGCGTGCGGCCGTGGCCGTCCGGATACTCCTCCCGCAGGATGACCCGGGCGATCCGCAGCCCGGCCTCGTCGCGCAGCAGGTCGATCGCGAGGTCGTAGGCGGGGGTGAAGGCGAGCGAGACGAAGCGCCGCTGGAGCAGGAGCGCGGCGAAGTCCTCCTCCGGGAGCCCGGCGACGTTCGCCAGGACCGGATGGGCCCGGAACTCCTCGATCAGTGCGTCCTCGAAGCCGTCCAGAGCGTGCAGATCGTGCATGGCCGTACCTTTCCGTGGATCACAGGCTGATGCTTGCCACCGACGCGCGCCAGTCGAGGAGGTCCACGTCGTTGCCGATGCTCCACAGCGTGCGCAGCTCCTGCTGGACCTCTTCGCCCATGACCGTGTCCGCGCCGTCGATCTCGATCTGGGTGGAGTCGATGGCGAGCTGGCCGTGCAGGAACGAACTGACCAGAAAATGCTCATCGGCCTTGAACACGGCGATCGAGGGCAGCGAGTTGTAGAGCCTCACCTGGAGCCGCGCCCGGCTCGCGGCCGGGATCTGCGCGTTCAGTTCGGCGAGGCCGGCGAGGCAGGACTCCACGCTCGCCCGTACGTTCACCGCGAGCGCCGGGTCGCGCACCGCCCTGAGCGCCTCGTCCCGCAGCCCGGCCACCGGCGACGACGGGTGCAGGAGCAGGACGCGCACGTGGACCTGCTGGTCGGTGAGCGCCTTGTGCATCGCGGCCTTGAGCCGGTGCAGGTTGGGGATCCACGTCTGCAGGATCACCAGCTCGTCCGCGGCGTTCCCCAGGAACCCGGTGAACACGTCCTCGGGGAAGCGGGTGTGCACCGCGACCACACCGCCGTAGTGCTGCCGCTTGAGGCGGCCGGCGATGGCGTCGATGTCCAGCTTGGACAGGTGCGCCTCGACGTTGGCGTTGAGGGTGTCGATCTTCGTCTGGACACTGGTGTCCAGGGCCTTGACGTCGTCCTGAACCTCGTCGAGCCGTTTCAGCCGGTCGAGTTCGAGCAGCAGGAAGACCGTGACCGTGCTCAGGATGAGCAGCGTGACCTTGGGGAGCGCGCCGCCGGGGGCCAGCGCGTCGAGCCATCCGAACAGGTCCGCCAGCAGGACGACCACGCCCGACGTCGCCATCAGGCCGAGCGCCAGCTGTTCCACCCTGCGCCGGACGTCCGCGCCCCGACCTCGCACCGCGTCGCTCATGTTCCCCCGACCCCCGGACCGGTCCGTCCGCCTGAGCGCTGACCGTACACCCGTGCAGCTGCGGGCAAGCACGCCTTTCCGGCCATCAGATGAGGCTGTGGCGGACGGCGCAGGCCACGGCGTGGGCCCGGTTGCGGGCCTGCAGACGGGACATCAGCTCGTAGATGACGTTCTTGATCGTGTGCTCGGAGCAGGACAGGGTGCGGGCGATCACCGCGTTGCCGTGGCCCTCGGCCATCAGCGTGAGGACGGCGGTCTGGCGGGCCGTGAGCCGCGGAGCGTCCGCCGGGGCCGCCGCCGACCGGGCCGCGGGGGTGTCCGCGCCGGCGGCCGCGGCCGGGGCGGAGGTGGCCGCGCCGAGCAGACGGACCAGGGCGGGGTAGGGCATCCGGCCGTCGCCGGCCTGGCGCAGCAGGGCCAGCCGGTCGGGGGCGGCGGGGGCGGCGGGGGTCCGTACGGGCGCGAGCTCGCGCATCTCGCCCAGCTCGGGAAGCTCGGGAAGCCCACCCAGCTCGGGCAGCTCGCGGAGGTGACGCAACGCGTGCGTCTCGCGGGTCAGTTCGGCGACGGCGCTCACAGCAGGCCCACCCGCATCGCGTAGGCGACCGCGTGCGCGCGGTTGCGGAGCCGGAACCGCTGGGTGATGTCGTGGACGACGCTCGTCACCGTCCGCGGCGAGTAGCACAGCTGCTTGGCTATCTCGTTGGTCTCGTGCCCGTCGGCGACCAGCCGCAGCACGCTGCGCTCCCGGTCGCTCAGGCCCGCCGCCGCCCACGGGTCCGTGCCCTCGTCGGAGCCGCCGCCCGCCCGGCCGCCGGCGCCGGAGCGCTCCAGCAGCCGGTCCAGGAGGTCCGGCGGGAGCGTGCAGTCGCCCCGGGAGGCGGCCAGTACGGCGCGGGAGAGGCGGGTGACGTCCGCCTCGCGGCGGCGCAGCAGCCCCCGGGCGCCGGCGGCGATGGCGTGCAGGGCGCCGTCGGGTGCCAACTCTCCTGCCACCAGGACGACATCGGGCCGGGACGGGGCGTCGCGGACGGTGCGCAGGACGTCGAGCTCCGGACGCCCCACCTGGTCCACGGTCATGACCACGACCCGCGCGGCCTCGCCCGCGCCGGTCAGGCAGACCTCGGGGCAGGCGAACAGGGTGCTCTTGGTTCCGGCTTCCAGCACGGGGTCGAACGCGACGACGTCGACAGGGACGGGTACTCCCACCAGGTCCTCCGATGATCATCCGCCGGCCGGGGTGCCGGACAGGGCGGAAGGGGCACTGCACCCAGGTTGCGGGTGGGGGACCGTGGGCGGCATCGGGACGCAGCCCCCACATTTGTGAAGGACCCCTCCGGCAGCCGCGGTTCCCGTACGGACACGGGCTCTTCCGCGGGGCGGGCCCGGCCCCGGTCCGCGGGCCCGGCCCGGTCCGGAGGGCGGCCCCCGGCCCTCCGGCGCGCCCGCGACCTGCCGGAACCCGTACGCCGGGGGCCCGGCCGGAGGCCTTCGCACCACCCCCGCCCGCAGGCCCGCGCCCCCCGTGGGGGCGGTCCCACGGAATATGGGGGATCGGCCCCCATGTGCGCGCCCCCCGCGCTCTGAGAGTTTTCTCCTGTGACCGACACCGCCACCCTCGCCGAAGAATCCCAGGTCGGCGGCCTGGCCCCCACCTGGTGGGCCCGGGCCCTGAACCTGCGGGAGCGTCTCGCCGCCCCGGGTACCCCGGTACCCGCGCCGGCCGCCGCCCCCCACAGCCGACCGGCCTCCTGGTCCCTGGGGGACGCGGACGGCTTCGCGGCCCGGCTGGCGAGCCTGGGTGTCACGCAGGACACGGCGTACGCCCTCGCGGCCGAGGCCCCCGGCCGGCTGGCCGCCCGTACGGCCAAGCCCGCATGGGCCCGCTCCGTCGAGCGGATGGTGGCAGCGGCCCCCGCAACGGCCCCCGCCGGCCTCGCCACCGGCACTCTGCCCGCGGCGGCGGACGCCGACGGCGCCGCGGTGTTGCTGCCCGCGCTGCGCCCCTTGGTCGGCGCCGCCTGGGAGCAGGCGGCCCCGTACCTCGACCTCACCGGCGGTGAACTCGCCGCCGTACGGGCCGCCTTCGAGGAGGGCCTCGGCGACCGGCTGGTCCGCCAGTCGGCCCGCACCCTGGTCCGCGAACTCCACCGGGCCCGTACCGAAGGCCTGTTGGCGGGGGAAACCCCCCGGGAGCGGTTCGCGGACTTCGTGGCCCGGCTCGGCACCCGGCAGGGGCTCGCCGCGCTGTTCACCCGCCACCCGGTGCTCGGCCGGATGCTCGGCCAGGCCTGCGACCAGGCGGCCGCGGCCACCGTGGAGCTCTTCGCCCGCTTCACCGTCGACCGCCCGCGGATCCTTACGGGCCTGCTGGACGGCACGGACCCGGGGGCCCTCGTACGGGTGGACCTCGGCCGGGGCGACGTCCACCAGGGCAACCGGTCGGTGGCCCTGCTGCGCTTCGCCGGCGGCGCGACCGTCGTCTACAAGCCCCGGCCGCTCGACCAGCACGTCCTGCTGGACCGGGCGGTCGACTGGGCCAACGCCAAGGTGGCGGGCCTGGGCCTGCGGACCCCGCGGTCGGTGCGCGGCGAGGGCTACGGCTGGATGGAGTTCATCGAGCACGACTGGTGCTCCACGCCCACCGAACTGGACCGGTTCTACCGGCGCCAGGGCGCCCTGCTCGCCCTGCTCTACGCGGTCGACGGCGTGGACATGCACTACGAGAACGTCATCGCCTGCGGTGACCAGCCGGTGCTGGTGGACGCCGAGACCCTGCTGCACGCCGGGCTGCCGGCGGCCGTGACCTGCGGCTCCGACCCGGCGGCGGAGGCCCTCGCGGCCTCGGTGTACCGCACCTGCCTGCTGCCGAGCCTGCTGATCGGCGAGAACGGCGCCATGGACATCTCGGCCCTCGGCGGCGGGGACGGCGGCTCCTACCCGAGCGACGGACTGCGCTGGGAGGGGGCCGGAACGGACGGGATGCGGCTGCTGCGCGCCCCCGTCGCCACCGGGGCCGGGCAGAACCGGCCGGGCCCGCAGGGCGGGACGGCCGGCCACGCCGACCACCGCGCGGCGCTGCTGGAGGGTTTCCGGGCCGGGTACGACGCGATCACCGAGCACCGGGCGGAACTGCTGGGCACCGGGCCGGCCGACGGAGGGCTGCTGGCCCGCTGGGCCACCAGCCCGGGTCGCATGATCGCCCGGTCGACCCGCCTCTACACGACCCTGCTCGACGAGTCCACCCACCCCGACCTGCTGTGCGACGCGCTGACCCGGGACACGGTGCTCGCCGTGCTCTGGACGGAATCCGAGCACGACCCGGCGCGCGGGCGGCTGGTCGAGGACGAGATCGCCGACCTGTGGGCCGGAGACGTGCCGCTCTTCTACCACCACCCCGCGGACACCGCGCTGAAGACCTCCCGGGGCACCCGCCTGGAGGGGGTGCTGCCGGCCCCGAGCCTGCACACCGCCCGCGCCAAGATCGCCGCCATGGGGGAGGTGGACCGCCACGACCAGGAGTGGATCATCTCGGCCACGCTCGCCGTCACCGGCGCCAACCTCAGTGTCGGCGGCCCGCGTTCGACCCTGGCGGGCCCCGCCGCACCGGTCGTCGTCCCCGAGCCCTCCCGGCTGCTGGCCGCGGCCTGCGGGATCGCCGACGAGATCGCGGCCCGGGCGGTGCACGGCGCGGACCGCGTCAACTGGCTCGGCCTGGAGCAGATCAGCGGAGACCACTGGGCCGTCCTGCCGATGGGCGGCGGGCTCGCCCAGGGCTACTGCGGGGTCGCGCTCTTCCTGGCCCAGCTCGGCGCCCTGACCGGGGCCGAGCGGTACACCGCGCTGGCCCGCCAGGCCGTACGGCCGCTGCCCGCGCTGCTCGCCGCGCTCGCCGCCGACCCCGGGCTGGGGGCCGCGGTGGGACCCGGCGCCCTGCACGGGATCGGCGGCATCGTCTACACGGTGGCCCGGCTCGCCCCGTTGCTCGGCGAGGATCTGGCCGGCTGTCTGCCCGACGCGCTCGCCGCCCTGGAACGTGCCGCCCTGGCCGATGCCGGGGAAGGAGCCGACGGGCCGGCCACGCTGGCCGACGGTCTCGCCGGAGCCCTGGCCGCCGCGGTCGCCGCGCAGCGCACGTACGGGTCCGTGGCGCGGGGCGCGGCCCGGCGGCTCGCCGAACGGCTGCTGGCCCGGGCCGAGAAGAGCCTTGCCGAAGCGCGCCCCGCGGTCCCCGGCTTCGCCCACGGCGACGCCGGCATCGGCTGGGCCCTGCTGCGCCACGCCGCCGCCCTGGAGGAGGCGGGAGAGCCGGGTGGCGCGTACGCCCGGACCGGCGCGGCCCTGCTGCGCCCGGCGCTGGACGAAGCCCTGCTCCGCCCCGCCGACCTCGACTGGCATACGGGCCTCGCGGGCACCGCGCTCGCCGCCGCCGACGTACTGGGGCGGGTCACGGGGCAGCCGGTCCCGGCGGCGCAACTCGACCGGTGCGCCGTCTTGTTGGGCGCCCCCAGCACCTCACCCGACCTCAGCCTGCACCGCGGCGCCCTCGGCTCCCTGGAACTGCTCGGCGTGCTCGCCGGGCAGGGCCACGAGGGGGCCGGTGCCGCCCTCGGGCACCGCGCCGCCGAGATCCTCGGCCGACTGGAGGACCACGGCCACCGCTGCGGCACCCCCGACCACGTCCCGTCACCGGGTTTCCTCACCGGGCTCTCCGGTATCGGATACGCCCTGCTCAGGCTGGGCTTCCCGGCGAGCGTCCCGTCCGTCCTGCTCCTCGAAACCGCATAGCGCACCGCGTACTCCGGCGTTCCGGCACCCCGGGACTCCGCCACCCCGGCACTCCGGCACTTCAGCACTCCGGCACTCCGGCACTTCAGCACTCCGGCACTTGAGCACTTCGGCACCGAGCACCACTCCCCTCAGACATCGAGAAAGGTACTCACCACCATGCAGAAGCCCCAGGTCAACGCCCAGTCCCTCGCCGCCGCCGACGAGGCCGCCGGGGCGGCCGCCGCCCAGGCGCGGACCGAGGACCCGGCCGGCGGGATCACCCTGTCGGGACGGAACAAGGCGTGCGCCCGAGCCCGGGCCCTGGCCGGTGTGGTGCTCACCAGCGGCATCGTCATCACCCTGAGCACGATCGACACGAGCGTCTCGGCCCCGAACGTCACCTGGTAGGGCGTGTCCGATCTTCTCCGGATCTCTCCCGGATCTTCACCCCACCCCTGTTCGAAACGGCCAACTTTCGTCGCACAATCGGCCGATCCCATGAACTAGATTGCGGACATGCGTTCCCGTTCGCGGTACATCGTCGGTCGTGACCCGCAACTGCGTGAGATCAAGCAGGCACTCACCGACGCGGGCGAAGGCCGCGGCGGGGTGGTCTTCCTGGTCGGCGAGGCCGGAATCGGGAAGTCGAGGCTCGCCGCCGAAGCGGTGGGCATGGCCTTCGGAATGGGCGTGCGGGCTCTGCGCGGCCGCAGCAGCACCACCGGCCCCACCGTCCCTTTTCGGCCACTCACCGAAGCGCTGATGTCGCTCTTCCGCAGCGGCGAACCCCTGGACGACCTGCCGCTGGGCCCCTACCGGCCCGCCCTCGGCAGGATCATCCCGGACTGGAGCAGCGACGCCCAGAACAACAGCTCCATGGTCATCCTCGGCGAGGCCGTCCTGCGGCTGCTCATCGCCACCGGCAAGGAGCACGGCCAGCTCCTCCTCCTGGAGGACCTGCACGACGCCGACCCCGAGACGCTCGCGGTCGTCGAATACCTGGTGGACAACCTGGAGTACACGAACGTGGTGCTCCTTGCCACCATCCGTACGGAGCCCTGCGACGCGCTCGACATGGCCGACTCGGCCCGCCGGCGCGGCGTGGGGACCGTACTGGAACTCGCCCCGCTCACCCGCCCCGAAGTCGGCGCGGTCATCGCAGCCCAGCTGGACACCGAACCCGAACTCGTCCCGGGCGCCGCCCTGGACCGGCTCTGGGACGACAGCGCCGGCAGCCCCTTCCTCGTCGAGGAACTCCTCCAGAGCATGATCGGCAGCGGGGCCCTCGTCCGCTTCGAGGACGGCTGGCGGGTCGTCGGCGACCTGCGCAGCGACGTGTCCACCGCCCTCGCCCGGGGCATCCTGCGCCGCATCGACCGACTCGGCCCGCAGGGCCTGACCCTGCTCTCCGCGGCCGCCGTCATCGGCCGCCGCTTCCCGCTCACCGTGCTCCAGCGGATGACCGGCATCGACGACCGCGGCCTGCTCAGCCACCTGCACGCCGGCGTCGCCGCCCAGCTCGTCGTCCCCGACGAACCGGCCCCCGACTGGTACGCGTTCCGCCACTCGCTCACCGCCGAAGCCCTGCACACCCAGCTCACACCCGCCAACCGCGCGCAGATGTCCGGCCGCGCCGCAGACGCCGTGCAGGCGCTCTACCCCGACCTCGAAGGCGACTGGTGCCCCCTGGTCGCCGAGCTGCGTTCCCAGGCCGGCGACGACGCCGAGGCCGGGCGCCTGTTCACCACCGCCGGCCTGCGCGCCCTCGCGGCCGGGGGGATCGGCTCCGCGATCACCCTGCTCAGCCGCGCCGAACGGCTGCTCGCCGCCAGCCAGGACCCCGCCGGGCGCACCGACGCACTCGAAGCCCTGCTCCCCGCGCTCGCCGAAGCCGGCGACTTCGCGCGGGCCTTCGGCTTCGCGGAGAACCTCCACACCCTCGGCGGCAGCGGCCTGAGCGCCACCCGCCTCGCCGCGCTGCACACCCGGCTCGCCAAGGTGGCCCACACCGCGGGCCGCTGGGAGGACGGCAACCGGCAGATAGCCCAGGCGAGGTCCCTCCTCGGCGCCCACCCCGACGAGCGCACCACCGCCTCGATCGACGTGACCGCCGCCTACCTCGCCCTCGACACGCCCGGTCCCGACCGCACCCAACTGGCGGAGAAGCTCGGGAACTCCGCCCTCCAGGCGGCCCAGCGCCACGGCCTGGCCACCGTCGCCTGCCAGGCGCTGGAACTCCTCGCCACCCTCGCCCGCGAACGGGACTTCGACGAGGCCACCGCCCTGCTGGAATCGGCCCTGCAGACCGCCGAACAGCACCAGCTCCCGCTCCAGCGGATGTACGCCCTGACCCGGATCGGCGGCAACTACTGGCTCACCGAGGGCTCCACCGCCCCCCTGCTGGCCGCCCGGAGCGAGGCCCAGCGGCTCGGCTCGGCCACCATCGTCCACACCATCGACGGCATCATGATCCTCGACGCCGTCCTGCGGGGCGAGTTCACCGCCGCACAGCGCTCCGCCGAGGAGTGCCTGGCCGTCGTACAGCGCCTGCGGCTGGCCCCGGCCACCCGCTACGTCCTCATGGCGAGAGCCGCGCTGGCCGCCCACCAGGGCGACCGGCCCGCGATGGAGAGCGCGCTCGCGACCTTCGCCGGATGCGACGGCGCCGGCTCCCAGGAGGAACCGCTGACCCTCGGCCTCGCCCGGGCCTTCTGCGCGCTGATGGAGGAGGACCGGCCCGGGGCCGCCGGCGAACTGCGCGCCGTCGCCGACCTGGAGGACACCAACCCCAGCACGTACTACCTCAGCGGCCGGTACGGCATCGGCCTGCTCCTGGACGTGCTGTCGGGGGAGGCCGACCGCGCCGCGTACGAGGAGATCGCCGCGACCGCACCCGGCCGGATGCGCTGGAACCGGCAGTTCGTCCTGTTCGCCGGGGCCGTCCTGCTGGGCCGCGAAGGCCGCCCCGAGGAGGCCGCGGCGGCCGTGGCCGAGGCCCTGCGCGTCGCCCTCCCGTACGCCACCGCCCTCCACCTGGGCCTGAGACTGATCGCCGACGCGGCGTACGAGGACGGCTGGGGCGAGCCGGTGGCCTGGCTGCGCCAGGCCGAGGAGCACTTCCACCAGGGCGGGGTGGCCACCGTTGCGGGCGCCTGCCGCGCGGCCCTGCGCCGGATGGGCGCCCCGGGCCGCCAGCGTCGTACGGGCTCCAGCACGATCCCGGACGTCCTGCGCACCCAGGGCGTCACGGTCCGCGAGTACGAGGTCTTCCGGCTCCTCGCCGAGCGGCTCGGCAACAAGGACATCGCCGACCGCCTCTACATCTCCCCGCGGACGGTCGAGAAGCACATCGCGGCCCTCGCCGCCAAGACCGGCCGCGCCAACCGGGCCGCGCTCTGCGAACTCTCCGCTTCCCTGGAGGCGTCGGGGAGCTGACGCCCCGCGCGCGGTCACCGCATCTCGCGGACCGTGCGCGAGCCGAGGATGCCGATCGCCGTCACCGCGAGGACCGCCGCCGAGACCGCGAACATCGGGGCGGTGCCCGACTGCGCCAGGGCCCCGCACAGGACGAGGGAGAGCGGGGCCACCGCGTAGCCGATCACCATGTCCACCGAGATCACCCGGCTCAGCACGGAGCCCTCGATCGTGCGCTGGATCCAGCTGAGGCCGAAGACCCCCTGGAAGCCCATCCCGAAGCCCATCGCGAGGACCGTCGCCAGCGCCCCCGCCGTGTTGCCGACGAAGCCGAGCAGGCCCGTGCCGATGGCCAGCCAGCCCGCCAGCGCGGCGATCAGCAGGCCGATCCGCGGGCGGCCGCTCACGGCGCCGCCGACCAGGGTCCCCAGCATCGCCCCGCCGGCCAGCGCGCCGTTGAGCAGGCCGAGCGTGGCCGAGCCGCTGTGCAGGTCGACCTTGGCCAGGGTGGCGAAGCCGACGGTGAACGGCCCCGCCTGGCAGAAGGTCACCGCCGCGTCGACGGCCAGGATCGTACGGATCCGCGGGTCCTCGAAGGCGTACCGCAGACCGGCGCGGATCCGGGCGCCCAGCGAGAGCGGGGGCTCGGGCGGGGCGCCCCCGGCCGGGCCCTCCTCCCCGGGGCCGGCGGGGCGCGGCAGCGGGCGGATCCCCGCCACGCACACACCGCAGAGGGCGAAGCACACCGCGTCGACGACGAAGGCGACGGAGGCGTTGGAGAAGGCCACCACCAGGCCGCCGACGGCCGGGCCGAGCACGGCCGACACCTTGGCGGCGACCCCGAGCAGGGCGTTGGCCGGGGCGAGCTGCTCCGTGCCGACCACCGACGGCAGGATCGACGCCCGGGCCGGCTGGAAGAAGGCGTCGACCGCGCCGAAGGCGGCGGCGGCGCAGCACAGCATCCACAGCGTCAGGGATCCGGCGAGGCCGGCCACGCCCACGCCCGCCATCAGGGCGGCCCGGGCCCAGCTGGAGAGCTTCATCAGGGTCCGTGGGGACCACTTGTCGCTGAGGGAGCCGCCGACCAGGGTCAGCAGGGCCCGCGGCACCGCCTGGAAGGCGAGGACGTAGCCGAGGGCCAGGGTGGACTGCGTGAGACCGAGCGTGATCCAGGAGAAGGCGATGTAGCTGAATCCGTCGCCGAGCAGGGACAGCGACTGTCCGAGCCACAGCAGCCGGAACGAGGGCAGCCGGGCGGGGGCGCTCAGCCGCTCCCGCGCGTCCACCAGGGTCGAAGCCATGGACAACATCCCATCCGTAGGGCCGGCCAGGTCAGTAGCGGACGGGCAGGGCCGTCAGCGCGCGGTTGAGGAGGGAGGGCTGCCAGGTGTGCTGCCCGCCGAGCAGTTCCAGCCCCGGGTACTCGCGGACCAGTACGTCGACCACCGCGCCCGCCACCAGCCGGGCGAAGGCGGCCCCGATGCAGAAGTGCGCGCCGAAGCCGAACCCGAGGTGCGAGGCGCTGCCGCGCCGGACGTCGAAGGCGTCCGGGTCCTGGAAGCGCGCCGGATCCCGGTTGGCGGCCGCCGTGACCAGGAACAGCCGGTCCTCGGCGCGGACGGGGCGCCCGTCGAGGTCGAAGTCGCGGGCGGCGGTGCGGATCGACATCTTGGAGGGGCCGTCGAAGCGCATGGCCTCCTCCACCGCCATCGGCACCAGCGCCGGGTCCTCCCGTACGGCGGCCAGCTGCTCGGGGTGCTCCAGCAGGGCGAGTACGGCGTTGACGATGAGGTTGCTGGTGGTCTCGCCGCCGGCGAAGGCCATCTGGGTCAGCATCCCGACGAACTCCTCCTCGCTGACCGACTTCCCGATCTGCCCGCCCGCCAGCACGGCGCTGATCAGGTCGTCCTTGGGGTCGGCGCGGCGCTGCTTGACCAGGTCGGCGAGGTAGTCGTCCAGGTTGACCAGGGACTGGAGCGAGGTGCGGTACTCGCGCTCCTCCTGAGCGGCCCCCAGGACCAGGTCGCCGACGCGGGCGTTCCAGTACCAGAAGGAGGGGCCGTGCGCCTGGGGGACGCCCAGCCAGCGGGCGAAGACGAGGGCGGGCAGCGGCCGGGCGATGTCGGCGACCAGGTCCCCGCTCCGCCCGGGGACGGCCCGGCGGGTCAGCATGGCGCGGGTGGCGCGCTCGACGAAGGCCCGGTAGCGGCCGATGGAGCGGGCCGCGAACTGTTCCTGGAACACCTGGCGCAGCCGCCGGTGCTGCGGGGCGTCGTTGAACACCATCCAGCGGGAGAGGATCCCGAAGGCCCGCTCGGCGTCCTCGCGGGCGCCCTCCGGTACGGCGTCCATCAGCGGGCGCACCCGCTCGGCGGAGACGGCGGGGGCGCGCAGGCAGTGCATCAGCTGGGCGTGGCCGGTGACGAGCCAGGCCCGGTGCATGGCGGACCAGTAAACGGGGTCGTGGTCGCGCAGGGAGTTGAGGTATCCGTACGGGTCCGCGTTGACGGCGGGGTCGAGGAGGTAGCGCTCGCTGAACGGGGCCGCGGGGGCCGCGGGGGCCGCAGGGCTCGTACGGGCGGTGGGGGCCGGCGGGGCGGACGCCGGGCCGGTCCGCCCGGTGACCGGGCACACCAGCGGGGACGCCCCCGCGGTGGCGGCCGGGCTCGTGTCCGGGCCCGTGTTCGTGTTCGGGTTCGTGGTCAGGACGGTCATCGGCGTTCCTCCGACTGGATCCGGCCGAGCGCAGCAGCGGTCTTGTGCATCAGCCGTTCGGACATCATGGACATGTGGTCGCCTTCGGTGACGTGGACGGTCAGTCCGCCGAGCGCGATCTCGCGCCAGCGTTCGACGTAGGTGCGGAAGTCCACGTCCAGCCCGGGCATCGGTTCGCCGTCGGGCAGTTCCGCGGCCGCGCTGCCCACCAGGAGGTGGACGTGGCCGGGGTAGGGGCGCAGTTCGTACGCGGACAGGGCGGTCAGCAGCGAGTGCCAGACCTCGATGGGGGCCTGCTCCACCAGGGCCGCCTCGCCGGGGCTCATGCCGGCCCCCAGCAGCAGCGTGGTGAGCTCGGCCACGGCCGCCTCCCGCTCCGCCGAGGGCGGCAGGGTACGGACGCGGTCGCGCATCCGCAGCCCCCGCTCCATGTCCCGGCCGACCGCCGCCAGGCGGGCGCGGGAGGCCGGGTGGGGCAGGTGCGGTTCGATCAGGGTCAGCGGGGCGACGGTGTGACCGGCCGCGTGCAGCTGGGTGGCCATCTCCAGGGCGATGTTGGCGCCCATGGACCAGCCGAGCAGGTCGTGCGGTCCGTGCCCGCCGTGGGCGGCCAGCTCGGCCGCGTAGTTGGCCGCGATCCCGGCGATGGTGGTCGGGTCCACCCCGCCGAGCAGGCCGCGGGCCTGGAAGGCCCGGACCGGCCGGCCGGGCGGCAGGGCCCGCGCGAGCGGCACGTACCAGGCGCCGCTGCCGCCGCTGGGATGCACGCACCACAGCGGGTCGCCGTCGCCCTCGCGCAGCCGGACCTCCGAGGTGACGGCCCCGGCGCCGGGGGAAGCCCCCTCGGCGCCCGCCGCCTGCGTGGCGCGGGCGGCGAGAGCGGCGATCGTGGGCAGTTCGAGGAGGTCCCGTACGGAGACGCTCAGCCCCCGGGCGGCCGCCTGTGCGGCGACCCGGACGGTCGAGAGCGAACTGCCGCCCAGGGCGAAGAAGTCGTCGTGGACACCGACCTGCTCGATGCCGAGCACCGTGCGCCACACCTCGGCGAGCACCACCTCGGCCGGCGTGCCCGGCGCGGCGTAGTCGGTGGCGCTGCCCAGCCGGTCGGCCGCGGGCAACGGCAGGGCCTTCTTGTCCACCTTGCCGCTGCTGTTGACCGGCATCGCGTCGAGGAAGACGAACCGCGCGGGGACCATGTACGCGGGCACCTTGGCCCGCAGCGCCTGGCGGAAGGGCTCGACGACGGGCTCCACACCCGCCTCCGGCACCACGTACGCCACCAGCGCCGGCTCCGGCAGATCACGTCGCAGCAGGACCACCGCCTGCTGCACCTGTGGCAGTTCACGCAGACCGTGCTCGATCTCGCCGAGCTCGATGCGGAACCCGCGCAGCTTCACCTGGCTGTCGCGGCGGCCGAGGACCTCGACCGCGCCGTCGGGCAGCTGGACGCCGATGTCGCCGGTGCGGCACAGCCGGCCGCCGGGGGTCCCGTACGGGTCGGGGACGAAGGCGGCGGCGGTCAGGTCGGGGCGGTTCACGTAGCCCCGGCCGATGGCGCGCCCGCCGAGGTAGACCTCGCCCTGCACCCCGACCGGGACCGGCTGGAGGTCCTCGTCGAGCACGTAGACCTGCGTGTTCCGCATGGGCCAGCCGATCGGCGGGCGCTTGCAGTCCGGCTTCAGGAGGGTGGAGACGGACCACACGGCCGTCTCGGTGAGCCCGTAGACGTTGTAGAACCGCCTTCCGCGCGCCCACTTCTGCGGGAGTTCGGCCGGGCAGGCCTCGCCGCACACCTGGAGGATCCGCAGCGCCGGGAAGCGGTCCTCGCCCAGGGCCGCGAGGGCGCTCGGGGCGAGCATCGCGACGGTGATCCCGTACGTGAGCAGGGTGTCCGCCAGGTCGGCGCCCGCCCGCAGCGCCTCCCTGGGCGGGGTGCACAGCTGGGCGCCGTTCGCCAGGGCCCAGGTCAGATCCAGGATGGAGACGTCGAAGCTGAGGGAGGCGAACTGGAGCACCCGGTCCTCGGGAGTCACGGGGAACAGGTCGCGCTGCCCCTCCAGCATGTTGGTCAGGCTGCGGTGCTGGATGGTGACGCCCTTGGGCGTGCCCGTGGAGCCGGAGGTGTAGAGGATGTACGCGGCGTTGTCCGCGGTGACGGGCGGCGCGGGAACCGGCGCGCCGGCGGGAGCGGACCAGGTCCGCGGGTCGTCCACGACCAGGGTCGGTCCGTCGAAGGGCACGGTCCCCAGCAGCGAGGACTGGGTGATGAGCACCGGCATCCCGCTGTCCTCGACGATGAACTTCAGCCGGTCGGCCGGGTGCTGCGACTCCAGCGGCAGGAACGCGCCGCCCGCCCGCAGCACCCCGAGCACCGCCCGGACCATCTCGGCCCCGCGGTCCAGGCAGATGCCGACCGGCACCTCCGGGCCTACCCCGAGCGCCCGCAGCCGGTCCGCCAACTGCCGCACGGAGGCGTCCAGTTCGGCGTACGTGACCTCCCGGTCGCCCTGCCGGACGGCCACCGCACCGGGCGTGAGCACCGCGTGCTGCGCCACGCACTCGTGGAACATCGCCGAGCTGCCCGGCAGTTCGGGCCCCCGGCCCCATTCCTCCAGCGCCCGCATGCGCGCCTCGCCGGCGAGCGAGGGCGCCGCGACCGGCGCCTCGGGCCGCCCGGTCATCGCCTTCAGCACATCGCACATCAGGTCGGCGAGCTGCTCGGCGGTGGCCGGGGCCAGGTAGTCCGGGTCGACGTCGAGGATGAGGGACTCCACGCTCGCGTTGAGCATGAGGGGGAACGCGGTACGGGCGATCTCCAGCGAGTCGTCCCAGCTGTCCCCGGACAGCCGGTGGAAGTTGACGTAGTTGAACAGGGTCTCCGCCACGCTCGGCGCGCCGGGCCTCAGCTGTGCCATCCGGGCCAGCGGCACCCTGCGGTACGGGAGCATCTCCTGCTCGGCGGCGAACGCCGCCTTCAGGTACTCCAGCCAGCTGCCACGGGGCTTGGCGACCCCGAACGGCACGGTGTTCAGGAACAGCCCGCGCATCCGGTCGGAGCCGGGCACCTCGGGCCGCCCGTTGGTGACCAGGCCGACCGAGTGGCCCCCGGCGTCCCCGTCACGCTCGGCGAACAGGCTCATGGTGTGGTGGAAGGCCGTCAGCAGGACGGTGCGGCGGGGCACCCCGGCCAGCCGCGCCAGCCGGCCGATGGGCTCCGCGAGGGCGGCGTACGAGCGGCGCACCTCGTGCACGAACTGCCCGCTGTCGGAGGCCTCCGTACCGCGCCGGGTGAACCGGACGGGGCTCAGGTCGCCCAGCGCCCTGCGCCAGTACTCCAGTCCCTCCTCGTCGACGAGCGCGGCCCGCTCCAGCGCCACGTACTCGGCGTACGCGGGCGCCGCCGGCAGCTCCGGGGTCCGGCCCTGGGCCACGGCCTGCCGGTGCAGGTCCAGCAGGTCGGCGATGAGGGAGGTCAGGCTCCAGCCGTCGAGCACCACGTGGCAGTCGGTGAGGGTGAGCCGCAGCTCCCGGTCGGTGAGGTGGTGCAGGTGGATGCGGACCAGCGGCGGGGCCGCCAGGTCGAAGCGCCGGGCGAACTCCGCGTCCACGTAGCCCCGCACGGAGGCCCACTGCTCCTCGTGCGGGAGCCCGCGCAGATCGCTGTAGCCCACCGGGAGCGCGGCCTCGCGGTGCACCAGCTGGAGCGGCTCGGAGAACGAGGCCAGGTCGATGGAGGAGCGCAGGATGCTGTGGCCGCGCACCACGGTGTCCACCGCGGTCCGGAAGGCGGCGAGGTCGAAGCCCTCCGGCACGGTGATCTTGAGGTCGGTGACGTTGTGGTAGGCGCCGCGGTCCGGGTCGGCCAGCATCTCGTGGAGCATCCCGGCCTGGAGCATGGTCAGCGGGTAGGCGTCGTCGAGGCCCTGCGGCAGCCGGGCCGCATCGGCCGGGTCCAGCTGGGAGAACGGCTCGACGGGCGCGGGGCCGGTGCCCTCGGCCGCCTCGGTCGCCAGCGCGGCGAGGTCGCCCAGGGTGCGGGCCCGGAACAGGTCCGGGACGCTCAGGCCCAGACCGGCGTTGCGGGCCTGCCCGATCACGCGCAGGGCCAGCATCGAATCGCCGCCCAGGTCGAAGAAGTTCGCCGTCCGGCTGATCCGCTCCGCGCCCAGCACCTGCGCCCAGATGCGGGCCAGCGTCTCCTCGGCGGCACCGGACGGCGGGACGTGCCCGGCGGGCGCGCCGGCCCCCTCGACGGCGACCGCCACCAGGGACGCGCGGTCCACCTTGCCGTTTGCGGTGATCGGCAGCTTCGGGTGCCGGACGAACAGCGCGGGCACCATGTACTCCGGCAGCGTCAGGCGCAGCCGGTCGCGCAGGTCCGGCGCGTCCAGCGGCCGGCCCTCGGTCAGCACCACGTGGGCGACCAGGCGGGCCCCGCCGTGCGCGTCCGGCCGGGCCACCACCGCGGCGTCCCGTACGCCGGGCAGGGCGCGCAGCGCGGTCTCGATCTCGCCGGGCTCGATGCGGAAGCCGCGGATCTTGACCTGGTGGTCGGCGCGTCCGGCGTACGCGAGCTGCCCGTCGGGCAGGACCCGTACGAGGTCGCCGGTGCGGTACATGCGGGTCCCGGCGGGACCGAAGGGGTCAAGGGGGAAGCGCTCGGCCGACAGCTCCGGCCGGTTGCGGTAGCCGCGGGCCACTCCGCCGCCCGCCACGTACAGCTCGCCCACGGTGCCGTGCGGCACCAGGCGGCCCGCCCGGTCCAGGACGTAGCCGTGCTGGCCGGCCAGGGGGCGGCCGATCGGCGAGTACACGGGCGAGACCGTGTCCTCCTCGGTGATCAGCCGGTAGGTGACGTGCACGGTCGTCTCGGTGATCCCGTACATGTTCACCAGCGCGGGCCGGCCGCCCCCGGGCGCGGCGAACCAGTCGCGGTAGTCGCGGGCGTCGAAGGCGTCACCGCCGAAGACCACCGTGCGCAGCGCGAGCGAGCCGAACTCCTCCCCCTGCTGGGCCATATGGGCCCGCAGCCCCTTGAAGGCGGCCGGGGTCTGGTTCAGGACGGTGACGCGCTCGTCGCGCAGGACGGCGTGGACGGCCGCCGGGTCGCGCACCTCGTCCTCGGTCAGCACGACGACCCGGCCGCCGGAGGTCAGCGGGGCCCACAGCTCCCAGACGGAGAAGTCGAAGGCGGGGGAGTGCAGGAGCGTCCACACGTCGTCGGCGCCGAAGTCGAAGTGGTGGTCGGCGGCGCCCAGCAGCCAGGCCAGGTTGGCGTGGGTGATCTCGACGCCCTTGGGCCGGCCGGTCGAGCCGGAGGTGTAGATGACGTACGCGAGGGTGTCCGGGCCGGGTACGGCGCAGTGCAGGTCGTCCGTGTCCTCGCGGCGGTCGTCGGAGGTGTCGTCGGCGGGGTCGGCCAGCGGGATCACACCCACCGGCAGCCCCTGCACCGCGGCGAGGCCCACGGCGTCGGCGACCACCCACTCCACGCCCGCGTCGCCGACCGTGAACTCCCGCCGGGCCCGCGGGTGGGCGGGGTCCAGCGGCAGG
>NZ_LFML01000158.1:36115-78759 GCF_001044425.1 Streptomyces roseus
GAGCAGCGCGACGGCCAGGTCGACCGAGCGGCCCAGGCAGACCCCGACCAGGGACTCCGGGCCGATGCCCGCCGCCCGCAGCCGCCGGGCCAGGGCCCGCGAGGCCGCGTCGAGTTCGCCGTACGTCAGGCTGCGCCCGCCGCCGGAGACGGCCACGGCGGCGGGGGCCTGCCGGATCCGCTCGGCCAGGCGCTCCATCGCGAGCCGGGGGGCCGGCTCGGGTATGGCGCCGGCCGGCGGGCGGTTCGCCGGGCCGTCGGGGCCGAGCAGCGCGGCGCGCTCCCCGGCGGTGAGCAGGTCGGCCATGGCGAGCGGTACGTCCGGCGCCTCGGCGAAGGCCCGCAGCACCGCGACGGTGTGCTCGGCCAGCCGGGCCACCGAGGCCGCCTCGAACAGGTCGGGGCGGTAGACGAAGCGGAGCCGGATGCGGTCCGCGTCCTCGCTGACGTCCAGCGTCAGGTCGAACTTCGCGGTGGTCAGGTCGATCGGGAAGGCCGTGCCCCTCGCCCCGCCGAGGGCGTACCCGCCCTGCGGCGCGGCGGCGGAGTGCGAGAACAGCACCTGGAACAGGGGGTTGCGCGACAGGTCCCGCTCGGGGCTCAGCTCGTCGACGATCCGCTCGAAGGGCAGGCTCTGGTGGGACAGGGCGCCCAGGACGCTCTCCCGCGTCCGGGCGAGGAGCTGCGCGGAGGTCGGGTCGCCCGCCAGGTCGGTGCGGATGACGAGGGTGTTCACGAAGAACCCGACCAGCTGCTCGATCTCCGGGCGCTCCCGGTTGGCGACGACGGTGCCGATCGCGATGTCGTCCTGGCCGCTGTGGAAGGCGAGCGCCGCCTGGAAGGCCGCCATCAGGGTCATGTACGAGGTGGTGTCGGCCCGGCGGCCGAGCTCGGCCAGCGCCGCCGTCAGCTTCTCGGGGAGCTCCACCGTGTGCACGGCCCCGGCGGAGCTGCGGACGGCGGGCCGGGGGTGGTCGGTGGGCAGTTCGAGCGGGGTCAGACCGGACAGCGCCGTACGCCAGTAGTCCAGGTCGGCGCTCTCGTCGGCCCCGCGCTGCCAGTGCGCGTAGTCGGTGTACTCGACCGGCGGGCGGGCGGACTGCGGGGCCCGGCCCTGGCGTCTGGCGCGGTAGCAGACGCCGAGGTCCTCGGTCAGGATGTCCAGCGACCAGCCGTCCGAGACGATGTGGTGCATGGCCAGGACCAGGACGTGGTCCTCGGCGCCGATCCGCAGCAGCGTGGCCCGGAACGGGGGCGCGGCCGCGAGGTCGAAGGGGCGCAGCGCCACCTCCCGTACGGCGGCGGCGATCGCCTCGGGTCCGCCTTCGCGGACCGCCGGAGGCAGGTCGACCACGTCGAGGCCGGCCGCCTCGGCGGCGGGCAGCACGCGCTGGGCGGGCACCCCGTCCTGGTGGGAGAAGACCACCCGCAGCTGCTCGTGGCGGTCGGTGAGGTCCCCGATCGCGGCGCTGAGCGCGGCGGTGTCCAGGGGGCCGGTGAACCGCCAGGCGGCGGGCATCAGGTATTCGACGCCGCCGGGGTCGAGCTGGTCGAGGAAGTACAGGCGCTGCTGGGCCGCGGACAGGGGGGCCTGCGCGGGGCGCGGGTCCAGGCGGGGGATCCCGGCGGGCGCGGCGGCGGCCTTGCCGCGCAGGCGCATTTCCAGGAGCCGGCGGGCGGCGGGGGAGAGGCCGCCGGGGGTGTCCGACGAGGCGGTGGTGGAGGGTTCGACCTGTGCAGTGGTCATCGCAAGTGCCGTCCAATCAAGGCTGGGATGGAGGTCCGGAACGCGGTGGCGGTCAGAACTCGGAGGTCAGGGACAGGTCGATCTCGTCGTCGCTCATCGAGGAGATCTGGTCGACGAGCTGTCGTTCCACTTCGATGGCGAGCAGTTCGACCGTCGGGTGGTCGAACAGGTCGCGCACCTGGATCGGGCAGTCGAAGGCGGTGCGCAGCCGGGAGGCGGCCGCCACGGCGCGCAGCGAGTGGCCGCCCAGGGAGAAGAAGTCCTCCCGGATCCCGACTTCGGGCAGGCCCAGGACCTCGGCCCAGATCTGGGCCGTCACCACCTCGGTCGGGGTGCGCGGCGCCACGGACGCGGCCGGCGCGGGCAGGTCCGGGTCGGGCAGGGCGGCGGTGTCCACCTTGCCCTGCACGGTCCGGGGCAGGGCGTCGAGCAGGACGAACGCGGCGGGCACCATGTAGCCGGGCAGCAGGGTCCGGCACCAGGCGGTCAGCGCCCCGGCGTCCGGCCCCCGGTCCCGGACGGCCGCGTAGCCGACCAGGGCGCGCTCCCCGCGCAGTTCGCGGACCTGGACGGTCGCGGCGTGCACGTCCGGGTGCTGTTCGAGGACGGTCTCGATCTCGGCCGGTTCGATGCGGAAGCCGCGGATCTTGACCTGGTCGTCGGTGCGGCCGAGGAACTCCAGCTCCCCGGAGGGCAGTCGGCGCACCAGGTCGCCGGTGCGGTAGAGCCGACCGCCGGCGCCGCCGTACACGTCCGGTACGAACCGCTGCGCGGTGAGGGCGGGCTGCCCGAGGTAGCCTCGGGCCAGCTCCGGGCCGCCGATCAGCAGCTCGCCCGGCACCCCGACGGGGACGAGCTGGTCGAGCGCGTCGACGACGTACGCCCGGCGGGAGCCCAGCGGCCGGCCGATCGCCACCCTGCCCTCGACGGGCGCGGTGACGGTGTGGGCGGTGGCCGAGATGACCGATTCGGTCGGGCCGTACGTGTTGACGACCGGCACGTCGGGCAGGTGGGCGAACCACCGGGCCAGCGGCGCCGAGGGCAGCGCCTCCCCGCCGGTGACCAGCAGCCGCAGCCCCTTGAGGTCCCCGGCGACGGTGTCGAGGCGGGCGACGATCTCCTCCCAGTAGGCGGGGGTGGCCTCCATGACCGTGATGTCCCGGGTGCGTACGGCCTCCGCGAGCTCCTCCACCGACCACACCTCGTCGGGGCGGACCACCACCGAGGCTCCCGCGCCGAGGGCGGGCAGCACCTGCTCCAGCGAGGCGTCGAAGGAGAAGGAGGCGAAGGCGAGGACCCGGTCCTCGGCCGTGATGCCGAACAGCTCGCGGGCCGCGGCGGTGTGGGCGCCCAGCGCGTGGTGTTCCACGCCGACGGCCTTGGGCCGGCCGGTGGAGCCCGAGGTGAAGATGACGTAGGCGAGGTCCCCGGGAGCGGGCGCGTGGTGCGGCGCGTCCGGATCGGGTACGACGGAGTCGACGGGGACGGTCCGCGGTCCGAGTGCGGCGGCCAGCGCCTGCGTCGAGCCGTCGCTGAAGACGCTGTGCACGCCCGCCTCGGCGCACATGAACCGCAGCCGCTCCTCGGGCAGCCGCGGGTCCAGCGGTACGTAGACCCCGCCGGCCCGCCAGATCGCGGCCATGGCGGCGACCGAGCGGATGCCGCGGCGCAGGCACACGCCGACCGGTGTCCCGGGCCGCACCCCGGTGGCCGCCAGAGCCCTGGCCAGGCCGCCGGTCACGCCGTCGAGCTCCGCGTACGTCAGGCTCTCGTCCCCGCAGAGCAGGGCCACCGAGTCCGGGGCCCCCGCCACGGTGAACGGCTGCGCCGGGGCGGCGACCGCGGTGCCCGCCGCCTCGGCCAGCTCCTCGTACTCGGAGGCGGACAGCAGCTCCAGCCGTCCGACCGCCCGCTCCGGATCGGCCACCACCGCCTCCAGCACCCGGCCCACGTGCCCGGCGAACCGGGTGACCGTGGCGGCGTCGAAGAGGTCGCTCGCGTACTCCACGTTCAGTGCGAAGCGGTCGGGATAGAGCAGGAAGGTGGCGGTCAGGTCGAACTTGGCCGAACCCCACGGCAGGACGAAGTGCTCCACGTCGAGGCCCTCGATCCGCGGGCCGCCCGCCGCGCTCTCCTGGACGTCGAACATCACCTGGAACAGCGGGTTGCGCGAGGGGTCCCGCTCCGGCCGCAGCTGCTCCACCAGCCGCTCGAAGGGCACCTCCTGGTGGTCGAAGGCCCCGAGCACCGACTCCCGCACCCGGTCCAGGAACTGCGTGAACGTGGGCTCGCCCGACAGGTCGGCGCGCAGCACCACCGTGTTCACCAGCAGCCCCACCAGCCGCTCCAGCTCCAGCTGTCCGCGGCCCGCGACCGGGGTGCCCACCGCCACGTCCCGCTGCCCGGACCAGCGGCCCAGCACGATCTGCACCACGGCCAGCAGCACCGTGAACCGGGTCACCCCGTGCCGGCGGGCCAGCTCGCCGAGGGCGGCCTCCAGCTCCTTCGGCAGGTCGATCTCCACCGCCCCGCCCCGCCCCGACCAGCCCGCCGGACGGGGCCGGTCCGTCGGCAGTTCCAGTACGGGCACACCGGCCAGGGCCTCCTCCCAGTACGCCAGCTGCCGCTCCAGCACCTCGCCGGCCATCCGGTCGCGCTGCCAGACCGCGAAGTCCCCGTACTGGAGGGGCACGGGAGGCAGTTCGGCGGGGCGCCCGGCCGTACGGGCGGCGTAGGACTCGGCCAGCTCGCCGATGATCACGTCCTTGGACCAGCCGTCGGTCGCCGCGTGGTGGAAGGCGATGACCGCCACGTGGTCCTCGGGGTCCAGCTCCCACACCCCGGCCCGCAGCAGCGGCGGACCGGCCAGGTCGAAGCGGCGGGTGGCGTACGGGACGGCCACCGCGCGCAGCCGCTCCAGCCGTACGGCCTCCTCGTCCCCGGGCGGGGCCGACTGCCACACCAGCGGTACGCGGACCCCGTCGACCACCCGCTGCACGGGCTTGCCGTCCACCTCGACCAGGGCGGTGCGCAGCGCCTCGTGCCGGGACACCACCTCGTCGAGGGCGCCCTGCCAGGCGTCGCGGTCGAGCCCGCCGCGGATCCGCCACGAGAACCAGAGCACGTACTCGTCGCCGACGTCGGACATCCGGTCCAGGAACCACATCCGCTCCTGCCCGAAGGACAGCGGCAGCGGTCCCGAGCGGTCCACCGGGACGACGGTGGCGGCGCCGGCCTGCCGGGCCGCGGCCACCACCGGGCCGAACGCGCGGATGGTGGGGTTCTCGAACAGGGTGCGCAGCTCGACCTCGCGGCCGAGGCGCTCGGCGATCCGGGAGACGGCCATGGTGGCGAGCAGCGAGTGGCCGCCCAGGTCGAAGAACCCGTCGTCGATGCCGACCCGGTCGACGCCGAGGACCTCCGCCCAGATGTCGGCCACCACCTGCTCGGTGGCGTCGCGCGGCGCGGTGAACTCGGCGCCGCCCGCCACCGCCCGGTCCCGCTCGGCCCGCTCCCCCTCCGGCCGGGCGGCGGGCAGCGCGGCCCGGTCCAGCTTGCCCGAGGCGTTCACGGGCAGCGCGTCGAGTGCCACGAACTCCCCGGGCACGGCGTAGTGCGGCAGGCGGCCCGCGCAGAAGGCGCGCAGGGCGGCGGGCTCCACCGGGCCCTCGGGGCCGGCCACCACGTAGCCGGTCAGGCTCTTGCCGCCCTGGGCGTCCGAGCCGACGGCCACCGCGGCGGCCACCACTCCGGGGCATTCACCCAGCGCCGCCTCGACCTCGCCGAGTTCGATGCGGAAGCCGCGGATCTTCACCTGGTCGTCGGTGCGGCCGAGGAACTCCAGCTCCCCGGAGGGCAGTCGGCGCACCAGGTCGCCGGTGCGGTAGAGGCGTCCGCCGTCCCCGCCGAACGGGTCGGGTACGAAGGCGGCGGCGGTGAGGGCCGGCCGGCCGAGGTAGCCGCGGGCCAGCTCCGGGCCGCCGATCAGCAGCTCGCCCGGCTCCCCGGCCGTAACGAGCTCGTCGTGCGCGTCCACCACGTACACCCGGCGCGAGCCCAGCGGCCGCCCGATCGGCACCCGGCCGGGGTCGGCGTCCCCGGCCGCGCCGATCTCGTGGGTGGTGGCGGTGACGGTGGTCTCGGTCGGCCCGTACGCGTTGAGGACCCGTACGTGCGGGGCCCGTGCCTGCCAGGCGGCCAGCGCGGCGGCCGGGACGGACTCCCCGCCGAGGATCAGCAGGCGCAGCGGGGCCAGGGAGGCGGCGGTGCGGTCGGTGAGCGAGAAGGCCAGCTCGGCCCAGTAGGTGGGGGGCAGGTTCAGCACGGTGATCGCGTAGCGCTCGACCACCAGGGGGATCTGCGCGGGCAGCCACTGCTCGTCCGGCCGGACCACCAGCGTGGCCCCGCAGCCGAGCGCGGTGAGCAGCTGATCCAGTGAGGCGTCGAAGGAGAAGGACGAGAACGCGAGCACCCGGTCCCCGGCCGTGATGCCGAACTCCGCCCGCGCGGCGGCGACATGGGCGTCGATCGCGCCGTGCTCGATCCCGACGGCCTTCGGGCGGCCGGTGGAGCCCGAGGTGAAGATGACGTAGGCGAGGTCCCGCGGGTCGGGGACGTGGTGCGGGGCGCCCGCGTCGGGCCCGGCGTCCTCCACCCGCAGCACCCGCGGGCCGAGCGCCCCGGCCAGTTCGGCGGTGGCGGCGTCGGTGAGGACGTACGCCAGAGCGGCCTCCTCGGCCATGAACCGCAGCCGCTCCTCGGGGAGCGCCGGATCCAGCGGTACGTAGACCCCGCCGGCCCGCCAGATCGCGGTCATCGCGGCCACGGATCCGACCCCGCGCTTCATGCACACGCCGATCGGGGTCCCCGGGCCGGCGCCGGCCGCCCGCAGGGCGGTGGCCAGGCCGCCGCCGAGGGCGTCCAGCTCGCGGTAGCGCAGGATCCTCTCCCCGCAGACCAGCGCCACCGCGTTCGGCTCGCCCGCTACGGCGAACGGCGCGGCCGCCGGCGCGGGGCGCCCGGAGCCCGCCGTCGCGAGCAGGCGGGCCCGCTCCTTGCCGGGCAGCGGCGCCAGCCGTCCGGCGAGCTCGGCCACCGGGGTCCCCGGCGAGGCGGTGACCGCGCGCAGCAGCTCCAGGTACCCCTCGGTGAAGCGGACCATCGTGCTCCGGTCGAACAGGGCGGTGGAGAACTGCAGCCGCGCCGCGATGTCCCCGTTGGCGCGCAGGCTCAGGTCGAGGAACACGTCGAGCGGTGTGCCCGTCAGCGGCGTCCGTACGAGACCGACGTCCAGGTCGTCGAGGCGGGCCGCCGCGGGGACGGTGTTGAGCAGGGTGAAGGAGGCCTGCGCGAGCGGGTGGCGGGACAGGTCGCGCTCGGTGACCACCTCGCCGACCACCCGGTCGAAGGGCGCCTCGGAGTGCGAGAAGTCCCGCAGGGCCCCCGCCCGGACCCGGCCCAGCAGTTCGGCGAAGGTCGGATCGCCCGACAGGTCGGTGCGCAGGACGATCGTGTTGACGAACGGGCCGATCACATCGGCCACCTCGGCCCGCCCGCGCTCGGCCAGGGTGGTGCAGACGGCGATGTCGCGGCGGCCCGAGTAGTGGCCCAGCAGGGTCTGGTACACGGCGAGCAGCAGCATGTAGCGGGTCGCGCGCTGTTCGCGGGCCACCCGGTCCACCTCGGCCACCAGCTCGGCCGGCAGCTCGAAGCGGACCACGTCACCGGAGCCGTCCCAGAAGGCCGGCCGCGGCCGGTCGGCGGGCAGCGCGAGCGGGGCGACCCCGGCCAGCCGCTGCCGCCAGTACCCGAGCAGCCGCTCCATCCGCGGCCCGCTCAGCCGCTCGGCCTCGGTCCGGGCGACGTCGGTGTACTGCAGCGGCGGCGCGTCCACCGCCTCGCCCCGGTAGCCGGCGTCCAGTTCGCGCAGCAGCACGTCCCAGGACCAGCCGTCCACCGCGATGTGGTGCACCACCAGGAGCAGCACGTGCTCGTCGGCGCCGATGCGGGCGAGGGTGGCCCGCATCGGGTGCTCCGTGGCCAGGTCCAGCGGCCGCGCCAGCTCCCGGTCGAAGAGCTCCTCGGTGCTGCCCGCCTGCGTCCGCGCCAGGCGGGTGCGGCCCGCCGGGTCCACCACCGGTACGGGCTCGCCGTCGACGGCCGTGAACCGGGTGCGCAGCACCTCGTGCCGGTCCACGATGCCGGCCAGCGAGCGCTCCAGGGCCTCGGCGTCCAGGGCGCCGCGGATGCGCAGGGCCAGCGGGAGGAGGGACTCGGCGGAGCCTCCGCTCAGCTGGTCGAGGAACCACAGCCTCCGCTGCGCGAACGACACTCCGTCACCGTCACGTACGACGTCGACGGCTTCGCTGCCGTGCCTCGCCGGTCCGCCGTGCGCTGCGACAACCTTCACTGTGGGCCTCCAAGCGGTGTTTTCCTCAACACTGCTGGCTGCGGAGATCCGTCAGTAGGGAAGAAGACGCAGCCGCGCGCGCAGCCCCGGGGGGTAGAACGCGCAACGGCGGCGCGCACGGCGGCCCTCGCTCCGCCGTGCGCGCCGCCGGTACGCGTCGCTCCTCGGGTGGTGCCCTCTAGCCCTCGTCCACCGCCACGAAGCGCAGCTCGGAGGTGTAGGCCTCGCCCCGGTCGTCGGTCAGCCAGGCCTGTTCGGGGTTCGGCAGCATCTCGGTGAACACCGCCCGGCCCCCCGGCTCCTTGCGTGCCATCCTGCGGACGGCCTTGGCGAGGATGTTGACGTACACCGGACTGTCGAAGTCCACGTAGAACGGCCGGGTCTCGGTCGGCAGCACGACGAACACGAACCGGGGCAGCTCGCGCCGCTCCCGCCACTGCCGGGCCCGTACGAAGCGGCGCGCCTCGTCCTTCTCGTCGGCGAAGTCCATGTCCGACGGCGGCAGCCGCCAGGTCTCGCGCGCCACGACGAGGCGGTCCACGGTGACCCGGGGGGAGTGCTCCGCCCCGTCCGGCAGGATCTGGAACAGGTCCATCGCCAGGGTGGTCAGGACGTGCGAGAACACGTCCACCGCCGGGAATTCGGCCCCGTCGGGCAGCACCACCGCCAGCTCGCCGTCCGCCCGCTCGGTCACCGCCACGTCGGCGCTGAGTACCGTACGGGGCCGGCCCGGGTCGGCGGTGAAGTCGACGAGGGCGACGTAGTAGTCCTCGGGGCGGACCAGGGAGAGCCGGATCCGCGCGGAGAGCCGGGAGCGGTGCTCCTTGGGCAGCAGCGGCAGCAGCCGGGGGCCCGGATGGTCCCGGCCGGTCAGCCCGAGCAGCTCGCCGGGGTCCGGGTGCTGGTTGACGAACAGCGAGGCGCCCAAGGTGTTGGCGGCGACGTGCAGTTCGCCGAGGACCAGTTCGAAGTCGCCCCTTTCCACGGCCTGTTCGCCGGATGCGGCGATCATGATGTCGGGGCTGAGGTAGCGGGCGGCGGTCCAGCCCCCGCCGGGGCCGCCGAACTGCTCGGCGACGGGGCCCGCGACGGCCTCCAGCGGCAGCCTGACCCGGCGGGTGCCGGGCGGCGGCGACAGGATGGCGTCCCAGCGCCTGCGGAACTCCTGCTGGAGCCCGGCGGATTCCGTGCGGGCGGCGCCGTGCAGGATCGGCATGCAGGCGAACCAGAACGCGGCCAGGTCGACCGGCCCCTGCCCGGCCAGCCGGCGGTACACCTCGCGCGCCCGGGCCATCACGGCCTCGGCGAGCCGCGCGGTGAGCCACCCGGCGCTGGTCAGCAGGGGGTCCAGCGGGGCGAGGGCCTCGTGCACGGTCCGCCCGAGCGTGGCCGTGGCCGCCCGCCGGCAGTCGGAGTACACCAGCGCCCGGCAGGGCGCCGTACCGGCCGCCTTCTCGCGCACGGCGGCGGTCTCGGTCAGCGCGACGAACTCCGCCTCCAGGTCCGTCAGCGCGGCCACCAGCGCCTCGGGCCCGTCCGCCTCGCCCACCCGGTCCCGGCCCCGTTCCAGGGCGTCCAGGGCCGCCAGGCCGGACTCGCGCAGCTCCGCGTCCCCGACCCGGTCCAGCCAGGCCCGCAGATGCCGCTCGGGGCGGGCGTCGGCGGGCACCTCCAGCTTCCACACCACCCACCGGCGGGCGACCAGGTCGGCCAGCACGGCCGACACGTCCACCTCCGGCAGCGCGGCCCGGATCTCCCGTGCCGGGCGTACGCCGTCGCAGAGCGCGAGCACCGCGCGCGCCCCCTCGTCCAGCGCCTGGCGCGGCCGGCCCGGCACCGTCACGTCCATGCCGGCCTGGCGGACGAACGGCACGCGCCGGGGCGCCACCCACTCCCGCAGCGCCGGGTCGGTGTCGATCCGGGCGGCGAGGGCGTCGATGGCCCAGCTGGCGAAGTACACCTGCGATCCGGCGATCAGCCCGGTGCCGGGATCGACGCGGATCCCCTCCTCGGCGCCGGCGGCCAGGTCCCAGCGGCCCCAGCCGACCGGCCCGAAGAAGCCGATGGTGTCGTTCTTGACGCAGAACCGCTGCCAGTAGTGGGCCACCAGCTCCTCGCGCTGGCGCGGCATGCTGGTGCGGCCCGCCGCGGTCGGGGTCCAGTTCAGGAAAGGCGTGATCCCGGAGGTGAGCACCGGCCGGTTCTGCCAGGCCACCGCCTCCCGGAAGGCGGGCATCCGGGCGATGTCCTGGAGCGCGTGCGCCGTCTCCACCTGGGCGTCGGCGAACAGGGCGGCGAACTCCCCCCACCGCTCGCCGGCCAGGCCGGCCGCGCCCTCCTCGGGATCGAACTTGTCGGCGGCCTGGGCCAGCCCGCCGGGGGCCAGCCGCAGCACGCCCCCGGCCGGAAAGCCCGCGCCGCGCAGGGCGAACTGGTCCCACAGCCGCCAGCGGCCGCCGGGTACGTAGGTGTCCGTCATGACCGGCCCCTCATGCCTGGACGTAGTCGGCGTGGACGACGTCGGCGAGGTCCGCCGGCGAGGGGTAGGCGAAGACCAGGGCCACCGGGACCTCCGCCCCGAGGGCCTCTTCGAGCCGTGCGGTGATCCGGAAGGCGGTCAGCGAATCGCCGCCCCACTCGTAGAAGTCGCTCTGCTCGTCGAGGTCGGCGACCCCCAGCGTCTCGCGGTAGACGGAGACGACCAGCTCGGTCAGGGCGGTGGCGGTCAACTGCGAGGTCAGCTGCGCGGTCGGGTTGGCGGTCTCGTTCGCGGTCATGGTCATGAGGTCTCCTTCAGGAGCGGATCTGCGCGTGGTGTGGGTGCCGTGCGGGTGGTGCGGGTGGTGCGGGTGGTGCGGGTCCATGGGTTCAGGTCGTGCAGTGGGTACGGGAAGGGGGCGCGGCCGCGGCGGCCGCCATCAGCGCCGCCTTGGTGTTGCCTCCCGAGACGACGGCGACGCAGGTGCCGGCGCCGCTGCCGCGGCCCGCGCGGATCGCCCCGGCCAGCGCGACCGCGCCGGAGGGCTCCGCCTCGACCCCGCGCCGGCGCAGCAGCGCGGCCGCGGCGAGGATCTCCGCGTCGGAGACGGCGATCAGGTCGTCGACCCGGTCCCGGATGACGGGGTACGGGACCGCCCCCGGCTGCTGCCCGCGCAGCCCGTCGGCGACGGAGTCGCCGGGCGCCAGCCGTACGGGATGCCCCGCGGCCAGCGACCTGGCGTAGCGGGGGGTGCCGGCGGGCTCGACGCCCACCACCCGTACCGGATGCCCGTACGCGGCGAGGCACACTCCGGCGAGCAGCCCGCCCCCGCCGGTCGGCACGTACACGGTCTCGGTGTCGGGCGCCTCGGCGAGGATCTCCAGGCCGACCGTGCCCTGCCCGGCGACCACCAGCTCGTGGTCGGAGGAGGGGATGAGGACGGCGCCCGTCTCCTCGGCCAGCTCCCGCGCCCGGGCGTCGCGTTCGGCGACCCCGCCCGGCACGCGGACGGTGCGCCCGCCGAGGGCCTTGATGACGGCGATCTTGGCGGGATGCGCCCCGCCGGCCAGCACCACGGTCACCTCGGCCCCCAGCGCGCGGGCCAGCCGGGCCAGCGCGATGCCGTGGTTCCCGGAGGAGCCGGTCACCATCCGGCGGGCGCCGAGCGCCAGCACGGCGTTGGCGGCCCCGCGCAGCTTGAACGACCCGCTGTACTGGAGGTGTTCGGCCTTCAGCAGCAAGCCCCGCCCGGTCCGGTGGAGTCCGGGCGCGGGCAGCCCCGGCAGCAGCGGGGTCCGCCGCACCCGGCCGGCGATCCGCGCGGCGGCGGCCTCCACATCGGCCCGGCCGAGCGCGGTGCCCCGGGCGGCGAGGGCGGATGCGGCGGCCGGACCGGCCGCGCCGGCCGGAGCGGCCCGTGCCGCCAGGGCCCCGGGCGCCAGGGGCGCGCGCGGCCCGGGCAGCGAGACGGAGGACATGGAGGGCGCGGAGGGCCCGGAGGTCCTGGACGCCACGGAGGTCATGGAGGCCGCGCCCCTCACGGGCGGGCGCGGCGCGCTCGGTGCGGTGGTCATGGCCGGCCTCCGGTCTGCGACAGGGCGCGGCGGTCGGCCTTGCCGCCGCGGGTGGTGGGCAGTTCCGCCAGCCGCGCGAACCGGCGCGGCATCAGGTGCGGGGGCAGCGACCTGCCCAGATGGGCGCGGAGTGCCGCGTCCTTCACCTCCGCCAGCTCCCCGGTCAGGTGCGCGACGAGGAACACCCGCCCCTGCGCGTCGGTGTCGGAGGTGACGACCGCCCCCGTCACCCCCGGATGGGCCAGCAGCGCGCCCTCCACCTCGGCCGGGTCCACCCGGTAGCCGCGGATCTTGACCTGGCGGTCCCGGCGCCCCAGGTACTCCAGCCCGTGCGGCCCCATGGCCGCGAGATCGCCGGTCCGGTACATCCGGGCGCCGGGCGGCCCGAGCGGGTCCGGTACGAAGCACTCGGCCGTACGGGCGGGCCGCCCGCGGTACCCCCGGGCCACCCCCACCCCGCCGATGCAGACCTCCCCGACGGACCCGTCGGGCACCGGCGACAGTCCGGAATCCAGCAGCCGGACGACGACCCCGTCGATCGGCGTTCCGACGACGTCGGTCAGGACGTCCGGCTCGGCCGGTACGGCGTAGCGGGTCGACGTCATCGTGCACTCGGTCGGCCCGTACTGGTTGACCAGCGCGCCCGGCACCAGGGACCGGCCGCCGGCGGTCAGGAACGGCCGCAGCGACTCACCGCTCGACACCACCACCCGTACGCCGTCGAGCAGCCGCTCCCCGTCCGGCTGCCCGGCCAGGAAGGCCAGGAAGGAGGGCGTCACGCTGAGCAGGGCGCTCACCGCGTGCTCCCGTACCGCCGCCCCGAACTCCTCGGGCCGCAGCAGAGCCGAACGCGGCACCACGACCAGCCGCCCGCCCGCCAGCAGCGGGGCGAAGGTGTCCCGCAGCGAGGCGTCGTAGCCCAGCGGGGCCACCTGGAGGGCCACCGTGTCCGGGCCGAGGCCGTACTCGCGGGCGACGAAGCGCAGGTACGAGTCCAGGCCGGCGTGTTCGACCAGGACGGCGCTGGGCTCCCCGGTGCTCCCCGAGGTGTGGCTGACGTAGGCCAGGGCCCGCCCGTCGGGCGGCCCGCCGCCCCACGGCTCCTGTCCGTCCGGGCTCCCCGGCCGGTCGAGCAGTACGGGGGTCCCCGGGATCGGCAGGTCGAGCCCGCCGGCAAGGGCCGAGGTGGTCAGCAGCATGTCGGCGCCGCCGCTGCGGACCAGAGCCGCCAGCCGGGCCGGCGGCTGCTGCGGGTCCAGGCTCAGGAAGGCCGCCCCGGAGCGGACCACCGCGGCCGGCGCCACCACGGAGTCCACCCCGCGTTCCACGGCCACCGCGCACACCGTCTCGGGCCGCGCGCCCCGCGCCCGCAGCGCCGCGGCCAGCGCCTCGATACGGGCGACGAGCTCCCCGTACGTCAGCTCGCCGGCCGGTGTGGCCACCGCGATCCGGCCGGGGTCCAGGGCCGCGTGCGCGGCGATGTCGTCGACGAAGGTCCGCATCACGCACCCCCGTCCGCGGCGGGCTCGGGCGCCGGCCGCGAGACGTCGGTGACGGTCTGGTCGACGGCGACGAAGCGCAGCTCCGAGGTGAACGAGGCGCCCTCGTCGTCGGTCAGCCAGGCCTGCTCCGGGGTCGGCAGCATCTCGCTGACCTTCAGCTTGGCGCCGGGGTCCTTGCGGGCGAGCCGGCGCGCCGCCTTCGCGAGGATGGTCAGGTACACCGGGCTGTCGAAGTCCACGTAGAAGGGCCGGGGTTCGGTCGGCGAGACCACGAAGACGAAGCGGGGCAGATCGTGTTCCTTCCGCCAATGGCGGGCCCGCACGAACCGCCGGGTCTCGGACTTCTCGTCGGCGAAGGCCAGTTCGGACGCGGGGAAGGCCCAGGTCTCGCGTGCCACCACCATCTTGTCGATGCTGATGCGCGGGGTGTGGTCTCCCTCGGGGCGCAGCGTGAACCGGTCCATGACCCGCTGCGTCAGGGTGTTCGCGTACACGTCCAGCAGGTCGAACGCGGCCCCGTCGGGCAGCACCGCCATCAGCAGGCCGTCCCGCTCCTCGACGCGGACGTCGGCGCACAGGACGGTGCGCGGGCGGTGCGGGTCACCGGTGTCGTCGACCAGCGAGACGTAGTAGTCCTGCGGCCGGTCCAGCGAAGGCCTGCTGCGCGTCGACCACTTGAGCGGCAGCTCCTTGGGCAGCATCGGCAGCAGCCGGGGCCCGGGGAAGTCGCGGGTGGTCTCCGCGATCAGCTCCTCGCGGTCCGGGTGCTGGTGGACGAAGAGCGAGGCGCCCATCGTGTTGAGCGCGCTGTGCATCTCGCCCAGCACCATCTCGAAGTCCCCGCGGGCCACCGCGTCCGCGCTGTCGGCGAGCAGCAGCACGTCCGGGCTGAAGTAGCGGGCCAGCGACCAGCCGGCGCCCGGCTCCTCGAACTCCTCGCGCACCCGCTCCGCAATGTCCGCCGAGGAGACGCGGACCCGGCGCGCCCCCTCCGGCACGGCCAGGATCCGCGCCCATTTCGCCCGCAGTTCGGCCTGGACGGCGTCGAGGTCGCGGGTCGCCTCCGGGTAGGGGGAGGGCAGGCAGCCCAGCCACATCGCGCCGAGGTCCACCGGGCCGGCCGCGCTCAGCCGCTCGTACACCTGGCGCAGGCGCGGCCGGACCCGCTCGGCGAACCGGTTCGTCATCCAGCGCGCCGCCGTCAGGCACTGCGCGAGCGGGGTCAGCTCGTCCAGCAGGGCGGTGCCGAGGGTGGCCGTCGCCGCGCGCCGGGCGTCGGAGTACACGAGCCCCCGGCAGGGCGCCGTCCGCTCGCCCTTGGACCGCTGGGCGTCGGTTGCGGTCAGCGCCGCGAAGTCCGCTTCCAGCGCGGAGATCGCCGAGGTCAGGGCCTCCGCGTCGAGGCCGGCCGCCTGTACCGCGTCCCGTCCCCGCTCCAGTACGGCCAGCTTCTCCAGGGCCGGCTCGCGCAGGGCCGGATCGCCGATCCGCTCCAGCACGGCGCGCAGCTCGCGCTCCGGGTAGGTGCCCGTCGGCACGTCGAGGCGCCAGTGCACCCACCGCTTGGACAGCAGCCACCGCACGGCCTCGGTGGCCTCGGCCACCGGGATCCCCAGTGCCGCGGCGATCGCGGCCGGCGGCCGGGTCCCGTCGCACAGGTCCAGCACGGCGCGGGCCCTCTCGCCGATGGGCTGCGGCGGCCGGCCCGGCAGGTGCACGGACAGGCCCTCGGCCCGTACGAAGGACACCCGGCGCGGCGGGATCCAGGCCCGCATCGCGGGGTCGGCGTCGAGCGACTTGGCCAGGGCGTCGATGGCCCAGCTGGCGAAGTACACCCGCGAGTCGGCGAGGAACCCGCCGCTGCCGGGGTCGACCTCCACCCCGTGCGTGGCGAGGTCCCAGCGGCCCCAGCCGACCGGGCCGAAGAAGCCGATGGTGTCGTTCTTGACGCAGAACCGCTGCCAGTAGTGGGCCACCAGCTCCTCGCGCTGGCGGGGCATGCTGGTCCGGCTCGCGGCGGTCGGCGTCCAGTTCAGGAACGGGGCGATGCCGGTGCGCAGTACGGCCGGGTTCTGCCAGGCCACGGCGGCCCGGAAGCGCGGCGAGGCGGCGATGGACTGGAGCAGTTCGGCGGTGGCGACGGCGCCGTGGTCGAAGGCCCCGGTGAACGCCTCCCAGTCCGGGCCGGCGAGCGCGTCGCCGGGGCCGAACTTGTCGGCGGCCAGGGCGAGGCCGGGCGGGGCCATGCGCAGGACCCCCTCGGCCGGGAAACCCGGACCGCGGAGTGCGAAGTGCTCCCACAACCGCCACCCGCCGGTGGGCAGGTGCACGGTCTCTGGGGTGTCCGACATGGCGGAGCTCCTTCCAGCCTGATGGGGTGACGTGGCCGGCGGCGCTGTACCTCTCGGTCGCCACCCTGGCTGCCCCGAACACTGCCGCCGCGCGCACCGGCGCCACCAGGGAAGGAGCGGCAGCACCGGCCGCCGGTCCTTCTGCGCGTTTGTCCCTATGGCGCCCCCGCCCCGGCACTGCACGCTGTGACCCATCACGGAACAGCCGAACAACCAAAGGGAGGGCCGGACCAATGGCCGAGACGGACGAGAGCGGCTACCGCGTCGTACGCAATGACGAGGAGCAGTACTCCATCTGGCGAGCGGACCGGGAGCTCCCGGCCGGCTGGCAGGCCGAGGGCACGCAGGGCACCCGCCAGGAGTGCCTGGACCACATCGCCGAGGTGTGGACGGACATGCGCCCCCTGAGCCTGCGCCGCCGCATGGCCGCGGCATCCTGAACGGGGGCACGAACGCCGGTCGGCGCGGCTGAGCCGCGGGGGAACCGAGCCCCGCCGACCGGTGCACCACCCGGGGCCGCACGGAGCCCCGCGGGCGATGGCGCGCGGGGTGAGGTGCTGCCTCCGTACGGGTTGACCGGCGATACGCGCGCGGTGGCCGGACGTGGCCGACCGGACGCCACCGCGGGCCCGGGCGTGGCTCACCGCAATCCGGTACCCGGCGGCGGGACCCGCGCAAGCGACCGATCGCCCCGGTCCTCGTGAGCGCGGGCCTCGTCCGGCCTGGGTTCGCGTGAGCGGCGTCCACCGGAGCCGCAGCGCGGCCGGGTCACGCTCCTGGATCCGGGCCGGAGGTTCCGGTAACGCGCCCGCCCCGTCCTCCGGGTCCCCGCCACCGGCCCGCGGTCCGCGCGGGACCTGCGCCCCCACGTGCCTGCACGTGCCTGCGCCGCCCCGGCTCTGGGACCGTGAAGACGCCGTCGAGTACCCGCACCCGCCCCCCGGCCGGAATCGGCGGCTCGCCCAAGTGGGCCAAGTGCAGGGTCTGTTGCACGGAGCTGAGTTCCCCGTACCGTGCCACCAGCGGAGCGGCCGGCAGGCCGGAAAGTGCGCGGGACCGCCCCATGGCATGCCCGAGCTCGGTCCCCGCCATCCGCTCCGCACCCCGTGCGCAGGGCCCGGGAGGTCTTTCCGTTCTCCAGCTGTACCGCGCCGCGTCACGAACCGATCCCCGTCCGGTACCCCGGGACCGCTCTCCTTGGGGCGCCCCTCGACATCCCCCTCACCCCCAGAGGTCGTCACCCCATGGCTGAACTCAATCGCCGCAGGTTCCTGCAGATCGCGGGCGGAACCGCCGCGGCCGCGATGCTGAACGAGAGCATCGCCCGCGCGGCCGCCATCCCGGCCCAGGGCGCCACCGGCACCATCCAGGACATCGAGCACATCGTGGTGCTCATGCAGGAGAACCGGTCCTTCGACCAGTACTTCGGCTCGATGAAGGGGGTGCGCGGTTTCGGCGACCCGCGCCCCGTCCTCCAGGACAACGGGAAGTCCGTCTTCTACCAGTCCAACGGGACGAAGGACATCCTCCCCTTCAACCCCCAGGTCACCAACCTGGGCATGCAGTTCGTCGAGGGCCTCAACCACGACTGGGCCGGCGGCCACGCCGCGTACAACAACGGCAAGTACGACAAGTGGGTCCCGGCCAAGACGGCCACGACCATGGCGTACATGACGCGGAACGACATCCCGTTCCACTACGCGCTCGCCGACGCCTTCACCGTGTGCGACGCCTACCACTGCTCGTTCATCGGCGCGACCGACCCGAACCGCTACTACATGTGGACGGGCCACACCGGCAACGACGGAACCGGCGGCGGCCCCGTCCTCGGCAACCAGGAGGCCGGCTACGGCTGGAAGACCTACCCGGAGCGCCTGGAGGCGGCCGGGGTCTCCTGGAAGATCTACCAGGACGTCGGCGACGGCCTGAACGCCGCCGGCGGCTGGGGCTGGATCAGCGACGCCTTCCGCGGCAACTACGGCGACAACTCGCTGCTCTACTTCAACAGCTACCGCAACGCCCAGCCCGGTGACCCGCTGTACGAGAAGGCCCGTACGGGCACCAACGCCAAGGCGGGGGAGAGCTACTTCGCCAAGCTGCGCGCCGACGTCGTGAACGGCGCGCTGCCCCAGGTCTCCTGGATCGCCGCGCCCGAGGCCTTCAGCGAGCACCCGAACTGGCCAGTCAACTTCGGTGCCTGGTACATCTCGCAGGTCCTGGACGCGCTCACCGCGAACCCGGCGGTGTGGGCGAAGACGGCGTTCTTCATCACCTACGACGAGAACGACGGCTTCTTCGACCACGTCGTCCCGCCCTACCCGCCCGCCTCCGCCGCCTGGGGCCTGTCCACGGCGGACGTCACCCGCGACCTCTACGCCGGTGGCGGCGGCTACGCGGCCGGCCCCTACGGCCTCGGCCCGCGCGTCCCGATGATCGTGGTCTCCCCGTGGAGCAAGGGCGGCTACGTCTGCTCCGAGACCTTCGACCACACCTCGGTCATCCGGTTCATGGAGAAGCGCTTCGGCGTGCAGGAGCCCAACATCTCGCCCTGGCGCCGCGCGGTCTGCGGCGACCTGACCTCGGCGTTCGACTTCACGCGTGCGGACGCCTCGCCCGCGGCCCTGCCCTCCACCGCCGGGTACGTCCCGCCGGACCACAACGCGCACCCGTCCTACCACCCGGTGCCGCCGGCGACGGGCTCCCTGCCCAGGCAGGAGGCGGGCCGCAAGCCCACGCGCGCGCTGGGCTACGCCCCGTACGTGGACGGCAAGGCGGTCACCTCCACGGGCCAGTTCACCCTGACCTTCTCCTCCGGTCCCGCCCTCGGCGCGCACTTCCACAGCACCTCGGGCAACCGGACCGACGGCCCCTGGCCCTACACGGTCGAGGCGGGCAAGACCCTCTCGGACACCTGGAGTACCAGCAGCTCCACCGGCAACCAGATCAACCTGACGGTCTGGGGTCCGAACGGGTTCCTGCGCACCTGGAAGGGTCCGGCGAAGAAAGCCGGTCCGGAGGTCACGGCCCGCCACGACGCGGCGACCGGCAACCTGAAGCTGACGCTGTCCAACTCCGGCACGGCGGCGGTCGACCTCACGGTGACCAACGCCTACGGCGGCGCCGCCCAGACCCTGCGGGTCGCGGCGGGCGGCACGGCCACGTACACGGCGGACCTCTCCACGACGGGCCGCTGGTACGACGTGCAGGTCGTCTCCGGCGCGGACGCCACCTTCCTGCGCCGCTTCGCAGGCCACGTCGAAACCGGCGCCCCGGGCCTCTCGGACCCGGCCATCAAGACCGTCTGACGCGGTCGTCCGGTGCGCGCAGCAGTCGCCGTTCCAGGACCGGCAGGTCCGCGGGACGGTGGCTGCGGGCGTGCCGCAGCAGCAGGTCGCGGGCGGTGTCCGGGACGCGCCTGCGCTTGGGTGGCGGGTGGTGAACGCCTCGCTCGCGAAGAACCGCACGGCCCCGTCCAGGCCGCCGCGGTCGGTTTCCCGGACCGCCCAGGCGAGTTCGTCCGTGGGCTCGGCGGCGAGCAGCCGCACCGGCGCCTCCACGGCCAGCACCGACGCCGCGCCCGTCCCCCGCGGCCTCGGCGCCCCGAGCCAGGAGAACACCAGGGCGGCCCGCACCCCGGGGCGGTCCGGTTCCTCCCCCCGCGCCAGGGCGGCGGCGTACTCGCGCAGCCGCGGGGGCGCAGCCCGCGCCCAACGGGCCCGGTGCCGGGCCGGGATCCCCTCCGCGGCGGCGGGCGCGAGCAGGCGCGCCAGCGGCTTCGCGCGGGACAGGTCCACGGCCCGCACGCACTGCCCGCCCGGCTCGTACAGCGTCACGCGGCCGTCGTGCCCACAGCACGGGCAGTCGTCGGATCCGTCCGGTCCGTGGTCCGGCGGCCATGCGGCGAGCAGCTCCCGGACCTCGCCGGGCTCGTGGATCTCGTACTGCGCCGGGTGGTACGGGTGCGTCGCCGGTCCGGACGCGGCCGCCCGGCCGGTGGAGACGGCGGCGCGCACCGCGCGGGAGAGGGGTTTCACGGTGTGATCGTAGATCCGATGGGCAGAACGTACGGCGTCCGTCCAGCCACGCCCCGTCACCGAGGGAGAACGCATGGCCATCGCCCACCGCAGGATCGGCACCGGCCCCGTCCGCGTCATCGTGCTGCACGACTGGTTCGGCACCTGCGCCAACTGGGGCTCCGCCCTCGACTACCTGGACCCGGAGGGTTTCTCGTACGTCTTCCTCGACTACCGCGGCTACGGGGACCGCCGGGACGTCCCCGGCCGCTACACCCTCCCCGAGATCGCCGACGACGTCCTCGCGCTCGCCGACGAGATCGGCTGGGACACCTTCTCCCTCATGGGGCACTCCATGGGCGGCAAGGCCATGCAGCAGGTGCTGGTCCGGGCCCCCGAACGGATCGAGAAGCTCATCGGGATCAACCCGGTCCCCGCCGCCCCGTACGAGATGGACGACGCGACCCACGCCCTCTTCCACGGCGCCGCGGGCAGCGCCGAGCACCGGCGGACCATCCTCGACCTGGTCACGGGCCACCGCGCGGGACGCCACTGGCTGGACCGGATGGTCGCCCACTCCCTGGGCGCCTCCCGACCGGAGGCCTTCGCCGCCTACCTCGCGAGCTGGCAGCCGCTGGACCTCTCCGCCGCCGTCAAGGGCAGCACCGTCCCCGTGCTGGTCCTCGTGGGGGAGAACGACCTCGCCCTCACCCCCGAGGTGATGCGGGCCACCTGGCAGGTCTCCTACCCCGACTGCCGCGTCCACCCCGTGGCCGGCGCCGGGCACTACCCGCCGCACGAGACCCCGGTGGCCTTCGCCGCGGAGGTGGAGAGGTTCCTGCGGGGATAGCCCGGGGCGGACGCGAAAAACCCCCGGGGTACGAGGAAACCTCGTACCCCGGGGGATCAGGGTGAGTGACGGGACTTGAACCCGCGGCCACCTGGACCACAACCAGGTGCTCTACCAACTGAGCTACACCCACCACGAAGGGCGGCGAACGCCCGTCGATGTGCACGCACAGCATAGCTGATCAGGAGGGTGGTCCCGCCACGCGTTATCCGGCCGCGGCGTGCGGCGAGCGCCCTCGCCCGGCCCCCGCCCCGCCCCCGTACGGGCGCCGCGGCTACTTCAGGGCCGCCTTCGTGGCCACGATGATCAGCCCGAGGAACAGGTTCACCACCCCCTCGGCCGCCAGCTGGCCGCGGCTGGCGCCCGCCCGGGCGGCGCCGACGCACGCCCACAGGACCTGCTGCGCCACGGAGACGCCCATGGCCAGCCAGGCCGTCCCCCAGTAGTCCAGATCGAGGAGGGCGCTCAGGGCGACGGCGGCCGCGGGCAGGACGGCGGCCTCCACGATCGGCCACTCGTGGAGCGCGACCCGCCGGATCTCGCGCCCGCTCCACGGCTCGCCGAGCACCCGCTCCCCGGCGAGGTGCGCGTAGACGTGCGTGGCCCAGAACACCAGGCCCGTGACCAGCAGGAGCAGGATGAGATGGAGCCGCGGCCGGTCGCCGACCGTGGTGGCCGTGGCCACCACGGAGGTGGCGAGGAGGGAGCCGTACACGGCCCCGGCGGAGTCGGTCCGCAAGGCGCGGTGCGGCCCGCTGCGACCTGCGGACATGCCACTGGGGATGCTCACGCCCCCCACGATAGGGAGCCCGCCCCCCGTCGCCGCCCGGGCACGCCGGGCCGTCCGGGCGGGGAAATCAGGGCCCCAGCACCACCACCGACTCGGCCGGGACGTGCACGCGGCCGTCGGGGCCCGGGTGGTCCACCGGGTCCCAGGCGGCCAGCACCCGGACCCCGTTGCGGCCGAAGGCGATCGTCACCGGCTCGGGGGACAGGTTCACCGCGACCCGTACGTCGCCGCGCCGGAAGGTCACCCAGCGGCGCTCCTCGTCGTAGGCCACGCGCACCGCCGCGAGGTCCGGATCGCGGAGGTCCGGGTGGGTGCGCCGGAGGGCGATCAGCGTCCGGTACCAGGCCAGCAGCCGGTCGTGCGGGGCGCGTTCCGGCTCCGCCCAGTCCAGGCAGGAGCGGTCCCGGGTGGCCGGGTCCTGCGGGTCCGGGATCTCCTCCGCCTTCCAGCCGTGCGCCGCGAACTCCCGGCGCCGGCCGCTGCGCACCGCCTCGGCGAGCTCCGGGTCCGGATGGTCGGTGAAGTACTGCCACGGCGTGCCCGCGGCCCACTCCTCGCCCATGAACAGCATCGGCACGAACGGCCCGGTCAGCGCCAGCGCCGCCCCGCACGCCAGCAGCCCGGGGGAGAGGGAGGCCGCGAGCCGGTCGCCCAGCGCCCGGTTGCCGATCTGGTCGTGGGTCTGCGTGTAGCCGAGGAAGCGGTGCGCGGGCGTGCGGCGCCGGTCCACGGGGCGGCCGTGGCTTCGGCCCCGGAAGGAGGACCAGGTCCCGTCATGGAAGAACGCCCGGGTCATGGTCTTGGCCAGCGCGGCGAGCGGCGCCTCGGCGAAGTCCGCGTAGTACGCCTGGGACTCGCCCGTCAGCGCGCAGTGCAGGGCGTGGTGGAAGTCGTCGTTCCACTGCGCGTGCAGGCCCAGGCCCCCGGCCGCGCGCGGGGCCGTGGTGCGCGGATCGCACCGGTCGGACTCGGCGATCAGGAACAGCGGGCGGCCCGTCTCGGCGGCCAGCCCGTCCACGGCCGCCGACAGCTCCTCCAGGAAGGTCAGCGCCCGCTCGTCGGCGAGCGCGTGCACCGCGTCCAGCCGCAGCCCGTCGATCCGGTAGTCCCGCAGCCAGGCGAGGGCGCTGCCCAGCAGGTACGCGCGCACCTCGTCGGAGCCGGCCGCGTCCAGGTTGACCGCCGCGCCCCAGGGGGTGTGGTGGGTCTCCGTGAAGTACGGGCCGAAGGCCGGGAGGTGGTTGCCGGAGGGGCCCAGGTGGTTGTGGACCACGTCCAGCACCACCCCGAGCCCGGCCGCGTGCGCCGCGTCCACGAACCGGGCCAGCCCGGCCGGGCCCCCGTACGGCTCGTGCACCGCCCAGGGCGCCACCCCGTCGTACCCCCACCCGTGCCGGCCGGGGAAGGGGCAGACCGGCATCAGCTCCACGTGCGTGATCCCGAGCGCGGTCAGGTGCCCGAGACGGGCGGCGGCCGCGTCGAAGGTGCCCTCGGGGGTGAAGGTGCCGATGTGCAGCTCGTACAGGACCGCGTCCTGGAGCCGGGTGCCGGGCGCCGGCCCCCGCGGGGTGAGCGGCTCGAAATCGACCACCGCCGAGAGGCCGTCGGGCCCGTCGGGCAGCCGCCGCCCGCGCGGGTCGGGCCGTACGGTCTCCTCCCCGGCGGTCACGCCCACCAGGAATCCGTACCGGTCCCCGTCGGCGGCCGGGGCCTCGGCGGTCCACCAGCCGGCCCGGTCCGGATCGCGTGCCATCTCGTACGTCGCGCCGCCGAGTCGCAGCGCGACCCGGTCTGTCTGCGGTGCCCACACCTCGAACTGCACGGACGGTTCCCCTCGTCTGCTGCGGTACCCGGAACGTGTGCCGGGCCCATCATCGCGTGGACGGCCGGAGGAGTTCTGGACACTCCGGCCCTGACGGGCCGACAATCACCCTGTGACGTCGAGTTTCGAGTTCCCCGCCTTCCCGGTAGCGCGCCTCTCGGACGCGGAGCGCGACCGGGCGCTGGAGCAGCTCCGCGAGGGTGCGGCCCTCGGCAAGCTGTCCCAGGACACGTTCCTGCGCCGTATGGAACTCGCCCTCGTCGCCCGCCGTTCCGAGGACCTCGCGGTCCTCACCGCCGACCTCGGCGTCCGCGGGAACGGCGAAGGCGCCTGGACCCGCCGCGTCTTCGGCTGGGTGGGCCGGGTCTCGGCCGTGTCCGCCGGGGTCCGGCGGGCCTGGAACGCCGAGCGGCTGCCGAAGCTGCTGCTGCCGCACCCGAGCGCGCGCTCCCTGAGGATCGGCCGCGACCCGGGGAACGGGCTGCGGCTCACCGACGAGACGGTCTCCCGGGTCCATGCCGAGCTCGGGATGCGCGACGGGGTGTGGGTGCTCACGGACCTCGGCTCCTCCAACGGCACCACGGTCAACGGCCTTCGGGTGACCGGCTCGGTGGTGGTCCGGGACGGGGACCAGATCGGCTTCGGCCGGATGAACTTCCGGCTCTCGTCGAGCTGAGCCGTGTCCTTCAACTGATCACGCCGGGCCCGATGACGGTGCCCAGGGAACACGCAGACCCCGAGCGGCAGCCGCCCGTCGTACGCCCGGCACGCCCCGAGGACCTGCCCCGCCTCGTCGAGCTCGTCCACGAGCACGTCGCGTACGAGAAGTCCGCGCCCCGGCCCGCGGGCCCGGCCGACCGGCTCTGGCCACAGCTGTTCGCGGACGGAGCCCGGCTGTGGGTGCTGCCGGCCGGAGCCCCGGACGGACCGGTCGCCGGATACGCCGCGTGCTCCGCCGAGTTCGCCTTCTGGGACGCCCGGCACCACCTGCACGTGGACTGCCTCTACCTCGCCGAGGAGGCCCGCGGCCACGGCCTCGGCGCCGCCCTGATGGCCGCGGTGGCGTACCTCGCCCGCTCGTTCGGCCTCGACCAGGTCCAGTGGCAGACCCCGGACCGGAACGAGGGCGCGATCCGCTCCTGCGACCGGCTCGGCGCCACCGGCGCCCCCAAGCGCCGCTACGCCCTGGCCGTCCCGCCGTCCGGGGAGCCGGCGGCCGGCGCCGGGGGGACACCTCCTACGCACTGACCGCCCCGTCGGGCCCGGCCGGCCGGCCGGGCTCCCCGGCCCCGTCCGGCCCCTCCCCGTCCAGCCCCTGCGCGACGAGCCGCTCGAACGCCGCCAGGACCGTACGGGACTGGTGCTCGACCTGGGTGGCCACCGGGATCCGGCGCGCCCGGAACCGGGCCCCGAACTCCTCGCACCAGCCGGTGACGAGCCGGTCCAGCCCCGGGGCCGCCGGATGCCCCTGGGCCCGGAGCACCCGCAGCAGCATCGAGGCGGCGCGCAGCGACAGCCGCCGGGCGAAGGCGTCGATGCTGCTGATGGAGGCCGCCGTCGCCTCGGCGGGGGCCCCGGAGCCGGTCCACTCCACGGTGATCCGGGGGATCAGCGCGAGCGTCCAGTCGACGGCGCGCAGCAGCGCGGCCGCCTCGGCGTCCGCGCCGGGGCCCGGGTGGCTTCCGGGGCCCGCCGCGGGATCCGCTCCCGGTTCCCGCGCTGCCGGCCCGTCCGCTCCCGGCCCGTCCGCGCCCGCCCCCGGTACGAACGCCCCCGGTACGAACGCCCCCGGTACGAACGCTCCCGGCCCGCCCGCCCCCAGGACGAACGAGCCCGGTACGAAGGCCCCCGGTTCGCCCGGCCCCGGCAGCCGGTCCCGTACGCGGGCCACCAGCGCGGCGTCGGCGGCGAGCCGCGCCGCCAGGACCCGCAGGGCTCCGCGCGGGTCCGGGTGCGGGGCCGGGTCGTCCACCAGGTCGGAGGCCCACATGGGAACTTCCACGATGGCGGTGGTGCCCGCGTAGCGGTGCGCGTGGTACCAGGTGCTGAGCCGGGTGTCCTCCGGGTGGAACGCCCCGTTCGGGTCGGCCCCGGCCTGCGGCATCACGAAGATCCCGGGGCCGGGGGAGGGCCAGCCGGCCGCGTCCGAGGCCCCGGTCTCCACCGGGATCCGCAGCTCGGCGGCCGATTTGGCGAACGGCTCCGCGAGGCCCGGTATGTCCCGGGTGAGCTGGACCCAGGACCCGCCGAGGTCGGTGCCGTGCAGGGAGACCTGGAGGGCGGGGCGCAGCTCGTCGATGAGGGCGGTCAGCGCCAGGGTCTCGGGCGGCAGCCGGTCCGGAGGCAGTAAAGACGGCGCCCACTCGGGCTGTTCCGGACCGGGGGGCCTGAAGAAGTTGCGGTGGTAGTCGACCAGGGAACGGGGCCGGGGCGTGCGGTGCAGGGCCGCCCCGTCGGGATCGGCGCACAGCAGGAAGTGCCAGCCGCGGCCCGCGCGCACCGCCGGCTCGCGCAGTACGCGCCGGGCGAGGGCGAGCGCGGTGGCGCCGCCGACGGGCTCGTTGGCGTGGGCCCCGGCGACGACGAGCACGCCCGCGCCCCGCGGACGGCCGCCCGGCTCGATGGAGAGCAGCCACAGGGGCCGGCCGCCCCGGGAGGTGCCGGCCCGGCGGAGCCGGGCCGGGCCGGGATGCTCGTCCGCCAGCGCGCGGGCGGCCGAGGCGAGTTCGGACGGTGTGGGGTAGCACATGTCACGGAGGAGGGTCACGTCTCATGCAATGCCCGCCGCGCACGCCCCCTACTGCTCCGCGCGCCCCAACACTTCCCGGAAACCCCTGGCCAACGCCTTGGGGCGGCGGCCCGGGGCGGCCGCCGTGGGGCGGTGGCCTGCTCCGGGATCCCGGGGGCCGTCCTCAGTCGTCCCCGCCCTCGCGCACGAGGAGGGCCACCGGCCGCGCCGAGAGCAGCTCCGCGAGCGGGACCCCGCCCTCGTACGACACCCCCGGGTCCAGCACCGCCGTCCACTTCCCCGGCGGGAGGGGCAGGGCGGTGTCCCGCCAGCCGCCCGCCCCGGCCAGCCGGTGCGCGAGCCGGGTGGCCGCCGCGACGAGCCCGCCCGTACGGGCGAAGGCCAGGCAGTGTCCGGCCGCCGGGCCCCGGGCGTCCAGCGGGGTGTAGCCGGTGAACAGCCCGGGCCGGTCCCGGCGCAGCCGCAGCAGGGCGGCCGTCAGCGCCAGCTTCTCCTCGGCCGGCCCCCGCGGCGCGGCCCCCGCGTCCAGCTTGGCCAGGACCTCCTGCGGGAACCGGGCCGGGCGCCGGTTGTCCGGGTCCACCAGCGCCCGGTACTCCGTCTCGGCGCCCTGGTAGACCTCCGGGACCCCGGGCATCGCCAGGTGCAGCAGCGTCATGCCGAGCAGGTTCGCCCGGGCCGCCTCGTCGAGCTCGGGCGGCAGCTCCGCCTCCTGCTGCGCGTATCCCGCCACCGTCTCCTCGTACGCCGGGTCCTGGTCGGTCCAGCTCGTGTGCAGGGCCGCCTCGCGGACGCCCTTGAGGAGGGCCTCCGCGAGGCGCTCGGCGCGCTCGGGGGCCTCCCCGAGGCCGAGCGCCGTCTGCCGTGCCACCCAAGCCAGTTGGGGATCGGCTCCGGCGGGCCGGCCCATCACCGCGGGGGCCTGGGAGAGGGCCGAGATCCGGGCCCGTACGTCCGCGCTGCGCTTGGTGTCGTGCGTGGACAGCACCGTCCCGGAAGCCGGCCGGTCCCGGTCGAGCTCGGCGCAGTACGCGTGGAACTCGGCGGCCGTCACCGCCGGTCGGCCGGGATCCCCGCCGACCTCGGTGGCCGACAGCAGCGGGGCGTACCGGTAGAAGGCCCGGTCCTCCAGCGACTTGGCCCGCAGCGCCGCCGAGGTCTGGGCGAAGCGGGCCGCGAACGCCGGATCGCGCCGTAGGAGGTCCCGTACGCCCGCCACCGCGCCCGGCCCGGCCGCCGCGGCGGCCTCCGCCAGGGCCCGCGGGTCGAGCTCCGGCCCGCCGGGGTAGGGCCGGTAGACCGGATAGGCGATCAGCAGCTCCCGCACCCCGGCGGCCGGCCCGGGACCCGCGGCCCGCTCCAGCGCCGCCAGCTCGGCCGCCAGATCGCCGGTCAGCACCTCGCGCGCGGCCACCCGGGCGGTTTCCCGCCAGTCCGCGCTGCCGGTGAACTCCTGGTACCGGCACGCCAGTTCGGCGGCGCCCTCGGGGTCGGTGAGCACCCCGTCCACCCGGTACAGGGCGTCGTAGCCGGTGGTCCCGGCGACCGGCCAGGCGGGCGGCAGCCGTTCCTGGCGGGCCAGGATCTTCTCCACCACCACCCAGCAGCCGTCGCCCACCGCCGAGCGCAGCCGCCGCAGGTACCCCTCCGGATCCGCGAGCCCGTCCACGTGGTCGATCCGCAGCCCCTCGGCCACCCCGTCCCGCACCAGCTCCAGCACCTTCGCGTGCGTCGCCGCGAACACCTCCGGGTCCTCCACCCGGACCCCGATCAGGTCCGAAATGGTGAAGAACCTGCGGTAGTTGAGCTCGGTCCGGGCCTCCCGCCACCAGGCCGGCCGGTACCACTGCGCGGCCAGCAGTTCCGGCAGCGCCAGCTCCGCCGTCCCCTCCCGCAGCGGGAACTCCCAATCGCCGTGGCGCAGGAGGCCCGCTTCCCGGTCGGGGGTGAAGTCCTGCGGCCCGGGCGGCTCGGCGAGCACCGGCAGCAGCACCTGCCCGCCGTCCGCCTCCCATTCGATGTCGAACCAGCGGGCGTACGGGGAGTCCGGCCCCTCCCGCAGCACCTCCCACAGGGGCACGTTCAGCCGCAGCGGGGAGGGCACCGCCATGTGGTTCGGGACGATGTCCAGCACCAGACCCAGCCCGTGCTCCCGGGCGGTCCGGGCCAGCGCGCGCAGCCCCGCCTCGCCGCCGAGCTCGGCCCGGACCCGGGTGTGGTCGGTGACGTCGTACCCGTGCGTCGAACCGGGGACCGCCTCCAGCACCGGCGAGAGGTGCAGGTGCGAGACCCCCAGCGAGGCGAGATGGGGTACGACGGCCTCGGCGGCGGCGAAGGGGAACTCCGGCCGCAGCTGGAGGCGGTACGTCGACGTCGGAGTGACGCCTGTCAGAACATCGGATCCCGTCGGCATGCGCTCATACGGCCGGCTCACTTCTGCCTCCTTGCGTGGAAACCCGTGACGCGACAAGACACCTCCTAGCGTTCCCGTTGCGGGGGCTCCTACCGGGGAGCGGGCATTCGAGTACCGATTCTCCGAGGGGGAGGGAGGCCAAGAGAACGTACGTACCCACCTTCGGCCCTCCCGGATTCCGTGTCATGACCCAATGCACCCGATCGGATGCACCGCGTTAGCGTTGATCAAGTGGCCGGAACCGTCAACACCTATCGAAAAGTCATCGCCCTGACCGGGCCCCTCCTCCCGCTCCTCTCCTTCCTCGCGCGACTGCCCGTCGCGATGTCCCAGTTCGGGAGCGTGCTGCTGGTCGCCGAGACCAGCGGTTCGCTCGCCACCGCCGGCATCGTCGGCGGTACCCTCTCCGCGGGCCAGGTGGTCTTCGGGCCCGTCCTGGGCCGGCTCGCCGACCGGTACGGGCAGCGGCCCGTGGTGCCGGCCGCGGCCGCCGTCAACGCGCTCGCCACCGGGGCCCTGGTCGCCGGGGCCCTGAGCGGCCTCGCCACCGTCCCGCTCGCCGCGATCGGCGCCGTCACCGGTGCCTCCGTACCGCTGATCGGGCCGCTGGCCCGGACCCGCTCCGTGTCCCTCGCCCACCGCGCCGGGGCCGACGAGGGCGTGATCGGCGCCGTCCACTCCCTCGAAGGCACCCTGGACGAGGTCTCCTTCGTCTTCGGGCCGGCCCTCGTCGGACTCGCCGCGCTCACCCTGCACCCCGCGATCGCCCTCGGCGGGGCGGCCGCCCTCGTCGCCGTCTTCGGTACCGCGTTCGCCCTGCACCCGACCGCGGCCGTCACGGCCGGCACGCGCCCGAGGACCGCTGCTGCCGGTGCCGGTGCCGGTGCCGGTTCCGGCACTGGTGATGCCGCCCCGCGGCCCGCCCGCCACCCGGGTGTCGTGTACGCCGTCCGGGCCTCCCTGCTCCTCCAAGGCGCCATGTTCGGCGCCTGCCAGGCCGGAATCGCCGCCCTTACCGCTCGTCTGGGCGTCCCCGGCCAGGCGGGCATCGTGTACGCCGCCATGGGGGTGGTCAGCGCCGCCGTGGGCCTCGCCCTCGGCGCGCTGCCGGCCCGGATCGGGCTGCGGGTGCGCTGGCGGGCGGCCACCGCCGCCGCGCTGGTGCTCTCCGTACCGCTGCTCTTCACCCACACCCTGTGGCCGCTGTACGCGGTGGTCACCGTGCTCGGCGCCGCGTACGCCCCGCACCTGATCACCGCCTTCGCGCTGACCGAGCGGGCCGTGGAGCCCGCGCGGCTCGCCGAGGCGATGGCCTACGCCGCCAGTTCGCTCGTGGCCGGCCAGGCCGCGGCGCTCGCCGCCGCCGGGCGGCTCGCCGAGTGGTACGGGCCCGCCGGGGCCTTCGGGGTCGCCGTCGGGGCGGCCGCGTCGGCCCTCGTCCTCGCCCTCGTGGCCGGCGTGCCGACCGCCCGCGCGCACCCCGGGGCGCCGAAGGTCTTCATCCCGGCGCAGCAGACGGCCTCCCCCGAGGGGGAGGGCCCCGCGCGGACTGCGCCGACCGGCTCTTCCGGCTCGTCCGGCTCCTCCGGTTCCTCCGGCTCCAGCGACTCCTCCGGCTCCTCCTACGCCGGGCGCTGAAGCAGCACCAGACACCGACCCGTCAGCGCCACCCGGTCCCCGGCCGCGTACTGCGGTCCGGTGCCGGGTGGCAGTACGTCCGGCCGCGCCGTGTCCACGACGAGCCGCCACTGCGCGCCGTGCCCCGCCGGGATCGTGAACTCCTGCGGATCGGCGCCGGCGTTGAACATCATCAGGAACGAGTCGTCGGTGATCCGCTCCCCGCGCGAGCCCGGCTCCGAGATCGCCTCCCCGTTGAGGAACACCGTCAGCGCACGCGTGTTCTGGTTCTGCCAGTCGCGCGCCCGCATCGGCTCGCCGTGCGGGGTGAACCAGGCGATGTCGGACAGCTCGTCGTTGGTCCCCTCCACCGGTCGCCCGTGGAAGAAGCGGCGCCGCCGGAAGACCGGATGGTCGCGCCGCAGCCACACCATCCGCCGGGTGAACTCCAGCAGGGCGGGCGCCGGTTTGCCCGGCTCGGGCCATTGCACCCACGACAGCTCGTTGTCCTGGCAGTACGCGTTGTTGTTGCCGCCCTGGGTGCGGGCGAACTCGTCGCCGTGGCTGAGCATCGGCACGCCCTGCGAGAGCATCAGCGTGGCCGTGAAGTTGCGCATCTGGCGCTCGCGCAGCTCCAGCACCTCCGGGTCCTCCGTCGGCCCCTCCACCCCGCAGTTCCAGGACCGGTTGTGGGTCTCCCCGTCCTGATTGCCCTCGCGGTTGGCCTCGTTGTGCTTCTCGTCGTACGAGACGAGGTCGTGCAGGGTGAAACCGTCGTGGCAGGTGGTGAAGTTGATGGAGGCCAGCGGGCGGCGCCCGTCGTCCTGGTAGAGGTCCGAGGAGCCGGTGAGCCGGCCCGCGAACTCCCCGAGGGTGCGCGGCTGCCCGCGCCACAGGTCCCGGACGGTGTCCCGGTACTTGCCGTTCCACTCGGTCCACAGGGGAGGGAAGTTGCCCACCTGGTAGCCGCCCTCGCCCAGGTCCCAGGGCTCGGCGATCAGCTTGACCTGGCTCACCACCGGATCCTGCTGGACCAGGTCGAAGAACGAGGAGAGCCGGTCCACCTCGTGGAACTGCCGGGCGAGGGTGGCGGCGAGGTCGAAGCGGAAGCCGTCCACGTGCATCTCGGTGACCCAGTAGCGCAGCGAGTCCATGATCAGCTGGAGCACGTGGGGGGAGCGCATGAGCAGCGAGTTCCCGGTCCCCGTTGTGTCCATGTAGTGCCGGGGGTCGTCCGTGAGCCGGTAGTACGAGGCGTTGTCGAGCCCGCGGAAGGACAGCGTCGGGCCCAGGTGGTTGCCCTCGGCGGTGTGGTTGTAGACCACGTCGAGGATGACCTCGATCCCCGCCTCGTGCAGGGCCCGTACCGCCGATTTGAACTCCAGCACCTGCTGGCCGCGGTCACCGGAGGCGTAGCCGTTGTGCGGGGCGAAGAAGCCGATCGTGTTGTAGCCCCAGTAGTTGCTGAGCCCGTCGTCCACCAGCCGGTGGTCGTTGACGTACTGGTGTACGGGCATCAGCTCCAGCGCCGTCACCCCCAGCTTGGTGAGGTGCCCGATGACCGCCGGGTGCGCGAGGGCGCCGTACGTGCCGCGCAGCTCCTCGGGCAGCTCGGGGTGGCGCATGGTCAGCCCCTTGACGTGCGCCTCGTACAGCACCGTGTGGTGGTACTCGTGGCGCGGCGGGCGGTCGTTGGCCCAGTCGAAATACGGATTCACCACGACCGAACTCATCGTGTGCGGAGCCGAGTCGAGGTCGTTGCGCGAATCGGGCCGGCCGAAGTGGTAGCCGTACACCTCCTCGCCCCAGTCGACGCTCCCGGCGATCGCCCGCGCGTACGGGTCCAACAGCAGCTTCGCCGCGTTGCAGCGCAGCCCGCGCTCGGGCTCGTACGGCCCGTGCACGCGGAAACCGTAGCGCTGCCCGGGCATCACCCCGGGCAGGTACGCGTGGCGTACGAAGGCGTCGGTCTCGCGCAGTTCGACCGCCGTCTCCGAGCCGTCGTCGTGCAGGAGGCACAGCTCGATGCGTCGGGCGGCCTCCGAATAGACCGCGAAATTGGTTCCGGCGCCGTCGTACGTGGCGCCGAGCGGATACGCCTGTCCCGGCCAGACCTGCATGGATACGGCTCTTCCCCTCGTTCCCCCGGCTGGCGGGCTGATGTGTCGGTGCCGATCCGGCGTGGACCGCGTCTCGGCTAGATCTTCCCCGAAAGTGGGCTCGCAAGCGGGGACTTGGGATGCTCCTACCGGGTGACCCGGAGAGCTGATATGCGGGTCAGCCGACCATCTGGGCATCCGATAATGGGTCAACGGACCACCTGCGCACCGATCGTCGGACCCCATCCGGCTGCACCGGGCGCCGAGCTCGGAGTACCCTTCCGTGATCACTGGAGACGGGCGTCCAGACGCAGAAGGCGGTGCACGGGTGAGCTCGGGAGGTCTGGAGCTGCCCCCTGGTGACAGCGGTCACGAGGGCGGCCCGGCGGACGCCCCAGGAGGTGCACCCGGTGGTGCGCCCGGCGGGGTGTCCGGCGGTGCGGCGGCGGGGGTGCCGGCCGGGGCGGTGTCGCTCGCCCCGACGGAAGCCGGGAGCGCGCCGGCCGGGGCCGAGCTGGACTGGGGCGCGGACGCCTGGAGCGAGGTGCGCACCCGCGCGCAGCGGGCCGGCCGTGCGTACATCTGGCTGAATCTGATCGAACAGCGGCTGCGCGCCGTCGTCGGCGCGGTGCTGCGGCCGATCTACGAGCCCGTGCACGGCGGCGACGACTGGGTGGTCGCGGCCGCCGGGCCCGCCGGGCAGGAGTGGGTGCAGCGGGCCGTGGCCGTGCGCGAGGTCAGCCGGCGCAAGGGATACCTGCTGGACCCGGCCGACGACAACGTGCTGAGCTTCCTGACGCTCCCGCAGCTGCGCGAGCTCATGGTCCAGCACTGGCCGTGCTTCGAGCCGTACTTCGACGACCGGCGGGAGATCGAGCTGGCGCTCGACGAACTGGAGGTCACCCGGAACGTGGTCTCCCGCAACCGGGCCCTGTCGCGGGCGGTGCTGGAGCAGGCCGAACGGGCCTCGGCGCGGCTCCTGGAGGTGCTGGGCGGCGGGGCGGGCTCCCCGGGCGCGGACCGGCTGCCGATCGACGCCGTCGAGGACCTGGTGGGCGACCGGTACGCGGACGTCATCTCCGTCCACCCGGACCGGGTGCGGCTCCAGCGACAGCTCCCGGCGGAGGACCTCTTCGGCGGCGCGCGCCGGCTCGACGCCATCGGCATAGGGCTCAACCTGCTGGTGCAGAACTTCTCCGGCCGAAGACTCGTGCGCCTGACGGAGGCCGGCTGCCGGGTCCGGCTGCTGTTCCTGAACCCGGCCAGCAGCGCCGTCAAGCGCCGTGAGCGGGAGCTCGGGCTGCGCAAGGGCGAGCTGAGCCGCTCGGTGGAGATGAACATCCTGCACGTGCGCCGGGTGCGGGCGGGGCTGCGGGACCCCTCGCGGTTCGAGATCCACGTCTTCGACGAGACGCCCCGCTTCACCGCGTACCTGGTGGAGGGGGAGGCCTCGGGCATCGCGGTGGTGCAGTCGTACCTGCGCCGGGCGCGCGGCATGGAGGCGCCGGTGCTGGTCCTGCGGGGCGGCGGCACCCGCGGCCCGGCGCGGGACGCGGAGCACGGACTGTTCCCGACGTACCGCGAGGAATTCGAGTCGATCTGGGAGGACTCCCGCCCGGTGTCATGACTGTCAGTGCCCCGTGGCAGGCTGAAACGCGTAGACCGAAGGTGCACGGGGAGTGCGGGGGAGGGGCGCGGCATGGGGGACTGGCACGGCGGTGTGCTGATCGGATTCGACCTGGAGACGACCGGCACGGAGCCGGGGGAGTCGCGGATCGTGACGGCGGCGGTGGTCGAGGTGCGGGCGGGCGAGGTGTGCGAGCGGCGCGGCTGGCTGGCGGATCCGGGGATACCGATTCCCGACGGGGCCTCGGCGATCCACGGGATCAGCACGGAGCGGGCGGTGGCGGAAGGCCGCCCGGCGCGGGAGGTCGCGGACGAGGTGGCGCGGGCCCTGGTGGAGCACTGGCACCGGGGAGCGGTGGTCGTCGCCTACAACGCGGCCTTCGACCTGACCCTGTTGACGGCCGAGCTGGCCCGGCACGGTCTGCCCTCGCTGGCCGACCGGCTGGGCGGGATGGAGACCGGGCCCGTGGTCGACCCGCTGACCATCGACCGCGCCGTGGACCGCTACCGGCGCGGCAAGCGGACGCTGGAGGCGGTGTGCGGGGTGTACGGGGTCACCCTGGACTCCGCGCACGACGCGGGGGCGGACGCGCTGGCCGCGGTGCAGGTGGCCCGGGCGATAGCCGCCCGGCATCCGGAGGTCGCGGCGCTCACCCCGGCCGCGCTCCACGCCCGCCAGGGCAGCTGGCACGAGCGCTGGGCGCGCGACTTCCAGTCGTACCTGCGCCGCCAGGGCACCCCGGACGCGGTGATCGACCCCCACTGGCCCCTGCGCGAAGCCCTCCCGGCGACGGCCTGACCGCGCCGGCCCGGCCCGGCCTGACCGACACGACTCGGCCTGGCACCCGCTAGGCCGGCCATTCCTCCAGGTACTCGATGTGCAGGCCGCGGTCGGCCGGACGGCAGTCCACGCGCCGGCAGTAGTGCCGGCCGGTGTGGCCGAACACCACGCCGGGGCCCGTGCGGGCGAGATCGGCGAACCGTCCGGCGCCCTCCCGGAGGGCCTGGGCGCTGCCGGTCATGAACAGCGTCTCGCTGTGGATGTCCTGCCGGAAGCGGTCCCGGCTCGCCCACGGCTGCCGGCCCGAGCCCGCGGGCCGTGCGTCCGGATCAGGGACGCGCAGGTCCACGGTGCGCGGCCGTCCGGGGCCGAGCCGGCCGCGCAGCTCCTTCCACCGGGACGGGGCGAACTGCAAGGAGTGGTGCAGCAGGACGAGATCGAGCGGGCGCCAGGTGCCCGCGTACGCTCCGCCCGCCGCGCCTTCCCGGAGCGGCAGGTGGACCAGGGACCGCGGCGACGTGGCCGCGAGGGCCCACAACCCCGCCGCGAGGTGGGCGGCTTCCCGGTCGAACCAGCCGTCCATGGACCAGGGGCCGTCGACCAGCACCGCGCGGGCCGGGACGCGGGCCGGGCGGATGACCTTGAACTCCCTCGCGCCCAGGCGCGCGGTGTGGACCGTGGTGTGCAGCCTCATGGTGCGTTCTTTGATACCGAACGGCTAGAACGCGTGCCACCGCGTTTCCGGGTCCGCCTCGCGCAGGGAGGTGACGCGGCGGCGGAATTCGGCCAGGGCCTTCGGGTTGGCCGGGGCGTGCTGGGCCACCCAGGCGCAGCTGGCCGTTTCGCGGGCGCCGCGGAGCACCGCGCAGCCCTCCCACTCGCGCACGTCCCAGCCGTACGTCGCCGTGAAGGCCGCGTACGACCGCGCGGGCAGGCCGTAGCGGTCGCGGGAGAGGGCCATGACCACCAGGTCGTGCTCGCGCAGATCGGCGGAGACGGTCTCCAGGTCCACCAGGACCGGCCCGTCCGGGCCCACGTGGACGTTGCGGGGCAGTGCGTCGCCGTGGATCGGACCCGGCGTCAGATGCGGGGTGAGGGCGGCCACCTCGCCGGCGTACGCGTCGCGCCGGGCCCGCAGGTACGCCGCGTCGGCGGGGTCGACCGCTTCGCCCGCCAGCCGGAGCCAGCGCTCGACCCCGCCCAGCAGGTCCCGCGCGGGCAGCGCGAAAGGCGCCGCCGGCAGGGCGTGGATCCGGCGCAGCAGCACCGCCAGGTCCTCGGGGCCGGCCGGGCGGACCGCGTCCGGGAGGCGGTGCCACACCGTCACCGGACGGCCCGCCACCAGCCGCGCCCGCGGCTCGGCCGCGCGGACGGCCGGGACCCCGGCGCCTTCGAGCCAGCCGGCCACCGCGAGCTCCCGTTCGGCCCGCTCCAGCAGCGCGGCCTCCCGGCCGACCTTCACCACCAGCTCGCCCACCGCGAACACCGCGTTCTCGCCGAGAGCGAGCAGCGCGGCCGTATCGGACCGCCCCGTCAGACCCGCCGCCATCAGTACGTCCCTGGCCTGCGCCTCGTCCATGCCCTGTCTCTCCGGATCCGGATCCTCGTGAATCCGCCCAGTCTCGCACCCGTGGCCCGCGCCCGGCCGGAAAACCACTTTGCACGAGACGTATCGTCTCGTTAGCCTCGACCCATGACCTCAGCCAAGCCCGCACAGCCCGCACAGCCCGCGCACATCGCCATGTTCTCCATCGCCGCCCACGGGCACGTCAACCCGAGCATCGAAGTCATCCGCGAGCTCGTCGCCCGCGGCCACCGCGTCAGCTACGCCATCCCCGCCCCCTTCGCCGAAAAGATCGCGGAGACCGGCGCCACACCGGTGATCTGGAACTCCACCCTCCCCACCGACGAGGACCCCGAGGCCTGGGGCACCGAGCTCATCGACAACATCGAGCCCTTCCTGACGGACGCCGTCCAGGCGCTGCCGCAGCTCGCGGCGGCCTTCGAAGGCGACGAGCCCGACCTGGTCCTCCACGACATCACCTCCTACCCGGCGCGCGTCCTCGCCCACCGCTGGGGCGTCCCCGCCGTCTCCCTCTCCCCGAACCTGGTCGCCTGGACCGGGTACGAGGAGGAGGTCGGCGCAGCGATGGCGGCCGAACTGCGCGCCACCGGGCGCGGACGGGCCTACTACGCCCGCTTCCGCGCCTGGCTCGACGAGAACGGCATAGAAGAGGACAGCGACTCCTTCACCGGCCGGCCGCGCCGCAGCATCGTCCTCATCCCGCGCGCCCTCCAGCCGCACGCCGACCGCGTCGACGAGTCCGTCCACACGTTCGTCGGCGCCTGCCAGGGCGACCGCAGCGCCTCCCAGGGCACCTGGGAGCCCCCGGCCGCGGCCGCCGGGAAGAAGGTGCTCCTCGTCTCCCTCGGCTCCACCTTCACCAAGCAGCCCGCCTTCTACCGCGCCTGCATCGAAGCCTTCGGGGACCTCCCCGACTGGCACGTCGTCCTCCAGATCGGCACGTTCACCGACGAGGCCGAACTCGGCGCCGTCCCCGCCAACGTGGAGGTGCACCGCTGGGTTCCACAGCTGGACATCCTGCGCCGGGCCGACGCCTTCATCACCCACGCGGGCGCGGGCGGCAGCCAGGAGGGCCTCGCCACCGGCACCCCGATGGTCGCCGTCCCGCAGGCCGCCGACCAGTTCACCAACGCCGACATGCTCCAGGGGCTCGGCGTCGCCCGGCACGTCCCCATGGCGGAGGCCGACGCCCGGACCCTGCGGGAGGCCGTCCTCGCACTCGTCGGGGACCCCGAAGTCGCCGCCCGCGCCGAGGCGATCCGCGCGCAGACGGCCACCGAGGGCGGTACGCGACAGGCGGCCGACCTCATCGAGGCGGAACTGGCCGCGCTGTCGGTGGACCGCCCTATCGTTCGGCCATGACCACGAAGAAGTACGCGGCCCTGCTGCGCGGAATCAATGTCGGCGGGGCCAAGAAAGTCCCGATGGCCGAGCTGCGCGAGGTCCTGACCGACCTCGGGCTGACCGGGGTGCAGACGTACCTCCAGAGCGGCAACGCCGTCTTCACGAGCCCCGAGAAGGATCCGGGCGCCCTCGCCCGCGAGCTGGAGCGGGCCGTCGAGGCCCGCTTCGCCTTCCGGGTGGCCTGCCTCGTCGTCGACGGGGAGTACCTGCGCGCCGTCGCCGAGGCCTGCCCCTTCCCGGCGGCCGAGCTGGAGGGGAAGCAGCTGCACGCCACCTTCCTCTCCGCGCAGCCCGGCGAGGAGCGGTTCGCCTCGATCGACGGGCCCGCGTACCTGCCGGAGGAGTACCGGATCGGCGACCGGGTCGTCTACCTCTACGCCCCGGACGGCCTGGGCCGCTCCAAGCTGGGCGAGGCCCTCCACAAGCCCGCCGTCCTCAAGGGCATCGACGCGACGACCCGCAACTGGAACACCGTCGTCAAGCTCGTGGAGCTCACGGCCGGCTGACGCTACTCCCCGAGCGCGTCGAGTCCGGACAGCTCCTGCGGCGTCAGGCGGATCTTCGCCGCGTCCAGGTTCTCGGCCAGGTGGGCGGGGGAGCCGGTCCCCGGCGTGGGACACAGCACCGGCGAGTGGTGCAGCAGCCAGGCCAGCGCGATCTGCCCCGGCCCCGCCCGGTGTCCGGCGGCCACCGCCGCCACCGCCGCCGCGCTCTCGCGCGCCAGCGCCCCGCTGCCCAGCGGGTAGTACGGCAGGAAGGCGATCCCCCGCGCCGCGCACAGCGCGAGGACCTCCGCCGAGGACCGGTCCAGCAGGTTGTACGGGTTCTGCACGGCGGCGACCGGCACGACCTCCAGCGCCCGCCGCAGCTGTCCGGCGCTCACCGTGTCCAGCCCGATGTGCCGGATCTTGCCCTCCGCCCGCAACTGCGCCAGCGCGCCGAGCTGTTCCGCCTCCGGGACCGCCGGATCGAAGCGGTGCAGCTGGTACAGGCCGATGCTCTCCGACCGCAGCCGCCGCAGGCTGGCCTCGCACATGGCCCGCAGCTGCTCGGGCCGCCCCGCCGCGTGCCACCGGTCGGGCCCGGTGCGCACCACCCCGCCCTTCGTGGCGACGACGAGCCGCTCCCCGTACGGGTGGAGGGCCTCGGCGATCAACTCCTCGGCCAGGCCGGGGCCGTAGTTGTCGGCGGTGTCGATGAGCGTGACACCGCGCTCGACGGCGGTGAGCAGCAGGGCCCGCGCCTCGGTGCGGGTGCCGCGCGGCCCCCAGTAACCCGGCCCGACCAGGCCGCCCGTGCCCAGACCGAGCCGCCGCACGGGCAGTTCCCCGCCGAGAAGGAACTCGTCGAACACGTCATCCGCCATGCCCCGACCGTATCCCGGGGCTCAAGGTGTGCCAGGCTCCGGAGCATGCGTTACATCATCATCGGCGCCGGGGCGATCGGCGCGACCATCGGCGGACGGCTGGCGGAGGCGGGCGCCGAGGTCGTCCTCGTCGCGCGCGGCGCCCACGCCCGGGCCCTCAAGGCGGACGGGCTGCGGCTCACCACGGCGCACGGGACCCGGGTGCACCGGATCCCGGTGGCCGAGGGCCCGGCGGAACTCGGTGAACTGCGGCCGGACGACGTGCTGCTGCTGACCGTCAAGACCCAGGACGCGATCGCCGCGCTCGACGCGTGGGGCGACGCGGAGGTGGCGGGCGGCGGCACGGCGGCGCAGCGGCTGCCGGTGCTGTGCGCGCAGAACGGGGTGGAGAGCGAGCGGCTGGCGCTGCGCCGCTTCGCCCGCGTGTACGGGGTCTGCGTCTGGCTGCCCGCCACCTTCCTGGAGCCGGGCGTGGTGTCCGCGCTGTGCGCGCCGCTGACCGGCATCCTGCACCTGGGACTCGCGGCCGGGGGCGCGGACGCCAAGGCCGGGCGGATCGCGGCCGACCTGGAGAAGTCCGGCTTCGAGGCCCCGGTCGTCGAGGACGTGATGCGGTGGAAGTACGCGAAGCTGCTGGGGAACCTGGGCAACGCCGTCCAGGCGACGACGGGCCCCGAGCCGCACCCGGCCAAGGCGGCCCTGCTGCTGCGCGCCCGGCGGGAGGGGCGGGCGGTGCTCGGGGCGGCCGGGATCGCCCACGCCTCCGACGAGGAGCAGGCGGCGGCCCGTGACGGCAAGGTAGAGCAGCCGCCGGGCGTGCGCGGCGGCTCGTCCTGGCAGTCCCTGCGCCGGGGCACCGGCTCCATCGAGGCGGACTACCTCAACGGCGAGATCTCGCTGCTGGGGCGCCTGCACGGGGTCCCGACCCCGGTGAACGACACCCTCCGCCACGCGGCGAACATCTTCGCCCGCGAGGGGCTGCCGCCGGGCGCCATGGCGGTCGAGGAGCTGACGGCCCTGGCCGACGAGGCGGAGGCCAGGGCCGGGGCAGCCGGCCGGTGAACCAGGCCGCCTGGCCGGGCGGGACCGGGGATCAGGCCGCGGCGAGCAGGGGCACGCCGCGCCGCGCCGCGTCGTAGCGGCGCAGCAGGAGCCGGGCCAGCTCGGGGGCCGCGCCGAGGACGCCGGCCACCAGGTCCGCCCCGGCGGCCTCCGCGCCCGCCTCGATGCGGTCCGGCAGGCGCCCGGGGGCGATGACGTACGGGGCCACCGCCACCCGGCGGACGCCCTCGGCGCGCAGGGCCCGTACGGCGTCCTCCGTACGGGGCAGGCGGGCGGAGGCGAACGCAGGCCGCACGGCGCACCAACCGGTGTGCCGCCACTCCCGCGCGATTTCAGCGATCACTGCGATCGCCTCCGGGTCGGAGGAACCGGCGGACGCGAGCACCACACCGGTGGTGGCGCGGTCCGCCGGGGTGAGGCCCGCTTCCGCGAGGCGGCGCTCCAAGGCGTCGACCAGCAGCGGGGACGGGCCGAGGACGTCCGCGATCCGGACCGAGAGGTCCGGCATCCGGGACGTGGCCTCGGCCAGCACCGCGGGTATGTCGGACTTCGCGTGGAACGCCCGGGTCAGCAGCAGCGGGAGGGCCACGATCTCTCGTACGCCGGAGCCGTACAGGGACGAGGTCACCTGGGGCACCGTCGGGGTGTCGAAGTCGAGGAAGGCCGTCTCCACCCGCAAGCCCGGCCGCAGCGCCCGCACCCGCCGGGTGAGGGCGCGCACGGTCGCCGCGTGCCGCGGGTCGCGGCTGCCGTGGGCGATGACCAGCAGGACGGGGTCGCTCGCGGGTGAGGCGGCGCGGAAGAGGGGAGACATGGCGCGGCTCAGCTCTTCACCAGGAGGCCGCGGTTGCGCAGGACGTGTCGTTCGGCGGGGCTGAAGATGAGGAGGTCGATGGCGATGCCGACGACGAGGATGAGGGTGATGGCGAGGAATACGCCGGGGAGGTCGATGTTGTTGCGGCCGTTTTCGAGGAGTTGGCCCAGGCCCAGGCCGAGGTCGGGGGAGCTGGCGATGATTTCGGCGGCCATGAGGGAGCGCCAGGAGAAGGCCCAGCCCTGCTTGAGGCCGGCGAGGTAGCCGGGGAGGGCGGCGGGCAGGACGATGTGGCGGGCTCCGGTGAGGCCGGTGGCGCCGAGGGTGCGGCCGGCGCGCAGGTGGAGCGGGGGGATCTGGTCGATGCCGGCGACGAGTCCGTTGGCGATGGAGGGGACGGCGCCGAGGAGGATGACGGTGTACATCATGGCGTCGTTGAGGCCGAACCACAGGACGGCGGGGGGTACCCAGGCGACGGAGGGCAGGGATTGCAGTCCTTGGAGGATGGGGCCGATCGCGGCGCGGACGAATGTGACGCGGGCGACGAGGAGTCCCAGGGGGGTGCCGATGGCGAGGGCGAGGAGGAAGCCGAGCAGGCCGCGGGAGACGCTGGTCCAGATGACGTCGAGGAGGGTGCCTGCCAGCCACATCTGGGTCAGGCTGTCCCAGACCGCGGACAGCGGCGGGAGCTTTGTCTCGTCGGTGACCTTCAGGGAGACCAGTGCCTGCCAGACCAGCAGCACCAGGCCCACGGCGATGAACGGAGGGAGGACCTTCTTGACGATGACCTCGCGCGCCGGGGGGCGGTGGGTCTGGACCGCGTCGAGGGCGTCCAGGCCGGCCTCCAGACCGGCCAGGTCGTCCGTCTTCGCCCTCGTGTCAGTGCTGGCCATGGCGGCGGATCTCCCCACGCAGGTGTTCAGTGATCTCTACGGACAGCTCCGCGACGTCCGCGTCCTCGATGCGGCGCGGCTGCGGGATGTCCACGGTCCATTCCTTCACGACCCGGCCGGGGCGGGAGGAGAGCAGGACCACGCGCTGGGCGAGGCGCACGGCTTCGCGCACGTTGTGGGTGACGAAGAGCACGGAGACGTCGGTCTCGGCCCAGATGCGGGTGAGTTCGCCGTGGAGCACGTCCCGCGTGATGGCGTCCAGCGCCGCGAAGGGCTCGTCCATCAGCAACAGCCGACTGTCCTGGGCCAGGGCCCGGGCCAGGGCGACGCGCTGGCGCATGCCGCCGGACAGCTCGTGCACGCGCTTGCCGTGGGCGCCGCCGAGGCGGACCAGCTCCAGCAGGCGCTCGGCCTCCGGCTTGCGGTCGGCCTTGGGCACCCCGCGCAGGCGCAGGGCGAGTTCGATGTTCTTGCCCGCGGTCAGCCACGGGAACAGGGCGTGCTCCTGGAACATCAGGGCGGTCCGGCCGGCGGTCTCGATCGTGCCCGCGGAGGGCTTGTCGAGTCCGGCGACGAGGTTGAGCAGGGTGGACTTGCCGCAGCCGGAGGCCCCCAGGATGGTGACGAACTCGCCGGGCGCGACATCGAGGCTGATGTCGTCCAGGACGAGCTGCGATCCGGCCGGGCCGGAGAAGGACT
>NZ_LFML01000159.1 GCF_001044425.1 Streptomyces roseus
TCGCGAGGGTCTCCAGGTTTGTCGTCACACACAAACCAACGAGACCCTCGCTTCATGCGCCCAAGGACTTCGGACTTACTCGTCTAGTGCCGCCGCTCCTGCTTCTGCTTGCAGTCCACGCACAGGGTCGCGCGCGGGAAGGCCTGCATCCTGGCCTTGCCGATGGGCTGGCCGCAGTTCTCGCAGAGGCCGTACGTGCCCGCGTCCAGCCGCTCCAGGGCCCGCTCGGTCTGTTCGAGCATCTCGCGGGCGTTCGCGGCGAGGGCCAGTTCGGACTCGCGGGTGATGTTCTTGGTGCCCGTGTCGGCCTGGTCGTCGCCCGCGCCGTCACCCGAGTCCCGCATCAGGCCCGAGATGGCCTCGTCGGAGGCCTGGAGCTCGTCGCGCAGCCGCAGCACCTCGCTCTGGAGCTCGGCGCGGGCCTCGGCCACCTCCGCGGGGGTCCAGGGGTCCTCACCGGGCCGTACGGCCAGCTCGCCCGGCGCCAGGCCCGCTGCTGCCGTGGCCCTCGCCTTCGGCAGCCCGCTGGTGGCGGCCGCGGCCGTCTTCCTGGCCGTGCCGGTGCTCTTCTTGGCAACCACTTTCCGGGCTCCCGTCTGTTGCGCGGCCTGCGCCGCCCCCTCGCCCGCGGCCGCCTTGGCCGTGGTCTTCCTCGCGGTCGTCTTCCCGACGCCGGTCGCCTTCCCGTCGGCCGCCTTCGGCGCGGCCGCCGTCTTCACGGCCGGGGACTTCTTGGCCGGGGACTTCCCGGCGGCGGTCTTCCCGGCCGCCGCCCTCTTGGCGGGCGCCCGCTCGGCGTCCGCCGCTCTGGCGGGCGCCTTCTTGGCGTCCGCCTTTTTGACGGGCGCCTTCTTGGCCGGCGCCTTCTTGGCCGGCGCCTTCTCGGCCGGAGCCTTCTCGGCCAGCGCCTTTTTGACGGGCGCCTTCTTGGCCGGAGCCTTCTCGGCCGCCGGCTTCACCGCAGTCTCGGCGGCCTTCTCGGCCGGGGCCCTGGCCGCCGCTTTCGCCGGCCCCTTCGTCACGGAGTTCACGGCCGCCCTTTTCCCGGCGGCAGTCGTCCTCTTCCGGGCCGGAGCCGCGTCCACGGCCGTCACGACCTTCCCGGCGGCCTTTCCGACAGCCTTCTCGGCAGTTCTCCCGGCGGTCTTCTTCGCCACCATGGCCGCGGCCCCTTCACATACTGTGATCTTGCGCGCGAATCGTGCCGGAACGATAAATCGACTCCGGGCTCGCGGCAACGGGGCACGCGTCCATCGATGCCAACCTGCATCCGTTGTGCCCAGCGGGGAGCCCGGTAATCCGCCCCTCACGTCCCACCGGATCCCGAACCGGCCCGTCGGCCCGTTCGGGTCACTCCGCGGCCCGCCCGGCCCCACCGCGCGGCCTGCCCCGGAACCGTCGCCGAGCCCCTCCCGAACCCCCGCGCCGACCCCCCGTAAACCGGTCTGCCGAGCACGCCCCCGCCCCGTACACTGGGCGCAGCGAAAGGCATGGACGGGGACGAGTAGCTTCGGACGCAGCCATGAGCGACCCGGGGACGGTGAGAGCCCGGGGGCGAGCGCGATGCGAAGGATCACCCCTGAGCCGCCGGAAGAAAGCCGCACGGATCCCCGTGGGGCCAGTAGACCCGGCTTCGCACCCCAATGAGGGGGCTACCGGATCCCGTGTCCGGCGGCCAAGGAGGGTGGTACCGCGGGAGCAGCGCGGCCTCGGCGACGAGGACGGCTCTCGTCCCTCCGGACGGAAGTGACACCCCGCCGGAGGAAGAGTTCAGCCTCATGACCACACCGCCGCAGTACCGCCCGGTACCCGCCCAGGTCGACCTGCCTGCCCTCGAGCACGCGGTCCTCGACTTCTGGCGGGAGAGCAAGACCTTCGCCAAGACCCTGGAGCAGTCCGAGGGCCGCCCCGAGTGGGTGTTCTACGAGGGCCCGCCCACCGCCAACGGCATGCCCGGCGCGCACCACATCGAGGCCCGCGTCTTCAAGGACGTCTTCCCGCGCTTCCGCACCATGCGCGGCTACCACGTGGCCCGCAAGGCCGGCTGGGACTGCCACGGCCTGCCCGTCGAGCTCGCCGTCGAGAAGGAGCTCGGCTTCAACGGCAAGCAGGACATCGAGGCGTACGGCATCGCCGAGTTCAACGCCAAGTGCCGCGAGTCCGTGACCCGCCACACCGACGCGTTCGCCGAGCTCACCACCCGCATGGGCTACTGGGTCGACCTGGACGACGCGTACCGGACCATGGACCCCGAGTACGTCGAGTCCGTGTGGTGGTCGCTGAAGGAGATCTTCAACAAGGGCCTGCTCACCCAGGACCACCGCGTCGCCCCCTGGTGCCCGCGCTGCGGCACCGGCCTCTCGGACCACGAGCTGGCCCAGGGCTACGAGACGGTCGTCGACCCCTCCGTCTACGTCCGCTTCCCGCTGACCTCCGGCCCGCTGGCCGGCGAGGCCGCGCTGCTGGTCTGGACGACGACCCCGTGGACCCTGGTGTCCAACACGGCGGTCGCGGCCCACCCCGAGGTCACGTACGTCGTCGCGCGCCGCACCGGCGTCGAGGACTCGGAGAAGCTGGTCGTCGCCCAGCCCCTGCTGGAGAAGTCCCTGGGCGAGGGCTGGGAGGCCACCGGCCAGTCCTTCACGGGCAAGGAGATGGAGCGCTGGACGTACGAGCGTCCCTTCGACCTCGTCGAGTTCCCCGCGCCCGCCCACTACGTCGTGAACGCCGAGTACGTCACGACCGAGGACGGCACCGGTCTGGTCCACCAGTCCCCCGCCTTCGGCGCCGACGACCTCGCGGTCTGCCGCGCGTACGGCCTGCCCGTCGTGAACCCGGTCCGCCCCGACGGCACCTTCGAGGAGGACGTCCCGCTGGTCGGCGGCGTCTTCTTCAAGAAGGCCGACGAGAAGCTGACCGCCGACCTCGACGCGCGCGGCCTGCTCTTCAAGCACATCGCCTACGAGCACAGCTACCCGCACTGCTGGCGCTGCCACACGGCCCTGCTCTACTACGCGCAGCCGTCCTGGTACATCCGCACCACCGCCGTCAAGGACGCGATGCTGCGGGAGAACGAGAAGACGAACTGGTTCCCCGACTCGGTCAAGCAGGGCCGCTTCGGCGACTGGCTGAACAACAACATCGACTGGGCGCTCTCGCGCAACCGCTACTGGGGCACCCCGCTGCCGATCTGGCGCTGCGAGGAGGACCACCTCACCTGCATCGGTTCCCGCGCGGAGCTGAGCGAGCTGACGGGCACGGACCTCTCCGCCCTGGACCCGCACCGCCCCTACATCGACGACGTCACCTTCACCTGCACCCACGAGGGCTGCTCGCTGGAGGCCGTGCGCGTCCCCGAAGTCATCGACGCCTGGTACGACTCGGGCTCGATGCCGTTCGCGCAGTGGGGCTACCCGTACAAGAACAAGGAGGTCTTCGAGAAGCGCTACCCGGCGCAGTTCATCTCGGAGGCCATCGACCAGACCCGCGGCTGGTTCTACACGCTGATGGCGGTCGGCACGCTCGTCTTCGACAAGTCCTCCTACGAGAACGTGGTCTGCCTGGGCCACATCCTCGCCGAGGACGGCCGCAAGATGTCCAAGCACCTGGGCAACATCCTCCAGCCCATCCCGCTCATGGACCAGCACGGCGCGGACGCGGTGCGCTGGTTCATGGCGGCCGGCGGCTCCCCGTGGGCGGCGCGGCGCGTGGGTCACGGCACGATCCAGGAGGTCGTCCGCAAGACCCTCCTCACGTACTGGAACACGGTCGCCTTCCAGGCGCTGTACGCCCGTACGTCGAACTGGGCCCCGTCCGCGGCCGACCCGGCGCCGGCGGACCGCACGGTCCTGGACCGCTGGCTGCTGTCCGAGCTGAACTCACTCGTCGTCGAGGTCACCGAGGCGATGGAGTCGTACGACACCCAGCGCGCCGGCAAGCTGCTGTCCTCCTTCGTGGACGACCTGTCCAACTGGTACGTGCGCCGCTCGCGCCGCCGGTTCTGGCAGGGCGACGCGGCGGCGCTGCGCACCCTGCACGACGTGGTGGAGACGGTCACCCGCCTGCTCGCCCCCCTCACCCCGTTCATCACGGAGCGGGTCTGGCAGGACATGGTGGTCCCGGTCACCCCTGAGGCGCCCGAGTCGGTGCACCTGTCCTCTTGGCCGCAGGCGGACACGGCGGCGATCGACCCGACGCTCTCGCAGCAGATGCTGCTGGTCCGCCGTCTGGTGGAGCTGGGCCGCGCGACGCGTGCCGAGTCGGGCGTCAAGACCCGCCAGCCGCTCTCCCGGGCCCTGGTCGGCGCGACCGGCTTCGACGCCCTGTCGGCGGAGCTCCAGGCCCAGATCACGGAGGAGCTGAACGTCTCCTCCCTCGCCTCCCTGTCGGAGGTCGGCGGTTCGCTGGTCGACACGACGGCGAAGGCGAACTTCCGGGCGCTGGGCAAGCGCTTCGGCAAGGGCGTGCAGGACGTGGCGAAGGCGGTGGCCGCGGCCGACGCGGCGGCGCTGTCGCTGGCGCTGCGGTCCGGCTCCGCGGTGATCTCGCTGAACGGCGAGGAGATCTCCCTCTCCCCCGAGGAGGTCATCATCACCGAGACGCCGCGCGAGGGCTGGTCGGTGGCGTCCGACTCCGGCGCGACGGTGGCCCTGGACCTGGAGATCACCCCGGAGCTGCGGCTGGCGGGTCTGGCCCGTGACGCGATCCGCCTGATCCAGGAGGCCCGCAAGAACTCCGGCCTGGACGTGGCGGACCGCATCGCGCTGCGCTGGTCCTCCTCGGACCCGGAGGTCGTGACGGCCCTGACGGACCACGCCTCGCTGATCGCGGACGAGGTCCTGTCGACGGACTACGCCGCGGGCGAGGCCGACACCACGTACGGCGACCCGTTCACGGACGAGTCCCTCGGCCTGACCTTCCGCCTGCGCAAGGCGTAACCGCCGGGAAGACCGAACGGCGCCCCCCGCCGCGGGGGGCGCCGTTCGTCGCTTCGTGCACGCGGCGGGCCGAGCCGGATTCGAACCGGCGTCCTCCCTCCTGCGGAGAATGGCGCGACGACCTCTGCGCCACCGGCCCACCGCGCGGGCCACTGCAACGAAAACGGGCCGGGCCCGGTGCCCCCGTGGGGGAACCGGGCCCGGCCCGTGACTGCCGACGGCGCCGCAGAGGGCGTACCGCCTAGTTGTCGTCCTCGTCGATCAGGAAGCCGCGCATCGGCGACGGCGCCTGCATCGGCTGCGGGGCGGCGGGCCGCACCGGAGCCATCGGCTGCGTCATCGCGGGGGACATCTGCTGCTGGCCACCGTAGGAGGGGCCGCCCATCGGGGACGGGCCACCCATCGGCGAGGGACCGCCCATGGACGAGGGACCGCCCATCGACGGGTTGCTCATCGCGTGGCCCATCGCTCCGGCCGGAGCCATGGAGGGCGTCGGCGACGGCGGGAGCGCCGGGCCGGCCGGGTTGCGCGGCGGGGCCAGCGAGTCGTCCGCCTGGGTCTCCAGCTGGCGCAGCTGCGACTCCAGGTAGGACTTCAGACGCGTGCGGTACTCGCGCTCGAAGCCCCGCAGGTCCTCGACCTTGCGCTCCAGCGTGGCGCGGGCGGACTCCAGGGAGCCCATCGCGACGCGGTGCTTCTCCTGCGCGTCCCGCTCCAGCGCGTCGGCCTTGGCGCGGGCGTCCCGCTCCAGGCCCTCGGCGCGGCTGCGCGCCTCGCCGACGATCTTGTTGGCCTCGGAGCGGGCCTCCGCGATCGCCTGGTCGGCGGTCTGCTGCGCCAGCGACAGGACGCGGGCGGCGCTGTCGCCACCGGGGCCCTGCTGCGGGAGCTGCGGCTGCTGCATCTGCTGCATCTGCTGACCCATGGGCTGCATCTGCTGACCCATCGGCTGCATCTGCTGACCCATGGGCTGCATCTGCTGGCCGAGCGGGTTCTGGCCACCCATGGACTGCTGGCCCATGCCCTGCTGACCCATGCCCTGCTGCTGGCCCATGCCCTGCTGGCCCATCTGCTGCTGGCCGCCCATGGTGTGCATGGGGCCACCCATCGGACCCGGGCCGCCCGGACCCTGCGGTCCGTGTCCGCCGGGGCCGGCCGGGAGCTGCGGCTGGCCGCCGGGCAGCTGGGGCGGACCCATCTGCGGCGGGCCCTGCTGAGCCGGCGGGCCGGATATGGCGGCGGGCACGGGGGCGCCGGGGCCTCCGGGGCCGCGCTGGTCCTGGGGTTCGGGCTTGCGCATGCCCTGCTGCTGCTGGTTCTGCGCGGCGGCACGCGTGGCGGCGGCCAGCTTGGCGCGCAGGTCCTCGTTCTCGCGCAGCAGGCGCGTCAGTTCGGACTCGACCTCGTCGAGGAAGGCATCGACCTCGTCCTCGTCATAGCCTTCTCGGAGGCGGACGGTCGTGAACTGCTTGTTCCGCACGTCCTCGGGAGTCAGCGGCATGTCTTCTTCACCTCTACGTAGTCGTCGGCAGTCGGCAGGACCGTATCGGGACTGTCCCCGCGCTCACGGGGAAGCTCATCGTTCACACGCTTCTCGCAGCGGTGCTCACGAAACTGATGAGGATGTAAACGATGATCATCAGAACGAAGAAGGACAGGTCGAGTGCCACGCCCCCGAGACGCAACGGCGGAATGAAACGCCGGAGAAGCTTGAGCGGTGGATCGGTGACAGTGTAGGTGGCCTCAAGAACGACCACCATCGCCTTGCCCGGAGACCATGACCGTGCGAACTGGAAGACGTAGTCCATCACCAGTCGGAAGATCAGCACGATAAGGAAGCACATCAGCGCGATGTAGACCACCTGCAGTGCGACGCCCATCCCGCGCTTCCCTCTCCCCTGCTCCCACTCGGTCCCCGGCCCCGTGTCTGACGGATCGGTCTAGCTTTGGTTGAAGAACCCGCCCTCCGCGATGCGGGCCTTGTCCTCCGCCGTGACATCGACGTTAGCAGGCGACAGCAGGAACACCTTCTGTGTCACGCGTTCAATGCTGCCGTGCAGGCCGAAGACGAGGCCGGCGGCGAAGTCGACAAGTCGCTTCGCATCCGTGTCGTCCATCTCCGTGAGGTTCATGATCACCGGAGTGCCCTCACGGAAGTGTTCCCCGATGGTACGGGCCTCGTTGTAGGTCCGGGGGTGCAGCGTCGTGATGCGGTACGGCTCCCGCTCGGAGACGACCTTGGGCATGATCACGGGGGCGTTCTTCTCCAGGTTCGAGCGTTCAGGTGTGATGGATGCCACGGGGGCAATTCGCGCAGGACGTCCGTTTTCAACCGGCAATGGGATGGGTTCCCGTTGCGCGGGAGGCTGGGCGACTCGTACCGGTTCGTCCGTTACGGGCGGTTGGTGCACGGCCTGCTGGCGCCGGCGGTCCCGCTCCGGTTCCGGCTCGGGCTCGAACTCGTCGTCGGGGTCGTACCCCGGGTTGTCGTACCGGTCGTCCTCCACGAGGCCGAGGTAGACCGCCATCTTGCGCATCGCGCCGGCCATTCTCTGAATCCTCCGCTCTGTGGTGGATCGCCCTGTCGCAGGTGTCGCTGTGTCACCAAAGTCACCAACTGCCCGCGATCCACGTGGTCTGTCCGCCCGTCAGCGGGAATGACCATATTTTCTGCTGTGGTCCGACTTTCTTCGCGACGTTACCCGAGCCGGGGTCTCGCGCCGAGTACCGCAGTGCCGACGCGTACATGTGTCGCCCCGGCCGCAACGGCCTGTTCCAGGTCTGCGCTCATCCCGGCCGACACCATCGTGGCAGTCGGATGGTCCGCGCGCAGGCGGGATGACAATTCCACCAGCCGCTCGAAAGCGGCCTGTTCGCGTCCCGCGTAGGGCCCGGCCAGCGGGGCGACGGTCATCAGGCCGTCGATCCGCAGTCCGGGCGCCCCGGCCACGAGGTCCGCGAGTTCGGCGAGCTGCTCGGGAGCCGCGCCCCCGCGGGTGCCGCGCTCCCCCGATTCGGCGTCGAGGGCGATCTGCACGAGGCAGCCGAGTTCGCGCCCGGCCCCCTCGGCGGCCGCCGAGAGCGCCGTGACGAGCTTGGGCCGGTCGACGGACTGCACGACATGCGCGTATCCCGCCACGGAACGGACTTTGTTCGTCTGCAACTGGCCCACGAAGTGCCAGGTGAGCGGCAGATCCGCGCAGGCCGCGGCCTTGGGCGCGGCGTCCTGGTCGCGATTCTCCGCCACATGACGGACCCCCAGGTCCGCCAGCAGTCGTACGTCGCTCGCGGGGTAGGTCTTGGTGACGACGATGAGCGTCACCTCGTCGCGCGCGCGTCCCGCGGCCGCGCAGGCGGACGAGATGCGTTCCTCCACCCGCGCGAGGTTCCGCGCGAGTTCCGTCTTACGGTCCGTCATTCTTCTTTTCCCCCGGGAGTCCGGGGGTCGCCCCCCGGTCAAGCTCCGTCAACCAGACATATCCGGCAAGCCGCCCGGTCACCCGGTCGCGGCGGTACGAGTAGTGGTCCCGCGACTCCAGTGTGCAGACCGGCGAACGGTGCCGGTTCACCACCCCCGCCTCCGCGAGCTGTGCGTGCACCCCGGCGACCACGTCGACGGACGGGGTCCCCCAACTCGTCTCGCCGTAGGCGGCCGGCACCGCTTCGGCGACCGCCGCCCGCATCTCGGCCGGCACCTCGTAGCAGCGCCCGCAGATCGCGGGGCCGGTACGGGCGATGATCCGGCCGGGTTCGGCGCCGAGGGCGACCATCGCCTCCACGGCGGCGGGTACCACCGCCGCGACCAGTCCGGGCCGCCCCGCGTGGGCCGCGCCCGCGATCCCAGCGACCGGGTCGGCCAGCAGGACCGGGGTGCAGTCCGCGGTGAGCACCGCGAGGGCGAGCCCCCGGCGGGCGGTCACCACCGCGTCCACCGCCGGGACGTCGGCTGCGGCGCCCCAGGGTCCGGGGACCACCGCAACGTCACGGCCGTGGACCTGGTTCATCCAGACCACCTGGTCCGGCTCGATGCCCAGGGCTCCGGCGGCGGCCGCCCGGTTCGCGAGAACGGCGGTGGGGTCGTCTCCGACCGCGCCGCCGAGATTGAGCTCCTCGTACGGAACGGCGCTCACCCCGCCCCACCGGTCGGTGAAGGCGAAGTGGGCGCCGCTCTCGTCGTACTGGTCCAGCGTCACTTCAAGAAGTCCGGGACATCCAGCTCCTCGGCCGGGCTGTCCTGGTACGGCCGGGCCGTCGGGACCTGCGGCGCGGGGGCCGCGGCCTCGGCCGGGGCCGCCTCGACCGGGGCCGGGGGCTCTTCGCGCGGGGTGACCGTACCCAGTGCGCCGAAGGCCGGGCGGGCCGGCTCGGCCGCGCGGACCGGCGCCGGGGCGGGCTCCTCGCGCTTGGTGGACGCGGCGCCGATGACGTTGTCCCGGCGGGCCGGGGGCTGTCCGCCGTCGAAGCCGGCGGCGATGACGGTGACCCGTACCTCGTCGCCGAGCGCGTCGTCGATGACGGCGCCGAAGATGATGTTCGCCTCGGGGTGGGCGGCCTCACTGACCAGCTGCGCGGCCTCGTTGATCTCGAAGAGGCCGAGGTCCGAGCCGCCGGAGATGGAGAGCAGCACACCGCGGGCGCCGTCGATGGACGCCTCCAGCAGCGGCGAGGAGATCGCCATCTCGGCGGCGGCCACCGCGCGGTCGTCGCCGCGGGCCGAGCCGATGCCCATGAGGGCCGATCCCGCCTCGGACATGACGGACTTGACGTCCGCGAAGTCGAGGTTGATCAGACCCGGGGTGGTGATGAGGTCGGTGATGCCCTGGACACCCGAGAGCAGGACCTGGTCGGCCGACTTGAAGGCGTCCAGGACCGAGACCTGGCGGTCCGAGATGGACAGCAGCCGGTCGTTGGGGATGACGATGAGGGTGTCGACCTCTTCGCGGAGCTCGGCGATGCCGTCCTCCGCCTGGTTCGCGCGGCGCCGGCCCTCGAAGGTGAACGGCCGGGTGACCACACCGATCGTCAGGGCGCCGAGCGAGCGCGCGATGTTGGCGACGACGGGTGCGCCGCCGGTGCCGGTGCCGCCGCCCTCGCCGGCGGTGACGAAGACCATGTCGGCCCCCTTGAGGACCTCCTCGATCTCCTCGCGGTGGTCCTCTGCCGCCTTGCGACCGACTGCCGGGTTGGCGCCGGCGCCGAGGCCCCGGGTGAGTTCCCGGCCGACGTCGAGCTTGACGTCGGCGTCGCTCATCAACAGCGCCTGCGCGTCCGTGTTGATGGCGATGAACTCGACGCCCTTGAGACCGACCTCGATCATTCGGTTGATGGCATTGACACCACCGCCGCCGACACCGATGACCTTGATGACTGCGAGGTAGTTCTGCGGTGCTGCCACGTCGAAGGCCTCTCGCCTCGAGTTACGTGTCGCCGCCTCGCGGGCCTGCGGTGCGACGACTGATGCCGAAATGTGGGACGGTCCGAACGCGCCGACCCGAACCCTAACCCTGAAGTTTAGGGTTAAGCATGTGCCTGTTCCCTGGACTCTTCCGAACAGGACACTAAGTCGACAAGTAGCGCGTGTTCAACGAACACGCCGAACCTCCCGTTTTTCTTTTCACCCTATGTGATCACCCGTATCGGTGGCCAACCAGGGTGCGTCGCTGTTCGACCCGACGTCAACTCCCGGTCACCGCAGGGGCGGTGGGAACGCTCACGTCAAAGTGGTCAGCCTTGGGCGCGGCCTTCAGCAGGGCGGTCAGCGCACGCCCTTTCGCCTCGCCCTGCTCGCCACTGCCCCAGACCACGCTCCGCCCGCGGGTCAACTCCAGTACGACCGAGTCGTACGAGCCCACCCTGACCTGCACGGTCTCCTTGGCGACCGCCTCGGGGAGGTCTCCGGCGACGCCCACGGCCTCGTGCAGCAGCCGCTCCTCGTCGAAGCGGCGGCCGCTCGGCGACTGCGCCGCTGACAATTCGAGGACCGGAACGCCCGCGGGAGCTTTCGCGGCCGTGTCGAATCGCACACCCGACGCGTCCACTTCCACGAACTTGGCGTCCTTTTTGATGAGCAGGACGGGTTTGCGCTCCGTCACCTTCAGACCGATCCCGTGCGGCCAGGCCCGCACCACGTCGACCGAATCGACGCGGGGCAGCCGGTTGCGGACGCGGCCCGCGATCTCGTCGGTGTCCACGGTCGCGAGCGGCGCCCCGACCGGTACGGCCGCGGCGGCCAGCACCTGCTCGGGGGTCAGCACCAGGGTTCCGCTCGTGGTCACCTTCTCGACGCGGAGCCAGGAGGAGCCGTAGAGCACCCAGCTGCCGCCTCCGGCGAGCAGGACGGCGGCGAGGAGCGCGAGCAGCACGGGGCCCCGGTGCCGCAGACGCCCGACGAGGCGCCGGACACCGGGGCCCTGCGGGCCGGATCCCCCCGACGACCCTGGCTGCTCGGGCGGCTTGGAAGAGCCGGAGCCCCCGCCCTTCCGGGCGGACCCGGGGTTGCCGCGCTGTGCGGTGGTCGCTCCGGCCACTCCTGTGCCTCCTGCGCTAGCGGTTCCTGTGTGCGGCGATCGCCTCGTACACCATCGCGACGAGCAGGTCGTCGGCGTCGCGGCGTCCGAACTCGGCGGCGGCGCGGGACATCTCGTACAGGCGGTGCGGGTCGGCGAGCACCGGGAGCACCTGGCTGAGCACCCATTCGGGCGTCAGCTCCGCGTCGTCGACGAGCAGGCCGCCGCCGGCCTTGACCACCGGCTGGGCGTTGAGCCGCTGTTCGCCGTTGCCGATCGGCAACGGGACGTACGCGGCCGGCAGCCCGACGGCGGAGAGTTCGGCGACGGTCATCGCGCCCGCGCGGCACAGCATCATGTCGGCGGCGGCGTACGCGAGATCCATCCGGTCCACGTACGGTACCGGCACATACGGCGGCATCCCGGGCATGTTGTCGACACGCGGCAGTTCGTTCTTCGGACCGACCGCGTGCAGGATCTGGATCCCGGACCGCTGGAGGGTGGGAGCGACCTGCTGGATGGTCTCGTTGAGGCGCCGGGCGCCCTGCGAGCCGCCGGAGACCAGCAGGGTCGGAAGGTTCGGGTCCAGGCCGAAGGCGGCGCGCGCCTCCGGGCGGGCCGCGGCCCGGTCCAGGGTGGAGATGGAGCGGCGCAGCGGGATGCCCACGTAGCGGGCGCCGCGCAGTTTGCTGTCGGGTGTGGAGACCGCGACGGCGTGCGCGTAGCGGGAGCCGATCTTGTTGGCCAGTCCCGGCCGGGCGTTGGCCTCGTGGACGATGATCGGCACCCCGAGCCGCTTGGCGGCGAGGTAGCCGGGCAGGGCCACGTAGCCGCCGAAGCCGACGACGCAGTCGGCCTTGGTGCGCTCCAGGATCTCCTCGGCGGCCTTGATCGTCCCGCGCAGCCGCCCGGGGACGGTGATGAGCTCGGGGGTGGGCTTGCGGGGCAGCGGGACGGCCGGGATCAGCCCCAGCTCATAGCCGCGCTCGGGCACGAGGCGGGTTTCGAGCCCGCGCTCCGTGCCGAGGGCGGTGATGCCCACGGAAGGGTCCTGCCTGCGCAGGGCGTCCGCGAGGGCGAGCGCCGGCTCGATGTGGCCGGCGGTCCCCCCACCGGCGAGTACGACATGCACCGAAATTCACCGCTCTCCGGACGGACGCCTCTTGACGCTCCGTCTCATCGACTTCCATCTCTGCCCGGTCCGCTTCCAGCCGGTCTTCGGCTGGCGCATCGCGAGCGCCGCGCGCGCCGCCGGCTCCTCACGCGCGAAGGCGATGAGCAGTCCGATGGCGAACATGGTCGGCAGCAGCGCGGACCCCCCGTACGAGAACAGCGGGAGCGGGACTCCGGCGATCGGCAGCAGACCGAGCACCGCACCGATGTTGATCACGGCCTGCGCCGTGATCCAGGTGGTCACGCCTCCCGCGGCATAGCGTACGAAGGAGTCCTCCGTGCGTCCGGCCACGCGGATACCCGCATAGCCTAGAGCCGCGAACAGGGCGAGTACCGACAGCGTCCCCGCCAGACCCAGTTCCTCCCCGGTGATGGCGAAGATGAAGTCGGTGTGGGCTTCGGGCAGTTGCCCCCATTTTTCCACACTGGCACCCAAACCGGAACCGAACCATCCGCCCGATGCGAGGGCATAGATCCCGTGCACGGCCTGCCAGCACAGGTCGCCCCGGCCGGGATCCGTGGCGCCGAGGCAGGCGAGCCGGTCCATCCGGTGCGGGCTGGTCTTGATCAGCAGTGCGACGATCACACCCGCGAAGGCCAGCACCGCCACGAACATCCGCGTCGGCGCCCCGGCCAGCCACAGCAGGCCGAACAGGATGGCCCCGAGGATCATCGCGGTGCCCATGTCCCCGCCCAGCATGATCAGCCCGAGCAGCAGGAAGGCCACCGGCACCAGCGGCACCAGCAGGTGCTTCCACTGGCTCAGCAGCTCCTTGTCGCCCTTGCGGGCCAGCAGGTCGGCGCCCCACAGGATCAGGGCCAGCTTGCCGAACTCACTGGGCTGGAGCATGAACGGACCGCCAAGGGAGATCCAATTCTGGTTGCCGTTGATCGCGACCCCTATCCCGGGGACCTGGACCAGGACCATCAGGAACAGGGTTCCGGCGAGCACGGGGTACGACAGCGCCCGGTGCAGTTTGACGGGCATCCGGGAGGCGATCAGCAGCAGTACGGTGCCGATCAGGGCGGCAAGGAACTGCTTCTTGAAGAAGTACGCGTCGCCCAGACCCAGCTGGAGCGCCTTGATCATCGAGGCCGAGTAGACCATCACCAGGCCGAGCACGGTGATGAGCAGCGAGCTGCCGAAAATCAGGTAATACGCGGTGAGGGGCCGGTCCCAGGCCTTGCGCAACTGCCGCTGTGTACGCCGCAGCCGCTCCAGCGGCCCGCGCCCGGCGGGCAGCGGCCCGCCGGAGGCCGGACGCCTGCGGCCCTGCGCCTTGACCGTCCTGGCGGACTTGGCGCCGCCCGCGGGCTTGGCGGCCTTCACGGCGGACGGCCGCCGCCCCGGCAGCACTTGCTTGGCCGGCATGTGTGACCTTCCCCTCCACTCGTACGAGGCGAGCAGCCGGTCGGGGAGGACTCGCCGACCTGGAGCCGGGCCGGCCGTACCTACGCGTTCTCGGCGGCCAGCTCGCGCACCGCGTCCGCGAATGCGTCCCCGCGCTTGTTGTAGTTCGCGAACATGTCCATCGAGGCACAGGCCGGGGCCAGCAGAACCGTGTCGCCGGGCTCTGCGAGCCGGGCCGCCTCGCGGACCGCTGCGAGCATCGCCCCAGTGTCGGTCCGGTCGAGGTCGACGACCGGGACCTCGGGGGCGTGTCGCGCCAGCGCCTCGGCGATCAGCGCCCGGTCGGCGCCGATCAGCACCGCGGCGCGCATCCGCTTCGCGGACTTCTGTACGAGCTCGTCGAAGGTCGCGCCCTTGGCGAGGCCGCCGGCGATCCACACGACGGGCTCGAAGGCCGCCAGGGAGGCCTCCGCGGCGTGCGTGTTGGTCGCCTTGGAGTCGTCGACGTACGTGACCCCCGCGACCTCGTCCACGAGCGCGACGCGGTGCGCGTCGGGGCGGAAGTCCCGCAGCCCGTCGCGGACCGCGCGCGGCGCGACGCCGAAGGCGCGGGCCAGGGCGGCGGCGGCGAGCGCGTTGGCGATGTTGTGCGGGGCCGGCGGGTTGACGTCCTTGACCTCGGCGAGCTCCTGGGCGTTCTTCTGCCGGTTCTCCACGAAGGCGCGGTCCACGAGGATCCCGTCGACCACGCCGAGCATGGAGGGGCCGGGGGCGCCGAGGGTGAAGCCGATCGCCCGGCAGCCCTCCTCCACGTCTGCCTCGACGACCAGCGCCTCGGTGGCCGGGTCGGCGACGTTGTAGACGCAGGCGACGGTGTTGCCCTCGTAGATGCGGCCCTTGTCGGCGGCGTACGCCTCCATCGAGCCGTGCCAGTCGAGGTGGTCCGGGGCCAGGTTGAGCACGGCCGCCGAGTGGGCGCGCAGCGAGGGTGCCCAGTGCAGCTGGTAGCTGGAGAGTTCGACGGCGAGCACGTCGTACTTCTCCTCGCCGAGCACCACGTCGATGATCGGGGTGCCGATGTTGCCCACGGCCGCGGTCCTCAGACCCGCCGCCTTCAGGATCGACGCGAGCATCTGGGTGGTGGTGGTCTTGCCGTTGGTGCCGGTGATCGCCAGCCAGGGGGCCGCGTCCGGGCCGCGCAGCTGCCAGGCGATCTCGACGTCGCCGACGACCTCGACGCCGGCCGCCGCGGCGGCCGCGAAGAGCGGGCTCTCCGGCTTCCAGCCGGGCGAGGTCACCACCAGGTCGGTGCCCTCGGGCAGCGTCTCGGCGTCCGCGAGCCGTACCGCGATGCCCAGCTCGCCGAGTTCGGCGGCGCGAGCCCGGTGGCCCTCGCTGTCACCGCCGTCGACGACGGTCACCGAAGCGCCGAGGCCGGCCAGGGCGCGGGCGGCGCTGATGCCGCTCACGCCGAGGCCGGCGACGGTGATGTTCTTGCCCTGCCAGGACGTCACTTGTCCGCTGCCCATCCCGCGTAGAAGAGTCCGAGACCCACGATCACGCACATGCCCTGGATGATCCAGAACCGGACCACCACCAGGACCTCGGACCACCCCTTCAGTTCGAAGTGGTGCTGGAGCGGGGCCATCCGGAAGACGCGCTTCCCGGTGAGCTTGAAGGAGCCGACCTGGATGACGACCGACATGGTGATGAGGACGAAGAGGCCGCCGAGGAGAGCGATCAGGAACTCCGTGCGGGAGCAGATCGCGAGACCGGCGAGAGCGCCGCCGAGGGCGAGCGAGCCGGTGTCACCCATGAAGATCTTGGCGGGCGAGGTGTTCCACCACAGGAAGCCGAAGCAGGCGCCCATCAGCGCGGAGGCGACGATGGCGAGGTCCAGCGGATCTCGTACCTCGAAGCAGGCGTTGGGGTTCGTCAGGGTCTGCGCGTTGGCGCACGACTCCTGGAACTGCCAGACGCCGATGAAGGTGTACGCGCCGAAGACCATCACGGCGGCGCCGGTCGCCAGACCGTCCAGACCGTCCGTCAGGTTCACGCCGTTGGACATCGCCAGGATCATGAACAGCGCCCAGACCACGAACAGCACCGGGCCGATCGACCAGCCGAAGTCCGTGACGAACGACAGCTTGGTGGAGGCCGGGGCGTTGCCGCGGGCGTCCTTGAACTGCAGCGCGAGCACCGCGAAGGCGATGCCGACGATCAGCTGGCCGGCCATCTTGGCCTTGGCCCGCAGGCCGAGCGAGCGCCGCTTGACGATCTTGATGTAGTCGTCGAGGTAACCCACCAGGCCCATGCCGGCCATCAGGAAGAGCACCAGCACGCCGGAGAAGGTGGGCTGACTGCCCGTGATCACCTTCGTCAGGCCGTACGCGATGATCGTCGCCAGGATGAAGGAGATACCGCCCATGGTGGGCGTGCCCTTCTTCCCGGCGTGGCCGCGCGGGCCGTCGTCGCGGATGAACTGCCCGTAGCCCTTGCGGGCCAGCAGCTTGATCAGCAGCGGAGTGCCGACCACGGTCAGGAACATGCCGATGACACCGGCGAAGAGGATCTGCCTCATCGGTCGGCGACCTCGCCCCCGCCGGCAAGCAGCGCCAGAGCGACCCGCTCCAGTCCGATGGACCTGGAAGCCTTCACCAGCACGACGTCACCCGGGCGCAGTTCACTGCGCAACAGGTCGATCGCCGCCTGCGCGTCGGACACGACCACCGACTCCTCACCCCACGAACCCTCGTTATATGCGCCCAGTTGCAGCCAGGACGCTTCCCTGCCCCCGACTGCGACGAGCTTGCTCACGTTGAGCCGGACGGCAAGCCGTCCCACCGCGTCGTGCTCGGCCAACGATGCGTCCCCGAGCTCGGCCATGGGACCGAGCACCGCCCACGTACGCCCCCCGCCGGCCCTGGCCGGGCCGCCCATCGCGGCAAGCGCGCGCAGTGCGGCCCGCATGGACTCGGGATTCGCGTTGTAGGCGTCGTTGACGATCGTCACGCCGTCCGCCCGCTCGGTGACCTCCATCCGCCACCGGGACAAGGTGCCCGCTCCGGAGAGCGCGGTGGCGATCTCCGGGGTGGACATGCCCAGTACATGGGCGACGGCGGCCGCGGCGAGCGCGTTCGACACGTGGTGCTCACCGTACAGGCGCAAGGTCACTTCGCCGCACCCGGTGGGTGTGTGGAGTGTGAAGGAGGGCTGTCCCGCCGGTGTCATACGGACTTCCGAGGCGCGTACGTCGGCGTCGTCGGCCTCGCCGAACAGCACCGTACGGGCCTTGGTCCGGGCGGACATCGCCCGCACCAGCGGATCGTCGGCGTTGAGGACCGCCACTCCGCCGTCGGCTTCGGCCGGCAGGGCCTCGACGAGTTCGCCCTTGGCCTGGGCGATCTGCTCGCGGCCGCCGAACTCGCCGATGTGGGCGGTCCCGACGTTGAGGACGAGTCCGATGCGCGGCGGGGTCAAGCCGGTGAGGTACGCGATGTGCCCGATGCCCCGGGCGCCCATCTCCAGTACCAGGTGCCGGGTTTCCTCCGTGGCGCGCAGCGCGGTGAGCGGCAGGCCGATCTCGTTGTTGAGGGAGCCCGGCGTCCACACGGTGGGTGCGTGGGTCTGGAGCACCTGGGCGATGAGGTCCTTGGTGGAGGTCTTGCCGGCGGAGCCGGTCAGGGCCACCACATCGGTGCCGAGGCGCTCGACGACGGCCCGGGCGAGGGCGCCCAGGGCCTTCTCGACATCGGCGACGACGATCGCGGGTACGCCGACGGGCCGGGCGGCGAGGACGGCCGCCGCTCCGGAGGCGACCGCGCGCTCGGCGTAGTCGTGGCCGTCGACGTGCTCGCCGGTGAACGCGGCGAACAGGCTGCCGGCCTCCACCTGGCGGGAGTCGATGACCACGGGCCCGGTGATCCGCACGGAGGGATCCGGTATGTCGTGGGGCCGCCCGCCGGTGATGTCGGCGATCTCGGCGAGGGAAAGGGCGATCACTGGTTCACCTCGGCCTGGGGGACGTTGCTGCCTTGCTGGGCTTCGATCGCGGCGCGGAGCACCGCGCGGTCGTCGAAGGGCCGTACGACGCCCGCCGTGTCCTGGCCCTGCTCGTGACCCTTGCCGGCCACCAGCACGGTGTCGCCGGGCTCGGCGCGCGCGACGGCGGCGGCGATGGCCGCGGCGCGGTCGGCGTCGACGAGGACCGTGCCGCGCTCCTCGGCCGGTACGGAGACGGCGCCCCCGAACATCGCGGCGAGGATCGCGAGGGGGTCCTCGGAGCGCGGGTTGTCGGAGGTCAGTACGGCGGTGTCGGCGAAGCGGGCCGCCGCGGCGCCCATCGGGGCGCGCTTGGTGGTGTCGCGGTCGCCGCCGCAGCCGAGCACGATGTGCAGCTTGCCGGTGGTGACCTCGCGCAGCGCGCGGAGCACGGATTCGACGGCGTCCGTCTTGTGCGCGTAGTCGACGACGGCCAGGTACGGCTGGCCCGCGTCCACCCGTTCCAGCCGGCCGGGGACGCCGGGGACCGCGGCGACGCCGTCGGCGGCGGTCTGCGGGTCGATGCCGGCGGCGGCGAGGGTGACGATCGCGGCCACGGTGTTGGCGACGTTGAACGGGCCGGGCAGCGGGGCCGTGGCCCGTACGCGCTGCCCCTGCGGGCCGACCACGGTCAGCGTGGAGTCCATGTGCCCGAACACGACGTCCTCGGCGCGCCAGTCGGCTGCCCGGTCGCCCTCGGCGGAGAAGGTGACCACCGGGATCGTGGCCTCCTTGGCTAGGCGGCGGCCGTACTCGTCGTCCATGTTGACCACGCCGAGGCGGGCGCGGCGCTCGGTGAAGAGCTGCGCCTTGGCCTGGAAGTAGTCCTCCATGTCGGAGTGGAACTCCATGTGCTCCGGGCTCAGGTTGTTGAAGACGGCGACGTCGAAGACGCATCCGTCGACCCGGCCGAGCACCAGGGCGTGGCTGGAGACCTCCATGGCGACCGCCTCGACCCCGCGTTCGCGCATGACCGCGAACAGGGCCTGGAGGTCGGTGGCCTCCGGGGTGGTGCGCTCCGACTTGATGCGCTCGTCGCCGATGCGCATCTCGACGGTGCCGACCAGTCCGGTGGAGCGTCCGGCGCCGCGCAGGCCGCCCTCGACGAGGTAGGCCGTGGTGGTCTTGCCTGAGGTGCCGGTGATGCCGATCTGGAGCAGGTCCTCGCCGGGACGGCCGTAGATCGCGGCGGCGAGCTCGCCCATCCGGCCGCGCGGGTCGGCGACGGCCAGGACCGGCAGTCCGGTCGCGGCCGCGCGTTCGGCGCCCGCCGGGTCGGTCAGCACGGCCGCGGCGCCGAGGGCCGCCGCCTGGGCGGCGAAGTCGGCGCCGTGCAGCTTGGCGCCGGGCAGGGCCGCGTACAGGTCGCCGGGGCGCACGGCACGGGAGTCGTGCGTGATTCCGGTGATCCGCGGGGGCTGCGCCGCGGCGTCCGCGGGGGCCGCGCCGGGGGCTTCGACTCCCAGCAGGTCGGCCAGCTCGCCCAGGGGTGTCGGGCGGGCGGCCTGGGGCCGGGGCGCTCCCGGCGGCGTTGCCGGGGCGTCTTGCTGGGTGGTTCGGGGCTGATCAGCGTGGGGCACGGCGGTGAGCGTACCGGGCGCGGCGGGCCGCTCGCGAAGTGAGGGCCCGGCCGCGTGGTCGTCGGCCGACGGGTTCCCGGGTTTCGGGGTGATCGTTGTCACTGATGGTGCCTCACGGATTTCTGGCGGGCCGGCCGGCCCGCCGGGTCACTGGCCGGGCTGCCGGCTGGGCTGTGCGGAGGGCGCTGCGGAGGGCTGGGTGGCGGGCGGGGGGCCGGCGTCGAAGGTGACGGGGAGCCCGGCGGGGGCGGTTCCGGTCGGGGCGACCTGGAGGGTCTTGAGGGCGAACTCCATGACCTTCTTGTAGATCGGGCCGCAGATCTGGCCGCCGAAGTAGCTGCCCTTGGTGGGGTTCTGAATGGCGCAGTAGACGGTGATCCGCGGGTTGTCGGCGGGGGCGAAACCGGCGAAGGAGGCGGTGTAGCCCTTGTAGCGGCCGGTGGCCGGATCCACCCGGTTGGACGTGCCGGTCTTGCCGCCGACCCGGTAGCCGGGGATCCGGGCCTTGGTGCCGGTGCCCTCCTGGTCGTCCACGACCGACTCCAGCATCTGCGCCAGGGACTTGGCGGTGTCCGCGCTGATCACGGTCGTCTTCTCGGGGGCCGGGGCGGGGGTGAAGCGGCCGTCGGGGCCCTTGGTGCCGCGGACCAGGGTGGGTGCGATCCGTACGCCGCCGTTGGCGATCGTGGAGTACACGGAGGCCGCCTGCATGGCGTTGAGGGACAGGCCCTGGCCGAAAGGGATCGTGTACTGCTGGGAGGTGGACCAGGCCTCGGGCTTGGCCAGGATGCCGCGCGACTCTCCCGGGTAGTTCAGGCCGGTGGGCCGTCCGATGCCGAACTTGTCGAGGTAGGAGTAGAGGACCCGGTTGGCCTCGGGCTGGGTGGCGCCGAGCTGGCCGGTGGCCAGGATGGTGCCGATGTTGGAGGACTTGGCGAGGACCCCGTTGAGGGTCAGGTACCAGGTCGGGTGGTCGATGTCGTCCTTGAACAGCCGGTCGCCGCGGTGCAGCCGGTTGGGGACCTCGACGTGGGTCTCGGGGGTGGCCTTCTTCTCCTCCAGCACGGCGGCCATCGACATCACCTTGGCGGTGGAGCCGGGCTCGTACACGTCCTGGAGGGCCGCGTTGCCCATGGCGGCGGAGCTGGCCCCGGACAGGTCGTTGGGGTCGAAGCCGGGGGCGTTGGCCATGGCCAGCACCTCGCCGGTGCGGGTGTCCTGGACGATGACGTAGCCGCGGTCGGCCTCGGACTTGGCGACCTGCTCGCTGATGGCGCTCTGGGCCGCCCACTGGATGTCGCGGTCGATGGTCAGCTCGACGTCCTCGCCGGGTACGGCGGGCTTCTCGCTGGAGCCGGCGGTGGGCACGCGGCGGCCGCCGGACTGGGCGTATGTGATCGCGCCGTCCTTGCCGGCCAGCTTCTTGTCGAGGGAGGACTCCAGGCCGCCGGCGCCCTTGCCCTCGGCGTTGACGTAGCCCAGTATCCCGGCGGCCAGGTCGCCGCCCGGGTACACGCGCTTGCTGCTGTCCTCGTTGAACACGCCGGCCAGGACGTTGGCGCCGGGTCCGTTGTGCTTCTTGTCGGCGGCGGCCTTGTCGGCGAAGACCCGCTTGAGGTCCTTGATCTGGTTCCAGACCTGGGGGGTCTGGCGGCGGGCCAGGACGACGTAGCGGGTGTTCTTGGTCTTGAGGCGGGCGGAGAGCTCCTTGGCGTCCTTGCCGAGGATCGGCGCGAGGAGGGCGGCGGCCTGCTCGGGGGCGTCGGGGGCCTTGCTGTCCTGGGGGGTGAACATCTTCGGGTCGGCGGTGATGTCGTACGCGTCGACGCTGGTCGCGAGGGCCACGCCCTTGCGGTCGGTGATCTCGCCGCGCTCGGCGGCGAGGGTGTAGCTGGCGAAGCGGTTCTCGGAGGCCTTGGCGGAGTACGCGGAGGCGTCGACGGCCTGCACCTGGAGCAGCCGTACGACGAAGGCCACCATGACGAGGGTCAGCCCGACGCTGACGAGCCGCAGCCGCGGCTTGGGGCTGCCGAGCCGGATGGTGTGCGGCTGCCGGGCCGGGCCGGGCCGCCGGGTGGCGGGCCGCGAGGCGGCGCGCGAGCGCCCCGGCCGGCCGCCGGGCGCGGGCACCCGCCGCCCGCCGGGGGCGCTCACGCGCCCACCGCCGCGACCGTGCGGGGCGCCGGACCCGCGGACGGACCGGTGCGGGGGGAAGCTCCCGCCGGGGGTACCCCCGGCGGGAGCTGGGGGAGGGTCCGCGTCACGACGTCACCTTCCGGAGGTCGGGTTGGGCTGGGGGGCGCCGCCCGGCGCGGGCTGCCCGGCCTGCGGGGCGCCCGCCGGGGCGGAGCCCTGGGCGGCCGTCCGGTCGGGGGCGGGAGTGCCGGCGGAGCCCTGGGCGCCGCCGGGGGCCGAGCCGGGACCGGTGGCCGGGGCGGGGGCCGGGCCGACCGCCTGAGCGCCGCCCGGGGCGGTTCCGGGGGCCGCGGCCGAGGGGCCGGCCGGGGGCGCGGCCGGGCTCGGAGGCGGCGGCGGGGGCTCGGCGACCGCGGCCGTGCCGGTCACCTTGCCGTCCGGGCCGATGAAGACCGGGCTCCCGCCCGGGACCAGGCCGAGCTCGTGCGCCCGCCGCTGCAGGGCGTCCGGCGCCGAGTACCCGTCCACGTCCCGCTGCAGCGCCTGTTCCTCGTCCGTGAGCGCCGTGGTCTCCTTCTTCAACTTGCTCAGCTGGAAGGACCCCTGGTTGAGCGCCGAGTTCAGGAGCAGCAGGCTGATCAGCCCGCCGGCCAGCAACGCCACCACCAGCAGGACGAACGGCGTCAGCGCCGCCTGCCCCGCGGAGCCGCCCCGCAGCCTCCCCAGTCCCCCGGCTCTGCTCACAGCCGCGCCTCCCGGATGCGTTCGACCCCGCGGAAGCGGGCCGGCGCCGCGCGCCGGTTCTCGGCGATCTCCTCCTCCGTGGGCAGCTCCGCGCCCCGGGTGAGGAGCTTCAGCTTGGGCTGGTACTTCTCCGGCACCACCGGCAGCCCCGGCGGCGCCGTCGACGCCGCGCCCGCCGCGAAGACCTGCTTGACCAGCCGGTCCTCCAGCGAGTGGTACGAGAGCACCGCGATCCGGCCGCCCACCGCGATCCGCTCCACGGCCGCCGGGATCGCCCGCTCCAGGACCGACAGTTCGCCGTTGACCTCGATGCGCAGCGCCTGGAAGGTCCGCTTGGCCGGGTTGCCGCCGGTCCGCTTGGCGGCCTGCGGCAGCGCGTCGCGGATCAGTTCGACCAGCCGCGCGCTGTTCGTGAACGGCTCCTTCTCCCGCTCGCGGACGACCGCCGAGACGATCCGCTTGGCCTGCTTCTCCTCGCCGTACTGGCGCAGGATCCGTACGAGCTCGCCCGGCGGGTAGGTGTTGAGCACCTCGGCGGCGCTCATCCCGGTGCTCTGGTCCATGCGCATGTCCAGCGGCGCGTCCTGCGCGTACGCGAACCCGCGGTCGGCCTCGTCGAGCTGCATGGAGGAGACGCCGAGGTCGAAGAGGACGCCCTGGACGGCGGGGATGCCGAGCCGGTCCAGCACCTCGGGCAGCTCGTCGTACACGGCGTGGACGAGGGTGGCGCGGTCGCCGAAGGGCGCGAGCCGTTCGCCGGAGAGCCGCAGGGCCTCCTTGTCGCGGTCGAGGCCGATCAGGTGCGCCTCGGGGAACCGGGTCAGCAGGGCCTCGCTGTGGCCGCCGAGGCCGAGGGTGCAGTCGACGACGACGGCCCCGGGCCTCTCCAGCGCCGGGGCCAACAGGTCCAGGCACCGCTGGAGCATCACCGGGACATGTCGGGACTCGCTAGTCAAAGCGCCCTCTCAGATAACGGCGCGGCAGGCATACGCCGCGCCGCGCACGCGGAGTGTTACCAGGAGGCCGGGCGGCCGGTCAGGGCCGGGCTCCGGCCGGTTCGCGTCACTTTAGTGCAACGGTCGCCGCGGTCAACGAACCGCCCCGCGCGCCGTGCGCCCCGCTCGTACGGAATCCGCAAAAGCCGCTTATCACCCGTATGGTCGCCCCCGCCTCACCCCTGTGGGTTAGCTCACAACAAGGCCGGTTGATGTTCTTTGTCCATCTCCACTCCATGCCTTTACCAGCGGTGACCATTAACGTCGTAGGCATGACGACTTCCGCATCCCTGCCCGCAGAGACCACCCCCCAGGCAGCCAGCGGCGGCTCCGTCACGGACCGGCTGGTCGCGGCGAACCGGGCTTACGCCGCCGACTTCACCGACCCGGGAATGGACGCCCGCCCCGTCCTGCACGTGGCCGTCGTGGCCTGCATGGACGCCCGCCTCGACCTGCACAAGGCCCTCGGCCTGGAGCTCGGCGACTGCCACACCATCCGCAACGCCGGCGGAGTGGTCACCGACGACACCATCCGCTCGCTCACGATCAGCCAGCGCGCCCTGGGCACCCGCACGGTGATACTGATCCACCACACCGGCTGTGGCCTCGAAAGCCTGACCGAGGACTTCCGGCACGAGCTGGAGGACGAGGTCGGCCAGCGCCCCGCCTGGGCCGTGGAGGCCTTCCGGGACGTGGACCAGGACGTCCGCCAGTCCATGCAGCGGGTCCGGACGAACCCCTTCCTGCCGCACCGCGACGATGTGCGAGGCTTCGTCTTCGACGTGCACACCGGACTCCTGCGGGAGATCGATCCCGCCTCGTGAGTGACACAAGGCCGTAACGCCGTCAAGAATGCGGGAAGACGCCGCCCGGAAAACCGTCCGGGCCGGCGTCCCTGTCGGGGTGGGCCGGAGTGCGCCGAGAGCGTCGGCCCTGCGGAAAGGGCCGAGGAGAACCAGGTGACGACGTATGACGACCGAGCGAGCCATGGGGGCACCCCCGGTCGAGCGCACCCGGGCCTCGGGGACCTGACGAGCACCGCGGAGCGGGTGCGCCGCTCCGTCGAGAGCGTGATCGAGGGCAAGCCCGAGGTCGTGCGCATCGCGCTGACCGTGCTGCTCGCCGAGGGGCACCTGCTGATCGAGGACGTCCCCGGCGTCGGCAAGACCATGCTCGCCAAGACGCTGGCGAAGTCCATCGACTGCTCGGTCCAGCGCATCCAGTTCACTCCGGACCTGCTGCCCTCCGACATCACCGGTGTCAGCATCTACGACCAGCAGCGCCGCGAGTTCGAGTTCAAGCCGGGCGCGATCTTCGCGCAGATCGTCATCGGCGACGAGATCAACCGCGCCTCGCCGAAGACCCAGTCCGCCCTGCTGGAGTCGATGGAGGAGCGCCAGGTCACCATCGACGGCACGACGTACGCGCTGCCGAGCCCGTTCATGGTGGTCGCCACCCAGAACCCGGTGGAGATGGAGGGCACCTACCCCCTCCCCGAGGCCCAGCGCGACCGCTTCATGGCCCGCGTCTCCGTCGGCTACCCCAGCCCCGACGCCGAGCTCCAGATGCTCGACGTGCACGGCGGGACCTCCCCGCTCGACGGCCTGCAGGCCGTCGCGAACGCCCTCGACATCGTCAATCTGATAGACGCCGTCCGCGAGGTGTACGTCGCCGAGCCCGTCCGGCGCTACGTCGTCGACCTGGTCTCCGCGACCCGCAGCCACCCGGACCTGCGCCTGGGCGCCTCGCCCCGCGCCACCCTGCACCTGCTGCGCGCCGTGAAGGCCTCCGCCGCCCTGTCCGGCCGGGACTACGTCCTGCCCGACGACGTACAGGCGCTGGCCACCCCCGTCCTCGCGCACCGGCTGCTGCCCACCGCGCAGGCCCAGCTGAACCGGCGCACCGCCGAGCAGGTCGTCCACGACATCGTCCAGCGCACCCCCGTCCCGGCCGCGCACGCCCGCGGCGAGATGCCGCCCGGCGCGGGCGTACGGGGCTTCTGATGAGTGCCGGTGCCCCGCGCGGCGCCGGCGGCGGGAGCACGGGCCGGGGCGCGGGCGGGCTGCGCGCCTCGCTGGCCGGGCTGACCACCCGCGGCCGGTCCTTCCTGGCCGCCGGGGTGGCCGCCGCCCTGTGCGCGTACGTGCTCGGCCAGGGAGAACTGCTGCGGGTCGGGCTGCTGCTCGCCGTGCTGCCGCTGATCTGCGTCCTCGCCCTGCACCGCACCCGCCACCGGGTCTCCGGCAGCCGCCGGCTGACCCCGATGCGGGTGCCCGCCGGCTCCGAGGCCCGGGTGCAGCTGCGGATGGAGAACGTCTCGCGGCTGCCCACCGGACTGCTGATGCTCCAGGACCGGGTGCCGTACGTCCTCGGCCCCCGGCCCGGCTTCGTCCTGGACCGGGTCGAGCCCGGCGGGCGCCGCGAGGTCTCCTACCGGGTCCGCTCCGACCTGCGCGGCCGCTATCCGCTGGGCCCGCTCCAGCTGCGGCTGACCGACCCCTTCGGGCTGGTCGAGCTGACCCGCTCGTTCAGCACGTACGACACCCTCACCGTCATCCCGCGCACCGAGGCCCTGGCCCCGGTCCGGCTGACCGGCGAGACCTCCGGCTACGGCGACGGCAGCCGCCGCTCGCTGGCCCTGGCCGGCGACGACGACGTGATCCCTCGCGGGTACCGGCGCGGCGACGACCTGCGCCGGGTGCACTGGCGCTCCACCGCCCGCTACGGCGAGCTGATGGTGCGCCGCGAGGAGCAGCCGCAGCGCAGCAAGGCCACGGTCCTGCTGGACACCCGCGGGGTCGCCTACGAGGGCGCCGGACCGGACTCCGCGTTCGAGTGGGCGGTCTCCGGGGCCGCCTCGTCCCTGGTGCACCTGCTCGAACAGGGCTTCTCGGTGCGGCTGCTGACCGACTCGGGGACCTCGGTGCCCGGCGACGGCAGCGGCTTCACCTCCGGAGGCCAGGAGTCGGCGGAGGCGGCCGGGCTGATGATGGACACCCTCGCGGTCGTCGGGCACTCCGACGGCGCCGGCCTCACCCGCGCGTACGACGCCGTGCGCAGCGGCGGCGGCCACGGCGCCGGGGGCTTCGGCGGAGCCGGCGGTGACGGGCTCCTCATCGCCTTCTTCGGGGACCTGGACGACGTACAGACGGAGGTGGCGGCCAAGATGCGCGGGCGCTGCGCGGCGGCGGTGGCCTTCGTCCTGGACTCCGGTCAGTGGACCGGGGGCCCCTCGCGGGTGGAGGAACGGTTGGGCAGGCTGCGCGAGACGGGCTGGACGGCGCTGGCCGCGCCGCCCGGGGTGGCGTTCGGGGAGCTGTGGCGGCAGGCAGGGAACGCTCCGCTCGGCACGGGTGCTTCCGGAGGCTGGGGATGAGCGGGCGGGCGCGCGTGACGCTCTTCGCGGCGCTGGCGACGCTGCTCACCTCGTGGTCGCTGGTCGCGCTGGTGGACTCCTCGCTCTGGGTGCTGGAGGCGGGGGTCCTGCTGGCCGTGCAGGGCGCGGTGGGGGCCGGGGCCCGGCGGGTGCCGCTGGGGCGCACGCTGACGGTGGCCTCGCAGGTGCTGGTGTCCCTGCTGGTGCTGGTGTTCCTGTTCGCCGGCAAGGGGGAGTCCACCGGGTCCGGGCCGATGGCCTACCTGGTGACGGACTTCGGCGCCCTGTTCGGGCGGGGCGTCCAGGACGTCGGGGAGTTCGCGATCCCGGCTCCGCTGACGGACGGCATCCGCTTGCTGCTGCTGTCCGGGGTGCTGCTGATCGGGCTGCTGGTGGACCTGCTGGCGGTGACGCTGCGGACCGCGGCGGCCGCCGGGCTGCCGCTGCTCGCGCTGTACTCGGTCGCCGCGGGGCTCTCCGGCGGCGGCGGAGCCTCCTGGATCTCCTTCCTGCTGGCCGGCTGCGGCTACCTGTTGCTGCTGCTGGCCGAGGGCCGCGACCGGCTCGCCCAGTGGGGCCGGGTCTTCGGCGCGGCCCCGAGCGCGCGGGGCTCTTCGGGCCCGGCGTACGGGGGCGTCGGCGCGGGCCGGGGCCCGGGCCGGGCGCTGGCTCCCGTACGCACCGGACGGCGGATCGGCGCGGTGGCGCTGGGGATCGCGCTGGCGGTGCCGGCGGCGCTGCCCGCGCTCGGCGGCGGGCTGCTGGGGGCCCGGGGCGGCGAGAGCGGGGACGGCGGCGGGGTCGGCGGGACGATCTCGGCGGTCAACCCGCTGGTCTCCCTCCAGGGCAGCCTGAACGCCCAGGACAACCGGGTGGTGCTGAAGTACCGCACGGACAGCCCGCAGCTCGGCGAGCAGTACCTGCGGATCCTGGCGCTGGACGAGTTCAACGGCGTCAAGTGGGAGGCCTCGGGGCGGGCCCTGACCGACGTGCCGGAGCGGCTGCCGGCCCCGCCGGGGCTGAGCGAGCGGGTCAGGGCGACGGGCACCGAGGTGCGGACCAGCATCTCGGCGGCCGACACGTACGCCCAGCGCTACCTGCCGATGCCCTATCCCGCCGTGTCCGTGGACATCCCGGGCAAGTGGCGGTTCGAGCCGGCCGGCCGGACGCTGGTCGGGGACCAGCTGGGCCGGGACAGGTACCAGAACGTGCAGGGCGCGGGGTACACCGTACGGAGCCTGCTGCTGCGGCCGACGGCGGAGCAGTTGCAGGCGGCGCCGGAGCCCGATCCGCTCGTCAAGGCCGAGTACACGAAGATTCCCGACAACCTGCCGGCGGTGGTGGCGGACACGGCCCGCCAGGTGACGAAGGGCGCGAAGGACGACTACACGCGGGCGGTGAGGCTCCAGGACTACTTCGCCGTCACCGGAGGCTTCCGCTACGACACGAAGGTGGCCTCGGGTACGGGGCCGCAGGCCATCGCCCGGTTCCTCGCCGACAAGGAGGGGTTCTGCATCCACTTCGCGTTCTCGATGGCGGCGATGTCGCGCTCGCTCGGGATCCCGGCGCGGGTGGCGGTCGGGTTCACGCCCGGCGAGAAGCAGGCGGACGGCAGCGTGAACGTGTCGATGCGCGATGCGCACGCCTGGCCGGAGCTGTACTTCGAGGGCGTGGGCTGGACCCGCTTCGAGCCGACGCCGCGCCAGGGGATCACCCTCCCGGACTACTCCCGGGCCGAGCTCCCGGCGGCCCAGCCGTCCGCGCCGGCGCCGCTGCCCTCGACCGGCGCGGCCCAGCCGTCGGCGGCGCCGTCGAAGGCCGAGGACTGCCCGCCGGAGGCGAAGAAGCTGGGCGAGTGCGGGGCGACGGCGCCGCAGCCCGAGGGGGGTGCCGGCGGCGGCGGGCCGTCGCTGGTCGGCGTGCTGGGCTGGACCCTGCCGATCCTGGCCCTGCTGGCCCTGCCGCTGCTCCCGCTGCTGTGGCGGAGGCGGCTGCGGGGACGCCGGCTGGCACAGGGGCAGGTCCTGGCGGCGTGGACGGAGCTGTCCGACGCGGCCTGGGACGTGGGCATCACCCCCGACGGGGCCCTGTCACCGCGCCGGGCGGCGGCGCGGGTGGTGGAGCTGGGCCGCCTGGAACCGGAGGCGGCGCAGGCGGTGCACCGGGTCGCGGCGGCGGTGGAGCGCTCGCTGTACGCCCCGCCGGGCACGGCGGCCGCGTACGAGGGCCTGGGGGCGGACGTCCTGCTGGCCCGCACCGCGCTGCTGGCTCCGCTGACCCGCGCGGACCGCGTCCGCGCGCTGCTCCTCCCCCGCTCCTCGGCGCGCCTGCGCTGGTCGGCGGCCGCGCGGTGGTCGGCCCTGACGACGGCCGTCGCGGCCCGGCTGGCCCCCCTCTCGGCGCTGCTGTCCCGGCTCCCCCTCCGGGGCCGCGGCTGACGCGGCGGGCCCCGGCCGCAGCCGGGGCCCCGCGGGCGGACGCGAAACGGCGGGGCCCGTTCCCCCAGGGCCCCGCCGTCTCGCGCCGCACACCGGCATAGGTACCCGGTCCGCACCGGCCGCCCCGTGTCGGCGGTCCGGACCGGGTCCCCGTCCGTGTCCCCAGTCTGTCGTCCGCCCAGGTGGGGGCCATCCGCGCAGGTACTCATTTCCGCGCCTAGGTACGCGTACTCACGCGCGGCGGAGGACGCCCCCAGTTCTACGCCGTCCCGGCACCCGGGCGGCACCGCCGATCGGGGGGTCGCCCGGGAGGGCGGGGGCGGGCCCCCGGGCGGCACCGCCGATCGGGGGGTCGCCCGGGAGGGCGGGGGCGGGCCGCCCCGGGCGGTCCCCGTCAGCGGTTGCCGCTGACCCGGCCCCGCAGCAGCAGCGACAGCGCCGAGTGCACGTCGTCCAGCGAGCGCTCGCTCTGGAAGGACTGCCAGTCCAGCGCGGCCACCAGCACCATGCCCACCATCGCGGCGGCGGTCAGCGGCACGTCGATCTCCGCGCTCAGCTCTCCGCGTTCCACGCCCTCGCGCAGCACGGTCTCCACGACGGCCACCGCCTCCCGCCGGACCACCATCAGCGTGGACTGCCAGGCCCGGTTGGTCCGCCACAGCTCGGCGACGTACAGCTGGGTGAAGGCCGGGTACCGGTCGATGAACACCAGCCCCGCCCGGATCATCGCGTCGAGCGCCTCGACCCGGGTGCCGCCGCGCCGCTCCGTCTCCTCGGCCGCGTCGCGCAGGGAGACCGTCAGCAGCCCGACCCCGTGCCGCAGCAGCTCCTCGAAGAGCTCGTTCTTGCTGGCGAAGTTGTAGTAGACGGTGCCCTTGGCGACCCCCGCCCGCTCGGCGATCTCGTCGACCGTGGTCGCGGAGAAGCCCTGCTCGGCGATGAGGGTGACGGCCGCCTCGTAGAGCTTCTGGCGGGTCGCCTGCCGGCGGCCGCCGCCGGTACCGGTGCTGCTGCGTTCCATGGCGCTGATTCTCACAGGTCAACCGATCTCTGCGGGCCCGGTCGCTACAGGCTCAGTTCGGGGTGGAGCCGGTCCATCGTCCACACCTGCTTGCCGCGGGCGGCGAGCGCGGTGAGGGCGAGCGAACCCACCGTGAACGCCGCCAGGACCGCGCAGCCCTGCCAGACCCGGGTGAGGTCTCCGCCGGTGATGAGGCGGCGCAGGCTGTCGACGACGTACGACATCGGCAGGTACGGGTGGATGGCGTTGAAGAACCACGGACTGGTCTGGACGGGGTACGTACCGCCCGCCGAGGTGAGCTGGAGCATCAGGACGGCGAGGACCAGGATGCGGCCGGCGGCGCCGAACTTGGCGTTGAGCCACTGGACGATCGCCGCGAAGCAGCAGGTGACCAGGAAGAGGAAGCCGATGGTGAGGGCGGGGCGCGCCATCTCCAGGCCGAGGCCCCAGTGGAGTACGGACATCAGCGCCCCCACCTGCGCGGCGCCGAGCCCCGCCACGGGCAGCCAGCCGGCCAGGGCGATCCGCCAGGGCGAGGCTCCCGCGGCCAGCGCCCGCTTGTTCATCGGCGCGATCAGCATGTAGGCGACCATCGCGCCGACCCAGAGGGAGAGCGGGATGAAGTACGGCGCGAAGCCGGTGCCGTAGTTGGGCGCCTTGTGCAGGGACTGGTTGGCGAGCTTGACGGGGTCGGCCATGACCTGGGTACGGGCGTCGCGCTGCTGCTGGTCGTAGTCCGGGATCTTGTCGACGCCCTGGTGCAGGCCGTCGGCCAGGGTGCCGTTGCCGTCGACGAGCTTGTAGATGCCGCCGTCGAGGGTGTGCGCGCCGTCGCCGATCTTGCCGACTCCCGCGCCGATGGCCTCGGAGCCGTCGGCGGCCTTGCCGAGTCCGGTGTGGAGCTGGGCCATGCCGGCGGCGACCTTGTGGGCGCCGGTGTTGAGGGCGTTCGCGTCGGAGACGGCCCGGTCCAGCTTGCCGGCGAGGCCGGGGGCGCCGGCGGCGAGCTTGCGGGCCTGCTTCTCCAGGTCGGTGAGCTGGGCGCGCAGGCCGGCCAGATCGCCGCCCGAGTCCTTGACCAGCGTGTCGACGTCGCCGGTGAGCTGGGCGGCCTCGGCGGTGGTGTCCTTCAGCTTCTTCAGGTCGGCGCAGCTGACCGGCAGCGGCTTGGGAGCGGCGCCCGTGCACGTGCGGGTGTACGTGTCGGCCGCCAGGGCCGCGGCCTGCTTGCTCACCCTGGCCGCGGCGGGGGCCTTCTTGCCGATGGTCTCCAGGTGGTTGTTGACGACCCGGGCTGTGTCGGCGACGAGCAGGGCGGCGTCGGCGAGCTCCTTGGGGTTGTCCAGGTAGGGGCGGACCTGGGAGGCCGTGCCGTTGATCTTGTCGGCGATCTGCTGGGTGCCGTCGGCGACGCCCTTCGTGCCGGTCTCCAGCTTGCCCGCGGCCGTGTCGAGCTTCGTCAGTCCGCCGGTCAGCTCGCCGTTCTTCTCCTCGACCTTGTCGAGGTTGTCGGCGATCTCCTTGGCCCCTTCCTGGGCCTTGCTCGCGCCGTCCTTGAGCTTGTCGGCGCCGTCGGCGGCCTCGGCGGTCTTGTCGTGCAGGTCGGAGAAGGAGACGAAGATCTTGTCGAGGAAGCCGCGGGAGGCGTTGGTGGACGCCGCCGAGCGGACCTCGGCGAAGACGGTGCGGGAGATCGAGCCGACGATGTAGTTGTTGGCGTCGTTGGTGCGCACCTGGAGGGCGCTGGTCGCGGGGTCCGCGCCGGAGCTGGAGGCGATCTTCGCGCTGAAGTCGGCGGGCATGGTCAGGGACAGGTAGTACGTCCCGCTCTCCAGTCCCTTGGCCGCCTCCTCGGCGCTCACGTCGTGCCATTCGAAGGTCTTGCTGGCGTGCAGCTTCTTGGTGATCTCGCTGCCGGCGTCGATGCGGTTGCCCTCGACGGTGGCGCCTTGGTCGGCGTTGACGAGCGCGACGGGGACCTTGTCGAGGCGGCTGTACGGGTCCCAGAAGGAGCAGAGGTACAGGGCTCCGTAGAGCAGCGGCAGCAGGAGCAGTGCGACGAGCGCGGCCCGGGGCAGTTTCCCCCGCCCGAACCGCTTCAGCTCAAGCGCGGCCAGCTTCGGCGAGCGCATCGTCCGCCCCCTTCGTGGTGTCTTCGGTCTTCTGGGTCTGCTCGGCCTGTTCGGCCTGTTCGGCCTGTCCGGCCTGTCCGGCCTGTTCGGCCTGTCCGGCCTGTCCGGCCTGTCCGGTCTGTTCGGTCTTCTCGGTGTCTGCGCTCTCCGCGCTCTCGCCGGCCGGGTCCGGCTCGGCGCCCTGACCGCCCGTGCGCAGGACCGTCACGTCGTCCGGCGCCTCGCTGCACACCGCGAGGACGGTGGTCCCGGCGGCGGCGATGGAGCGCAGCAGGCTCCAGGCCTCGGCGCGTTCGGCGTCCGAGAGCTTGAGGTCCAGGTCGTCGAGGGCCAGCAGGCGCGGAGCGCCGAGCAGGGCGATGGCCACGGACAGCCTGATCGCCTCCAGTCGCTCCAGGTCGCGTACCGAGGTGCGCGGGCCCTTGGGCAGGGTCGCGAGGTCCAGCCCGGCGGCGGCCAGGGCGGCGTCGATCCGGGCCCGTGCGGCGTGGCGGCGCTCGCCGCGCGGGCGCAGCAGGGCGCGCACGGGTCCCTCGTAGCGGCGCTGGAGCAGTGCGCCCTCGCGCAGTTGCTCGGCGACGGTGAGGGACTGGTCGAGTTCGTTGACCCCGGTGACCGGGCCGAGTGCGGCGATCCGGCGGACCGCGGCCAGGTGCCGCGGCAGCCGGTGGCCGGCGATCTCGGCATGGCCCTCGGTGGCCTTCATGCGTCCGGTGAGGGCGAGGACGAGGCAGGTCCGGCCGCTGCCGGAGGGGCCTTCGACGGCGATGAGCGAGCCGGGCTCCGCGTCGAGGCGCACTCCCCGGAACACCCAGCCGCGCGGGCCCTTGAGTCCGAAGTCCTCGGCCTTGACGGCCGCTCCGTGCGGGCTGTCCACGCCGCCCCCCTCCTTTTAAACTGACCGGTCAGTTCAAAAACTACCACCTCTGGTCCCACCTCACCTGCCCAGGGGGACAGTTGACAGACGGTCGGCAGCAAAACCGCAGGTCAGCGCGATTGTCAGTGTCGAGCGTCACGATGGGGGCAGGCACAAACACAGACACAGCAGTACGCAACGACAGGAGGTTCGTCATGGCCACACCGTCCCCGTCCCCTGTCCACCCCGTCCCGCGCAGGTCGGCAGCTCCCCCGGCCGCGCTCGATCTGCTCGCCAAGGCCCACGCCGGCCTGGCCGAGGCGGCCCGGCTGGACCGGCCGGGCGAGCGGTACGCCACCGCCCACCTCGCCGCGCTGCGCACCGCCGCGGCCGTGCTCGCGGCGCGCGGGAATCCGGAGCCGGCCGGCGCGCGGCGCCGGCCCCGGATCCGCAGCGCCTGGGAGGTGCTCCCGGAGATAGCCCCGGAGCTGACGGAGTGGAGCGCGCTGTTCGCCTCCGGCGCCGACCGCAGGGCGCGGGCCGAGGCGGGGATCGCGGACGCGGCGACGGTCCGGGACGCGGACGATCTGGTGCGCGCCGTGGCGATGTTCCTGCGGCTGGTGGAACGGATGCTCGCCCTCCGGCCGGTGGCGCCGACGCTGCCGCAGCCCCGTCCGGAGCATCCGGACGCGGGCTGAGCTGGGCGGGGTGAGCGGCACGCCCGCGTGCAGGCAATAGGGTGGGGCTCGCATCTCCCACCCTTGTCGCGCCGAGGAGCCATCAGCCGTGTCGGACACTTCCCGCCCCCGCGCCTCCCTTCGCACCGCCGTGGTGTGGGAGGTCCTCAAGGAGGCCCTCGACCGCCGGGTGAAGGCGACCGGGCGGGATGTGCTGGACGTGCTGGACACCGGCGGCGGCACCGGCAACTTCGCCGTGCCGGTGGCCCGGCTGGGCCACCGGGTGACCGTGGTCGACCCCAGCCCGAACGCACTGTTCGGGCTGGAGCGCCGCGTCGGCGAAGAGGGCGTCGCGGACCTGGTCCGCGGGGTCCAGGGCGACGCCCAGGGCCTGCTGGAGGTCGTCGAGCGCGACGCGTACGACGTGGTGCTCTGCCACGGCGTGCTGGAGTACGTGGACGACCCGGCCGAGGGCGTGGCCAACGCGGTCGCCGCCCTGCGCCCCGGCGGCACCCTCAGCCTGCTCGCCGCGGGCCTCGGCGGGGCGGTGCTGGCCCGCGCCCTCGCCGGCCACTTCACCGAGGCCCGTACGGCGCTCACCGACCCGGCCGGGCGCTGGGGCGCGGGCGACCCGGTGCCGCGCCGCTTCACCGCCGAGCAGCTCGCCGCCCTGGTCGGCGGGGCCGGCCTGGAGGTCGGCCCGGTACACGGGGTCCGCGTCTTCGCCGACCTCGTCCCCGGTGTCCTGGTCGACACCGAGCCGGGCGCGGTCGAGGCCCTGCTGCGCCTGGAGGAGGCCGCCGCCGAGCTGCCCGCCTTCCACGCGGTCGCCACGCAGCTGCACGTGCTGGGCCGCAAGGGTCCCGCCGGCGAGAGCGCCTGATCTGCGGAGTTCCGCTCAGGGAGTACGCCGGACACCCTCCGTTCGGACGCCCGGCCCCGTATGATCGTGCGCAAGGACCGGCATGGTGGACGGGCCAGTGGGGAATAAGCGCCTCAGTGACCCGCCACCCGGCGGTACGGTTCACGCAAGGATGTGTCCGGGCGGCGCCTTTCGGGGCGGCGCCCCTTCCCGACCGTGTTTTGGAACCTGGCGTCGAGGGCGGGTGTCACGGGGGCGATTCCCCGCCTATCCTGAAGGGGACCCCTGGTCGCTACCCCCCGCGACCGACGGATGAGGAGGACTCCCGTGCCGCTCTCGGAGCACGAGCAGCGAATGCTCGAGCAGATGGAGCGAGCGCTGTACGCCGAAGATCCCAAGTTCGCGACAGCGCTTGAGGGAAGCGGACTGCGTACGTACACCCGGCGACGGGTCTACCAGGCAGTCGCAGGCATTGTGGTGGGTATCGCGCTCCTCATGACCGGTGTGATCGTTCCGAACGTACTCTGGGTCAGCGTGGTGGGATTCCTCGTCATGCTCGGCTGTACGGTCCTCGTGGTCACCGGTTGGCGCAAGGCACCCAAGCCTGGCGAGCAGCCCGTCTCCGGCAGTGCAGGCGGTTCGGCCCACGGCCGGAACCGGCAGCGTCGGTCGATGATGACCCGTATCGAGGAGCGGTGGCAGCGCCGCCGCGACGAACAGGGGCAGTAGGCCCCCGCAGACATGGGTGAGGGGACGGCCGCCGCACGGCGGCCGTCCCCTCACCGCTCTGCCGCGCCGATCCGGCTCCCTCACACCGATCCGGCCCCTCACACCGATCCGCCCCGTCTTGCGGATCGCCGCTGCCGCGGCCCGGTCCTGCGGCATGATGGCCCGGTGAGTGTGCTCCCCCTGGTCTTCACCAGCGGCTGGGCCAGCGGGATCAACGCCTACGCCGTGGTCCTCCTGCTCGGCGTCTTCGGCGCGACCGGACTGACCGACGAGGTCCCCGCGTCCCTCCAGCGCACCGACGTGCTGATCGTCGCCGGCGTGCTGTTCCTCTGCGAGGCCGTCGCCGACAAGATCCCGTACGTGGACTCCGTCTGGGACGCGGCGCACACCGTGATCCGGCCGGTGGCCGGGGCGGTGGTCGGCGCCCTGCTGGCAGGCCAGAGCGGCTCGCTCTCCGACATCGCAGCCGGCGCGGTCGGCGGTTCCACCGCGCTGGCCAGCCATTTCGTCAAGGCCGGCACGCGGATGGCCGTCAACACCTCACCCGAGCCGGTCAGCAACATCGTGCTGAGCACCGCCGAGGACCTTGGCGTGGCGGGCATCGTCACCTTCGCGATGTTCAACCCCCAGGCCGCCGCGGTCATCGCCGCCGTCCTGCTGGCGGCCGGTCTGGCCGTACTCGTCTTCCTCTGGAGCCGGATCCGCCGCTTCCTGCGCCGCCGGGCCCAGCGCCGCGAGGAGAAGCGGCTCGCGGCCCAGGAGCGCGAGGCGACCGCGCGGGCCGCGGTACCGCCCCGCTGACCCCGCCCTTCCCCCTGACCTGCTCCAAGCTCCTCCGACCCCGCTCGGTAGGGTCGTGCGCATGGCACGAATTGCGGTGATCGGCGCCGGCATGGGCGCGATGGCCACGGCGGCCCGGCTGGCCGTGGCGGGGCACCAGGTGACGGTGTACGAGCGCGGGTCCACCTACGGCGGCTCCGTCGGCCGCCACGAACAGGACGGCTTCGCCTTCGACACCGGGCCCGGTCTGCTGCACCTGCCCGCCGTCTACCGCGACCTGTTCGTCAAGACCGGCAAGCGGCCCCTGGAGGACTGCGTCGAGCTGGTCCAGGTGGACCCGGCCGTCCGGCACGTCCTCGCCGACGGCACCGTCGTGACCCTCCCGGCCGGCTCGCGCGGCGCCGCGGCCGCCGTCCTCGACGAGGCCTTCGGCCCGGGAGCCGGAGAGCGCTGGAACGAGGTCCTGGGCCGCGCCCGGGACGCCTGGAACGCCACCCGGCGCCCCCTGCTGGAGGAGCCGTTGCGCCCCGACTGGCAGGTGCTGGGCGCGGATCCCTACCCGGCGCTGCGCAAGAGCGGCCTGCTGCGCCGCCGCCCGCCGACCCTCGCCGAAGTGGCCGACCGCGAACTGGGCGGGCGGCTCGGTGAGCTGCTCGCCGCTCGGGTGCGGGCGTACGGCCTCGACCCGGCCACCGCGCCCGCCTCGGCGGCCGTGCTCCCGTACATGGAGCAGACCTTCGGCAGCTGGTACGTGCGCGGCGGGATGCGGGCCCTGGCCACCGCCGTGTACGAGCGCTGCCTGGAACGGAAGGTCGCCTTCGTCTTCGACGCGCCCGTACGGGAGGTCCTGGAGCGGGACGGCCGGGCGGCCGGGCTGCTGCTGGCCGACGGCGTCGAGACGGCCGCGGACTTCGTGGTGTGCGGCGTCGACCCGCGGCAGCTGCGCGCCCCGCTGCCCGCCGGCGGCGTCCCGGCCCGCGGGCCGGAGGCGGCCGGCCGGACCACCCTGCTGCTCGCGCTGCGCGGAGCCCGCCCCGCCGACGCCGTCCACCGGACCCTGGTCCACTCCCCGGAGACCCAGCTGACCGTGCTGCGCCCCGACGACCCGGCCCTACGGCCGGGCGCGGACCACGAGGCGGTCACCGTGAGCGCCCTGTGCGGCCCCGGGGGCCGCCCCGCGCCCCGCGCGGAAGCACTGCTGGACCTCGCGGCCCGGGCCGTGCCCGGACTGCGCGAGCGGCTGCTGTGGAGCCGCGAGCGCACGCCGGCGGACATCGAGGCGGACACCGGCGCGGCGGGCGGCGCGGTGCCCCCGCCGGCGCTCGCCGGGGCCGGCGGCGCGCTGCTCTACCCCGCCAACACCACCGCGCTGCCCGGGCTGTTCCTCGCGGGCGGCTGGGCGCACCCCGGCGGCGGGCTCGCGCACGCGGGGATGACGGGGGCCCTGGTGGCCGGACTGATCGTGGAGGGCGCGCGGTTCCGCGGCTCCCAGTGACGCCGGAGCCCCCGGGGAGGGTCTCCCCGGGGGCTCACCGCGTGCGCCGGTACCCGTCGTGCCTCAGTAGCGGTACTGCTCGTACTCGCCGGTGCCCTGGTACGGGTACTGCTGCGGTTGCTGCTGCTGCGGGTACGGGTTCTGCTCGTCCCCGGGGTAGCCCGGGGCCGCCTCGTCGGTCGAGCGCTGCTGCGGCACCCACACCCCGCCGGGCGGGGTGTCCATCGAGTACTGCTGCTGTGCGCCCGCGCCCGCGTACGGGTCGCCGGCCGCGTAGCCGGCGTACGGGGCGTAGTCGTAGGGCTGTTGCGGGATCACGGCCCCGCCGGTGCCGATGTACGGATCGGAGTAGGCGGCGTAGACCTGCTGTTCACCGCCGGCCGGATAGCCCGCGGAGTAGTCGTAGCCGCCCTGGCCCTGCGGGTCGTAGCCCTGGCCGCCGTAGGAGGCGTACTGGTGCGCGTCCTGCTCGTCCGCGGCGAACGGCGAGGCGAACGGCGCCGTGCGGCCCGCGTCGGCCGTGGGGGCGAAACTCTGTATCCCGTACGAGCCCGTGTCCTCGGGCAGCGGCTCCGGGCTGTAGAACTCCTCGCCCGTGGAACGGAACTGCGGCTCGGGCCGCTCCCGGTCGAACGCCTCGGCCCGGTCGCCGCCCTCGGCGTCGGGGGCCGCGCCCTCGGTCCCGTACTCCAGCCCGGTCACTTCGAGTGCGGGCTCGGGGCGCGGACCGCCCGCCCGCCGGCGCCGGCTCTGCTTGCGGACGGGCTCACCGCCGCGGCGCAGCGCCCAGCCGGCCTCGAAGCCCTTGCGGAAGGAGAGCGTGACCAGGGTCTGGCCCGCGGCGAACGCGGCCGCGCCGAGGCCGATGACCGGTACCGACGGCAGCACCACCCCGGCGACCACGCCCAGGAACCCGGCGAACGCGAGCAACCGCCAGCGCAGCCGGGCCTTGTACTGCATCAGGACCTCGGCAAGCAGCCACAGCGCGACGAAGCCGAACGCGATGTAGAGGACCGTCATTCCCATGCGTGGCACCTCTCGGTACGGCCGACCGCCCAGGAAACGGGAGCCGGCCGATCAGGCCCGCTGGTGCAGGCCCAGGTTCTCGTAGATTTCGAGAGTCGCCGTGGAATTGTTCAGCGTGATGAAGTGCAGCCCCGGGACACCCTCGGACAGCAGCCGCGCGCAGAACTCCGTGGCGAACTCGATCCCCATGGAGCGTACAGCGGCCGGATCGTCCTTGACGGCGAGCATGCGCTCTTTCACGGCTGCGGGGAAGACTGCGTTGCTCAGTTGGGGCAGCCGGTCGAGCTGCTTGATGCCCACAACAGGCATGACCTCGGGGATGATCGGGGTCTCGCAGCCCGCCTTCTGGACGCTGTCGCGCAGCCGCAGATAATTCTCCGGATCGAAGAACATCTGGGTGATCGCGTAGTCGGCGCCGGCGCGGCACTTGTCCACGAAGTGCCGGATGTCCGTGTCCCAGTCCTCCGAGCGCGGGTGCATCTCGGGGAAGGCCGCGACACCCACGCAGAAGTCGCCGGACTCCTTGAGCAGGCGCACGAGGTCGGCCGCGTAGTCCACGCCCTCGGCGTGCTTGACCCAGGGGCCCATGGGGTCGCCCGGCGGGTCCCCGCGCAGCGCGAGCATGTTGCGGATGCCGGCGTCGGCGAACTGGCCGATCACGTGGCGCAGCTCGGCGACCGACTGGTCGACCGCGGTGAGGTGCGCGACGGGGGTGAGGGTGGTGTCGGCGGCGATCTGCTGGGTGGCCTTGACGGTGCCGCCCCGGGTGGAGCCGCCGGCCCCGTAGGTGACGGACACGAAGCTCGGGCCCACGGCCTCGATCCGGCGCAGCGCGTTCCAGAGGTTGCGCTCGCCCTTCTCCGTCTTGGGGGCCCAGAACTCGAAGGAGTACGACTTGCTCCCGGACGCCAGAAGGTCGCGGACCGTGCGTGCACGGTCCGTACGGGTGGAAGCGGTACCAAGGGCCATACGGGCAGGTTAGACGCGCCTTCGCGGTCTCCGAAGCCGTGTCCGCCTTTTGGACACGTTTTTGGACACCCGGACGGGCGGGCGCCGGTGGCCTAGTGGGAAACGCGCTCGCGGACCCGCTTGGCCAGGTCGGCGGCGGCCGCGCCCGGGTCGGAGGACTCGGTGAGCGCGCGGACGACCACGATGCGGGTGGCTCCGGCGTCGAGGACCTCGTCGAGGTTGCCGGCGTCGATGCCGCCGATGGCGAACCAGGGGCGGGCCGGGGCCAGCGAGGCCGTGTACCGGACCAGATCGAGCCCGGGGGCGTGGCGGCCGGGCTTGGTGGGGGTGGGCCAGCAGGGGCCGGTGCAGAAGTAGTCCACGCCCGGCTCGCAGACGGCGGCGTCGACCTCGGACTCGGCGTGGCAGGACCGGCCGACGAGCACGGACTCGCCGAGGATCGCGCGGGCTGCGGGCACCGGGATGTCGCCCTGGCCCAGGTGCAGGACGTCGGAGCCGATGGCGTGGGCGACGTCGGCGCGGTCGTTCACCGCGAGGAGCTTGCCGTGCCGGCGGGCGGCGTCGGCGAACACCCGCAGGTGTTCGAGCTCCTCGCCGGCTTCCATGCCCTTGTCGCGCAGCTGGACGATGTCCACCCCGCCGGCCAGGACCGCGTCGAGGAACTCGGGGAGGTCGCCCTGCCGCTTGCGGGCGTCCGTGCACAGGTAGAGCCGGGCGTCGGACAGCTGCTGCATGGGTGTTCCCCCCTGGTGGTGGCGTACGGGCCCGGGCGGGCCCGTACGCCGGTGGATCAGCCGGTCAGAGGGCGAGCGCCTGAGCGCGGCGCTTCACCTCCGTGCCGCGATTCTCGCTCAGCGCCTGCGCGGGGGTGCCGGGCAGGGTCGGGTCCGGGGTGAACATCCACTCCAGGATCTCCTCGTCGGAGAAGCCGTCGTCGCGGAGCACGGTCAGCAGGCCGGGCAGGCCCTTGACGATCTTGTCGCCGTCGATGAAGGGGGCGGGCACCTGGAGCGAACGGTTCTCGCCCCGGCGTACGGCGATCAGCTGACCTTCCTTGACCAGCTGGCGGACCCGGGTCACCTCGATGTCGAGCATCTCGGCGATGTCGGGGACGTACAGCCAGGCGGGGACAAGGGCGTCGATCTTTGCGTCAATCTCGGTCACGGGCACAAGCCTGCCACCTCCGGCTGACACCCGGTACCCGGGCCGACCCGTCCGGGTCCCCGCGGCCCGCCGGGGCGGCCCCTGCGGGCCGCCGGGGGCGCCGGGCCGCCGGGCCGCCGGGCCGCCTGGGCAGCCTGGGCAGCCGGGCCGCCGCCCGGGCCGGGGACCCGGACCAGCGCCCGGGTGTCGGCCCGGACGGCCCCCTAGACCAGCGCCGACTTCAAGGGGACCGCGGGGTCGGCGATCTTGGCCGGGTCCACCGGGGCGCCCGTCTCGATCAGCTTCCGCCCCTGCGCCAGGTCCCGCGGCCGGCCCACCGCCAGGACGGCGGCCAAGGCCCCGGCCCGCAGCCAGCACACCGACCAGCCCGCCTCGGCCGGGTCCCCGCGCCACACCAGCTCGTCGGCGCCCGCGTGGTGGCCCGCGTACTGGACGAACCGGCCGAACTGCTCCGACCAGAAGTACGGCACCGGGTCGTAGACCTGGAGCGCCTTGCCCGCCACGATGTTCGCCGCGACCACGCGCGGCCCCTGGAGGGCGTTGTCCCAGTGGTGGACCAGCAGCCGCGCCCCGTAGCGGGCCGAGGGGAACGACGCGCAGTCGCCGACCGCGTACACCCCGGGCAGGCCGGTGCGCAGGTACTCGTCCGCCGCGACGGCGCCCTCCGGCCCGAGCCCGACCCCCGAGCCGGCCAGCCACCGGGTCGCCGGCCGGGCCCCGATGCCCACGACCACCGCGCCCGCGGGCAGCTCCCGCCCGTCCGCGAGCAGGACCCGCCCGGCCTCCACCGAGGCGACCTGGGCGCCGGTCAGCAGCGCGGCCCCGGCCTGCTCGTACCAGTGGGCCATGGGGGCCGCGACCTCAGCGGGCAGCGCCCCGGCCAGCACCCGGTCGGCCGCCTCGACCACGGTCACCGCGCAGCCCGCCTCGCGCGCCGCGGTGGCGAACTCGGCGCCGATCCAGCCCGCCCCGACCACCACGGTCGCCGGAGTCCGCGCCAGCACCGGCCGCAGCCGGGCCGCGTCGTCCAGGGTGCGCAGCAGGTGCACGCCGGGGACGCCCTCGGACCCGGGCAGGGTCAGCGGTTCGGCGCCGGTCGCCAGGACGAGGAACTCGTACGGGACCGGCCCCGCCTCGGTGTCCAGCTCGCGCTCGGCGGCCCGCAGCCCGGTGACCTCCACCCCGAGCCGGAGCACGATGCCGAGCCCTTCGAAGTCCACGTCGAACGCGGAGTCCTCGGCCTTGCCGAGCAGCACCGCCTTCGACAGCGGCGGCCGGTCGTAGGGCTGGTGGGGCTCGGCGCCCAGCAGGGTGATGGGGCGGCGCCACCCCTGCTCCCGCAGCGCGACCGCGGTCTGCACCCCGGCCATTCCGGCGCCGACGATGACGACGCCGCTCTGAGTCTGTTCCGTCTGCTCGCTCACACCGCCCACCCTAGCGATCTGACGTTACGTCAGGAACAGCGGCTCGGCGCGGCCGCCGGGGAGGCAGCCTTACCCGCTCCCGGCGGCGGGGTTAGGCTGGCGCCCGTACCTATCGCGGGAGTCCGGGCGCACCGGGCTGAGAGGGAGGCTGAGCGGCCTCCGACCGTACGAACCTGATCCGGGTCATGCCGGCGAAGGGAGGGGCTGGACGCCCATGCACTCGTCTGTGAACGGATCCGACCCGGGATCCGACGTCCTCGTCATCGGGGGCGGGATCATCGGCCTGGTCACCGCCTGGCGGGCGGCCCGGCACGGGCTGCGCACCGTACTCGCCGACCCGGCGCCGGGCGGCGGCGCCGCGCAGGTCGCGGCCGGCATGCTCGCCCCCGTCACGGAGCTGCACTACGGGGAGGAGAGCCTGCTGGGGCTGGGCCTCGCCTCCGCAGCCCGCTACCCGGAGTTCGCCGCCGAGCTGGCCGAGGCCAGCGGCGGCATGGACATCGGCTACCGCGCCTGCGGCACGCTCGCCGTCGCCCTCGACTCCGACGACCGGCTGCACCTGCGCGAACTGCACGCCCTCCAGCGCCGCTGCGGCCTGGAGTCCGAGTGGCTCACCGGCCGCGAGTGCCGCCGCCTGGAACCGCTGCTGGCCCCGGGCGTACGGGGTGGCCTGCGCGTGGACGGCGACCACCAGGTCGACCCGCGCCGGCTCGCGGCCGCCCTGCTGGCCGCGTGCGAGCGCGCCGGGGTGGAGATCCGCCGGGCGAGCGCGGAGCGGCTGCTGACCGCCGCGGACCGGGCCCTCGGCGTACGGCTCGACGACGGTACGGAGCTCCGCGCCGACCAGGTCGTCCTCGCCGCGGGCTCGCTCAGCGGCAAGCTGGCCGGCGTACCGCCCCGGGCGCTGCCTCCCGTACGGCCCGTGAAGGGCCAGGTGCTGCGGCTCGCGGTGCCGGCGGCGTACGCGCCGTTCCTGTCGCGGACGGTACGGGCGGTGGTCCGCGGCAGCCACGTCTACCTGGTGCCGCGCGAGAACGGCGAGCTCGTCGTCGGGGCCACCAGCGAGGAACTCGGCTGGGACACCACGGTCACCGCGGGCGGGGTGTACGAACTCCTGCGCGACGCGCACGAACTGGTACCCGGCATCACCGAACTGCCGCTGACCGAGACCCGGGCCGGTCTGCGGCCCGGCACCCCGGACAACGCCCCGCTGCTCGGCCCGACCGAGCTGCCCGGCCTCCACCTGGCCACCGGCCACTACCGCAACGGGGTGCTGCTGACCCCGCTCACCGGCGACGTGATGGCGCAGCTGCTGACCACCGGCACGCTGGCGGAGATCGCCCGCCCGTTCACCCCCCGCCGGTTCTCCGCCGCACGTCAGGAGTCGTACGCATGACCATCTCCGTCAACGGCGAGCCGCGCGAGATCGCGGCCGGCACCACCCTCGACGCGGTGGTCGCCACCTTGACCGCGGCGCCGTCCGGCGTCGCGGCCGCACTGAACGAGACCGTCGTCCCGCGCGGGCAGTGGCCGCTCACACCGGTGGGCGAGGGCGACCGGGTCGAGGTCCTCACCGCCGTACAGGGGGGCTGAGCGCGATGGCCGACGACGTTTTCCGGCTGGGCGGGCGGACCTTCTCGTCCCGCCTGATCATGGGCACGGGGGGGGCGCCGAGCCTGGACGTCCTGGAACGGGCGCTGGTCGCGTCCGGTACGGAGCTCACGACGGTCGCCATGCGGCGGCTGGACCCGACGGTGCAGGGCTCCGTCCTGTCGGTGCTGACGAAGCTGGGCATCTGCGTCCTCCCGAACACCGCCGGCTGCTTCACGGCGGGCGAGGCCGTGCTGACCGCGCGCCTGGCACGGGAGGCGCTGGGCACCGACTGGATCAAGCTGGAGGTGGTGGCGGACGAGCGGACGCTGCTGCCGGACGGGGTGGAGCTGCTGGACGCGGCGGAGACCCTGGTGGACGAGGGCTTCACCGTCCTCCCCTACACGAACGACGACCCGGTGCTGGCGCGCAAGCTGGAGGACGTGGGCTGCGCGGCGATCATGCCGCTGGGGTCGCCGATCGGGTCGGGGATGGGGATCCGCAACCCGCACAACTTCGAGCTGATCGCCGAGCGGGCCGGGGTTCCGGTGATCCTGGACGCGGGGGCGGGCACGGCCTCGGACGTGGCGCTGGCGATGGAGCTGGGGTGCGCGGCGGTGATGCTGGCCTCGGCGGTGACGCGGGCCCAGTTCCCGGTGCTGATGGCGGCGGCCATGCGCGACGCGGTCTCGGCGGGCCGGCTGGCCCACCGCGCGGGCCGCATCCCCCAGCGCCGCTTCGCGGAACCGTCCTCCCCCACCCGGGGCCGAGCCGCCCTGGACCCGGAACGCCCGGCGTTCTGACGGCGGCGCGGCGCGGGGTGCGGGGCCCGCCCCCGCTGCCCGCGCGGCGCCTCCCACGTCACAGCTGCGCTGCAAGCTCACCGGCCGCTCGTCGGCGGCCGCAGGGACGCTCGTAGAATCGCCGGGTGGATACGACCCTGGATGACCCCCTCGTCGGGCAGACACTCGACGGCCGCTACCGCGTGGAGGCGCGCATCGCGGCCGGCGGCATGGCGACGGTCTACCGGGCCGTGGACACCCGCCTCGACCGCGTACTCGCCCTCAAGGTGATGCACCCGGCGCTCGCCGCCGACGCCGGCTTCGTCGACCGCTTCATCCGCGAGGCCAAGTCCGTCGCCCGCCTCGCGCACCCCAACGTCGTCGCCGTCTTCGACCAGGGGACCGACGGGCCGTACACGTACCTGGCCATGGAGTACGTCTCCGGCTGCACGCTGCGCGACGTGCTGCGCGAGCGCGGGGCGCTGCGGCCCCGTGCGGCCCTCGACATCCTGGAGCCGGTCCTGGCCGCCCTCGGCGCCGCCCACCGCGCGGGGTTCGTACACCGCGACATGAAGCCCGAGAACGTCCTGATCGGCGACGACGGCCGGGTCAAGGTCGCGGACTTCGGCCTGGTCCGCAGCGTGGACACCGTCACCAGCACCACCGGCGCCGTCCTCGGCACCGTCTCCTACCTCGCCCCCGAGCAGATCGAGAACGGGGCCACCGACACCCGCGTGGACGTCTACGCCTGCGGCGTCGTCCTGTACGAGATGCTCACCGGCTCCAAGCCGCACACCGGCGGCACCCCCGCCCAGGTGCTCTACCAGCACCTCCACGAGGACGTACCGCCCCCGTCGGCGGCCGTTCCGGGGCTGCCCGGGATCCTGGACCAGCTCGTCACGTACGCGACCGCCCGCGACCCGGAGCTGCGGCCCACCGACGCCGCCGGACTGCTCGGGCTGACGCTCGACGCCCGCGCCCTGCTCGGCGACGCCGAGCTGGACGCGGTGCCGCCGCAGGCTCGGGCCGAGCAGCGCGACGCCGGCGAGGACCGCACCAGCGTGATCCCCCGGCCCGTCACGGCGCAGCCGCCCGTGCACCAGACGTCCCGGCTGGAACGCCCGGAAGCCACGCCCGCCGCGGCGGCGAACGCCCGCCCGGCCCAGACGCTCGCCGAGGCGCCGCTGCCGCCGCGATCGCGCGGCCCGCGCGCACCGCGCCGCGGGACCCTGCTCGTGATCGCCGGCGTCCTGCTCGCGCTCGGCCTCGGCACCGGGGTCTGGTACATCAACGCCGGCCAGTTCACCAAGGTCCCCAACCTGCTCGGCAAGACCGAGGCGCAGGCCAAGTCCGACCTTTCGGCGGCCGGCCTGGGCGTGAAGCGGGTCGACCGGAAGTTCAGCGACACCTTCGACCGGGGGACGGTGATGGACTCCGACCCCGAGAGCGGCAAGCGCATCCGCGGCAACGGTGCGGTGGCGCTCACGGTCTCGCGCGGCCCTGAGGTCGTCGTCGTACCGGACGTGACGGGCAGGCCGCTGGAGGAGGCCAAGGCCGAGCTGGTCAGGAGCGGGCTGGCGCCCGGCATGGTCACGCAGGCCTTCAGTCAGGACGTCGCCCAGGGCTCGGTGGTCTCCACGAACCCGCCCGGCGGGCAGAAGCGGTCGCCCGACACGGCGGTCGCGCTCGTGGTCAGCAAGGGCCGGCCGGTGCAGGTGACGAGCGTGGTCGGACGGCCCCTGGACCAGGCGCGGGCCGCCCTCCAGGACCTCGGCCTCAAGGTCGAGACGGCCGCCGAGGAGGTCAACTCGCCGTTCCCGGCCGGTACGGTCGCCAACCAGTCGATCGGCGCCGGCTCCCAGGCCGCGACCGGCGACACGGTGACGCTCACCGTGTCCAAGGGCCCCCGGCAGATCCCGGTGCCGAACGTGACCGGCCAGGAGGCGGACGTGGCCCGCAAGACGCTGGAGGGGGCCGGTTTCAAGGTGAAGGTGGAGCGGCCGCTCATCTCCTTCGGCAACACGGTGGACGCCCAGTCGGTGCCGGGCGGCCAGAGCGCCCCCGAGGGCAGCACGATCGTCCTGCGGACCAAGGGGCTGTAGAGCGATGGACCACATCATGCGCAATCCCGTCGGCGGGCACGTGCCGGTCGCCGGCGGCCTCGCCTCGGTGGGGCTGACGTACGCGCGGGAGATGGGGGCCGAGGCCGTACAGGTCTTCGTCGCCAATCCGCGCGGCTGGGCCACCCCGGTCGGGAACCCGGCGCAGGACGAGCTGTTCCGCAGCCAGTGCGCCGAGGGGTCGATCCCGGCGTACGTCCACGCCCCCTACCTGATCAACTTCGGCTCGCACACCGAGGCGACCGTCGAGAAGTCCGTGGAGTCGTTGCGGCACTCGCTGCGCCGCGGCCGGGAGATCGGCGCGCTCGGGGTGGTCGTACACACCGGCTCGGCGACCGGAGGACGGCCGCGCGAGGCGGCGTACGCGCAGGTCAGGGAGCATCTGCTGCCGCTGCTGGACGAGCTGACGCACGCGGACGACCCGTTCCTGCTGCTGGAGTCCACGGCCGGGCAGGGCTCCTCGCTGTGCTCGCGGACCTGGGACTTCGGCCCCTACTTCGAGGCGCTCGACCACCACCCCAAGCTGGGGATCTGCCTGGACACCTGCCACGTCTTCGCCGCCGGGCACGACCTGGCGGAGCGGGGCGGGGCGAAGCAGACGCTGGACCTGCTGGTGGACACGGTGGGCGAGGGGCGGCTGAAGCTGATCCACGCGAACGACTCGAAGGAGGGCGTGGGCTCCCTCAAGGACCGCCACGCCAACATCGGGCAGGGCCACATCGGCCGGGACGCCTTCGCCGAGCTCATCGCCCACCCCGCGATGGAGGGCGTCCCGCTGATCACCGAGACGCCGGGCGGGAAGGAGGGCCACGCGGCGGACGTGGCCCTGCTGAAGGAACTGCGCGAGCTCCCCTGAAGCGTACGGCCGTCCGGGCGGCGTCGGCCGCGGGCACTCGGCCGCGGCACGGGCCAGGCGGTCGTCCCCCCCGTACCACTCGCCCGAGGCACCACTGACCCGGGGGCGGGCCTACAGCTCGGGGCCGTCCCCCGGCTCCTCCTGGTACGAGTAGCGCTGCTCCCGCCAGGGGTCGCCGATGTTGTGGTAGCCGCGCTCCTCCCAGAAGCCGCGGCGGTCGGCGGTCATGTACTCGATGCCGCGGACCCACTTGGGGCCCTTCCACGCGTAGAGGTGCGGGACGACGAGCCGTACCGGGAAACCGTGTTCGGCGGTGAGCAGTTCGCCGCCCTCGTGGGTGGCGAAGACGGTCCGGTCGGAGGCGAAGTCGGCCAGCCGCAGATTGGAGCTGAAGCCGTACTCGGCCCACACCATCACATGCGTGACCTGCGGCGACGGCGGCGCCAGGGCGAGTATCTCGCGGGCGAGGACTCCGCCCCACTCGGCGCCCGGCATGCTGAACTTCGTCACGCAGTGCAGGTCCGCCACGACGGATTCGAACGGCAGGGCCGTGAACTCCTCGTGGTTCCAGCAGTGCTTGTCACCGTCGGCGGTGGCCCCGAAGACACGGAACTCCCAGCGGTCCGGCTTGAACTTGGGGACCGGGCCGTAGTGGGTGACCGGCCAGCCGCGCTGCAGCCGCTGTCCCGGAGGAAGCTCCAGGTGCTCTGCTCCCGGAGATTCCCGGCTTTCCGGCTGGCCCATGTCTCCATGGTGACAGACGCGGCAGGGTGGTCACGACCAGGTGTGCCCCGATACGGGCAAGTCACGCCAACTCACACTAAGGAGGCACTTACTGGACGGCCCCCTGCGGCGGTGCGAGGATGCGCGCACTCCCCCGGTCACGGCTGGGGGCGGTAGCGCGATACCCCCCAGCCCCGTCACACAGCTGACATTGCCTGGAAGGAGCCTCTGCGATGCAGGGCGACCCCGAGGTCCTCGAGTTTCTGAACGAGCAGTTGACCGGCGAGCTCACGGCGATCAACCAGTACTGGCTCCACTACCGGATCCAGGACAACAAGGGTTGGACCAAGCTCGCGAAGTACACGCGTGAAGAGTCCATCGATGAGATGAAGCACGCGGACAAGATCACCGAACGCATCCTGATGCTGGACGGGCTGCCGAACTACCAGCGGCTCTTCCACGTGCGGGTCGGCCAGACCCTGACGGAGATGTTCCAGGCGGACCGCCAGGTCGAGGTCGAGGCCATCGACCGCCTCAAGCGGGGCATCGAGGTGATGCGCGGCAAGGGCGACGTGACCTCGGCGCGCCTCTTCGAGGAGATCCTGGGGGACGAGGAGCACCACATCGACTACCTCGACACCCAGCTGGAGCTCATCGAGAGCATCGGGGAGCCGCTCTACATCGCGCAGCTGATCGAGCAGCCGGAGGGCTGAGCCGCGGGCCCTACGCGGCTTCCGCGAGCTCCGGGTCGGCGGCGAGCACGGCGGCCGCGCCGCCCTTCTCCAGCAGCTCCCGGCGCGGGCAGGCCCCGCGGCCCAGGATGCCCTGGATGGTCCGTACGCAGGATCCGCAGTCGGTGCCGGCCTTGGTGACCGAGGCGATCTGGCGAGGGGTGCAGGCCCCGGCGGCCGCGTGGTCCTTGACCTGCTTGTCGGTGATCCCGAAGCAAGAGCAGACGTACACGCGGTTCACCTCCCGGAAGGAATGGTCTCTCCAGCCATCCCGTATTCGGTGAGGCTTACCTAACCGTACCTAAAGTGAGGCTTGCCTAAAACCCCTGGATACGACGGTGGGGCACGGATCACATCGATCCGTGCCCCACCGTCGTAGGTTTCTCCGTGAGGATCCGCCCTGCGTACTGATCCGCTTACTGGTCGCGGTACATCTCGGCGACGAGGAAGGCCAGGTCCAGGGACTGGCTGCGGTTGAGCCGCGGGTCGCAGGCCGTCTCGTAGCGCTGGTGCAGGTCGTCGACGAAGATCTCGTCGCCGCCGCCCACGCACTCGGTGACGTCGTCACCGGTGAGCTCGACGTGGATGCCGCCCGGGTGGGTGCCCAGCGCCTTGTGGACCTCGAAGAAGCCCTTGACCTCGTCGAGCACGTCGTCGAAGCGGCGCGTCTTGTGGCCGGAGGCGGCCTCGAAGGTGTTGCCGTGCATCGGGTCCGTCACCCAGGCGACCGTCGCGCCCGAGGCCGTGACCTTCTCGACCAGCTCGGGGAGCTTGTCGCGGACCTTGTCGGCGCCCATGCGGACGACGAAGGTCAGCCGGCCCGGCTCGCGCTCGGGGTCCAGGCGGTCGATGTACGTCAGCGCCTCGTCGACCGTGGTGGTCGGGCCGAGCTTGATGCCGATCGGGTTGGCGATCTGCGAGCAGAACTCGATGTGCGCGTGGTCCAGCTGGCGGGTGCGCTCACCGATCCAGACCATGTGGCCGGAGGTGTCGTACAGCTTCCCGGTGCGGGAGTCCGTACGGGTCAGGGCGCCCTCGTAGGCGAGCAGCAGCGCCTCGTGGGAGGCGTAGAACTCGACGGCCTTGAACTCGGCCGGGTCGGTACCGCACGCCTTCATGAAGTTCAGCGCGTTGTCGATCTCGCGCGCGAGCTGCTCGTAGCGCTGCCCGGAGGGGGAGGACTTCACGAAGTCCTGGTTCCAGGCGTGCACCTGGCGCAGGTCGGCGTAACCACCGGTGGTGAAGGCGCGCACCAGGTTCAGCGTCGACGCGGACGCGTGGTACATGCGCTTGAGCCGCTCGGGGTCCGGGATCCGGGCCTCTTCGGTGAAGGCGAAGCCGTTGACGGAGTCGCCGCGGTAGGTCGGCAGGGTGACGCCGTCGCGGGTCTCGGTGTCCTTGGAGCGCGGCTTGGAGTACTGGCCGGCGATGCGTCCCACCTTGACGACGGGCACGGAGGCCGCGTACGTCAGGACGGCGCTCATCTGGAGCAGCGTCTTCAGCTTGGCGCGGATGTGTTCGGCGGACACGGCGTCGAAGGCCTCGGCGCAGTCGCCGCCCTGCAGCAGGAACGCCTCGCCCTTGGCGACGGCTCCCAGACGGGCGCGCAGCTGGTCGCACTCACCCGCGAAAACGAGGGGAGGATACGACTCGAGGTCCGCGACGACAGCGCGCAGGGCCTCGGCATCGGGGTACGAAGGCTGCTGCGCCGCGGGAAGGTCTCGCCAGGTCGCCTTGGCGGCGGGGGCTTGGGTTTCAGCGTTCACGGTCACTCCGTACACATTACGGCGTCTCAGGCCAGGTCCAGCCCGGTGCCCACGGTATGAGACGGGTGTCTCCGCGATGGCGCGGACTCGCAGGCGGGCTCGCCGGTGGGCTATCGTCGGCGGCGTGTACGCGCCCTCGAACCAGAACTGGTGGTGGCCCGCTCCCGGCGGCCCACTTCTCGCGCGTACCCACTGACACGCACGACGCGAAGGCCGCCCGAGGGGCGGCCTTCGGTGTTTTCCGGGCCCGGCCGTTCCTCCTCACTCCCGTGACGAAGAAGGACGCCCGCCCATGGAACCCAGCCGCACCCCCGCTCTGGTCAGCAGCACGCCCGCTCTGGTCAGCCGCCTGCTCGACGGGGACTGCCCGCCGTTCGCCCTGCTGCGCCGCCGCACCCCCGGTCGCGACCACGACACGGTCGAGGTGCTGATCGGCCCGGTCCACGAGGCCGGGCGCCTGGCCGAGCTGCCCGTACGATCGCTGCCCACCCTCGCCCTCGTCCCGTTCCGGCAGATCCGCGAGCGCGGGTTCGACGTGCGCGACGACGGCACGCCGCTGGCCGTGCTGAGCGCCGAGGAGGCGTACGAGATCCCGCTCGCGCAGGCGCTGGCCGCGCTGCCGGACCACCCGGTGCGGGTCGAGGACGGCGGCTTCGACGTGCCCGACGAGGAGTACGCGGCCACCGTCGAGCGCGTGGTCCGGGACGAGATCGGGCGCGGCGAGGGGGCGAACTTCGTCATCCGGCGCACGTACCGGGGCCGGATCGAGGGCTTCGGGCGGGCCGACGCGCTCGCGCTGTTCCGGCGGCTGCTGGTGGGCGAGCGGGGCGCGTACTGGACGTACGTCGTCCACACCGGGGACCGGACGCTGGTGGGGGCCAGTCCGGAAGTACACGTACGGATGTCGGGCGGGAGGGGCGGGCGCGAAGCGCCCTCCGTCGAGGGTGGTGGCGGGAGACGGGCGGGCGGCACGGTGGTGATGAACCCGATCAGCGGCACGTACCGCTACCCGGCCGGGGGCCCGACCCCCGAATCCCTCCTGGCCTTCCTCGGCGACCGCAAGGAGACCGAGGAGCTGTCCATGGTCGTGGACGAGGAGCTCAAGATGATGTGCACGGTCGGCGACAGGGGCGGGGTGGTCGTCGGTCCGCGGCTGAAGGAGATGGCGCACCTCGCGCACACCGAGTACGAGCTGCGCGGCCGCTCCTCCCTCGACGTCCGGGAGGTGCTGCGCGAGACCATGTTCGCGGCGACGGTGACGGGGTCACCGGTGCAGAACGCCTGCCGGGTCATCGAGCGGTACGAGGCGGGCGGGCGCGGCTACTACGCGGGGGCGCTGGCCCTGCTGGGCCTGGACGCCTCGGGGTCCCAGACGCTGGACTCGCCCATCCTGATCCGGACCGCCGACATCGCGGCGGACGGCGCGCTGCGGGTCCCGGTGGGGGCGACGCTGGTGCGGCACTCGGACCCGGCGGGGGAGGTCGCGGAGACGCACGCGAAGGCGGCCGGGGTGCTGGCGGCGCTCGGGGTCCGCCCGGCGGCGCCGCGGGCGGCCTTCGAAGGGGCGCGGCTCGGGGAGGACCCCCGGGTGCGGGCGGCCCTGGCGGCGCGGCGGGCGGACCTGGCGCCGTTCTGGCTGCGGATGCAGGAGCGGCCGGCGGCGCCGGCCGGGCACGCGCTGGTGGTGGACGGGGAGGACACGTTCACGGCGATGCTGGCGCACGTGCTGCGGGTGACCGGGCTGGAGGTGACCGTACGCCGCTACGACGATCCCGGGCTGCGGGAGGCGGCGCTGGCGTGGGCCGGTCCGGTCGTCCTGGGCCCGGGGCCGGGCGATCCGGCGGACGCGGCCGACCCGAAGATGCGGATGCTGCGCGGACTGGCCGCGGAGCTCCTGGCCGGGCACCGCCACGGGCTGCTGGGCGTCTGCCTGGGCCACGAGCTGCTGGCGGCGGAGCTGGGCCTGCCGCTGGTCCGCAAGGCGGAGCCGGCGCAGGGGGCGCAGACGCGGATCGACTTCTTCGGGAGCCGGGAGGTGGTGGGCTTCTACAACACGTACACGGCCCACTGCTCCGACGAGGTCGCGGCCCGGCTGGCACGGCGGGCGGTGGAGGTCTCCCGCGACGCGGTGACGGGGGAGGTCCACGCCCTGCGGTCCCCGGCCTTCGCGGGGGTCCAGTTCCACCCCGAGTCGGTCGTCACCCTGAACGGCCCGTCCCTCGTGCGCGGGCTCCTGCTCGGCATGACCCCGGCGGCACTCTGACGGGCCCGGACCCGAGCCCGCCGCGCGGGGCCGTCAGGCCGGGGTCGGCTTCGTACGGCGGGCGAGGAAGGAACGGAGCAGCCGGCAGGTCATGAGCGGGCCCAAGGCGGCCAGGCCGGCGAGGAACGCCGGGAGGTTCCCCCAGGCCAGCGCCAGGGTCACCGGGACGCCGACCGCCGGATCTGCGAAAGCCAGCCAGCCGTCCAGCCGCTTCCCCGGCCGGGAGCGGAGCGCGGGCCGCAGGGCCCGTACGGCGTACACGAACTGAGCGGCGGCTGCGGCCAGCAGGAGCCAGCGGGCCGCGGAAGGTATGTCCACGGGGCTGAATCTAAACCCCTGTGATCCCGGCGGCAGCACCGCCCGCATGACCGGTGTCCGAACTCGGGGTGAACTCGCGTCACGCGGGGGACAGCGTGTTCTGCGAGCTGCGGCCCGCCAGGTAGTCCTGCACGTTGCGGACCGTCGCCTCGATGATCTGACCCACCGCGTCGTGCGTGTAGTACGCCTGGTGCGAGGTCACCACGACGTTCGGGAACGTGACCAGCCGTGCCAGGGTGTCGTCCTCGACGGCCTCCAGGGACTTGTCCAGGAAGAAGAGGCCGGTCTCCGCCTCGTACACGTCCAGGCCCACCCCCTCGAACCGCCCCGCCCGCAACTCGGTGACCAGTGCCTCCGAGTCGATCAGCCCGCCCCGGCTGGAGTTCACCAGGATCGCGTCGTCCTTCATCGTGCGCAGGGCCGCCGCGTCGACGATGTGGTGCGTGGACTGCGACAGCGGGAGGTGCAGGCTCACCAGGTCCGCCGAGGTGAACAGCTCCTCCTTGTCGACGTACTTCATGCCCAGCTCCACGCACGCGGGGTTCTCCGCGACGTCCCAGCCCAGCAGGTTCATGCCGAACCCGTGCGCGATCCGCGTGAACGCCTCGCCGATCCTGCCGGTCCCGAGCACCCCCACCGTACGGCCGCGCATGTCGCGGCCCATCAGTCCGGTCAGACGGAAGTCGAAGTCCCGGGTGCGGTTCGAGGCCCGGACGATCCTGCGGTTCACGGCCATCGCCAGGGTCCACGCGAACTCGGCCACGGAGTAAGGGGAGTAGTACGAGACCCGGCTCACCGTCATCCCGAGCCGCCGGGCGACGTCCAAGTCGATGTTGTTGAAGCCCGTGGAGCGCTGGGCGATCATCTTCGTCCCGCCCCCGGCCAGGGTCCGCAGCACGCGCCCGCTCAGATCCGCGTTCACGCTCGACGAAACGATCTCGTAGCCGGCCGCGATGGGGGCGGTGTCCTCGGTGAGGAAGACGTCCAGGCACCGCACCTCGTGCTGTCCGGCGGCCGCGAACGCCTCCTCGATCAGCGGCCTCTCGTCGCCCTGCACCCCGAATGCCAGGATTTCCACGTTCGCTCCCGTGCTGTGCCGCGCAAAACAAACCGGACCATGGGTCGTTCCGGCACTTTACGTCCGATACCGCCCATGGCCCGGTCACCCACTCCGGCTCAGCCGAAGAAGACCCCGACCTCCCGGTACAGCGCCGGGTCCACCGTCTTCAGCTTCGCCGTCGCGTCGGCGATCGGCACCCGCACGATGTCCGTGCCCTTCAGGGCGACCATCTTCCCGAAGTCGCCCTCGTGCACGGCGTCGATGGCGTGCAGCCCGAAGCGCGTCGCCAGCCACCGGTCGAACGCGCTCGGCGTGCCGCCGCGCTGGATGTGCCCGAGCACCGTGGTCCGGGCCTCCTTGCCGGTCCGCGCCTCGATCTCCTTCGCCAGCCACTCCCCCACGCCCGACAGCCGGACGTGCCCGAACGAGTCGGTGGTGGCGTCCTTCAGCACCATCTCCCCGTCCCTCGGCATCGCGCCCTCCGCGACCACCACGATCGGCGCGTAGCTCGCCTTGAACCGGGAGGTCACCCAGGCGCACACCTGGTCCAGGTCGAAGCGCTGCTCGGGGATGAGGATGACGTTGGCGCCGCCCGCCAGTCCCGAGTGCAGGGCGATCCAGCCGGCGTGCCGGCCCATCACCTCGACGACGAGCACCCGCATGTGCGACTCGGCCGTGGTGTGCAGCCGGTCGATGGCCTCCGTGGCGATGCCCACCGCCGTGTCGAAGCCGAAGGTGTAGTCCGTGGCCGACAGGTCGTTGTCGATGGTCTTCGGGACGCCGACGCACGGGATGCCGTACTCCCCGTGCAGCTTGGCGGCGACGCCCAGGGTGTCCTCGCCGCCGATGGCGACGAGGGCCTCGACCTCGTACTTGGCGAGGTTCTCCTTGATCCGGCGGACCCCGTTCTCCTCCTTGAACGGGTTGGTCCGCGAGGAGCCGAGGATGGTCCCGCCGCGCGGCAGGATGCCGCGGACCGCGGGGATGCCGAGGGGGACGGTGTCGCCCTCGACCGCGCCGCGCCAGCCGTCCTTGAACCCGACGAACTCGCACCCGTACTCCTGGGTGCCCTTGCGGACGACGGCCCGGATGACCGCGTTGAGACCGGGACAGTCGCCGCCGCCCGTCAGCACTCCGACCTTCATGTCAATCTCCCTTCGCCACAGGGCCCACTGAGCAGACTGAGCCCGCATGGCGGTCACGCTAGTGGTGACTCAGGTCACAGCAAGTGCCTGGGAAGGGTCAATTCCGGTGGATTACAGGGGTGTTGCACGCCACCGTTCACTCGTACGAGGACATGCGTGCGAGGTGCGAGACGGTGGACGTCCCTCGTCACGCGTCGTCGAGGCCGCGCTCTATCGCGTACCGGACGAGCTCCACCCGGTTGTGCAGCTGGAGCTTGCCCAGGGTGTTCTGCACGTGGTTCTGCACCGTGCGGTGCGAGATGACGAGGCGCTCCGCGATCTGCTTGTACGAGAGCCCCTTGGCCACCAGCCGCAGCACCTCGGTCTCCCGGTCGGTCAGTTGGGGGGCCTTCGGCTCGTCGGGGGCGGCGGGCGCCGGGTCGGTGGCCAGGCGCCGGTACTCGCCGAGCACCAGCCCGGCCAGGCCGGGGGTGAAGACCGGGTCGCCGGCCGCGGTGCGGCGGACGGCGTCGATCAGCTCCTGGGCACCCGCGGACTTCAGCAGGTAGCCGGTGGCGCCGGACTTCACCGCCTCCAGGACGTCCGCGTGCTCGCCGCTCGCGGACAGGACCAGGACGCGCAGCGCGGGGTTGGCTCCGACGAGTTCCTTGCAGACCTGCACCCCGGGCATGCCGGGCAGGTTGAGGTCGAGGACCAGGACGTGGGGGGCGGCGGGCACGGCCCGGCGGACGGCCTCGGGGCCGTCTCCGGCCGTGGCGACCACGTCGAAGCCCGCCGCGGCGAGGTCGCGGGCGACCGCGTCCCGCCACATCGGGTGGTCGTCGACGACCATCACCTTGATCTCGTGCGGCTGCGGCTGCGTCTGCTGCTGCGGTTCGGCGGTGCGGCTCACTGGGTCCTCCCCCTCGGTACTTTCAGTTCCACTTCGGTGCCCTGTCCGGGGACGGACACCAGCTCGGCGCTGCCGCCGAGGTCCCGCAGCCGGCCGCGGATGGACAGGGCCACGCCCATCCGGCCCTCGCCCTCGGCCTGGTCGAGGCGGCCGGCCGGGATGCCCGGGCCGTCGTCCCGGACGGTCACGATCACCTCGTCGCCCCAGTCCTCGACCAGGATCCAGGCCCTGGCGCCATCGCCGGCGTGCTTGCGCACATTGTCGAGTGCCGCTCCGACGGCGGCGGCCAGCTCCTTCGCCGCGGGCGCCGGCAGCGGCACCGGGGTGCCCGGCTCGGCGAAGCTGACCCGGGACCCGGCGTGCGGGGCCAGCAGGCTCCGCAGGTCCAGCTCGCCCTCGTCGGCGCCGGGATCCTCCACCTCGTACGCGTCCACCAGCGCCCCCAGTGACTCGTCGCGGGAGATCCGGGAGGTGGGCACCAGCCCGCTGGAGACCAGGGTGCGCAGGGCCACCTCCTGGTCCCCGGCCATACGGCCGAGCTCGGCGGCCTCTCCGCCCAGCTCGGTCCCGCGCCGCTGGACCATGGCGAGGACCTGGAGGACCCCGTCGTGGATGTCGCGGGCGAGTCGCTCGCGCTCGCGGGTCGCGGCCTCGATCTCCAGGGCGCGGGCCAAGGTGGCCTCACTGGCCCGGGCGACCTCGACGACGTACCCGATGGCGATGGAGGCGACCCAGACCAGCAGCACGTTGTGCAGGGTGTCCCGGGTGGGCTGGCCGCCATGGATGACGATGTTGGCCGCGGCCACGAAGGTCGAGGCGAAACCGGCCCAGCGCCAGCCGCCCTTGATGGCGAAGGCGAGGACGGAGCCCGCCGTCCAGATGGAGGGGAGGGTGGGGCCGCCCGCGGCGATCCGCGCGTGGGTGTCCGCGACCGGGGTGAGCAGGATGCCGGCGAGCGCGACGGTGAGGTCGGCGCACAGGAACCGCTTGGTGCAGCTGGCTGCGTTCGCCACCCGGCGGTGGGTGGCCAGGGTCCAGACGGCGAGTGCGCCGAGGTAGCCGGCCGCGACCCAGGGCCGGTCGAAGTCCCGGTACGCCGAGGCGAACAGCAGGACCGCGTAGACCATGGTGAGCAGCCGGTAGGCGGTCAGCGCCCGCCACAGCGGCTGCTCGACCGACATGCGCACGACACGCTCGCGTTTCGCCATCTCCCCCACCCACCCCGTGCGGGCGATGCCGCCCGTGTGCTACTCCGCGGCCTTCCCGGCGCTCATGTCGCTCGGGTCGCCGCTGCTGCCGGCGGTGTTGCCGGCGCTCTTGTCCGCCGCGGCCCGGGCGGCCTTCTCGGCCTTCTCCGCGTCGGCGATCTGTCGCTTGGCGGCCGTCGCGTAGATGTCGACGTACTCCTGGCCGGACAGCTTCATGATCTCGTACATGACCTCGTCGGTCACCGAGCGCAGGATGAAGCGGTCTCCGTCCATGCCGTGGTAGCGGCTGAAGTCGAGCGGCTTGCCGATCCGGATGCCGGGGCGCATCAGTTTGGGGACGACCTTGCCGGGCGGCTGGATCTTCTCCGTGTCGATCATCGCGACGGGGATCACGGGCGCCCCGGTGGCCAGGGCCACGCGGGCCAGCCCGCCGGGCTTGCCGCGGTAGAGGCGGCCGTCGGGTGAACGGGTCCCCTCGGGGTAGATACCGAACAGCTCCCCGCGCTCGATGACGTCGATGCCGCTCTTGACCGCGGCCTCGCCCGCACCGCGCGCGCCGGAGCGGTCCACGGGGAGCTGGCCGACGCCCTTGAAGAAGGCGGCCGTCAGCTTGCCCTTGACGCCCGGGGAGGTGAAGTACTCCGCCTTCGCGATGAAGGTGACCTTCCGGTCCAGCACGGCGGGCAGGAAGAAGGAGTCCGAGAAGGACAGGTGGTTGCTCGCGAGGATCGCCGGCCCCTCGGCGGGAATGTTCTCGAGGCCCTCCACCCACGGCCTGAAGGCGAGCTTCAGGGACCCCCCGATGGAGAACTTCATTGCGCCGTAGATCAACTGATGCGCCTTCCTGTGTCTGTCGAACAGACCTTATCCCGTGGCTCGGGGCGGAGGGGGCGACGACCCTGGTCGGTGTCACCCCCGTCGCGTACGGTGAAGTCACACAGCGCTACGCACCCCCCACCCGTCGAAGGAGACCCTGGTGCCCGTCCTCCCTGGAGCCGAGCCGTTCCGCCACGAGGGCGGAGAGGTCGGTGTCCTCCTCTGCCACGGCTTCACCAGTACCGCTCAGTCCATGCGCCCGTGGGCGGAGTACCTGGCCGGGCAGGGTCTGACGGTTTCCGTGCCGCTGCTGCCCGGGCACGGGACGCGGTGGCAGGACATGCAGCTCACCGGCTGGCAGGACTGGTACGCCGAGGTGGACCGGGCGCTGCGGGAGCTGCTGGAGCGGTGCGCGAAGGTGTTCGTCTTCGGCCTGTCGATGGGCGGGGCGCTGACCCTGCGGCTGGCCGCCCGGCACGGGGACGCCGTGGCCGGCATCGTCCTCGTCAACCCGGTCAACAAGATCAACGACCCGCTGGCCTTCGCGCTCCCGGTGGCCCAGCACTTCCTGCGCTCCACCCCGGGCATCGCGAGCGACATCGCGAAGCCGGGCGTCGCGGAGATCGGCTACACCCGGGTCCCGACCCGGGCCGCGGCCTCGCTGAAGCAGTTCCTGAAGCTGCTCGACACCGAGCTGCCGCAGGTCACGCAGCCGGTGCTGCTGCTGCACAGCCGGCAGGACCACGTCGTGGACCCGGCGGACTCGGCGCGGATCCTCGCGCGGATCTCTTCGACGGACGTCACCGAGACCCTGCTGGAACAGAGCTACCACGTCGCGACGTTGGACCATGACGCGGAGCAGATCTTCGCGGACAGTTTTGCGTTCGTCGGGCGGCTCGCGGAGAGCGTCGGCAGGGAGGGGGCGGCCAGCGGTGGCTGAGCACGAGGAGTCCCCGGGGGGTGTCCCCCCGCTGGACGAGGAGGCGGCCTGGGCGGCGATCGTCGCCGGGTACGGGCAGGAGCCGCCGGACCCGCCGGGGGCGAGGCCGTTCCGGCCGATCGAGAACCTGATGCTGCCGGAGGAGGACGTGGAGCCGGAGCCGCCGGCGGCCGCGCCGCCCGCGCCGGAGCCGCAGGCTCCGGCCGAGCAGGAGCCGCCCAGGGCGCTGGGCAGCTCGGTGGTGTTCGCGCCGGGTGTCGGGGTCGGCGCCGCGGGACCCGGGAGCGGGCCCCGCGATCACACTCCGGCGGAGCCGGACGAGAAGGACGAGGGCCACTTCGTGCCCCCGGAGCCGGAGCTGCCGCAGGCGGACACGACGGCGAAGTTCGCGTGGCTGGCGGTGGTGGGCGGGCCGGTGCTGCTGCTGGTGGCGGTGCTGTTGCAGTGGGAGATGACCTGGTGGCTCACGGCGCTGGGGATCGGCGGTTTCCTGGGCGGCTTCGCGACGCTCGTCGCGCGGATGTCGCAGGGTGACGACGAGGACGACGACCCGGGCCGCGGCGCCGTCGTCTGACCTCCGCGGCGCCCCCCCCACGGCCTAGCTGTATTGACCCGGAGGGTTGTTCACGCGGCTGATGGGCGGGTGGCCGTCGAGTGCGGTGTGGCAGCGGTGGTGGTTGTAGGTGTGGAGGAAGTCTGCCAGGGCTTCGGTCCGCTCGGCGTTCGAGGTGTAGGGCCGCAGGTAGGCCCACTCATCGAGGAGGGTGCGGTTGAAGCGTTCGACTTTGCCGTTGGTCTGGGGGCGGTAGGGGCGGGTCTTCTTGTGGGTGATGCCGGCCGCGACCAGCGTCTGGGTGAAGAGTCTGGATTTGTAGCAGGAGCCGTTGTCGGTCAGGACGCGTCGACGGTGATGCCATGGTGGGTGAAGAAGGCTTGGGCCCGTTGCCAGAAGCCGGCTGCGGTCTCCTGCCGTTCGTTGGCCAGGACCTCGCTGTAGGCGAGGCGGGAGTGGTCGTCGACGGCGGAGTGGATGTAGCTGTAGCCGATCACCGGTGTGGAGTTCTTGCGCTGGTCGGTGGTGGCTTGGCGGTTGCGGTCGCCTGCTGTTCGGCCCACGGCCCGCCAGCCGCCGCCGTCGGGGATGTTGCCGAGTTTCTTGATGTCGAGATGGACCAGTTCGCCGGGTCGGGCCCGTTCGTAGCGGCGGATGATCCGGCCGGTGGGCCGGTCTAGGAACGCCAGGCGGTTCAGGCCGTGCCGCAGCAGGATCCGGTGGACCGTGGAGGCGGGCAGGCCCACGATCGGGCCGATGCGGGCGGGGCCGAGCTTGCGATCGGTCCTCAGGCGGCAGACCTCGGCCTCGATTACGGCAGGGGTGCGGTGCGGGGTCGCATGCGGCGTGCTCGGGCGGTCGTGGAGTATATAAAACTGCCGGACGTTGGTTACACATGGGTCTTCGAGTAGACGGAGATCTGCCATGCCCCCTTCGCTGCAACAGCAGCAGGACCGTCAGGCCCAGCATCGCCTGGCAGTCCTGCGCCACGCCGAGGAAGTCACCGGGAACGTCGCGCTGACCTGCCGCTACTACGGCATCAGCCGCCCGTGCTTCTACAAATGGCTGCACCGCTACCAGGACGAGGGCCTCGAAGGTCTGCGGGACCGCTCCAGCAAGCCCCACCACTGCCCCCACGCCACCGAGGCAGACGTCGTCAACAAGATCGTCTACTTGCGGCAGCACTACCACTTCGGCCCGATGAAGATCAAGATGTACCTCAAGCGGTACCACGACATCGACATCGCCTGCTCCGCCGTCTACCGCATCCTCAAGAAGCTCGGGATGAACCGCCTGCCGGCCTCACAGCGCTACACGCGGCACGACAAGCGCTACACCCGCTACGAGAAGCAGCAGCCCGGCAACCGCGTCCAGATCGACGTAAAATTCATCGAACCCATCGTCCTCCCGAAACACACCCCAGCCGCGGTTCCGGTCACCGCAACGCTGCCCAAACGGCGGCGACGAGCGAAGTACTACCAGTTCACCGCCATCGACGACTGCACCCGGCTTCGGGTCCTGCGGATCTACCCGCGATGCGACCAGAAGACCGCCGTGCAGTTCCTCGACTACGTCCTGGAGCGCCTGCCGTTCCGCGTCGAGGTGATCCAGACCGACAACGGAGCAGAGTTCCAGTCCGCCTTCCACTGGAACGTCCTCGACAAGGGCATCGCCCACACCTACATCAAACCGGCGTCACCGCACCTCAACGGCAAGGTCGAACGCTCCCACCGCATCGACGCCGAGGAGTTCTACCGCATGCTCGACGGCGTAGTCATCGATGACACCGGCGTCTTCAACGACAAACTCCGCGAGTGGGAGGACTACTACAACTACCACCGCCCCCATGGCTCCCTCGGCGGCCAAACACCCTACGAACGCCTCAAGCAGAAGGCCCAGACCCCGGTGTAATCGAGCTACGGCAGTTGCACACCTAGAGGACATCGCTGCCAACGGCCTGCCCGCGGTGGAGGACTGCACCCCCTGGGAAGAGCTCCGCGAGGCCCACCTGGCCCGCCTTGCCGCGCAACGCCCGGCCGTCGCCTGATGACCACACGTCGCGCCCGCATCGCCTTCTCCGACTCAGCAGCCAAGCAACTGGAGAACATCACCAGCGAGGCGGAAATCCACGCGCTGGACCGCGCGCTGGTGGTCATCTCCGTCGACCCCGAGATCGGCGAGCCGATCCCCGGCGATACCGCCGGCCGCCAACTGCGACAGTACGCCGACGAACTCGAAGCCGTCCGCATCCTGTACTTCGTCACCGCCCTGCGCACGCTCGTAATCTCGGGTCGGGAGCGAATTAATGCTGGTCAGGGACGTGTGCACATGGCAGTGACATAAGGGACGTTGGAGCGATAGGCCTACTGCTGGTGCGGGGTCAGAACAGTGTCCCCGGGGCCTCCGGCTCATCTGGGTTGGGCTCGACGGGGCACTCTTGGAGTGGGATGTTCAGGTGCTGAGCCATCGAGGCCAGCTCCGCGTATCGGGCGACCAGGGCATCGCGCTTCGCTGTGAGGTGCTTGCGTTGGAGGCTTTCGGCGGTGTTCTCCAGAGCGGTGGCCAGTTGGAGATGCGCCGGATTAACGCACCCTCGGCGGGCGCATGTGTGGTGGAGCTGCGCGCCTTCGGGGATTTTCCCGAATTTGGACTCATAGGCGAATCGGTGAGCGAGCTGCCTTTGGGTCCCGTCGGGTGTGTCCCAGGTCCACATCCCGTAGCGGTCCTCGTCGTCCCGTGACGCGTCCGGGATCTTCGCACCAGACCACAGCTGGCAGTCATCCGGCCCAGTAACGACCTTCTTCCAGAAACGCTCCTCAACGGTGCCGGTATCTATCCGGTGTCGGACGGCGAGAGGGTCACCGTTGGTGTTCAGTCGATAGAGGTGCTTCTTGCAGTAGCCCTTGCCGGCGTGCTTCCCCTCGCAGCCCTCGATGCCACAGCCGCGAGCTTCGCGTTCCTTAGGCCATCGAGGCATCGTTGCCCCCTTCCTGGTCGTCAATGGGAACATCCAGACCAAGAGCAGCCTCAAGAGCGGCAACGGCCGCGGTGAGCATCTCGATCTCACGCTCCAGGCTGATCCGCTGCTTCATCTCCAGGATGTTCGCAACGGCGTCGACGGACTGGAGATGGTCCGGGTTGGAGCACAGCCTCAAACCGCAGGTGTGGTGGACGACCCCCGACTCGGGCAAGGCGCCATGAGCCCAGCGATAGGCGACGTGGTGGGCATACTCAGTCGTCCACCTTCCATCGATCTTGACGCCTAGCTTGGGGTAGGGGCATCCCTTCGGTGACTCGGGCCAGAGCCAGTGGCCGTCAGGGGTGGGAATGACCTTCGCGAGCCATCGTTCCTCGATGGTGCCTCGGATTACCACTTTGGGGGCCACGGGCTGGCCTATCCGACGCTCGTTTGCGTCGTGGATCTTGCAGTAGCCGTTCGCGTGGTGTGGGCTCTCGCAACCCTTCACGTCGCCCCCGGTCCGCCCGTGGACCTGAACGCGCTCGATCTCGCCCCGCCGGTATGCCCTGCTCAAGCATGGGTTGCAGAGCTTCCGAGCCCACTGGGGCCGCTCGCAATCAGCCGCGGTGCACTTTTCGGTGCTTGGCGTGCGCTCCGCCATGACGAGCCCTCTCTTCAATGGTCCCGTGGAGAGTAGCGGCCAGCAACGACAAGTGACGATGGATCAGGCTAGCTGACCGTGATTCTGGCTGCGGATCATGCGGCGGAGGCTGGTGCGGGCGGCGCTGAGGTCGTCTTCGAGCTCGGCGACTCGCTGCTGGAGTTCCGCGTTCTGGGTGGTTGCCTGCCGTTCCGCTGTGGACAGTCTCAGGTTCTCCTCGGTGAGCTCGTTGACGCGGTCGACCAGATCGTGGTTGCCGAGCTGTTCGACCTGCTGTCCGATGTGAACGCGGGCCTGTCGCCGCAGCTGGTCGTTCTCGGTCCGGAGCCGCTTGATCTCCTGGCGGGCGAGAAGCAGGTCGGTCTGTTCGCTGGCGGTAGAGACCTTCCGTCCGCTCTGCTGGTCGTGGTGCCCCTGGGCGGCCTGACGGGCCCGGGCCTGGTCGATCCGTTCACGCAGGCCAGGGGCATAGACGAGCCAGCTGGAGACGCCCGCCTCGCGGGCGACCGTGGCGAAGGTGATGCGCCGGTTGCCGTGGAGCATGTCCTGGACGGCTTTGAGGACGCGTCCGCGTTTGTCGGCGCTGTCCCGCTGACGTGCGGCTTTGAGGATCTCCGCGGGTGTCCTGGAGGGCTTCATGGATGTCTCAGCCGGCATCGGGGGTCTCCTTGCGGATCACGGTCAGTGGCAGCAGCTTGTGCTCCCGGGTCGCACGGACCTTCCGCAGGACCGCGCTGGCCTCCTCGATCTCCTCGCGTTCGTCCTTGGGAAGGCTGCTGAGCCGGTCGCGCATGGTGTCGGCGACGTTCGTGAACGCAGTGATCTGGTCGCCGAGGTTGCGGACGACGAAGTCGTCGGCGTCCATCGCCTTGGCGGTCTCACGGTCGGCCCGCAGGTCGTTGACGTGCTCCTCGATGGCGGGCAGGTAGGAGGGGTCGGGGCGATAGAAGCCGCAGCCGGCGCACTGGAATCGGATTGCGCAGGCCTTGCCGCCGGCCTTGACGTTGCTGGGCTCGCGGCAGTTGCCGAAGGGGACAGCGACCGACTGGGCCTCGTAGTCGGTCGGGCTGGTGAACGGAGCCGGACGGCCGGACCGGTCGACGGTGTGCTTCCGCAGGGTCGTGATCGCTTCGCGTTTCCGCTTCAGGGACACCTGGTAGTACGACATCGTTGTGACGATCGACCGGTGGTCCATGAGCTCTCTGAGCACGTCAACCGGGACGCCCGCATCGGCATGCCGCTGGGCATAGGCATGCCGGAACGCGTAGGGGAAGATCAGCGTGCGGTCGAAAGGCATCCTGCGGCCCTGCCCGTCGAGTTCGTCGCTCAGCAGCAGCGGGATCGCCGCGACCCACTCCCGCAACGCATTGGCCAGGCTGGAGGCATCCATGTGTGCGAACCCGCTGCGATCGGTGATCGACGGGAACAGGTACTTTCGGCTGCGGGAGGGAACCTCCATCTGACGTCGACGGGCCTGCCAGGTTCTGATCACCGTGGCGGTCTCGCGAGTGATGGGCAGCTTGCGGCCGTAGCGGCGCTTCTTGACGTTGTCCCAGACGAGGGTGTTCTCGTCCCCTCGGGTCTCCAGGCACTTCAGGCTCAGACTGGCGACCTCGATGGGACGGCGGCCGGTGTCACGGAGGACCAGGTAGGCCGTCTGCATCATCAGTTCGATATCGGCCCGTGCCATCTCGCCGTAGGAGAAGGAGGCTCCCATCAGGGCGAGATGTGCATCGAGCTGGGCGATGACAGGCTCAGGGACAGCCCGGCCTGCAGCGTCCTCGGTCGTCTCCTCGGGCGGCAGTACCAGCGTCTTGTCGCGGTCGAAACTGCCGGGCATGCCCGGCAGCATGTCCGTCTTGCGGCCGAAGTCGACGATCTCCAGGAAGCAGCTGAACGAATGCTGGCGCCAGCTCTTGCTGGCGAGCTCGTCGTCGGTGGTGCGGCGGATGCGGCTCATCGCGGTGAAGACCGCCTGCATGTCGGCGAACCTCAGCTTCGTGTGGTCCTGGCCTCCGCCGGGCCGGGCATGCATCGCATCGGAGGCGACGACACACGCGGTGAATACCCGCTTGAACTTGCCACTGTCCAGGCTGACGGAGGTGGCCCACGACTTGATCACGTCCCGAAACCACTGCTGGTGGATTGCGGACGCGTCCACCTGCCCAGGCCGATGGCGACGGCCGCCGAGGGCCGAGGACCGCAGGTCCAGCCAGCCCAGATCCCAGCTGTCGACATCGGTGGGCTCCAGGCCGCGGAACGACAGTGCGGCCCGCCGCAGAGCCCGGACAACCTCGCGGATCAAGGACGTGAGGTTGTGCTGTTTGGCGATCCCCTCGACGAAGGACTCGACATCGACGGCCAGCAGACTCGGGACCCCCTCCAGCCGACGCGCCAACTGCCGGGCGGCCACCGGCTCGATGACGCCGCCGCGGGCATCCCGCTGTTGCAGACCGTAGAGAAATTCCCAGCGGACAGGTTCCGCCAGGTCCCGCAGGCTGAACTGGTTGGTCAGCAGGCGTTTGGCGGCCTGGCGGGCCCACTGCTCAGGGTCGCGGGTGGCGCCCGCCCGCTTCTCTCGTTCCCAGGACTGCAAATGCGTGTTGCAGAGCCCGGAGATCACCCGCTGGTTCGCGCAGCCCCGGACGACGCAGGTCGGCTTCGCTTGCAGCGGTTCCGCCGTCGTGGTGGCCAGCCATTCCTCGACCGAGACCTGCTGGTCAGGGCGCCGTCGCCAGCGGGAGTAGTGGGTGCGGCAGAGCCCGCCGCTGTGGGCTGGCCGCTCGCATCGGCCCGAGGGGCGTGCCAGGACGCACGGTTCGCGGTCGGATCCGCGCTGGGTGCGGATCCGCCGAGGCCGCTTATAGGAAGCGGCGAACTCCTCCCGGCTCAGCAAGCTGGCCTTGTGGGCATCCAGGCAGTGCCGGCAGAACAGGTTGCGGGAGGGCATCAAGGTCCAGCACGAGGCCGTGAGGCACCTCGACGCCGCCGTGCGCGGGTTGTCCACGTCGCCGTCGAAGAACCAATCCTGCTGGGACCACTCACCCGGCCGCCAGAGGGGATCCACCCGCGCTTGCAGCCAACTCATCCAGGCGGTCGAATCAAGCGGGACGACCGGGGCGAGCGGCTCCGCGGCGAGCACGGCGGGACTGGTCAAGACCGCCGCCCCGCCGCCACCAGCTCGACCGCCGCCCGCTTGTCCGCCTCACTCGCGTGCAGGTAGGGCGTCAGCGAGGACCGGGAGATGTGCCCCATCAGATCCTGGACCACGTCCTCGTCGACGCCGGCGCGGACCCAGGCCGTGGCCGCTCCGTGCCGCAGCATGTGCGGGCGTGCGGTGAGCTGGGTCCTCTTCGCCAACCGGTCGAAAAGCTCCTTCGCTGTGCCGTAGCGCATCGGCTGCCCGAGCGGGGCGTGGAACAGGTTCACGAAGACCATGTCGCAGTCAGCCGCCTCGGGGACCTCGTCCCGTTCGAGCTGGTAGTCCGCATAGAGACCCGCGACGTCCTCGGTCACCGGGATCACCCGGGCGAACCGCGACTTGGCCAGGGCCCCGTTGGCGTTGTTCGCCCGCCGTCGGACGTGGATGTGCGGGCCTTCGACCCGGCATCCGAGCATCCGCGAGTCGCTGAGCAGGTGCATGTCCTGGCGCCGCAGGCCCAGAGCCTCGCTGATGCGCTCCCCCGTGCAGCCGAGCAGGGCGACCAGGAACCGGTCACGGGCGTGCGTGGCGATCTGAAACAGCTGGTCAGCCTCTTCCGGCGTCAGATACTCCACGGCATCATCGGACGGCTCCGGCAGCTTGAGCATCTTCGCTCTCACGGTGCGGAACTGGCCGTCCTCGCCCGCATCCTTGCCCGGCGGCAGCCAGTGCAGGTACTTCGTCTCCGTCAGCCGGGCCACCAATTCCGCATCCACCCACTCGTTTCGCGAGCAGAACCGCAAGAACTCGCAGACCCCCGTCATGACCGCGTTCGCCGACTTCTCCGCCCGAAACCGCGGCGGAGACGCGACCCGCCGACTGCGCGGCGGCAGCGGCTCGTCCACCAGCCACCGCAAGAACCGAGCCAGGTCCAGGAGCGTGATCTGCTTCCAGTCCAGCCCTCGCGCCGAGCACCAGGTCAGCAGCAGCGCGGCCCGGATGCCGTAGGCCTTCTCGGTATTGAATGAACGGCCCATGTCCCGCAGAGAGGCCAGGAACAGGCATGCCTCGTGGTGGAGCCCGTACGACTCATCGACCACGACCCACAACGGGCGCCCGTCCACCGGGGACTCAGCGCATGCAGCACGGAACTTCATGACACCCATGACTGACCGTCAGCACGTGCCTCACAACCAGCAGATATCCCACAGTCACACGAACCGGTGAGCCCATGTGCCTCACACAACAAGCGACAGATCAGAACCGCAGATAACCGTGGTGGTGGTCGCGTACATCGAGGTCTAGGTCGGGCGCACTCTCGTGCTGTAGCCCGGCCTGCAAGGTCCCTGAGCAGGGCCGTCACCGATTCGGTGACGGCCCCGCTTCGCTATGTCCGGACCTGCGCCAAGCGTTCTCCGAATGAGTGAACCAGTGTCAGCCGACATGCTGTGTCTCAGCTCCTGCCTGGGCCGCGGCTGCCCATCTGGGTGGCTGCCCGCACTGCTGCGCTCACTACTCGCCAGGATCCGGGCTCCACACCGCGGGCCCTCCGCCGCGCCACTCGACCAGCAGCGCGTCGTCCAGGTCGACGTCGTCGGGGTCCAGGCCTGCGCGGCGCAGGAATTCGAGGAGGTCGCCGGGGCCGAGGGCGCGGCCGAGGATCTCCCCGCCGACGCGGACGCGGCGGCCGCCTTGGGCGTCGGGGGGATAGACGATCACGCGCAGCTCAGAGTCCATGCGATCTACCCTGCCGCCGCCCGCTGAGCGCGGCATCCGTACGAGGCATCCGGCCTCGGCGCTGTTCTCGGCCTGTCGCAGCGTCGACCGGTGGCGGGTCCCCATAGCGTGCGGCCATGCCCGATGCCCTGCCCGCCCGGAAGCGGTCAACGCTCTTTGACGGTCTGCGGAACGGGCAGGACGTGGCCACTGCGGCGCAGGCAGCGGGCCTCGATGTTCGGACGGTGTTCACCGCCGCCCGTACCGACACCGCCCTCGCGCTCCTCCTGGCGGGCACTGACCCTGACGAACTCGGCACCGCCGGCCTCATCCAGCGCGCCGAGTACCTGCGGCTTCTGGCTCTGGGCTGCACGTCCAGTCTGGCCGCGCAGATCCTGCTTGATGGGGCCGGGAAAGCCAGTCACTGGCGCCAGGAGGATCCCGTGTTCGCAAGGGCGTACGATGCGGTCAAGGAACTCGGGGCCGGGCGGCCAGCGCCCGCGAGGTCGCCCCGCTTCACCCCCGAGCGCCGACGCATCTTTCTCGAACACCTGGAGTCCGGCCTGTCGGTCACGGCGGCCGCGGCCGCCGTGGGGATCACCACCGCCGTGATCTACCAGCGCCGCAAACGCGACCCCGGCTTCGCCGCGGCCATGGACGCCGCCCACCACGCACACCCCCGCACCCCGGACCCCACGCCCGACACAGACGACTGGGAAGCGTTCTTCGGCAACCTTCCGCCCCGGTGTCGCGCTGCGCCAAGCTGCACTGGCCGCGGGGATCCGGCCCGAGGCCGTCTACCACCGCCGCCGCGCCGACCGTGCGTTCGCCCACCGCACCGACCAACAGCGAACCGCCCGATAACCCTCCCGGGCGCGTCCGGTCGCGATGCCCGGCACTACGGGTTCACTCGATGCCGAGGGTGGCGTCGGGCCGGCAGTGGGGGCAGGCTTGGACGCCCTCGGCCAGCGCCCGCCGTGCCTCATCCACGCTCATGCCCGTACAGCGTTTTCGTGCGTCCCAGCAGCCTCCGGCGTGGACGCGGACCGGCAGTCGGCCCGTCCCGATGCCGCGCTCGATCAGCCACGCGGGCGGCTCGGCCGGCGGGCGGCGCCGCGCGGCGAGCGCCTCGCGCTCTTCGGCCGTGTTCAGCGCGCGCTCAGCGCGGTTGAGCTCGCTGCGCAGGTAGGTGACGACGGTGCGCAGGCGCGGCAGGTCAGGCGGGAGTTCGGACACCGCTCAACTCCCGTACTGGGCCTGTCGTGCGGCCTTGCACGCTGCGCAGAGCGGCGAGGCCCCGACCCCGTAGCGGCACGTGGGGGCGTGGCAGCGGGCACAGGGTCCGGTCTGGCTCGGAGCCCAGGTGACGGGCTGGGGTCTGGCGGGGGCTTCGGGGGGTGGTCATCGGGGGCTCCTGGCGTTGCGGAGGACGTCCCTCCCATTAGATCGCATGTTCGATTTTCTGCGCGAGTGTGCGCAGGTCACCGGCCGTAGGTCTGGTGGCACAGAGCGGCGATGGCGGTGCTGGTGACGCCGTGCGTGGCGCGGCACAGGGCCGTCATGTCAGCGGTCCCAGCGCCCGTCGCCGGGCGTCCCGGATAGGCGGGCGTATGGGGCGGCCGCGCCTTGGCCTTCCGGGGCTGGGGCTTCGCGGCGTACTTCGTCGGGGCGGTTCTGCGCCTGGGTGCCGGCCGGGCGTGCCGGGTCTCGTCGGACGCCCCCCGGGTCGGCATACGGCGGGCGGGTGTGGGCGCGCGGTCGTGCTCGGGGGTGGTGGGTGGCTCGGGCAGCCGGGAGAGGGGCAGTCCCGGCCTGGTGTCCGGCTGTGCGGGGCGAGGGCCGGCCGGCTGCTTGTGGTCCGCCGAAGTGGTGGCGGGGGAGACGCGGGCGGGTGGGGTGGGGGCGGGGGGGACGGTGACGCATCCGGGAGCCGTGAGGAGGGCGGCGAGGAGCAAGGGCAGGGGCCAGCGGCGCATGCCGCTACCGTGCCGCAGCCGGCCCCGGCACCCCCTCTGACCGGCCCGCCCGGCCCCTCGGATGGTGGATGCGACGGCCGCGCCACCGGCCCGAAGAGGGCTGGCCTGACCGACCCTGGGACAGGGGGTCGAGGCGCGAGGGAGTCCGGGGATGGTGCTCAGACCGCCGGTTGCGCCGATGCTGGCGCAGGCCGCCGAGGCGATCCCGCGCACGCGCCCGGGGGCCGGGGTGGCGTACGAGCAGAAGTTCGACGGCCACCGCGCCCTGCTGTTCACGCCGCCCGTTCCGGGCGGCCCGGCGTTGATCCAGACCCGCCGCGGCTCGATGGTGCAGGACCGTTTCCCCGACCTGGTGGCAGCCGCACTGGAGCAGCTCCCGCCCGGCCTGGTCCTCGATGGCGAACTCCTGGTCTGGGACCCGGAGGCCGGGGCCCTGTCGTTCGAGGCGTTGCAGCGCCGGGCGGCCGCCCGCGCCCGGGGCGCGGCCGCCCTCGCGGCCCGCATCCCGGCCTACTTCCTGGCGTTCGACGTCCTCCAACTCGACGGCGTCGAGACCATGGGCCTGCCCTACCGTGAGCGCCGCCGACGCCTCGAAGTGCTCTTCTCCGCCCGCGCACTGACGGCCCCGTGGACCCTGTGCCCGATGACCACCGATCTCGCGACAGCACAAGACTGGCTGGAGACCTGGACCGACGTGTCAGGCGTCGAGGGCCTGGTCATCAAGCCCCTGACCAGCAAATACCTCCCCAATACCCGGGGCTGGACCAAGGTGCGAAGACGGGACACCACCGAAGCTGTCATCGGCGCGGTCACCGGCACCCTGGCCCGCCCGCAGCTGCTGCTCCTGGGCCGCTACGACCAGGACGGCCGGCTCCGTGCCGTCGGCCGGACCGTAGCGCTGCGCCCGAACGCAGCGCGCCAGGTCGCCGAGCGTCTCACCGCATCCGCATCCGCATCCGCATCCGGGCACCCGTGGACTGGGGCGGTGTTCTCGGCGGCATGGGGAAGCCGTGATGTCCTGGACGTGACCCTGGTCCGCCCGGATCTGGTCGCGGAGGTCAGGGCCGACCGGGCTGTCGACCACGGCGGGATCTTCCGCCACCCGCTCCGCTTCCAGCGGCTGCGCCCGGATGTGGCCCCGGAGGATGTGCCGGGGTTCGGCGCCGGTGCGGCCGCTGCCTCGGGCTGATTCGGGCCGGAGCGGGAGGAAGTGCAGGAAGCGGGAACATCCGGGTGTGGTTGACCGTTCATCTATCTGTGTGGGTAGGGCAGTGGGGGTGATGTCCCCGGGCCCAACCATTTGCCTGTGGGGAAGATCGTTCGGCTGAAGCCCCGCAGTGCCCTCCGCCGCGAGGCGACCACCCCTTGCCCGCCCACACCCCTTGAACGCCCGAGCCAGCCCTCCCCCCCCGGCTGGCACGGGCCCCGCCCCGATCAGCCCGTCCCCCCTGGGCTGGTCGGGGCCTTTCGCGTACGGCAGCAGTGGCGTTTCGCCGGTGAATCAGGCGCCCCGGGCGGGTGAACCGCAGGTCGGAGGTCTGTTCCCGAGCGGGCGGGGCGGATAGAACCGCCCCTGTGATGATCATGATGCGGGCCGTAATGGCGGCCGCTGCCCTCGCCCTGTCCCTGCCCACCGCGGCGCAGGCCGCCGAACAGCCCGCGGTCGTGCCGCAGGTCCTCCCCATGGGCGTCGCGGTCTCCGCTCTGCCGCTCGCGGTCGAGGACCGGACCGGCTACCAGCGCACCTCCTTCAAGCACTGGAATGCGGGTGAGATCCCGGCGGACGGCTGCAACACCCGCGCGGAGGTGCTGCTGTCGGAGGCGGTGGAGTATCCGGAGATCGGGCCGGGCTGCGCGCTGACGGGGGGTGTGTGGTGGTCGTATTACGACGACACCACGGTCACCAACGCGTCCGGGCTGGATATCGACCACATGGTGCCGCTTGCCGAGGCGTGGGATTCGAAGTAGGCGGTGTTGTGCTGGCTGCATCATTCCGCCTGGCCCGGAAAGGGCTGTGGCCTGCCCGGGGAGGGGGAGCCTGTCACTCGTATGGGTGATGACGAGGCCTTCGGCCTCAGGCGATCTCGGTTCGACGCCACGATGTTGCATCTGATGCAACCGTGGGAGCGGGCGTGGACGCAGTCGATGTGCCGGGCTCGATGCGCCTGGTGATGCCGGGCAATGTTCGGGCCCTGGATCCGGCGCCGGCGATGTTCGACGCGATGCTCGCGGGCTGGACGCGGCAGCAGCAGAGCCGACTTCTGGCGCGGAAGACGATTGCCGACCGGATGAGTCTGGTCGCCGGGATCCTCATCTGGGCCCGGCGATAAACGGTTGCCAGCAGCCGAGAACCCAACGCGCGTCCTCAGGCGAAGAGCCAATACAGACGTGCTCCACGACGCTGAACGCCATATGCATGGGGAACGGCGTCCTCACCTGGACGTCACGCGGCTAATCCCTCTCGACGGGCAGGAGCGCCCAGGCGTTCTGGAGGTCGACGTCGGAAGGCGCCAGCTCGAGCTCCGTCGGGAAGATGCGCTTCGGCGACACCACCATCTGCAGATCCTTGTCGGGAACACGGATGAAGTAGGGTGCCGGCAGCGGCTGCTGCGGAGCTGGCTCGATCTTCCACTCGCGGGTGGGGAAGTCACTCACCGGCCCCAGGATCACCCTCTCGCCTTTTTCCGGCTCCTTGTAGCTCAGGGAACGAGAGGGGAAGAGGCGGGCGGGAAACTGGATGGCGGCGGTGCCATCATCCTTGACCTCCACCGACCACTCTTGCTCTCGTTCCGGCGCAGCCCCCGGAGCCGTAACGGTCACACCTTCTTCCGAGGCGGTGAGGACCCGCGCCTCGGAGCCGAGGGCGTCGGGCCAGCTGACGATGCGATAGACGCCAGATTTCAAGGTTCCCATGGGTGACTCCTTCGTCTGGTGATCGCCGCGGCAGACTCCGGTCGACAGCCTCCTGCGGCGACAAGTGGGCCGACCACAGATCGGCCGGACAACCGGGCAACGCCGCAGGAGCCCTGAAGATGCGCCACAAGATGTCAAACCACCTGAACGTCGGAAAAACCGCAAGGAGACAGGCCCTAGGCCGTGATCGTTTCTTCGGTGAAAACGGCCACCCAGCCGGGTGAGTTGCCCCACGAGGCCCTTCCACCCGTAACGGCGCCCGGATACAAACCGGATCATGATCATCAAGCTGATGCGGCGCGGTCTTCCCGCCCTCGCGCTCGCCGCCCTGCCCCTGCTCGCCACCACCGTCCCCGCGGCCGCCGACACGCCTGCGGCGAAGGAGACGACCCTCACCCAACTCGTGCCGGTCCAGGGTGCGGCTGCGGTGCGGGCGCCGCTGGCGTTGTTCGAGGCCATCGACAGGCTCCCTGTCGCCGAGGAACACCGCGCGGGCTACAAGCGGGACCTCTACAAGCACTGGAACCGCGGGCTGAACGCGACGGACGGCTGTGACACCCGAAGGGAGGTCATCCTCGCCGAGGCCGTCGGCGCCCCGCAGGTCGCGGCCGGCTGCAAGCTGACGGGCGGGACCTGGCGCAGCGCCTACGACAACCTGGTCGTCACCGACGCGGCCCGCCTCGACGTCGACCACTTCGTCCCGCTCGCCGAGGTCTACGACTCGGAACAGACGCCGTGGTCCGCGGCGCGGCGGGAGGCGTACGCGAACGACCAGAACAGCCCGGACACCCTGATCGCGGTCTCCGCTGCCTCCAACCGCTCCAAGAGCGACAAGGACCCGGCCGAGTGGCTGCCCTCGGACGGCTCCTACCACTGCACCTACGCCGCTACCTGGGTCGGTACGAAACTGCGCTGGGACCTGGCCGTCGACGAGAACGAGCGGCAGGCCCTCCTCGGACTTGCCGAGGACTGCCCCACCACGACTGTCGTCTACGAGCCCGCGCCGTAGGAATTTTTGAGTAGAGCCGCGCACGCCACGGCGCACTCCGAGGGCCATCCCGCCCCACAGCCCGTGGAGTGGGGGTAGCTGGCCGGGCTGGCGGCCTGCTTGCTGATCGAGGTGGTGACCGCGCCTGGCGGGCGTCGGGGCGCTGTTCGTCCGGGTGGGGTCCGGACGGCGCCACCGTCTCATGTGCCGGTGCCCGCCCTGGCCGCGCCTGCGGAGGCGTGGCCAGGATCCGTCGCGGGGCTGGCTACCGGGTGGGGGTCACCACGGGGGGTAGATGGAGTTGCCGACCTCGGCGGCTGCGGTGGGGGTGGCGGCTGCATCGCGACCGAAGCCCCAGCGGCGAGCTTGCACGTCTGCCCGAGGAGCCGTGCTCGAAACCGGCCCATGCTGATGGTGCGGCTGGCCGAGGCATGAATACCGCGTGGCTGGAATGACGCTCCCCGGCTTACGCCTTGAGCACCCTGTCCATGGCAACCAGCCCCTCCCGCAGTATGCGACAGGCTGGACCACCGCCTGCGCCCGGTTGGGAGCGTCGGCGGCCTGGCCATAGGCGGTGGCGCCGTTGACCGCCTGGGGATGGGGTATCAACGGCGCCGGTGCCGCGCTCGCACAGCACCCGGCTGTGGTCTTCGAACAGACACTTGTGCCGGGGCGGGCCGCCGTCTAGGGCACGGTGTATCCGCCGTCGACGGGGAGGGCGATGCCGGTGACGAAGCTGGCCTTGTCGGAAGAGAGCCAGACCACGGCGTCGGCGATCTCCTCTGCGCGGGCGATCCGTCCCAGGGGGTGGGCGGCGTCAAGTGACGTGCGCTGGTCCGCGTCCAGGGCGGCGATCATGGGGGTGTCGACCAGGCCGGGGCACACGGCGTTGACGCGTATGCCGTGGGGCGCCACCTCGACCGCAGTGCTCTTGGTCATGCCGATCTCGGCGGCCTTGGTGGCCGCGTAACCGGAGAAGCCGGGAACCCCGATCAGTCCGGCGCCGGAGGACATGTTCACGATCGCCCCGGCGCCCTGCGCCGTCATGTGGCGGAGCTCGTGTTTCATCGACAGGAACACGCCGCGCACGTTCAGGGCGATCATCCGGTCGAGCATGTCGGTGGAGTAGTTGCGGGTGAGCTGGTACTCACCGTCGTATCCGGCGTTGTTCAACGCGATGTCGAGGCGGCCGATGTCCGCGACGGCGGCATCGACGGCCTTCTCCACCTGTGCCTCGTCGGTGATGTCGGCCACCACGTAGCGGGCCGAGCCGCCGGAGGCCTCGATCAGGCGGACGGTCTCCTTCAGGGTCTCCGCGGTGCGGCCGGCGACCGTCACCAGTGCCCCTTCTGCGGCCAGGGCCAGGGCGGAGGCCCGCCCGATCCCGCTGCCGCCGCCGGTGACGAGCGCCGAAGCGCCTGCAAACTGCTGGTTCATCTCTCTGGATCCTTCGTGTCGCTTTGGGGTGATGCCTGTACGGGAGTGGTTGCCGGGAGCGCCGCATCAGCCGGTGACACCGGCGGCCGCCCGGTGGCCGGCGACACCTTGCGCCAGAGGTGGGGACGAGGTGCCGCCGATCGCCACCGGAGCGAGTCCGCTCAGCCGGTGAGCTCGTTCAGTGGTGACCGCTGCCGGCTTCCGGGCGGCGGCGGTGCGAGCAGCGATCCGCCCGGCAGGGCGTCAGAGCTGTGCGGTGCCCTGGACGACGACCTCGTTGACGTTGACGTCATCCGGCTGGGCGATGGCGTAGCCGATGGCCCGGGCGATGGCGGAGGAGTCGATACCGACCGCGTCGAGTGCGGAGCGCACCGCGTCCTGCTGTGCGGCGTTGCCGCCGGAGTGGGTGAGCTCGGTCTTGGTCAGGCCCGGGCTGACGACGGTGACGCGGATGTCGGGGGTCTCCTGGCGCAGGCCGTCGGAGACCGCACGTACTGCGAACTTCGTCGCGCAGTACACGACCCCGGTCGGGTCTACGCGGTGCCCGCCGGTCGAGGCGACGTTGATGATGTGCCCGGACCGGCGCTCGCCCATGGTGGGCAGGACCGCCGCGATGCCGTACAGCACACCGCGCAGGTTCACGTCGATCATCTGGTCCCATTCGTCGACGCGCAGCTCCTCCATGAAGCTCAGCGGCATGATGCCGGCGTTGTTGACCAGTACGTCGACGCGGCCGTGGCGCTCGAGGGCGCCGGAGACGAAGGCCTCCACGCTGGCGCGGTCGGTCACGTCCAGCTGCGCGGACTCGGCACGGTGGCCGGCCTCGGTGAGCTCGGTGACCAGGGCGTCCAGGCGGTCGGTGCGCCGGGCGCCGAGGACGACGTGGTGGCCTTCGGCGGCGAGGTGGCGGGCGGTCGCCTCGCCGATGCCGCCGGACGCGCCGGTCACCAGGACGATCTTGCGGGTGGCGGAGGGGGTGATGCGGTTCATGGCTGTGCTTCTTCCTGGGATGGTGTGCCGGCCCTTGTGGCCGAGCGACACATCCAGAGCACCAGCCGGACGGAACCCCAGGTAGAACCCTCCTCGTCCCGGGGTTCGGCCTACCGGGGGTCCATCAGTACCCCCTCACGGACACGGGGCGGGGCCGGCTGGCAGGGCTAGCCTGAAAACATGAGCCAGCCCGTGCCGGAGACCGACATCCGGGACTTCCTGCGCACGCGCCGGGCCCGCCTCACCCCGGAACAGGCCGGCCTTGCCCCTCACCTTGGCGCGCGACGGGTGCCCGGCCTGCGGCGTGAGGAAGTCGCCCAGCTGGCCGGAGTCAGCGTGGACTACTACGTGCGGCTCGAACGCGGACGCACCACGTCCGTCTCCGCCGCCGTCCTGAACGCCGTCGCTCACGCACTGCAACTGAACAGCACTGAACGTAACCATTTGTTCGCCCTGGCCAACCCCGCTGGGCAGCACCCCGGGGAAACCAGCGCACAGCGTGCTCGCCCCGGGCTGCTGCGCGTGCTGGAGAACATCACCGACGTCCCGGCCCTGCTGCTCGGGCACCGCCTGGATGTCCTGGCCGTCAACCACCTCGCCCGCGCCCTCTACCGCGACTTCGAAGGCCTTCCGGCCGGCGAGCGGAACATGGCCCGCTACATGTTCCTCGCCCCCGAGGCTCGTGACCTCTACGTCGACTGGCCCGAGACCGCCCGCGAAAACGTCGGCATGCTGCGCCTGTACGCCAGCCACCATCCGCGCGATCCCCGGCTGGCGCAGCTGGCCGGGGAACTGTCCGCCGGTGACAGGGACTTCGGCCGGTGGTGGTCGGAGCACGACGTGTACCAGCCCAAGTACGGCTCCAAGCGCTACCACCACGCCCTCGCCGAAGACTTCACCCTCGGCTTCGAAGCCTTCACCCCCATCGGAGACTCCGACCAGACCCTCGGCCTCTACACCGTCGAACCTGGCTCACCGTCGGAGAACGCCCTGCGCATGCTCGCCAGATGGACCCCCAGTAACACCCATACGGACAGAACCCAGACAGATGAGACCCGGGCCGGGGCTGCAGTCTCCGCCCACCGGCAGCAGCCCGCGCCCGGCAAGGGGGGCGGGCGCGGGAGGTGACGCGGCGTCGGGACAGGGAGAGGACGGCACCGACGAGCGTTACGAGGTACGTAACGGCGTTTCATATGTGGTCGGCGACGAGGATGTGAAGGCCCGCCTCCAGCCGAGGCTCCCCGAGAAGGCCCTGCGGTTCCAGCTCGGCACCAAGGCCGCAGGAGTCGGAGCTCACTACGCCGCCGAGTCGCTCGGCTGACCGGCCCCTCCCACAAGCGCAGCTTCCACCAGCCCAACTGACGGCGCCCCACGGGCGGCGTTCGGGGCAGCCACAGGCGGGTCAACACACTCCTCCACAGCGCCTGAGCCCCCAGCGGGGTGTCTTGCAAGCCGTTGAGGAATACCGCAGGCTTCGAATGACGCTCCCCGCCAGCTGGGGCCAGCGCCTGGACGGCTGCGCGGCGTGAGGCGTACGCGAACGACCAGGGCCAGCTGTCCTCCCTGGTTGCTGTGACGGCCCGTTCGAACCGGAGCAAGGCGGATCAGGACCCTGCTGAGTGGCTGCCGCCGGCGCCGGATGCGCTGTGCCGGTATGGGGCGGAGTGGACGGCGACCAAGCTTCGCTGGGGCCTGGCCGTCGACGAGCTGGAGCGTGCGCGACTGCTGGACATCGCGGCCGGGTGCGGGGGCACGGAGGTGGAGTTCATCCCCGCTCCGTAGCCACTGCGGGACAGGGTGAGAGCCCCGACGCCTTTCCCGGTGTCGGGGCTCTCTTCTTCGAGCGGGGCTGGCCGCTCACGTCCGGTACGGGTGACTATGGCGCCGGGAGACTGCTGGCGGGTTGGGGTGATGTGGGTCAGGCGAGGCGGGATCCGAGGCGGAAGCGCATGTCGCCCGCGGCCCGGCGTACGTCTTGGCCGTGGTCGCCTTCTTCGAGCAGCCCGAGGAGCACGATCAGGGCGCGTGCCTCGTCTGTGCTGATCAGTTTCAGTCGTGGCTCGCTCGCTCCGTCGAGGAGTGTGTCCAGCAGGTCCAGGGTCTCTTCCATACCTGCAACAGCGGCGGGCGCCCCCGCAGGTCACACCTCGGACGTTCGTCCCTGGTGCTGTCGGGCGTACCGGTTCACGGAAAGCGCCTCCACTTGTCAGGCTTTCCTGACATCGTCGGGATGTCAGGACTTCCTGACGTCTGTCGTAGGTCTGAGAGGAGCGCCGAGGCATGGTGTGGGTGGATGAGACAGGTCGTCATGAGGGTTCGGTCGTAGCGGTTTTGGCCGATGGCCGTGAAGCACCGCCGGTGGAGGCCTTGGGCGGGAGTACCGCGTGGTGGGACAGCGACGGCACCGTCTCCGAACGCGCTGCCGCGGTGAAAGGCGCGTGCGGATGCGGCTGGCGCGCGGATACCACGCACCCGGTCGTGTGGGGCGACGTCACGGCGACCGAGGGCGAGGAGGCCAGGACCGGTCCGTTCGCGGACTGGGAATACCACGTCACCACCACCGAAGGCCTCATCCCACGCGACGTCGAACAGCTGCTCACCACCCTCCAGGACCGGATCACCGAACTCGCGAAGACGAGCCCGGTAACCGCACTGCGCGCGATCGCCCGCCTCCAGGACACCACCCCCACGCTCGCCCTCGCCACGGTCCGTACCGCCCGGGAGGCCATGGTCTCCTGGGAGGCCATCGGCACGGCCCTCGGCTGCACACGCCAGTCAGCGCACGAACGCTACGCCCGCCACGTATCAGGGTGACATCCGGGTTGTCGCCGGCGCTGGCGCCGGATTCGCGGTGCGGGTACGGCGCGCAGTGGACGGCGGCCAGGCTGCGCTGCGCTGGCGGGGATGGCGCGGAGCGGGAGTGCCGCTGGGCGTCGCGGCCGCCCGTCCTGGCTCTCCGATCGCGTGGAGGGGACCCTTCCACCGGCTGGTGCGCTGTCGCAGGGCATGCGATGGCTGGTCCTCGCGGAGAGGAGTGGGGCGTGGCCTACGGTCGCCTGGGAGGTGCCGCGATTCTGGGAGGAAGGGCAGAGCATGGCCGTGTTGCTGGGGCAGCAGGAGTTGGACGCGCGGGTGGAGTATCGCTCGTTCGGCTTTCAGGAGTCGGACGACAGTGCGGTGCCGGTTCCGTTTCCAGATGACTTCGAATGGGGCGTGTTCTTGCAGGAGCGCGTCCGCCGGTTCGACGTGTTCAGCGCTGGTCACACCCATACCGCGACGGTGACGGCCCGTGTCTGGGACGGGCGGCCTGAGAGGGAGGACGGCCACTGGGACGAGGAGGGCGAGGCCGACTACGAGTCGGTTTCGGGCGATGTCGCGGTGTGGGGGAGTGGCCGTTCCGAGGAACTGATCAGGCTTGGGCACCCCGGGATGTGGCGGGTGAGGGTCCGCTGCGCAGGCAGGGCTGAGGTGGAGCGGGTGACGCGGGATAAGGGAACGGCCTACGCGGTGGAGCGGTATGTGATCGATTTCTGGCCGAAGGCCGGATGAGGCGTGGGGCCCGGCTGCACCTGTGCCGGGCCCCACTGGCTGGTCGGCTAGGTCAGTTGATCTTCACGATGAAGCCGTCTTCGAGTCCGTCGATGATGCGGTTGGCGTTGTAGAAGCCGCGCAGCAGGGTGCCGCCGGCGCCGTTCTGGTCGCCGGGGATGGGCTGGACGGAGAAGTTGTTCTTCTCGACGTGCGGGTCGTACTCGTCGATCGCGGAGCCTTCGTAGGTGGAGGCGAAGGGGAACTCGTCGCACTCCTTGCCGCCGTCGGTGTAGTTGGCTCCCCAGTAGCGCTTGCATTCCCTGACGGAGACGGCGCGGTTGCGGTCGAGACGCTTCTGGTCGAGGAACAGGCGGTGCAGCGGCTCCTGGATCGTGTCGCCGGGCACGTTCTTCAGCGCGTTGAGCGGCTTGGTCGCTTTCGGGTTGGCGAACGCCTGCTTGATGTGCTCGGCCACAGCCTGCTCCGGTGCTCCGGGCTTCGAGCTGTACTCCAGGGTGGCGATCATGCTGAACGCCGCGCCGCCCTTGTTCGCGGGATTGCCCGCGCCGGTGGAGTTGCGCAGGTAAGAGGCCGCGTCCCAGCGGGGAGCGAACATGAACGGCTTGCCCGTCTTGGGGCTTTCGCCCACCCAGCCCGCCGGTAGCGTCGAGGTGACCTCCGGCTGATAGACAGCCGCGACCACATCGGCTGCGCCGGCCCCGGTGCCCTGCCCGGGGGCGTAGCGCACGGAGTGGGTGAAGTGGGGGTTGGACTGCATCTCCAGCCAGGTCTTGGTCACCGGCAGGGTCTTGCTCGTGACCGGTGTCGCGGCCGCCGGCCAGTCGGCTGCGATGCCACCCTTGAGGCCGATCTTCAGACCGGACACCCCTGTGCTGCCCACCACGGTGAAGTCGGTGACGTCGTAGTCGAAGTACGTGGTGCGGTCCCCTTCCTTGGGCACGGTGCCCCGCACGTACACGGTGTACGTACTGGTGCCCACGGCGCCGCTCTGCTTCTCCCACACGGTCGTGACCTTCAGCCCCGTGCACACCGCGAACCGGGACTTGACGTAGACCTGGGAGGCTCCGGCCAGGTTCTGCTTGCACTCGGCCAGAGTGACCATCCGGGCCGGCTCCGGGTAGGACACCGCCGCCGGGGACAGGAACGTCAGCGGTGCCGCTCCCATTTGTGCCGGGGCGACGGCGGCCGGGGTGGTGGCCCGCTTGCCGTAGGAGGCTGCCGGCCCGACAACCTCCATGGGAGTCGTCGCAGCGTCCTCCGGTGCGGCGACCGTTGCCAGTTTGGCCATCCCTGTGCCGGCCTTGAGCTCGGCGAGCGATGGGGTCGAAGCTCCAGGGGCGACCATGAAGGTGCGGGCCGTGAGCTGTTCGTTTCCTTCGGCAGCGGCGCTGGTGGCGACACGCAGCGTGATGGCCGCTGCCATGGCGGCTAACAGGGCAAAGCGGCGACGTGTCAGTAGTGCGGTAGTGATGATTCCCCCACAGGACGGCCAATGAGCGGATTTCGCCCAACCCCCCAGTGATATCGAACATTTGAACCAGCGGAGAGTGTTCGAGGCGCATATGGCGAGATGTGATGAGACTTCTGGCTGATCGACGTGGCCGCGGGGCGCGTCTCTGCTGTCGACTTCGCACGAACGGTGGACAGCGCCGCCTCCCTCCCAAGCCGACTGCGTTGCCGAGGAACGCCGCGCCGAGCGAACCCACATCAGCGGTGCATGCGGCGCCGGGCGTTGTCCCCGCCCGGATGGCCAGCGCCACCGCTAGGCGGGGCCCGCTCGGCATCCGTGATCAAGGACGGCACGAATGCCAAGCGGGCCCTTCAGGCGCCTGGTGACCAAAGGGCCCCTGATGAGATGTGGGCCAGCTCGTCAAGCCATGCATGGCCGGTCGAGTAGCCGCCTATCGCGGTGACGCCGTCCCGGGCCCTCGATAGGGGCCGGTGTACCGATCGGCAAAGCACACCGCAGCGGGGTGGTCATGGCAGGGCGAGGGCGACTCTGCTCCTTACTGACCTGGTTGCGGCGGGTTGGCTGGTGGGGTGAGTGTCGGCGGTGGCTGCGAGGAGGAGGGCGAGGTGGATGCCTGCGGAGTGCTGGCTGAGGGTGTGGGCGGTGTCCAGGAGTCTGGGGTGGAGGTGGGCGGGCAGGGACAGGGCGATGCAGGCGGCGCGGCCGGGCATGGCCAGGGGGAACGCTGCGCAGACTTCCTTGTCGGAGTATTCGAGGAGGTCGAACTGGCCGGCGTGGGGTCCGTGTGATGCGGGAAGAGGCGTGGTTCTGGCACAGGGCCCCCGAAGCCGACGAGCGCGCCTTCACGCACGTCGTCGGCATCGACACCAACACCAGCTTCCTCTCCGGGTCCTCCCGGCTCCTGGTCGGCGACAGCGACCCCGTCCACCACGCCCGGCCCACGTTCGACCCCCGCATCCCCGGAGCCTGGCGCGTCGACTTCTCCGGCGCCGACATGGACCCGCGCCTCCCGAACCCCTTCACCGCGAACGGGCAGCGCCCCACCGGCCCTGGCTGGTACACCACCCAGACCGTCGACTACGCCCGCAAGCTGGGCCTCAACCCGCAGCCCATCGAGGCCTGGCTCCGTACCCCCCTCGGTGCCGGCTGGCTCGACCCCTGGAACGAGCGCCTGGCGACCGCCTACAAGACCACCATGGCCCGCCTGGGCATCACCGAGGACATGACCCCCGAAGCGTTCTTGGAGGCCATGGAGCGCTACGAGAACGGCGAAGGAGACCCGGCCGAGCGACTCGTCCTGCGGGCTATCAAGCAGTCCGTGAAGTCCGGCGTCGGCAAGCTCAACGCCAGCCCCGCCCGCTACCGCGACTACGTCGACGGCCAGCCCTGGCCCGAGCTGGAAAAGCCCTGGTGGCGCCCCGACATCCGCGCCTCCATCATCTCCACCGCCCGCGTCATCCAGCACCGCCGCATCGCCAAGACGAAGGAGCTCACCGGCCGATCCCCGCTCGCCGCGTACAGCGACTGCGTCATCTACCCGGCGAACACCGCCTCGCCGCTGGAGCTCATCCCACGCAAGGACGACGGAAGCCAGATCCCCGGAGCCTTCCGCCTCGGCGTCGCCCCCGGCTGGGCCAAGCTCGAAGGCACCCGCTCCATGGACTGGTACCTCCAAGCCCGCGAGCAGGGCAACCCCGCCCGCTACATCGCCCCCCGTGAGGGCGAACGAGTCGACGAAGGCGAGTGAGGCACCCCATGGGAAAGATCCTCGACGGTCTCCGCCGCGCCGTATACGGCAAGCTCACTGACCAGCAGGCCATCCCCAAGACCACCAAGGGCCAGGCCGCGGCCCTCCTGCGGGACGAGAAGAAGACGCGGGGTGAGGCCGGCGCGGTCCAGCGGGCCGCAGCACGCCTGGGCATCCACCCCGACAGCTTCCGCCGCTACCTCAACGGCAAGCGCAAGAACCCGCCTGCCCAGATCCAACAGAAGCTGGACAGCGAGGTCAGGGCCAACTGGAAGCCCCGATTGCAGAAGCAGGTCATCAAGGCGGCCCAAGCGGGCCCGGTCCGGGTCAAGGGCAAGGCGGAGTTCGGTTACAGCAATTCCCGTTCAGGAGCGACGACCCCCGACCCGCGCATGCGGCACATCGCCGAAACCCTGCCGCCCCAGTACGCCACTCCCCTCTTCCAGGCACTGGAAGACGGCGATGAGCAGGAAGCCCAGAGGATCCTCGCCCTCTACATCCAGGTCGAGAAGATCCACGAAGCCGGCGGGGACAACGAGTACACCGAGATCCAGTTCGGCGACATCCGGTTCATGGACTTCGACATCTGACATGGCTGTGGCCCCCGAGGACGCACATCCCGGGGGCCACAGCCACGCTCTGGACTAGCGCTGGCGCCAGCCTTGCTGGAAGTCGATCTGGCCGTCTACGGAGCTCGTCTTCTGTGCGGCGTAGACGACCCGCCAAGAGGTCGCTTCGGCATCGCGAAGCCACCACTCCCCGAGCTTGACCTGCCGGTATCCGCTGACACCGTTCGCCTCCAGCGCCTGACCGATCACCAGGCCAGCCGCAGCACGCTGCTCCTGGTCCATCTCCTCCAAGGCGCTCAACAGCTGGTACGCCAACCCGGTGCCGTCACCGTTCAGAGCCCGCAGGACCTGAGAGGTGATGTTCGGCGGCATGAAGATCGCGCTCCCAGATGCCTGCCACAGCCGGAACCAGAAGTCCTTCGGGTCCTCCGACGGAACCGGCAGGCCACCCATGAGCGACACCAGATGAGCCGTTGCTGCGTACGCATCCGAGTGGGCCACGGCCAGCAGCGCCACGTTGGCGACCTGCTCCACGCTGAGGCCGGCCGCAGTGAGCTCGGGCGTCAGGTTGAGATGCACCTCCAGAAACTCGGCGAAGGTGTGGGGCTGGTGTACGTCAGGAACCACGAGACCTCCTGGATGACCCGGCACAGTGACGCCGAGTACGGCGAGTTGCCATCGTCTCAACGCCTCCTGCCCGGTGCCGTTGTTTCCTACTGGATTGGCTGGTAGGCGCCTGTTCCTGAGGGGCTGGACGTCTCAAGGAGATGTATGAGAAGTGAGTCAGACCTCGCCGTCTTCTGCCTTGCGAGGGCGGCGACGCCGGAGTGCTCGCAGAGCGGCAGCGCCACCAGCCATTGCGGCCGCCGTGACGAGCTGTGCAGGTAGTTCGGTGAGAAGCCGTGCACCATCAGAGCGATCGAGTGGTTGAGCGAATCGAACATCAGCAGAACTCCGGTCAGAGGGGCGCCTGTCTCAGGCGCGACGATGATCGTGCGATCGCCCGCTTCCAACCGGGCGCACTCCACACACTTCATCTGCTGTGATAGGCGGGTCCAGTTGTCCGGGTGAGGGACCGAACAAGGACGAACAACGACCAGTTGTCCGCTTCGAGTCAGGGGGGAACAGTTGCCAAAGGGAGGACAGCGCCGCACACGCCCGTGGGGAGAGCTGCGAGGTGGCACTGAGGAAGCCAACCGGCTGGCTCAGTTGCTGCGTACCTGGCTCGATGCGGCTGACATGCGAGTCGACGATGTCCTGGCAGAGCTGAAGCCGGAGCACTTCACAAGCGGGAAGGTGCCTAGCCGCACCACCGTCTCGGAGCGGCTGGCAGGCATTGGTGTCCAAGACGACTTCGTCCAGGCTTTAGCCGACATCTGCTCACGGGATGTCCGCAGCCGTGAGCGACTGATGCACCAAGTCAAAGAGCTTCGGGAACAGACACTTGCCTCTCCACACAAGTCCCAGAACTCCAGAGCGTCGGGTGAGTCCCTTGCGGCAGAACTTGTCATCGTTCAGAAGCGGTCCCTGGATGTCTCAGACAAGCTCACAAGAGCAATGGAGCGGGTGACAGAGCTCGAACGAGAACGCAACAGCGCGAACCACATGGTGCTGCTGCTCTTGGCTATGGTGGACAAGCTCCAACGTGACATCGCTATCCTTGCCCGGCAGCGAGACCGGCTCCATACGGCGACCAGTGAAATGGCGACACACGATGTTGAGACACGCCTGCTGCAGAGTGAGCGCCAGCGGACCACGGCGGAGTCTGAACTGAAGCGCGCACAGGAAGAGCGCAGTAGAGCTGACCTTCTTGCGGCAGAAGCCGCCGAGCAGGTACGCGTCCTGTCGATTGAACTAGACCGCCTTCGCGGCCAGCTGTGGGCTCCCGAAGCCGAGCAGCTCCCAGAAAGCAGCCTGCAGACGATACCGGAGGTCCCTGGCAACGACTCCGCAGACATCGATGAGGCTTTGGCCAAAGCTGCGCATCACCTGGATGACAGGTCTGGTCGCCTGGATCGACTTGCCGAGGAGATGAGTCGGGACAACTTGCCGGACAACCCTCCTAGCAGCGGTGTTCCCGCGGACAACTGGCTAACGGGGGTCATCGCCCCCCGCGGTTCCTACGTGAACATGCACCTCTTCGAACGACCGCAAGGGCGGAACGACGATCCGAAGCCACAACAGGCATACCTCCAGGACTTGGCCCGCGAGAGCGTGGCCTTGGGTCCTTCCGGCTTCGTCCACTCGATATCAGAGCTGAGAGCAACAGGATCAGGCGGTGTCGTCGACGAGGTGATCCGGTTGGTCGGGAAGGATAGTGCCCCTGCTGCTATCGGCCCCTTGCTTACGGCCCTCCTAGATGCTGAACTCGACGCGGACTACAGCAACCTCGTGGCTGCTGTAGGCCGGCTTAGAGAGCCCATAGGCCTCGTGTTTGAGGTCTTGCGTCAGCACGGACTCACCGACGAGCTGCACGCAGTTTTGGCCGCTGTCGGAGGAGAGAGGCATCCCTCCCAGGTGCCATTCGTCCTGGATGACCTGAACGAGGACGAACGAGATTGGGTACTGGCTGCTGCCGGGAGACGGCCTCTTCACGAGCTTCGAATGCTGCTCAATGAACTAGAAAGTCTTGGAAGAAAAAGGGAAGCAGCCCGCTTGGGCGCACAATGCTGGTACAGGATTGGTGGAGAGAGAGTCCGGCAGGAAGAGACCGAGGCCCCCTCGACCAGGCGCGTCACTCAGCAGCCAAGGGCTGAGGAGGGGGATAGCCACGACGTTTCCCGTTCGCGACCGCTGCCCATGTACGGCCTTCCGATTTCTACACTAGTTCGCGCGGCGATAGGAGCCGACCTATCAAATAGATCTATGGCACATCACCGCGTCTATGCATCCTGTGAAAACCCAACGACCATTTCCAACCTAGCGCTCGGACTTGGTCTTCCCTTCGAGCACACGACCAAGCTCGTGGTGGATCTCCTCAACGACGGTGCTCTGGAAGCCCCTGGAACCTCCGAGTAGCGGAATCGCTTGCCGCACAGCGCTACCGTAGACACAGGACACGAGTTTGGAGTTGTCATGAGTACCCCTGACCCCCAACCGCCGACCACCGGGCCCCAAGAGGCTTCCCAGGCAGCCGACTCGCTCCTCGCCTACGCCGCACGCACGCGTGCAAGAGCGAATGACCTGGCCGCTTTCCTCGAAGACGTCGCCGCCCACGGCGTACCCAGCGTGGAGGAGACCACTCCGTGGGAGGTCGTACGGGATCGGCGTCTCGCCGAGCTCGATGCTGAGCGAGGACATGTCGCCTGATGGCTCGACATCCCGGCCGGCGAGCACGCATCGCCTTCAGCGACAGTGCTACCGACCAGATCAACAAACTCGGCCGCCAAGAGATTCACGCCCTCGACCGTTCCCTGGCGGCCCTCTCGGTGGACCCCACCATGGGCGAGCCCATCCCCGGCTCTACCCCCGAACTACGCCGCTATGACGACGACCTCGAAGAGGTCACCGTCAGCCCGTTCTCGGCGGGGGTGCTGGCGGCGACGTGGACTCGTTCGAGCCGGTCAGGGTGGCGGTAGAGGAATGTCCGGTCGACTCGCGCCGCGCGGGCGAGGCCGGAGACGGTGATGTCTCCGCCGGACTTCACCGCGGTGTCGATGGCCTTGAGGACGCGTTCGCGGCGGCGGGCCGAGTCGGCCCGTTTCCCGTCGATCATGGGGTTGGTCATCCGGTGGGCCTTTCAGGGCGAAAAGATCCTCGGGCGGCCCAATACGGGGCAGACCGAGGGCCACGACACGACGGGTTCGGCGGACGTGATGAGGCTCTTTGAATCTCCCCACCCCCTGCTCGGGGTTGGGCCAGAGTTGTTCACCGAAGTTTCCCACCCCGCCCCGAACGACCGAGTCCGGAACGCTGCAGCTCCGAATTCGCCCGACGGCCAGCCGCACTTCGGCCGAGACGAGCCGTCCAGGGCCCCTCCGCGACTGCCGCCAGAAAGGAGACGGCCTCCACCATGCAGTCCAGGCCGTCGCCACCATGCACAACCTCGCCATGACCCGGTGAAACAGCAGGCCAAGCACCACCCTGGCCTGCCCGAAAAGGACCTTTGGCAACAACCTTTAGACGTCGTTTCCTTTGGCGTGATCGTTCGTTGAGCCGTGCATGACGAGTCTGGTTGAGCATTTGGTGCCGGAGGAGTTGTGGGTG
>NZ_LFML01000160.1 GCF_001044425.1 Streptomyces roseus
GACCGCCGCACCCTCCGCCTCCCCGACGACCACCCCACCCTCAAGCTCCTCGCCAAGGCCAAGTGGCAGCTCACCCGCCGCGGCTTCGGCCCCTGGCCCCGCATCTACCGCCCGGCCTCCCCCACCACCGGCCGCCAGTGCGTCCAGCTCGCGGTCCTCCCCTGGGGCGCCCTCGACGCCCGCGCGTGGGGTGAGCACACCGCCGAGCTCCCCGCCCCGGAACTCGCCGCGCTGCTGACCACGTACGCCACCCGCGTCCTCACCCCCCGCGGCTCCACCGCCGTCTCGGGCCTCGAACTGATGACGGCCCTGCGCCCGCCCACCCGGGCCGCGCGCAACCCCGAGACCAACCTGTGGGAGTCCGCCCCCGTCCCCGGCTCCCTCAGCCGCGCCGTCGACCCGGCTCCCCCGGAGGCCCCCGACGAGCACCCGGTCGTCGCCGCCCTCCACCCCCGCTCGCACCAGCGCACCCCGGACCAGGTCCTCGACGAGGAGGCGTACGACTGGATCCGCGACCCCCAGCTCCTCACCGACGCCGAGTGCACCCGCACCCACGCCGTCGGCATCGACGTGAACATGGCCTTCGCCGCGGCGGCCAACCGCCTCCTCGTCGGCATCGGGCCCGCCGTCCACACCCCCGCCCCCCGCTTCGACCCGAAGATGCCCGGCTGCTGGCTCGCGGACCTCTCCTCCCTCGAACTCGACCCGCGCCTGCCCAGCCCCTTCACCCCGAGCGGCCTCCCGCCCACCGGCCCGGCCTGGTACGCGACCCCGACGCTCGCCTACGCCCAGGAACTCGGCCACCCCGTCCACCCCACCGAGGCCTGGCTCCGCCCGGACCACGGCCCGTACCTCGACGCCTGGTACACCCGCCTGCGCGACGCGTACGTCGCCACCATGGCGGACCTCGGCGTCACCTCCGGGCTCTCCGAGACCGAGTTCCTGACCGCGATGGCCGAGCTCCAAGAGCACCCCGACCCCGTCCTGAAGCCGGTGCTCTCCGCGATCAAGTCCACCGTCAAGGGCGGCATCGGCAAGCTCCGCGAACGCCCCCAGGGCGCCGGGTACCGCCCCGGCGAACCCTGGCCGGCCCTCGAACGCCCCACCTGGCGCCCCGACATCCGCGCCGCCGTCATCTCCACGGCCCGCGTCAACATGCACCGCAAGATGCTGAGGCTCGCCGCCGTCGGCCTCCACCCCATCGCCGTCCTCTCCGACTGCGCGGTGTACCTGTCCGACGGCCCCGGCCCCCTCGACTTCCTCCCCCGCACCCCCGAGGGCAAGCCGCTCCCCGGCGGCTTCCGCCTCGGCGTCAGCCCCGGCATGGTCAAGCACGAGGGCACCCAGTCCCTCCTGTGGGCCGTCGAGATGCTCGACCAGGGACTCAACCCCGCCCGCCACATCAAGGGCCACGACGCCGCGGCCGACGGAGAGTAGCCGGACATGCCCGAGATCGACGACAGCCTCACCCGCGCCGACGAACAGCACTTCACCCGTCCCGTCCCCAAGTCGGCGGGTGCCCGGATGCGCTTCCTCGTCAAGCAGCTCAAGTCCACCCGTGAAGCGGCCGCCCTGCTCGGCATCTCCCAGCGCACGGTCGAGCGCTACGTCAAGGACCAGCTCAGGCAGCCCAAGCCGACCCTGGCCGCCCGCCTGGAGTCCGAGGTACGCCGCCGCTGGCAGCCCCTGGTGCGCAAGCGCGCCCGTACGAAGGCCGCGCAGACGACCGGCCTGGTCATCGAGACCCGCGCCCGCTTCGGCTTCACCGCCGCCCCCGGCACCACCGACGACGGCCGGATGCGCCGCATCACCCAGCACCTGCCGCCGGAGTACGCGGGCCGTCTCTTCGCCGCCCAGGAGGCCGGCGCCGGCGAGGCACAGCTGCGGGCCATCGCCGCGGAAGGGCTCCAGGAGATCTACTTCAAGGACAACGGCGCCCGCGCCGGCGGCCTGCTCGTGGAGTTCACCGACATCGACTACGTCGACTTCGCCTTCTGAGAACCGCACGAGCGCCGCGACCGACCGCCCGAAGGGTCTGCAGGGACCGAAGGGACCGGCATCACTCAACCGATCCGGAAGCCGCCGAGTTCGCCGCCCGCGCCCCGTCCCGGCCCAGATCGGGCGCCCGGGCAGGGACCGAACAGGGACCGGAGGGACTCAAGGGACCGAAAAACGGAATCAGGAAAAAGAAACGGAGACGAGCAGTCCGGAAGCCCTCGGAGCTGAGCCCCGAGCGCGTCAGGCGACCGTAGGCGCCGAAAGCCCCCGCTGCGAACGCTCGGTCTTCCTGCCCACCTGGCGCGGCCCGATCGTCCGCGGGTCGACGGCCTCGCCCGGCGCGCCCTCCCGGTACAGACCGTGCGGCTCCGCATCCCGGTCGTGCGGCAGCAGGTAGAAGACGCGCCGCTTCTGCAGACCGCTGTCCGGGTCCGCCTCGGCGGTGTCGCCGAGTTCGGTGAAGCCGATCATGCGCCCGTCGCGGTGGTAGCGCGGCTTGCCCCGGCGGCGGGGCGTTTTGTCCAGGGCTTGGCGCACGTAGTCGAGCTCTTCGGGGTCCTCCAGCCACACCACTTTGTCCTCGTGGGCGAGATCGCTTGATGTCAGTAGCGAGCTCATGGCCTGGGTCCCTCCTCGATCACATGGGCCCGGTGGGGCCCCTGGTCCCTCCACGCCGCGGGCGGCGGCGCCGATGCCGGTATACGACACGGCCCTGTGGGCCGCTGCCGGGTGGTGGATCTGTTCATCGTCCTTGTCCATCGTAGGCGTGCCCACCCCGGGGCGACATCACCCATCGTCCGATCACGTCGTGGTTGCCCTGTTCGCCTCGCGCGGAGTCTGCTCCTCATCGGCCAGGAGAGCCAGTCCGGGGTAAAACTTCTGCCCGTTCGAACGGAGCATCTCGTTCGGCGAGGCGACGCCCACCTCGGCGCGGATGCGCGTCGCAAACGCGCGCGTGGTCGCCGGCCGCAGCCCCTCGCCGTCGAGGCACCAGGCACTGTACGCCCGGTACAGGGCTCCCTGCTCGACCTTCAGGTCGCGGGGATCCGGCAGGTCGGTGCCACCCGTGGTGCAGCACTCGGCGAGGAAGCGCCCGATGTGGTCCTCGGTCGTCGCGTACGCCTGCGTGGCGCTGCGCACCACGCTCGGCCCGGTCAGCGCGGGCTTGGCGGCCAGGTAGGCCTTGGCCCCCTGGATCATCCAGTGGAGGATGCCGGCGCCCTCCTCCTGCACGAGCGTCTCCGCCAGGTTGTCGATCTTCCGGTGGTCGGGGACGACCTTCTCGAACGGGATGAGCCGGATGCGGCGCCAGAACGCATGTCCGCCGGTGCCCACCTCGGGACGGTGGTTGCCGAGCAGCCAGAGCTTGTGGGTGGGCTCGAAGCTGAAGAAGTCCTGCCGCATCCGCCGGGCCTTGAGCCGGTCACCACCGGTCAGCAGTTTGACGCGGGCCTCGTCGAACTTGTCGTGCGGCTTGAGCTCGCTGCACACGAACAGGCGCCGGCCGTGCAGCTCGGTCAGTTCCGTCGAGTGCTCGTTGAACTTGCCCCGCTCCATCAGGAAGCCGGGCGGCGCCACGTCCGCGTAGTCCCCGAGGATCTTGATGACGACGTCGAGGAGGGCGGACTTGCCGTTCGCGCCGACGCCGTAGAGGAAGGGCAGGACCTGCCCGCCGACGTCGCCGGTGATGGAGTAGCCGAGCAGGAGATGAAGGAAGTTGATCATCTCCTGCCCCTTCTCGTCGTCCCCGAAGGTCTCGTCGAGGAAGCGGTGGAAACGGGGCGTCGGCATCGCCTCGGGCGCGAGGTGGGTCGCCCGCGAGTGCAGGTCACGCGTCGGATCCGGCTTGTGCAGATCGCCCGTACGAAGGTCCACGACGCCCGCCGGAGTGCACAGGGCGTACTTGTCGCCGTCCAGGGTGTCGGGGTCCAGGGCGAGTTCGGGGGAGGCCTTCGCCTGGGTGAGCATGGCCTTCACGCCCGAGGTGGACATCGAGCGCTTGCGGTGCTGGGCCAGCTCCCGGTCGGTGAAGACCCCGCGCGGGTCGTGGACGGGCAGTTCCTCCGCCATGTCGCCCGCGGCCCAGATGGCGGCCTTCTCGCCGCCCGTGCGCTTCCAGCGGTACTCGTCCCAGACGTACCAGCCGAGCCCCTCCACGTGCCGGAACCGGTCGTGGTGCAGGTGCGCGAACAGCTTGGCGTTGCCGCGGTCGCTGAGGTTGTGCAGCAGGCCGGTCTGGACGAAGTCGCCGGCGCCCCCGCCCGTAGGGACCGGGGCCGCGTTCTGCTGGGCGGGCAGCCGGCGCTTGCCGCGCGCCGCCGCGGCGGCGAACACGGCGGTGGCCGTGGCCGCGGGCGGCGCCGCGGCCCCTGCGACGGGGTCGGCGGACGCGCCCGGCTCCGCCGCCGGCTCGGTGGCGAACGCGGCGAGCTGTTCCGCCGCCGCCTGGGCGTTGAACCCCGTGCTCCTGGCGCTGCTCATGTGCGTTCCTTGGGGTGGATCGGCCGATCGCTTCCGGCGCGCAGCCCTGAGTCGACGATGAGGACGTTGCGGCGCGACTGGTGGGGCCGCGCCCGGTCCGCCGCTTCGAGCAGGAGCGAACGCCCCTCCGCCGCGTCGAGGTGGCCGCCCGCGACGAGGCCGCCCGCGGTGAACGCCGCGCGGTTGAGCTTCTCGCTGAAGGCCGTTCCCGAGGGACTGGCCCCGCAGGAACCGACCTCCTCCAGAAGGCCACTCAGCAGCCGCCTCCCGGCCTCCCGTCGCTTCCCTGACACGGGGAGCCTCTGCGGGGTTCCGGCGGCGGCAGAGGGGCCATCAGGGGCCGCGGGGGAGGCGGGAGAGTCCGCGTGCCCCGTACGGACGAGTTCGGCGGTCAGCCACAGCGGCAGGGGCGCGGGCAACCGGGCCCCGGGCAGCGCCTCATAGGCACCGGCGGCCGTACGCGTCGTCGGCGCCACGATGTAGCCCCCCTCGGCCCGTACGTCGACCTGCCAGGCGAGCGCGACCCGGGAGCTGGACCCGCTGGAACACCGCAGCCGGGGACCGCCCTTGGGAGCCCGGTACCAGATGTGCATCCCGCCGGAGGGGGTACGGACCCTCAGCGTCGAGGCGTCCTCGCACGGGTCGGGCCGGGACCGGTGGGCGGCCAGGAGCGCCAAGGTGTCGAATCCGCTCTGCAGTCCGGTCAGGTCGACGCGGTCGTCGATGGGGATGCCCGGCAGCAGCCGTTGCCGGTCGGGCAGCTCGCCGGAGTGGGCGTCCACGTCGATGACGACGAGTCCGGCGGCGCCACAGGCCACGCCGATGCCGAACTCGGGCTCCCTGCGCCACCATTCGCGCAGGGTGTCCAGGTCGGTGGTGGCCGCGTGGAACCCGTGGCACCAACGGCCTTCCGCATGGCAGGGGCACGCCTCGGGGGAGTGGCGACGGCCTGTGCACTCACGGCAGTTCGCGGCGGGCGTCTTGGCCCCCGGCGCCAGAGGGTGCACCGGATAGCCCCGCGAGGCCAGCCAGGCCGCCACGTCCAGGGCCGTCCCTCCGGTCGCGCCGGGGCGCGGGTTCTCGGACTGGACCAGCACTGGCTCTTCCTTGACGCGGTGTCGGGGGCGGTTATTCGTGTCCCCGGGTCCGGTCCCTGACGTACAGGCTGGCTGACCTGCCCCTCAGGGACCAGAGGGACTGAAGATTCACTATCGCGGAGATTACCGCAGGGACTACGGGGCCTCGGGCCGCAGGCATCGCCATATCGAGAGTTCAGTCCCTTCAGTCCCTCAGTCCCTGAAGTTCTACCCTGGTTCGTCCGGAAAAGTTCCGTCTTCGAATCCGCCGCCACCCCGGGCGTGTCGCCGCGCTCCCTCCCACCCCCGCCGCGTCCCTCCAGTCGGCCTCAAGCGCGACGCGAGGAGCGCGTGCCGAGCGGGAGTCCCCCCGGGACAGGTACTGAACCACTTCGAGCCCCGTTCAGTCCCTCCCTTTTCAGTCCCTCCGCAAACATGCAGGTCAGAACCCTCCAGTTTGCCGCTCAGGGACTGAAGGGACTCAGAATCACTACTTCCGCTCTTTACGTGCGTGCGTGTATGCGCGCAGGCATATAAGAAGCCTGGTAGTTCATATCTGGCTCATAACTGGAAAGTTGGGTCCCTTCAGTCCCTGGACCACCGACAGCACCCCGCTGACCTGCAGGTTTATGCAGTGACTGAAGGGACAGGGACCGAAGGGGATCCACCGGCGTTCAGTACCTGTCGGGGGAGGGGGTACCGAGGGAGGGGGCGCGGCGCCGCACACTCCAGATTCCGGGAGGACCCGAGTCCTGGGCCCCGGCCACGCCGGAACACCCCGCGCAGGGGCCCCACCCGGCCGAAGGCGGCGGTCGCAAGAGCGCCGCCACACCGGGGTCATGACATCCGTCATGCGAACCGGTGAGCCCGCGCACTGCCCACACGGGGTCAGGGACTCAAAGATCGGGTCATGAACGTCATGGCCGAGCAAAATCCGTCCGCGAACCAGATGATCCGCGTCCTCTTGGCCGACGACGACCCCCTGTTCCGCGCCGCCTGCACCGCGTTGCTCTCCCTGGAAGGGGACCTGGAGATCGTGGCCGAGGCCGCCACGGGCCCCCAAGCCATCGAGCTGGCGCTGGCCCACGTGCCGGACGTCGCCGTACTGGACCTCCGGATGCCGGGCGGGGACGGGCTGGCGGTGGCCGCCCGGCTGGCGCAGCTCCTCCCCACCTGCAAAACCATGATCGTCACCGGTGACGGCCGGCCCGGCCAGGTCGAGCGGGCCCTCGCCCACGGAGCCAGGGCCTTCGTCCTCAAAACGCTCTCCGGCCGCGAACTGGCCGCCGTCATCCGCCAGGTCCACGCCGGGCACCGCCGCGTCGACCCGGCCCTCGCCACCGACGCCGCTCGCGCCAAAGGGGGCGAACGACATCAGCGGTAGTCGCTCCCCCCGAGCCCGGTGACCGGGACGCGCCGTTCCCGCACCTGCTCCTGCTCCCCGGCCATCCGTACGACGGTCAGCCGCGGCGCCCCCAAGCGGAGACCATCGGGGAGGTGGTGAGGTCGAGGCGGCCGGACTCGACGCTCTCCAGGTGACGGTCGATCTCCTCGTCGGTCGCGAGCCCCGCTTCGACCAGCCGGGCCCGCACCTGCCTGACCGTCGCCGCTTCCAGCACGTCGCAGGCAGGGGAGGTCACCGGGAAGTACGCGTCCGCGGCGACATCCGCCAGACCCGCGTCCCGGAGCAGCCGGGGGAGCTTGCGCCCGTACGCGAGATCCGCACCGCGATCGGCCAGCAGCGAGCGGAAGCCGGCCCTCAGCCGGTTGGCCAACACCTGCTCGGGACCGTACTCGTCGAGGCAGATCAGTGGCTGCGAGGCCGGATCGGCATCCTCCACCAGCAACCACCCACCGGGCCGCAGGGCGCCGACCATCGCTCGCAGGGTCCGCTCCCGGTCGGCTACGTGCACGAGCACCAACCGTGCGTGGACCAGGTCGAAACCGTCCCCCGGCGGCGCGTCCCGGCCCACGTCGTGCCGCAGCACCTCGACGACGCCACCCGTGGTCCGCGCGGCCCAGGACGTATCGATGTCGGTGGCCACGACCCGCCCCGCCGGCCCGACCCGCCCGGCGAGCCACGACGCCACGGAGGGCCCTCCGGCCCCGACCTCCCAGCACCGCCACCCCGCGGCGATCCCCAGCCGTTCGATGTGCCGGAAGGTCGTCGGATCGAAGAGCTCACCGAGCGCGTCGAAGCGCACACCGGCTTCGACCTGCGCATTGTCCAGAAGGTAGCCGTCGTCACGCGTCATGGGGCGATTGTCCCCACGGCCACCGCCCCGGAGATCCGGTACAGCACACAACTGCGCAGCGGCCCTCCGGCACGCTCGGAGCGCCCCCATGCCGAACGCGCCAGCCGCCACCCGACGTCCACCCCCGTGAACGGCATGCTCGCGTCCACGACGTCCAGGCCCGCGCGGCCGACGAACGCACCGTTCTCCCGGCTTTCGATCGCCCACCACCCGAAACCCCGCTCGTCGAACGCGGCCGTCATGGCCGCGACCGAGGCGTCGCTCCGCTCCCGGGTCAGCGGTGCCCCCAGGTGCTCGCGGACTTCGGGGTCGGCATTCATCTCCGCCCACGGTCCGAGGTCGGATTCCCGCCACCGGCGGAGCAGAAGGCGATCGGTTCGCAGCTCTGGCATACCGCCCAGGCCATGACCCGCCGCATGTCGACGGGATGTGACACCGGCCGACCCCCCGTACCCCACCGGCACTCCACTCCGACCCGGCCGCTAGCCTCGCCGGATGCTCCCGCCGTGCACTCCCCAGGTCGTCACACGCCACCTCGACTGCCTGATCCACGCCTACGACCTGGCCTGCGCCGGCTTCGGCGAACTGGCGCCCGCCGTCGTGTTCCGCCCGCGCCTTGGTGACGACGTGGTGTCCTCGGCGGTCTCGCCCGACCTCCGCAGGGCGGTGTACACCACCCTGAACGAGATCGTCGGCCTCGACCCCGACGGCGCCGTCGCGTGGACCGCGCCCTTCGAGCCGCACTCGGACACCCCCTACGGCCACCGTCCCGGCTGTGCGCTCTCCCTGGACGCCCGTACGGTCTGGGTCTACCGCCCGGACGCCATGGCGGGCCGCGGACAGTCGGACCAGTGGGTCGCCTACGACGCGGACAGCGGAACCGTCCTCGCCCGCCACGAACTGGAAACCTCGGGTCACGGCGGCATCCACCTCGTGCACCCGGCCGACGGCAGCGTCTACCTCGACGTCGGCGAGGGCCAGGACGGCACCGTCATCTTCCGCGTGGCGGCCCCGGCCGGCGCCGGGCCGGAGTTCACCACGTACCCGTGGGTGGACCGCTGCCTCATCGCCATGGCGCCGGACGGCGAGCAGTTCATGACCGTCGACCACGGGCAGAACGACGTCGCCTTCCACCGCCACCCCACCGGCGAGGTGCTCCTCACGCTCGCCGTGGAGGCCTTCGGCCACGACCCCGAGGCGGACTTCGTGGAATGGGCCGGCGGCTACCTCACCCCGGACACGGCCGTCGTCACCCTGGGAGGCGAGGACGCGCAGACGGGGGAGGAATGGTTCCGCCACCACCTCGTCGACGTCCGTACGGGCACGGTCGGCGGCGAGCTCGCCGCCGAGGTGCGCAGGAGCCCGTACGAACTCGTCCCGCTGGGCGACGGCACCTGGCTCACCGAGGCCCCCTCCGGCCACCCCTTCCGCCGCCCCGGTACCTCCTGAGCCCGCCCGCTCCGCCTCCTTGACCGCCGCACGCCCCTGCCGGACGTAGGTGTCCAAGCCCGCGGGGGCCCCGCCGACGCCAGGAAGCGTGAGGTAGCACCGGCTTCCGAACGTGCGGTTGTACCCCGTTACATGGCTGCGAGGCGACCTTGCGGAGCCTCACCGTGCCCGGCGTGACCGAGGTCGATTACCTCCTCGTCGCACGCATGGAAATCTATGGCGGCCGGAGTAGACATTGGGTGGTGGTCCGGCTATGGTTTCTCTCGTAACCCAGAAAGACCGCAGGGCCCGGCAGAGACGAACTGCCGGGCAGCAGTACCGGAAGTACCCGTAGTTGCAGTTCGCAGGACGGTGCGGTGACGGAGTTTCGAAGCCAGAGCAGTTGCAGGACGGCGACGGGACTGGTGACCGGACCGGGTGGCCCGCAGTGATCAGGGGCCGCCGCAGGCAGAACCGCAGTGGCAGTACCCGCAGTGAGTCCAGTTGGCAGTACCAGCAGTGAAGTCAGTACGCAGTACCTCGGTGAAGGCGTCGGCTGCGGGCGCGCGCACCGGGAGGTTCGGCAGTGGGGTTCTAAGCCAGAGCAGATCAGGATGGGCGACGGGGCTGGCTGTCGAAGTGGCGCTGTAAGAGGCCACCAGCAGTACGCAACACCAGCAGTACAGGAAGTTCGCAGTACAGCGGTAAGGGCAGTAAGAGCAGTAAGAGCAGTACCCGCGTTACAGCAGTTCGCAGTACAGCAGTTCGCAGTTCCCGTTTGGTAAGTGATTCATCCAGAGGGAAGAACGGAGGAACCAGGCGCCATCAGGATCGCCCGGACGCCACGCGAGTCCGGGTACCGCAGGACATCGATAGCGAGGTGGTCTCCGGTCACGCATCCGCGATCCCCGCACCCCCGACAGCAGTCAGGCCGGGCGGGCGGAAACAGAAGGCCGACGCAGTAGCAGGGTCGGCAGATGGTGTAGCAGTTCCTTCGGGGCCCGGGTGCCAGTACGGCACCCGGGCCCCTCCACGCGTCCACACTCCACAGAGAGGTTCAATGACAGCTGACGACTCGTTCGGCCGTCTCGATGACGACGACTACCCCGCCTACACGATGGGCCGGGCCGCCGAGATGCTCGGCACCACCCAGGGCTTCCTCCGCGCCATCGGCGAACACCGCCTCATCACCCCGCTGCGCTCCGCCGGCGGACACCGCCGCTACTCCCGCTACCAGCTGCGGATCGCCGCCCGCGCCCGCGAACTCGTCGACCAGGGCACCCCCATCGAGGCCGCCTGCCGCATCATCATTCTCGAAGACCAGCTCGAGGAAGCCCAGCGCATCAACGCCGAGTACCGCCGCGCTGCCGAAGGATCGAACCCGACCGCAGCGGTCTGATCCGGGACGCGCCTGTCGCCCCAACGGCGGACCTGCCCGCACACGATTCACGACGTGCACTCGTTTCCTGTGGTGACAGCGTGTGCAGGCGTGTACCGTCAGCGTCAGCTGTCGTGGTTCGGAAGTTCCCTTTGCCCACGCTCCGGCGTGGGCCTTTTGCTGTGCTGTGCCGCAGGAACCAGGGCGATCACCTCCGCCTTCCACATGTCGTGGGAGGCGTACTCGACTGGAAGGCATGAGACATGGCTACGGGAACCGTGAAGTGGTTCAACGCGGAAAAGGGCTTCGGCTTCATCGCCCAGGAGGGCGGCGGTCCGGACGTCTTCGCCCACTACTCGGCGATCAACGCCTCGGGCTTCCGTGAGCTCCAGGAGGGCCAGGCCGTGACGTTCGACGTCACCCAGGGCCAGAAGGGCCCCCAGGCGGAGAACATCACCCCCGCCTGACCTGTACACCACCCGCCGACAGGCCTGAAGGCCCGTGACCGCACGTACGGCGGTCCGATCGGTGGGATCTGTGCAGCAGAGAGGGTCGCTCGGGGGTTCCCCGGCGGCCCTCTTGCCATTGCCGGGCAGAGGCATGCGTACGGGCCGAGGTCGCACTTCCGCAATGTGCTCGTAGGTCAACCGCGGGTCGGCTCGGCCGCCGACGAGCCGCACCGACGGGCGGGGGAACCATGCCCGGGAGGCCCTTGCCGAGGCTCTCGGGCCTCTCGTGGTCGCCGCGAGTGCTGAGGGCTGTCTGGTCCGGTAAGTCAGCTCGTTCGGGGCGGCACCACCCGGCGGGCGGGGGACAAGCCCGCCGGGGGGGCAGAGATCGTATGCCCCTGCGGGAGCCGGCCGGACCCGAGACCCCCGGCTCCCGCTTGTACGTCAACAGTGAGGAGACCGGTCGTGTCGCTGGTCAAGGAGTCGATCGAGGTCAGCGTTCCGGTGCGCACCGCGTATGACCAGTGGACGCAGTTCGAGTCGTTCCCGCAATTCATGGACGGGGTGGAGCGGATCGAGCAGAGCACGGCGACGCTCACGCACTGGGTGACGAAGATCGGTGGGGTGCGGCGGGAGTTCGACGCGGAGATCACTGAGCAGATCCCCGACTCCAAGGTCGCCTGGGTGACCGTGGGAGGGGAGAGCGATCAGTCCGGCCTGGTCACCTTCGAGCCGATCGATCCGTCCCATACGCGGGTCACGCTGATGATGGACTTCGACCCGGAGGGGTTGGCGGAGAACATCGGCGACAAGCTCGGCTTCATCGATCGTCAGGTCAAGGGCGACCTCCAGCGGTTCAAGCACTTCATCGAGGACCGCGGCGCCGCCACCGGCGAGTGGCGCGGACAGGTCTGACGCCGCCCCGGCCAGGAGCCGCGGGGGACAGCGGACGCGCGCCACGACCACGGCGCGCCGGCGGCCCTCGCGGAGCCGCATTCTCCTGCCCGCCCCGCCGGTTAAGAAACACATAAAGATCGCACGCATGGACGGCGGTCGTGCGGGCATGCGGTGCTTCGGAGGTTGATAACTATGGTTCCCCTGCTTCTTGTTCTCCTGCTCATCCTGATTCTCGCCGGTGCCGGTTTCGCGCTGAAGATCCTTTGGTGGGTCGCCATCGCGGTTCTGGTCCTGTGGCTGATCGGCTTCGTTGCCCGTCCCAAGGGCAGCAGCGGCCGCTGGTACCGCTGGTAGCCCGACACCACCGGCGGTAGCCGGGGTACGCAAGCACGCGACGGTGGCCTGCACCCTTCCTGAGGGACGCTGTTGGCGAATTGCGGGCCGCTCTAGCGTGACGTCGGTCCCCGAGACCTGGTTGGTCTCGGGGACCGACGTTTTTCGTGTG
>NZ_LFML01000022.1 GCF_001044425.1 Streptomyces roseus
CTGCGGCGGAGCGGCCCAACTGGGCGCAGGCCCGCCGGACGGCCTCGGCCAGCCGCTCGGGGCGCACGGGCTTGAGGACGTAGTCCACCGCCTTGAGGTCGAAGGCCTGGACGGCGAACCCCTCGTGGGCGGTGACGAACACGATCAGCGGCGGCCGTGCGAACCCCGCCAGCAGCCGGGCGATGTCGAGGCCGGTCAGGCCCGCCATGTGGATGTCGAGGAAGACGACGTCGATGCCGTCGGGGCCCTCGGGGCCGGTCTCCAGGGCCCGGGTTATCCGCCGCAGGGCCTCCGTGGCGTCCGAGGCGCCCTCGGCGCTGAGCACCCGGGGGTCGCAGCGCAGCAGGTAGAGGAGCTCTTCGAGGAGCGGCTTCTCGTCGTCGACGGCCAGTACGCGCAGCATGCGGTGGAGTGTAGGGACGGTGGCGCCGGGGCGAAACGGTGCGCGGCCCGCCTGCCAGGGGGGAGAGGGGGAGGCAGGGGGCCGCGCGGTCCGGAAGTGGGGGGTGAGGGGGAGGAGGGAGGGGAAGGGCCCGGCGGGGAGGGACGGCAGTGGATCAGGAGGTGGTGATCAGCTTGCCGTCGGGGGAGACCGCGTACCAGGTGCCGCCGACGCCCTGGCCGTTGATGTCGCCGGCCTTCTTGTCACCCGTGAAGGTGTAGACGGGCCAGCAGTCGATGGCCTGCTGCTTCTTGCCGTCGGGGCGGTCCAGGACCGAGTAGCCCTTCTCCACGATGCCCTTGGCGTTGGCCTTGTCCACCGGGGGCACCACCGGCCACTTGGCCACGCAGTCGCCGGTGCAGTTGGAGGCCATGGGCCAGGCGGTGTCCTTCTTGAACCGGTACACCGTCATCCCGTTCCCGTCGACGATGTGCTCGCCCAGCTTGGGGTCCTTGGCCACGGTCAGCGCGCCCGTGGCCTGGCCCGCACCGGCCGGCGCGGCGGCCGCCTTCGCGGCCTTCTTGCCGTCGGGGGCGAGGGCGAACCAGGTGCCGCCGACGCCCTGCCCGTTGGTCTCGCCCGCCTTGGTGTCCTTGGCGTACCGGTAGACCGGCCAGCCGGCCACGGTCAGCTGCTTGCTGCCGTCAGTGCGCACGACCTCGCCCAGCAGCGCCGCGTCCATGCCCGCGGCGGCGGTGGCGTCACCGGCCGCGACCGCCGGCCAGGCCTTCGCGCAGTCCCCGTCGCAGTTGGACTTCGGCGGCTTGGCGGTGTCCTTGTCGAAGCGGTAGAGGGTGAGGCCGGCGCTGTCGGTGAGCAGGGCGCCGATCTGCTCGTTCTGGGAGACCGCCAGCTGTCCGGCGCCCTTGGCGTCCGCGGCGCCGCCGGCGCTGCCCGCCCCGTAGTCGGAGCCGTACTCGCCGGCACCGGCGGCGGGAGCCACGGACGCGGCCCCGGCCGGCTTCGCGTTGCCCGCCGTGTCGTCCCCGCCGCAGGCGGTCGCCGTCAGGGCGACGACGACTGCGACGGCGGCCAGGGTGGTTCCGCGCTTGATGCCCATCTTGATCTCTCCCACGTGTGGTGTCTCCGTGCCCGCCGCCCGTTTCCGGTGCGTCGGCAACCGTGCTCAGGACACGCCCTGTCGGGGTCGATCTGTTCAAGCGGATTCCTGTGGGCTGTTTCACTCACCCCGGACCGAACCCGGAGCGCCGCAGAGCCGTGACCACGGCAAGGCCCAACACCTGGTGTCCGGAGTCGTTGGGGTGCAGTCCGTCCGCCAGGTGCTCCGGGCCCAGGAGGTCGCGGCCCGGGAGCAGGGCGAGCCGGTCGTCCCCGGCGGCGATCCGGTCGCGGACCGCCCGCTCCATCGCGTCGCGCAGGGCGCCCAGGGTGGCCCCGAGCCGGTTCGGGGTCCGCTCGGCGTCGGGCCGCAGGACGGGGGAGACCAGCAGCAGCGGGGTCCGCGGATGCCCTTGGCGGACCAGGTCGAGGAAGGCGCGGGTGGTCTCGTACAGGAGCGGTACCGAAAAGGGCACGCGGGACCAGCAGTTGGTGCCGAACGCGAGGGTGATGACATCGGCGGGCAGGCCCGCGATCTGCTCGGCGGTGGCGAGCTCCCCCCGGGCGGCGCCCGCGTACCCGAGGTTGACCGTGTCCCAGCCCAGCGCCCGCCCGGCGACCGCGGGCCAGCCGTGGGCGGGCCGGGTCGACCACCAGCCCTCGGTGATCGAATCGCCGTGCACCACCCAGCGCGGGGCGGGCGGGGCGGGCGCCACCGTGCCGCCGATCCCGCGCAGGCCGAGGATCAGCGGGGACTGCGCCTCCGGCGGGTGGAGGGTGAAGGGTCCGGCCCCGCCGGGCAGTTCGATCCGTACGACGGCCTCGGCGGCCGGCTCCGTCCAGACCTCGCGGACCACACCGTGCCGGTCCCACAGGGCGAAGGCGTGCGCGAGGTCGCGCAGCGCGTCGGTGGGGCCGGGCACGGTCGCCCGGTAGCGGATCTCCACGGCCCGCGCCGCGTGGGCGGTGAACTCCAGACGCACCCCTATCGGGAGCGTGGCCCGCTCCCCGGTGTCCCAGGGCAGCCGCATGGAGTCCTCGGGGTCGGCCCGGACCGGGCGCCCCTCGTCCAGCCAGGCGACCCCGCGCAGGAACGGTCCGGGGTCCAGCCAGTGCGGGGCGCCGTCGCCGTCGGCGGCGACGGCGACGGCCTCCGCGGCGCCGATCGCGCTCGTGGTGCTCGTCGCGTCAGTCGCGTCAGTCGTGGCGTTCGTGGCGTCCATGGCCTTCGCCGCGTTCACGGTGGGCCTCCGATCGTCGGTCCGGGCGGCATGCTGCGGCACATCTGACGAGGTGTCAACGAAGGGGCCCCGGGGACCCTGCGCACTGATCGATCATCCGTGCGCAACGAAGGACCATCCAGGACAGATCCGCGCAACGATCGTGCGGCAATGTGCAAGGATGGTGCATTACGGGCGGTATCTCTCAGCTCGTAGGCTCACTCGCTGTACGTGGAGTGGCGCGGACCGCCTGCTCGGCGGTCCCCCATGCCCAGGCTCCTTTGTCTGTGTCCTGCCCCGGACCGCTGCGGTCGATGCCTCAGTCCCCATCCGCAGTGTCAAAGGAGTCCCCTCGTGCTCGAAACCGGCCAGGCGCCACCGCTCACCTCCGGGCCCCGCAAGCCCGTGAACCCCCTGCTGCGCCGCAAGCCCGTCGAGCAGATGGTCGCCGAGGGCGGCCAGGGCGAGGGCGGCAATCTGCGCCGCTCGCTCACCATGTGGCAGCTGACCATGATCAGCATCGGCGCCACCCTGGGCACCGGCATCTTCGTCGTCCTCGGCGAGGCGGCCCCCAAGGCCGGCCCGGCCGTCACGATCTCCTTCGTCATCGCGGGCCTGACCGCGCTGTTCTCGGCCCTCTCCTACGCGGAGCTGGCCGGCTCGGTGCCGGTCTCCGGCTCCTCGTACTCGTACTCGTACGTGACCATGGGCGAGTTCATCGCCTGGATCTGCGGCTGGTGCCTGGTCCTGGAGTACGCCGTTTCCGTCTCGGCCGTGGCCGTCGGCTGGGGCCAGTACCTGAACGAGCTGCTCGACGGGACCATAGGCGTCACGCTCCCCGAGAAGCTCTCCGCCGCCCCGCTGGGCGAGGGCGGCTGGATCAACCTGCCGTCCCTGGTCGTGGTCCTGCTCGCCATGGTCTTCCTGCTGCGCGGCGCCAAGGAGAGCGCGCGGATCAACACGATCATGGTCGTGGTGAAGATCGTCACGCTGGTGCTCTTCATCGGCATCGGCGTCATGGGCATCAAGTCCGGCAACTACGCCCCGCTGGCCCCGCTCGGCGTCACCGGCATCAGCGCCGCCGCCTCCACCCTCTTCTTCTCCTACATCGGCTTCGACGCCGCCTCCACCGCCGGTGAGGAAGCCAAGAACCCGAAGAAGGACCTGCCCCGCGCGATCATGCTGTCGCTGGGCATCGTCACCGTCCTGTACTGCCTCGTCGCCTTCGTCGCCGTCGGTGCCCTGCCGTGGAAGGACTTCGAGGGCACCGAGGCCGCGCTGGCCCAGATCATGACCAACGTCACCGGTGACAGCTTCTGGGGCGTCGTCCTCGCGGCCGGCGCCGTCGTCGCCATCGCGTCCGTCGTCTTCGCCGTCCTCTACGGACAGACCCGCATCCTCTTCGCGATGTCCCGCGACGGCCTCGTCCCCAAGATCTTCGCCAAGGTCGACGCCAAGACCGGCGCCCCCCGCGCCAACGTGGTCATCGTCTCCCTCTTCTGCGGCGCGCTCGCGGCGTTCATCCCCCTGGGTGAGCTGGCCAACGCGACCAGCATCGGCACGCTCTTCGCCTTCGCCCTCGTCAACATCGCGGTCGTGATCCTGCGCCGCACCAAGCCCGACATGCCGCGCACCTTCAAGGTGGCGCTGTTCCCGGTCACGCCGATCCTGGGCTTCCTCGCCTGCGGCTACATGATGTACAGCCTGCCGGTCGCCACGTGGGTCGCTTTCGGTGTCTGGATGGCCGTCGGCCTCGTGGTCTACTTCCTGTACGGCATCCGCCGCTCCCGACTGGCCACGGCAGAAGTGGCCACAGCAGAAAAGTGATCCACCCGCAGTGCGACTGAACGATCTCGACGAACGCATCGTGCACGCCCTCGCCGAGGACGCCCGCCGCTCCTACGCCGACATCGGCTCCGAGGTCGGACTCTCGGCCCCCGCCGTGAAGCGTCGCGTGGACCGGCTGCGGGCGGAGGGAGCCATCACCGGCTTCACCGTCCGCGTGGACCCCGCCGCCATGGGCTGGGAGACCGAGGGCTTCATCGAGATCTACTGCCGCCACAACACCTCGCCGGACGACATCCGGCGGGGTCTGGAGCGGTACCCCGAGGTGGTGTCCGCGTCGACCGTCACCGGCGACGCGGACGCCCTCGTCCAGGTCTTCGCCTCCGACATGCGGCATTTCGAGCGGGTGCTGGAACGCATCGCGGGCGAGCCGTTCGTGGAGCGCACCAAGTCGGTCCTGGTCCTCTCCCCCCTGCTGCGCCGCTTCACCTCGGGCGCCCCGGCCTGAGCCGTGTCTTCCGGCCCCGGGCCCGCCGTGATCCGAAGGACACGGCCCTAAGCGGACTTTCGCGCCGTGGCGGCGTGTGCCGGGCTCTGCAGGGCGCGGCGCTCCTCTTCCGTCAGCCCGCCCCACACGCCGAACGGCTCGCGGGTCCGCAGGGCGTGCTCCAGGCACGCGGTGCGCACCGGGCAGACCGCGCAGACCCGCTTCGCGGCCTCGTCGCGGTCGTCGCGCTCCTCGCCCCGCTCCCCGGCCGGGTGGTAGAAGCGGCCCGGTCCCAGATTCCGGCAGGCGGCCCGCAGCTGCCACTGCCAGTGGTGGCCGGCGGCGCCGGGCAGGCGTGAGACGTCGTTCATCGCAGGTCCTCTCGGTCCTTTCGTGTGCACGGGATTCCCCGCGTGTGACCGCTGCGCGCGCCGTGAAACGTGCGGGCCCCGTCCCCGGCCCGCGGACTCCGGCGTCAGGCCGTCGTGTCCGGGGTGCGTACGCCCATGAAGACCGGGCGGCGGCGCAGGGTGAAGCCCATCGATTCGTAGAGGGCGATGGCGCCCGTGTTGTCCGCCGCCGCGTGCAGGAACGGGCGGTCGCCCCGCTCCCGGATCCCGGCGGCCACCGCCCGGATCAGCCGGCTCGCGAGCCCCCTGCCCCGGTGGTCCGGGTGCGTGCAGACCGCGCTGATCTCCGACCAGCCGGGCGGGCGCATCCGTTCCCCCGCCATCGCGACGAGCCGGCCCTCGTGCCGGATCCCGAGGTAGGTGCCCAGCTCGACCGTCCGCCGGGCGAAGGGCCCCGGCTTCGTCAGGGCGACCAGCTCCAGCATCTCAGGCACCTCGGCGGGCCCCAGCAGGACCGCCTCCGCCGCGGCCTCGGCCCGTACCGCCCCGCCGTCCAGCTGCACGCCCGGTATCGCGTGCTCCGTCGTCCACCCCGGGGGCGGGGTCGGCAGGCCGGTGATCCACACCGTGGTGCCCGGGCCGGCCAGCGCCGCCAGATCCGCCCAGGACGCCGGGTCCTGCGGGTCCGCGAGCGCGGCGAACGGCGAGATCTCGGCGGCGTACCGGGCCGCCAGCCCCCGGGGCCCGGTTTCGGCGAGGGCGCTGCTCGGGCCGGTCAGCGCGGCCCAGACCGGGTTGTCGAGGACGTGCACGGGCGTGGCCGTATCGGTGTCGGGCGCCATGGGGTGGGGAACTCCTTCCCTCGGGGACGGCAGCACGAGCGCCGCACACCTTCTTGACGGCCCCGCGCACCGCCACGAGACTGCTGGTGACGACGGTCACGAAAGTCAGCGTCCGTCGCGGGCGGGTTTATGCCCCAGGAGTGGGACGGAGTCGGTGGACATGGCCAGGACGGTGGGCGCACGCGTGCGGATCCTCCGTCGCTGGTGGCTGACCCGGCGCCTGCACATCGATCTGCTGCGTGTGCGCAGCGCCTTCCGCGCGAGCGCCTGAACCCTCGTCCCGAACGCCGCGCACGGCCTCCCGGCGGTCCCGCCCGACCGCGGGCCCCGGGCGCTCCACGGCCGCCGCGCCGCGTACGCACCCCCGCACCGCCTCCGTGAACCCGGCCGCGCGCCGCGCCGCCGGGAGGTCCGCCACGCCCTCGCGCCGTCCTCAAGGAGAGTCATGCTGCCCTCGGTCCAGCCCCGAACCGGTCCCGCCCTCGTCCTGCGCGGCCGCATCGGCGCCGGCTTCTCGCCCGTACCGCACCGCTACCGCCTGTACCTGCGCACGGACTGTCCCAGCTCCCTGCGCGTGGCGGCCGCGCTCGCCCGGCTGGGCCTGGAGGACTCCGTCGCCACCACCCTGCTCTCCACGCCCGCCTCGTACGAGGCGCTGCGCCGGGCCTACGAGGCCGCCGGACACTACGACGGCGCGCTGACCGTCCCCGCCCTGTGCGACACCTGGAGCGGCCGCGTCATCGGCAATGACACGGACGATATCCTCGACGACCTGTGGCGGCTGCACGGCCACCCGTCCTTCCGCGCCGACACGTAGCCGCGGGCGGGCCGTGGGCGGGAGGGGATCCCGAAAGGCCTGGCGCAACGAATCGCCGCCGGCCCCGCAAAACGCGCAACGAATCGATGCGCCGAGCGCAACGGTCATGGCTTGTCGGCGTCGAACGGGTGAACGTACCTTCAATAGGACCCACTCCCCTCCTGCCACAGAGGTACGCCCATGCCCCCGCTGCGCACCGCCCTCCTCCAGAGCTCCGGACGGCTCGGCGACACCGCCGGGAACCTGAAGGCGCTCGACGAGGCCGCGCAGCGCGCCGCGCGCGCGGGTGCCGGGCTCCTCGTGACCTCGGAGATGTTCCTGACCGGCTACGCGCTGGAGGTGGAGGAGGTCGCCGCCCTCGCCGAGGCGGCCGACGGCACGTCGGCCCGCGCCATCGGCGACATCGCCCGCCGCCACGGCGTCGCCGTCCTGTACGGCTACCCCGAGCGCGACGGCGACGCCGTGTACAACGCGGCGCAGCTCGTCGGCGCCGACGGGGACCGGCTCGCGAACTACCGCAAGACCCACCTCTTCGGCTGCTTCGAGCAGGACGCCTTCACCCCCGGCGACACCCCCGTCGTCCAGGCGGACCTGAACGGCCTCCGCATCGGCATCATGATCTGCTACGACGTGGAGTTCCCCGAGAACGTCCGGGCGCACGCGCTCGCCGGCACCGACCTCCTCCTGGTGCCGACCGCGCAGATGCATCCGTTCCAGTTCGTGGCCGAACAGCTCGTCCCCGTACGGGCCTTCGAGAACCAGATGTACATCGCGTACGTCAACCGCACCGGTCCGGAAGGCGAGTTCGAGTTCGTCGGACTCAGCTGCCTGGCGAGCCCCGACGGGGTGACCCGCACCCGGGCCGGGCGCGGCGAGGAGCTGGTGATCGGCGAGGCCGATCCCGAGCTGCTGCGCGCGTCGCGCGAGACCAACCCCTACCTGCGCGACCGCCGCCCCGGGCTCTACGCCTCCCTCGTCTGAGCCGACCCGAGCCCGAGCCGAGCCCGGTCCACGCCCCCGCCGGCGCCCTCCCCCTGCCCCACCCCCGCAAGGAGCCGTACCCCATGACGTCCACGGTGCCCACCACCGCCGTCCCGCACAGCGACGGACAGCCGCCGATCACCATGTTCGGCCCGGACTTCCCGTACGCGTACGACGACTTCCTGGCCCACCCCGCGGGCCTGGGCCAGATCCCGGCGACCGAGTTCGGCACCGAGGTCGCGGTCATCGGCGGCGGGCTGTCCGGCATCATCTCCGCGTACGAGCTGATGAAGATGGGCCTCAAGCCCGTCGTCTACGAGGCGGACCAGATCGGCGGCCGGCTGCGCACCGTCGGCTTCGAGGGCGCCGGCACCGAGGGCCTGACGGCGGAGATGGGCGCCATGCGCTTCCCGCCCTCCTCCACCGCGCTCCAGCACTACATCGACCTCGTGGGCCTGGTCACCGAGCCCTTCCCGAACCCGCTCGCCGAGGCCACCCCCTCCACGGTCGTGGACCTCAAGGGCGAGACCCACTACGCCGAGACCATCGCCGACCTCCCGCAGGTCTACCGCGACGTGTCGGCCGCGTGGAACGCCTGCCTCGACGAGGGCGCCGACTTCTCCGACATGAACCAGGCGATGCGCGAGCGGGACGTCCCGCGCATCCGCGAGATCTGGGCCAAGCTCGTCGAGAAGCTCGACGACGAGACCTTCTACGGCTTCCTCTGCAAGTCCGAGGCCTTCCAGTCCTTCCGCAAGCGCGAGATCTTCGGCCAGGTCGGCTTCGGCACGGGCGGCTGGGACACCGACTTCCCGAACTCCATCCTGGAGATCCTGCGTGTCGTCTACACCGAGGCCGACGACCACCACCGCGGCATCGTGGGCGGCTCGCAGCAGCTGCCGCTGCGCCTGTGGGAGCGCGAGCCCGAGAAGATCGTCCACTGGGCGCAGGGCACCTCGCTGTCCTCCCTGCACGGGGGCGCGCCGCGCCCGGCGGTGACCCGCCTGCACCGCACGGCCGGCAACCGCATCACGGTGACCGACGCCGACGGCGACATCCGCACCTACCGTGCCGCGATCTTCACGGCGCAGTCCTGGATGCTGCTGTCGAAGATCGCCTGCGACGACACGCTGTTCCCGATCGACCACTGGACGGCGATCGAGCGCACCCACTACATGGAGTCGTCCAAGCTCTTCATTCCCGTCGACCGGCCGTTCTGGCTGGACAAGGACGAGGGGACGGGCCGCGACGTCATGTCGATGACCCTGACGGACCGCATGACCCGCGGAACGTACCTCCTGGACAACGGCCCGGACCGGCCGGCCACCATCTGTCTCTCGTACACCTGGTGCGACGACAGCCTGAAGTGGCTGCCGCTGTCCGCGAACGAGCGGATGGAGGTCATGCTGAAGTCCCTCGGCGAGATCTACCCCAAGGTCGACATCCGCCGTCACATCATCGGCAACCCGGTGACCGTGTCCTGGGAGAACGAGCCCTACTTCATGGGAGCGTTCAAGGCCAACCTGCCGGGCCACTACCGCTACCAGCGGCGCCTGTTCACCCACTTCATGCAGGACCGCCTCCCCGAGGACAAGCGCGGCATCTTCCTCGCGGGCGACGACATCTCCTGGACGGCGGGCTGGGCCGAAGGCGCGGTCCAGACGGCGCTGAACGCGGTCTGGGGCGTCATGCACCACCTCGGCGGCTCCACGGACTCCACCAACCCCGGCCCGGGCGACGTCTACGACGAGATAGCCCCGGTCGAACTCCCGGAGGACTGACCCGACCGGTCCCTCCGGCCCCCGACCACGGGCCGCCCCCGCGCCACGAGCGCGGCGGCGGCCCGTTCTCAGCTGCGCGGGGTCAGCAGGCAGCGGCCGACCAGGCCCACTCCCGCGTCCAGGGAATCCGTGAACTCCTCGGCCAGTTCGGGGGAGCGGCGCAGGGTCCACAGCAGGCGGGCCGCCGACCAGGCGGCGCCGCGGGCGCGCTCCAGGCTCCAGGAGCCGAGCAGGTGGGTCAGCGGGTCCGCGACCTCCAGCAGGTCCGGGCCCGGCATCAGGTCCTCCCGAATGTGCTCCTCCAGGGCGATCAGGGTGTCGCCGACCCGGTCGAAATCCGCCTCCAGGGCGTGCGGTTCGCAATCCAGGGCCCGGCACGTGGCCACCACCGCCAGTGCCAGGTCGTGCCCGATGTGCGCGTTGATCCCGGCCAGCGCGTGCTGGAGCGGCCGGACCCCGGGGTGGCGGCGGTACTGGAGCAGCGGTCGCCAGCACGCCGGCGCCCGGTCCGCCTCCACGGCCGTCAGGTACCGCTCCGCGAACCGCACGCTGAGCGCCTGCGCCCGCCGCGGCGCCGGGAACTCCCCGTGGGAGATGCGCGCGTGCAGTGTCTCCGTCACCGTCAGGTACACCCGGTTGAAGACGGCGACGCCGTCCCGCTCGGGGAGCCGCTCGTCCAGGGCGCGCATCCGCGCCAGTACCGCTTCCATGGGTGGCAGCGTGGCAGCCGGCGGTGCGGATCCGGGTGACTTGGCCGTGTGCTTCGCCGGTTCGGGCGAACCGGGTCCGGTCGCCGGCCCGGTCGGGGGCGGTCGTCGCGGTCCCCACCGGCCCCGCCCGCGCGACTCGCGCCGCCCCCGCGCCGCCCGCGCCCTACTCGTCGTACGCCGACGTGCCCGCGTCGAGCAGCGGCTCCTGCTGCTTGAGGTGCGCCGGTGCGAAGTACCGCAGCGCGTGGTACCCCGTGATCACCACGATGGTGCCGAGCGCGATGCCGCCCAGCTCGAAGGTGTCCGTGAGGTGCAGCTTCACCCCGCCGATGCCGATGATGATGCCCGCCGCGGCCGGCACCAGGTTCAGTGGATTGCGCAGGTCCACCCCGCCGTTGATCCAGATCTGCGCGCCGAGCAGGCCGATCATCCCGTACAGGATCACGGTGATCCCGCCCAGGACCCCGCCCGGGATCGCGGCGACCACCGCGCCGAACTTCGGGCACAGGCCGAAGAGGAGGGCGAAGCCCGCCGCCGCCCAGTAGGCGGCCGTCGAGTAGACGCGGGTGGCCGCCATCACGCCGATGTTCTCGGAGTACGTGGTGTTGGGCGGGCCGCCCACCGCCGTGGACAGCATCGACGCGGCGCCGTCGGCCGCGATCGCCGTGCCGAGCTCGTCGTCCAGCGGGTCGCCGGTCATCTCGCCGACCGCCTTGATGTGCCCGGCGTTCTCGGCGAGCAGGGCGATCACCACCGGCAGCGCGATCAGGATCGCCGACCACTGGAACTGCGGTGCGTGGAAGGACGGCAGCCCGATCCAGTCGGCCTTGCCGACGCCCGAGAGGTCGAGCCGCCAGTGATCGACGGCCTCCGCCCCGCCCACCGTCGAGTGGATCTTGCCGAAGACCAGGTCGGAGAGCCAGGAGAGGGCGTACCCGAAGACCAGCCCGAGGAAGATCGCGATCCGCGACCAGAAACCGCGCAGGCAGACCACGGCCATCCCCGTGAACAGCATGGTCAGCAGCGCCGTCCACTGGTCCTGCGGCCAGTACGTCGAGGCCGTCACCGGCGCCAGGTTGAAGCCGATCAGCATCACCACCGCGCCCGTCACCACCGGCGGCATCGCCGCGTGGATGATCCGCGCCCCGAAGCGCCGCACGGCGAGCCCCGCCAGGAACAGCGCCGCGCCGACCACGAACACCGCGCCCGTGACGACCGCGCTGTTCCCGCCGCCGGCCCGGATCGCGGCCGCGACGCCCACGAAGGAGAGGGAGCAGCCCAGGTAGGAAGGCACCCGCCCGCGCGTGGCCAGCAGGAAGATGGCCGTCGCCACACCCGACATCATGATCGCCAGGTTCGGGTCCAGGCCCATCAGGACCGGCGCGACGAAGCTGGCCCCGAACATCGCGACGACGTGCTGGGCGCCGAGCCCGGCGGTACGCGGCCACGACAGCCGCTCGTCCGGCCGGACCACCGCGCCGGGGGCGGGGGTCCGCCCGTCTCCGTGCAGGGTCCAGCGCACGCCGAGGCCCATGTTCTCCACCACTTCCGTCGAACCGATCGATCAAGCATCCGGGCCGCAGGGCAGCCGGCGCAATATTACGGCCGGATAGCAGCCGGTTCGTCCAGATCCACCGGTGCGGCCCCTGCCCCCACCGGCTTCGGCCGCAGTACGGCGGCCCCCACCACCAGCGCGAACGCCAGCAGGGTGACCAGCGCGAAGGACACCACGAGCGAGGTCGCGTCCGCCACCGCGCCGATCGCCGACGGCGCGATCAGCCCCGAGGTGTACGTGATCGTCGCGACGCCCGCGATGGCCTGGGCCGGTGCCGGTCCGCTGCGCGCGGCGGCCGCGAAGGCCAGCGGCACCACCACCGCGATGCCGAGCCCGATCAGGGCGAAGCCCGCGATCGCCACGGCCGGCTGCGCGGCCACCACCACGAGCACCCCGCCCGCGGTGGCCAGGACCCCGCCGGCCCGGACCGTGCGCACCGCCCCGAACCGGTCGACCACCCGGTCCCCGACGAGCCGGGCGAGCGCCATCGTGAGCGCGAACGCCGTGGTGCAGGCGGCCGCGAGGCCGGCGTCCGTGTCCAGTACGTCGCGCAGGTAGACGGCGGACCAGTCCATGCTCGCGCCCTCCGCGAAGACCGCGCAGAAACCGATCGCGCCGATCAGCAGCGCGGACTTCGGCGGCAGCGCGAAGTGCGGCGGTGCCTCGGCGCCCGGGGCGCTGCGCAGGTCCAGCACCCCCCGTACCGCGGCCAGCCCGGTCGCGGTCAGCGCGAGGGCGGCGATCAGGTGGTGCAGCCGGGCGTCGGCCCCGGCGTGGGCGGCCAGGGTGCCCGCCGCCGAGCCGATCAGCGCGCCCACGCTCCACATGCCGTGCAGGGAGGACATGATCGAGCGGCCGAGCCGGTTCTCGGTCTCCACGCCCAGCGCGTTCATGGCCACGTCCGCCATCCCGGCGCTCGCTCCGTAGACGAACAGGGCGAAGCACAAGGTGGCCAGGTTCGGGGCGAGGCTCGGCAGGATCAGGGACAGGGTCCACAGCACCAGCAGCCAGCGCAGTGCCGCGCGGGCCCCGAAGCGGTGGTTGATCCGGCCGGCCAGCGGCATCGCGACCGCCGCGCCCAGCGCGGGGAAGGCGAGGGCGAGGCCGAGGGTGCCCGAGCCGAGCCGGGCGTGCTCCTGGATCCAGGGGATGCGGGTGGCGAAGGAGCCGGTGACGGCGCCGTGGGTGCAGAAGACGGCCGCGATGGCGTAGCGGGCATGGCGCAGGCGCGCCGGGCTGAGGTCTGTTTCCCCTGTCATGGGATTAAACTATCAGGGACCCTGCCTGATAGTTAGTGTGGTGGTGCTACCTAAGATGGGCGCCGTGACTCCTGCCAAGGCCCTGACCGCCGCCGCCCCGTCGCCCGCGTCGCCGAGCACGGCACGGGCCATCAACGACCGGCTCGCCCTGCGACTCCTCCAGGAGGAGGGGCCCCTGACCGCCACTCAGCTCAAGGCGATGACCGGCCTCTCCCGCCCCTCGGTCGCCGACCTCGTGGAGCGGCTCTCCGGCGCCGGGCTGATCGAGGTGGTGGGGGAGTCGGGCGAGCAGCGGCGCGGACCCAATGCCCGGCTGTACGGGATCGTGGCCCGCCGCGCGTACCTGGCGGCCCTGGACGTACGGACGGACAGCGCGACGGCGGTGGTCACCGACCTGCTGGGCCGCCCGCTGGCCCAGGCCGGGCTCCCCGTGGACGCCGTGGACGAGGCGGTGGACCTGCTGGAGGCGGTGGGGCGGGAGGCCGGCGCCGACCGGCTGCACACGGTGGTGGTCGGCGCGCCGGGGCTGGTGGCCGAGGCAGGGGAACTGCGCAGCACCGCCGGACTGCCCGCCTGGCACCGGAACCTGGTGGCGGCCCTGCGGCGGCGGCTGCCGGCCGAGGTGGCGGTGGAGAACGAGACGAACCTGGCCGCGCTCGCCGAACAGCGGGTCGGCGCGGCCCGGGACCTGGACTCCTTCGTCCTGCTGTGGCTGGGCACGGGCGTGGGCGCGGCGGTGGTCCTGGACGGCCGGCTGCGCCGCGGTGCCTCCGGCGGGGCCGGGGAGATCGGCTTCCTGCCGGTGCCTGGCACGGGGCGGCTGCCCTCGGCCACGGACTGCGAGGGCGGGTTCCACGCGCTGGTGGGCCGGGACGCGGTGGCGGCGCTGGCGGCGGAGCACGGGTGGCCGGGGCCGGTGGAGGAGGCGGTGTCGGGCGCGGCGGGTGAGCCCTTCCTCGACTCCCTGGCGGAGCGGCTGGCGCTGGGCGCGGCGGCCGTCGCGGCGGTCCTGGACCCGGGCTGCCTGGTCCTCGCGGGGGGACTGGGCCATGCGGGCGGCGCCGCCCTCGCCTCGGCGGTGGCCCGCCGCCTGACGACGCTGACCCCGGTCCCGATGGAGGTCCGGGCCACCGCCCTCGGTGATTCGGCGGTCCTGACGGGAGCGAGGCTCGCCGCCCGCGAAGCCGCCCAGGCGGACCTCTTCGCACCCTGAGCCGGGCCGGTGCGGTCCGGCCCCGGCCCGCGCCGGCCCGGCCCCCGGCGCCCTACTCGTCGTCGACGCTCTCGTCGTGGAGGCGGCGCCAGATGCGGGTGCGGTGCAGCACGTAGAGCGCGCCCGCCAGGAAGAGCACCTGGAGGCCCACGGCGAGCACCCAGAAGATGGACCTGCTCTCCAGCTCGTCCGTCAGGTACGCGAAGTTCATGCCGAAGAACCCCGTCAGGAAGCTCAGCGGCAGGAAGATCGTGGACACGATCGCCAGCCGGTTGATCACCCCGTTCTGCTCCCCTGACACCAGCGAGGAGTAGGTGCCGAAGCCCCGCCGGGCCGCCTCCTGGAGCGCCTCGATGTCCGTCAGCACCAGCCTCGACAGGCGCTGGTACTCAGAGGCGATCCGCTGGCGCTCCTGCGGGAAGTTGCGGTTCAGCACCCGGCGCGTGATGACCTCCTCCGCCGCCTGGTGGAAGGGCAGGAGCGTGTGGTGCAGCAGGGCCGAGGTACGGCGCAGCCGCGCCAGGCTGTACAGCTGCTCGGGCTCGCGCTGCCGGAACATCCCGTCCTCCAGGTCCTCCACTTCCAGCAGGGCCTGAACGGCGGAGCGCCGGTAGGTCTCCAGCGCCTCGCCCAGCAGCAGGAACAGCGTCGCCACGGCGTCGGGGGGCCGCTCGTGCGGGATCCGGGCGATCAGGTTCTCCACCACCTCGGCCGGCCCCCGGTGCACCGTGAGCAGGTACCGCTCGGTGGCCACGACGTGCAGACGGACGACCTGGCCCGCCTCGAACGCGGGGACGACGAACGCGGCGGCGTCACCGAGGAACTCGGCGCGGACCGTCTCCTCCTCCCGGCCGAGCCACGACAGGTCCTCGGCCTCCAGGCCGAGCAGGTGGGCGATCGCCGGCTCCCCGGACGGCGCCTCCTCGGGGAGCTGGACGTCCACGAAGAGGAAACCGGATTCCGCGAGGCGCTCACGGGCCTCGTCCACGGGGGCGCGCCGCACGGAGCCCTCCGGCATGGACACCACCGAAACGATCATCCCCCGGCCGCCGGTGCCCGGCCCGCCGCGCCCGGGCGGGTGACGACCCCGACCGGCCCGCCGAGGTTTCCGGTGCCCGCGGTGGCCGCGGTGCCTGCGGTGCCCGCGGTGCCTCCGGTGACGAGAATCGTGCTCATGGTGTCCGTTCCTCCCCTGAAGGGCTGCGTCCACCGGCTGCGCCCGGACAGCCCCAGGGAATGTGACAGCTGCCGCTGAGGGAATTCCAGCTTCTCCGGATCGGCCGCGCTCCGCACCCCGCGGCCGCACGTGCGAGGACCCGGTGGCCGCCGGGCCACCGGGTCCTCACGTTCGTTCACCTGCGGCACTCAGGCGGTGTCAGCAGGCGCCCTGGTCCTTCCAGACGCCCCAGTCACCGGTGGTGCCGGGCTCCTCGTTCTGCGTCCACCACTGGGCCTTCCAGTTGTGGCCCTTGTGCGAGACGACCTGGCCGCCCGTGTACACGCTGCCCGCGACGTACGCCGGGTTCGTGCAGGTCCCGCCCGGCGGGGTGGTCGGCGGGGTGGTGGGCGGCGTGGTCGGCGGGGTCGTGGGCGGGGTGGTCGGCGGGATCGTCGGGCCCCCCGGCTCGACGAGCGCCGTACCGCGCGCCAGGTCACCGGCGAGGGCGTACGTGGTGCCGGAGATGTTCACCGTCCAGTTGGAGGGCGTGGAGACCGGCAGGTAGTAGTTGAACGCCAGGTCCACCGAGGCACCGGGAGCCAGGGTCTGCCACGCCGGCAGCTTCAGCGAGACCCGCTGGAAGTCGCCCTTCAGCCCGCCGACGTTGCTGCCGGTGTGGCCGCTGGTGATCACCTTGGTGCCGAAACCGGACTGGTCGGAGGCGTTGTCCGGGGCCGAGGTCCCGTAGTCGAACTGGAACTCGGTGCCGCCGGGCAGCGTGGTCTTCGTGTTGTTGGTGATCTTCAGCTTCGGGGTGATCGGGTAGTTGGAGTCGCCCAGCTTGAACTCGCCGAACTCGGTCTTGATGTCCACGGCCCGGGTGGGCAGGGCGGTCGCGCCCGCCTTCTTCGCACCGTACGGCGCGGCCGACTTGAACTTCTCGTACATCAGCGAGGTGAGCGTGTCGCCCATCTCGTACTGGCCCTTGGCGGCGTTGTACCCGTAGTCGCCCGCCAGCTCCCAGACCATCGTGCCGCCGATGCCCTTGGCCGCCACGTAGTCGGCCTTGGCGGCGACGGACTGCTCGTCCTCCGTCGACAGGAAGACCTTCTTCTGCGCGTTCCACAGCCACGGCGCCACCAGCGCGGAGTCGTACTTGCGGGCGTAGGTGCCGGTCAGCGTGGTGTTCGCCGGGAATCCGTACTTCGTGACGTAGTCGCCGACGACGCCCTTCTCCAGGTTCTTGGCGTGCCACATCGGGTTGGATCCCGCCGGGGACTCGACCCCGTTGGCGTCCAGGTCGTGCCACAGGTTGTCGATGCCGACCGCGCCGTCACCGCACTTGGTCAGCCCCGCCCCGGCGGGGCAGGTGGTCGCCGGCGCCTTGCCCCACAGGCCGTCCGTGCCGCCCTGCACGTTCTTGAAGCCGCGGGTGTAGTACGGCAGGCCCATGTTGATGCGGCCGGCCGGCATGGAGCCGCGGAAGTAGTGGTAGGCCCAGTCGGAGTTCAGGTAGCCGATGCCGCCGTACTGGGAGGTGGAGTAGACGCCGGCGGCGGCCAGTTCGCCGTCCTTGCCGTCGTCGAAGAGCGAGGCGTTCGGGCCGACGTACTCGTTCCAGGCGCCGTGCAGGTCGTAGGACATGATGTTGACGTAGTCCAGGTACTTCTGCATCTGGAACGTCTCCATGCCCCGCAGCAGGTAGCCGGAGGAGGGGGCGGCGACGGAGAGCAGGTAGTGCTTGCCGTCGGCGGCGCCCGCGCGGTCGAGCTTCTCGCGCAGCGACTTCATCAGGACGGCGTAGCCCTGGACCAGGCCGGCCCGGCGGGCGTTGGAGAGCTGCCAGTCCAGCGGGTTGCCGGCGTCCTTCATCGTGGTCGGGTACTCGTAGTCGATGTCGACGCCGTTGAACCCGTACTTGCGGATGAACGCGACGGAGGAGTCCGCGAAGGTGTCGATCCCGGCCTGGTTGACCGAGCCGTCGGCGTTGGTGGCCATCGAGTAGAAGCCGCCGGACGCGACGCGGTTGCCGTCGTCGCCGAAGTAGCCGCCGGTCTCGGCCCAGCCGCCGACCGAGATCAGCGTCTTGACGTTCGGGTACTGCTTCTTGAATTTGTTCAGCAGGTTGAAGTGGCCCTTGTACGGGAGGGCCGGGTCCATCTCGGCGCCCGCCACCCCCGGCCAGGTCATCCCGGTGGCGGCGTTGTTCGCGTTGTCGGCGCCGACCGAGATCTTGTTGTCGGAGCCCACGTGGGCGAAGGCGTAGTTCAGGTGGGTGACCTTGGACCACGGGACGTTGTTGGCGAGGTAGGCGGGAGTGCCGTCCTTGCCCGTCCGCCAGCCGGTGAAGTATCCGATGACGCGGCGCTGGTGGTCGGCGCCCATCTTCTCGCGGCCCTCGGAGTCGTAGACCGAGCAGTACGGGACGTCGACTCCGGCCGTCTTGTACAGCCCGTCGGGGCGACAGCTCTCGTTGTCGGCGGCGTGGGAAACGCCCGCCGAGAGCCCACCGACCAGCAGTCCGGCGATCGCCGCGCCGGATGCCAGCAGCATCGCTCTCGTACGTGTGGGGGACGGCATGGTGCCTCCTGGGGAGGGGAGGATGGCGGGCACAAAAGGACACAACAGGCGGAGAATTGGTGCGTGTCGGCCCGCGACGTGCGCACATCTGACGGGCTGTCTCCCGGGGAAGATGAAGGGAACGTTAAGAGGACTAGACCAACCCGTCAATAGGTCTGGACCAATCACGGCGCAACCTGACGGACTCCGGCGCGAGCGCCCCCTTGTGACCCAGGCCACAGCGCCTCGCTCGCATGGCCGACGATCGACCGTGGCAAACTGGCAGCAGTACCAGTAAGCAGCGCACTCCGGGGTCGGTGTAATTCCGAACCGGCGGTATAGTCCGCGACCCGTCCGCAGCCAGCGGCCGGTTGACCAGGTGAAATTCCTGGACCGACGGTGAAAGTCCGGATGGGAGGCAGTGCGCGGCGGGCCAGTCACCGGTACGCCGCCGTCGGCGGTTCACTCGGCGCATCCCCGCGGATGCGTCCGGACGGACCGAATTTCGGCCTCGGCGTCCCCGCGTGTGCTGTACCGCTTCATCTGTCGTATCCCGACAGGCCCCGGAGTCCGTGCCCGATGAGGCAGGAGGACCCGGTGGCGAACCACGCCGCGCACGCACCGCACGCCGCCTTCGGTGAGGCCGCGACCCCCGTCGACGCCATGGCCGCCGCCGACGCGCGGGCCATGCGCCGCGCCATCGCGCTCGCCGCCCGCGGCCTCGGCTCCACCAGCCCGAACCCGGTCGTCGGCTGCGTCATCACCGACGCCGCGGGCACCGTCGTCGGTGAGGGCTGGCACCAGCGGGCCGGCGGCCCGCACGCTGAGGTCCACGCCCTGCGCGCCGCCGGGGAGGCGGCCCGCGGCGCCACCGCGTACGTCACCCTCGAACCCTGCAACCACACCGGTCGCACGGGCCCCTGCGCCCAGGCGCTCGTCGAGGCCGGCGTCACCCGCGTGGTCTACGCCGTCCCCGACCCGAACCCGCAGGCCAGCGGCGGCGCCGACACCCTGCGCGCCGCCGGGATCAAGGCCGAGGGCCCCTTCCTGGAGGCCGAGGCCGCCGCCGGCAACGCCGCCTGGCTCACCTCCGTGCGCCTGGGCCGCCCGCACGTGACCTGGAAGTACGCCGCCACCCTCGACGGCCGCAGCGCCGCCGAGGACGGCAGCAGCCGCTGGATCACCGGCCCGGAGTCCCGCGCCGACGTCCACCGGCTGCGCGCCGAGTCCGACGCCGTCCTGGTCGGCGGCGGCACCCTGCGCGCCGACGACCCGCACCTGGCCGTCCGCGGCGTCGAAGGTGCCACCCAGCCCCTGCGCGTCGCCCTCGACACCCGCGCCGCGATCCTGCCGACCGCCCGCATCCTCGACGACGCCGCGCCCACCCTGCTCGTCGTCGCAGAGGACGCCGACACCCGGCACCTGCCCGGCGCCGATCTGCTGCGGCTGCCCCTGCACGACGGCCGCATCGCCGTCCACGACCTGCTCGCACGGCTGCACGCCCGCGGCGTGCGCTCCGTCTTCCTGGAAGGCGGCCCCACCCTGGCGGGGGCCTTCCTCGAAGCCGGAGCCGTCGACCGCGTCATCGGCTACCTCGCCCCGGCCCTCCTCGGCTCCGGCCCCGCCGCCCTCGCCGACGCCGGCATCACGAACATCGCCCGCGCGGTACGCCTCGACATCACCGAGGCCGTCCGCGTCGGCGCCGATCTGCGCATCACCGCCGTACCCGTGTCCGAAGCCGTCCCCACCCCCACCGCCCCCAAGGAGCACTGAGTGTTCACCGGAATCGTCGAAGAACTGGGCGAGGTCACCGCCGTCGAGGAGCTCTCCGAGGCCTCCCGCTTCCGCCTGCGCGGACCCGTCGTCACCGACGGCGCCAAGCACGGCGACTCCATCGCCGTCAACGGCGTCTGCCTGACCGTCGTGGAGACCGGCGACGGCGAGTTCACCGCCGACGTCATGCAGGAGACCCTCGACCGCTCCAGCCTCGGCGCCCTCCACGCGGGCTCCCGGGTCAACCTGGAGCGCCCGATGGCCCTCGGCGGACGGCTCGGCGGGCACCTGGTCCAGGGGCACGTGGACGGAACCGGCGAGATCCTGTCCAGGACGCCCTCCGAGCACTGGGAGATCGTCAAGGTCTCGCTCCCGCCGAAACTGGCCCGCTACGTCGTGGAAAAGGGCTCCATCACGGTGGACGGCGTCAGCCTCACCGTGGTCGAGGCCGCCGCGGACTGGTTCACCATCAGCCTCATCCCCACCACCCTCGCGCTGACCACGCTCGGCCTGAAGAAGCCCGGCGACCCGGTCAACCTCGAAGTCGACGTCCTCGCCAAGTACGTCGAGCGCCTGCTCGCCGCCGGAGTGGACCCGCTGACCGCCAAGGAGGACCAGCCGTGACCGCCCTGACCTGGCTCAACGCGGAGGCCTTCACGGTCTTCGGCCAGAAGGTCATCTGGTCCGACATGATCGGCAACCTGATGGGCCTGGCGGCCCTCGCCCTCGGCTGGCGCCGCTCCATATGGACCTGGCCCGCCCAGCTCCTGTCCGGCCTGATCCTCATCGCCGCGTACGCCTCCGCCCACCTCGCCGGCGGCGTCGGCAAGCAGCTCCTCGTCATCGGCGTGGCGGCCTGGGGCTGGAACGCCTGGCAGCGCGGCCGCCGCCAGGCCCAGGACGGCACCCTGGCGGTGCGCACCGCCACCTGGACGGAGCGCGGACTGCTCCTGGGCGGGGCGGCCCTCGGAACCCTCGCCGTCGGCGGCCTGTTCACGCTCTTCCCGAACCTGTCGTGGAGCCCGTGGGCCGACGCCTACATCTTCGTCGGCACGATCGTCGCGATGGTCGCCCAGGCCCGCGGCCTCGTCGAGTTCTGGTTCGCCTGGCTCCTCGTCGACCTGGTCGGCGTCCCGCTCGCCTTCACCAACGGACTGGCCTTCTCGGGTCTCGTCTACGTCGTCTACTTCGCGCTCGTCCTGTGGGGCGCCCACGACTGGTACCAGCGTTCGCGCACCACCCCCGCCCCGGCCCTCGAAGGAGCAACGGCATGACCACCCTCAAGCCCGTGCCCGACATCGACGCCGTCCTCGACGCCGTTTTCCGGCTCGACCCGGTCGAACAGGCCATCCGCGACATCGCGGCCGGCCGGCCGGTCGTCGTCGTCGACGACGAGGACCGCGAGAACGAGGGCGACCTCGTCATCGCCGCCGAGAAGGCCACCCCCGAGATCGTCGCGTTCATGATGAGCGAGTGCCGCGGCCTGATCTGCGCCCCCATGGAGGGCCCCGAGCTGGAGCGGCTCGAACTGCCCCAGATGGTCCAGCACAACACCGAGTCGATGCAGACCGCCTTCACGGTCTCCGTCGACGCGAGCGCCGCCCACGGCGTCACCACCGGCATCTCGGCCGCCGACCGCTCCACCACCCTGCGGATGCTCGCCGACGGGGTCTCGGGCCCCTCGGACTTCGTACGCCCGGGCCACGTCTTCCCGCTGCGCGCCAAGCCCGGCGGGGTCCTGGTGCGCAACGGCCACACCGAGGCCGCCGTCGACCTCGCCCGCCTGGCGGGCCTGCGCCCCGTCGGCGCGATCGTGGAGATCGCCGGCGAGGACGGCGTCATGCTGCGCCTGCCCGAGCTGATCCCCTTCGCCCGCAAGCACGGACTGACGATCATCTCCATCGAGGACCTGATCGCCTACCGCCGCTCGGCCGAGCCGACCGTCCGCCGCGAGGCCACGGTCACCCTGCCGACCGCCCACGGGGACTTCACGGCCCACGGCTTCCGCTCCACCGTCGACGGCGTCGAGCACGTGGCCCTCGTCCACGGCGAGATCGGCGACGGCCAGGACGTGGTGGTCAGAATGCACTCCGAGTGCCTGACCGGCGACATCTTCCACTCCCTGCGCTGCGACTGCGGCCCCCAGCTCCACGCGTCCATGGCCCGCATCAAGGAGGAGGGCCGCGGAGTCGTCGTCTACCTGCGCGGTCACGAGGGCCGCGGCATCGGGCTGGTCTCCAAGCTGCGCGCGTACGAGCTCCAGGAGCGCGGCCGCGACACCCTCGACGCCAACCTGGAGCTCGGCCTGCCGGCCGACGCCCGCGACTACGCCGCCGGCGCGCAGATCCTCGCCGACCTCGGCGTCAGGAGCGTGCGGCTGCTCACCAACAACCCCGACAAGTCCGCCGCCCTCGAACGGTACGGCATCGCGGTCAACGACCGGGTGGCCATGCCGACGGAGGCGGGCGAGCACAATCTGCGGTACCTGCGCACCAAGCGGGACCGGATGGGCCACGACCTGCCCTGGCTCGAGCAGACCGTGACCCCCTCCGCCTGCGGCAACCAGTGACCGACCGGTAAGCACCACCAGCACCACCACCACCGACGCACACCACACACCACACACACCCCACACCCCGAAGAACCGAGGAGCACAGCTGTGAGCGGCAAGGGCGCACCCGAACTGAGTGTCAGGAACTGCGGAGACCTCCGTGTCGCCGTCATCGCGGCCCAGTGGCACGAGAAGGTCATGGACGGGCTCGTCGACGGCGCGCTGCGCGCCCTGCACGAACTGGGAATCGACGAGCCCACCCTGCTGCGCGTCCCGGGCAGCTTCGAGCTCCCGGTGGTGGCGAAGGTACTGGCCGGTCGCGGCTACGATGCCATCGTCGCCCTCGGAGTCGTCATCCGCGGCGGCACCCCGCACTTCGAATACGTCTGCCAGGGCGTCACCCAAGGCCTGGTGCAGGTGTCGATCGACACCGGAGTCCCCGTCGGCTTCGGCGTACTGACCTGCGACAACGACGAGCAGGCGCTGGACCGCGCCGGGCTCGAGGGGTCGAACGAGGACAAGGGACACGAAGCGGTCATCGCCGCCGTCTCCACCGCTGCGACCCTGCGGTCCGTCAGCGAACCCTGGCGCTGAGTGGCGGCGGGGGACCCCGTATTCTGAGGACCATCATGGCGAACACACCCTCCAAGAGCTTCGAAGAGCTCTTCAGCGAGCTCCAGCTCAAGGCCGCCAACGGCGACCCCAGCACCTCCCGGACCGCCGAGCTCGTCGGCAAGGGCGTCCATGCGATCGGCAAGAAGATCGTCGAGGAGGCCGCCGAGGTCTGGATGGCCGCCGAGCACGAGGGCAAGGAAGCCGCCGCCGAGGAGATCTCCCAGCTGCTGTACCACGTCCAGGTGATGATGGTCGCGCGCGGGATCTCCCTCGACGACGTCTACGCGCACCTCTAGGCCGGAGCTCCTCACCCCGGGCCCCCGCCCGCTCCCCAGCCCACACCTTTCGCACTCCACGCACTGAAGGAAGCCCCATGCTGCGCATCGCCGTCCCCAACAAGGGTTCACTCTCCGGAGCGGCGTCGGCGATGCTCCATGAGGCCGGCTACCGCCAGCGCAAGGAGTCCAAGGAGCTCGTGGTCCTCGACCCCGAGAACGGCGTGGAGTTCTTCTACCTCCGCCCCAAGGACATCGCCATCTACGTGGCCTCGGGCAAGCTGGACATCGGCATCACCGGCCGTGACCTGCTGCTGGACTCCGGCGCCAGCGCGGAGGAGATCCTCCCGCTGAACTTCGGCCGCTCCACCTTCCGCTACGCCACCAAGCCCGGCACCGCGAAGGGCCCCGAGGACTTCACCGGGATGACGATCGCGACCTCGTACGAGGGAATCGTCGCCAAGCACCTCGCCGAGCAGGGCATCGACGCCTCCGTCGTGCACCTGGACGGCGCGGTCGAGACCGCCATCCAGCTCGGCGTCGCCCAGGTCATCGCGGACGTCGTCGAGACCGGCACCAGCCTGCGCAACGCCGGCCTGGAGGTCATCGGCGAGCCGATCCTCACCTCCGAGGCCGTGGTCATCCGCGGCAACGGCGCCGACGCCGAGAACCCGCAGGCCCAGCAGTTCCTGCGGCGCCTCCAGGGCGTCCTGGTGGCCCGCAGCTACGTGATGATGGACTACGACTGCCGGGCCGAGCACCTGGAGCGGGCCGTCGCCCTCACCCCGGGCCTGGAGTCGCCGACCATCTCCCCGCTGCACAACGAGGGCTGGGTCGCCGTCCGCGCGATGGTCCCGGCCAAGGAAGCGCAGCGGATCATGGACGACCTGTACGAGCTCGGCGCGCGCGCGATCCTCACCACCTCGATCCACGCCTGCCGCCTCTGACCCGGCCCGGCCGTCCACACGGCCGGCCGCCCCCGTGATCCGTACACCCCCTCCCGAAGGCATCTCCCGCACCATGGCCGAGTCCGCCGCCCAGCCCGCACCGCCCGCCCTGCCGGTCACCTTCCGGCCGACCCGCACCCGGGCGGTCCTGCTGGGCGTCGGGCTCGCCATGTTCGCCACCATCACGGCGATCGCCCTGCTGCTGGAGAACCTCGGCCCGGGGGAGCGGCTCAGCTTCATCCTCACCGCCGTCCTCCTGTCGTCCGTACTCGTCCTGCTCAGCCGCCCCAAGGTGGTCGCGGACGAGGCGGGCGTCACCGTCGTGAACCTGACCAGCACCCGCCGCCTGGAGTGGGCGCAGATCCTGCGCGTGAACCTCCGCCCGGGCGACCCGTGGGTGTTCCTGGACCTCAGCGACGGTACGAGCCTGCCCGCCCTCGGCATCCAGCCGGGCGTGGCCAGGCAGCAGGCCATCGGCGACGCCCGCGCGCTGCGCGCGCTCGCCGAAGCCCGGGGAACCGGGCCCGACACCCCTTAGGAGCCGGTCCGCACGGACGTCCCCCCGCGGACTCCGGACGGCGGAAGCTCGAACACCCGGCGAACAGCCGGGGAACCGGCCCGGAACGGGCCTTGAGCGGCTCTCGTGCGAAGCACCGGAGCCACGGTCGGCCGCTGCGTCCCATTGCGGCGGCGATCTCAGTGACTACCCTGGTGGCGGGCGCAGCCATGCGCCCCCCACCGGCCCCGGGACCCCGAGGCCCGCGGGCACCTGCGACTTGAGGAGTGACTCCCTCCAGCAATGGACGGATCGTCCGGTAGTACCCGCGCCGCCCTCCCCACGGAGGCGGCGGCATGACCATCCCGCTACTTCTGCTCGTGGCGGCATTCGCCCTGATCCTCGCCAACGGCTTCTTCGTGGCGGCCGAATTCGGCCTCGTCACCGTGGAACGGCCCGAGGCCGAACGCGCCGCAGCCGAGGGCGACCGCCGTGCCCGCACGGTGGTCGAGGCCCTGCGGGAGCTGTCCTTCCAGCTCTCCGGCACCCAGCTCGGCATCACCATCACCTCCCTCGTGGTCGGCATGCTCGCCGAGCCGGCCCTCGCCGGGCTGCTGACGGGGCCGCTCGCGGCCACCGGCCTGCCGGCGGGAGCCGTCTCCGGCATCGCCGTCTTCATCGGCATGCTGCTCGCCTCCGCCGTCCAGATGGTCGTCGGCGAGCTCGTCCCGAAGAACTGGGCCGTCTCCCGGCCGCTGCAGGTGGCCCGGTTCGTGGCCGGCCCGCAGCAGGTCTTCTCCCGAGCCTTCCGGCCGGTCATCGCGGCCCTCAACGCCGTCGCCAACCGGCTCGTCCGGATGCTCGGCGTGGAGCCGGCCGACGAGATGGCCTCCGCCCGCACCCCCGGCGAACTGGTCTCCCTGGTCCGTCATTCGGCCCAGGCCGGCGCCCTCGAACAGGACACCGCCGACCTCTTCGTACGGACCCTCTCGCTGGGCGAGCTCACGGCCCAGCACGTCATGACCCCCCGGGTGAAGGTCAGCGCCCTCCAGCACACGGCCACCGCGGCCGACGTGCTGAACCTGACCCGCGCCACCGGGCTGTCCCGCTTCCCGGTCTACCGGGAGCGCATCGACGAGGTCACCGGGGTCGTCCACCTCAAGGACGCCCTCGCCGTGCCCGAGTCCGAGCGCACCCGCACCACCGTGAGCCGGATCTGCGTCGCCCCGCTGCTGGTGCCCGGCTCCCTGCCGGTGCAGCCGCTGCTGGAGCGGCTGCGCAGCGAGCAGCCGATGGCCGTCGTCGTCGACGAGTACGGCGGCACGGCCGGGGTGGTCACCCTGGAGGACATCGTCGAGGAGCTCGTCGGAGAGGTCCGCGACGAGCACGACCTCGCCGAGGACGAGAGCCCCGAGCTGGCCGCCGTGCCCGCCGAGGACGGCCGGCCCTCCTGGGAGGCCGACGGCAGCTGCCGGGTGCAGACCCTGCGCCGGATAGGCCTGGAAGTGCCCGAAGGCCCGTACGAGACCGTCGCCGGCCTCGTCGCCGACCTGCTGGGCCGGATTCCGGCCCCCGGGGACCGGGCCGAGTTGCCCGGCTGGAAGCTCTCCGTACGCCAGGTCGGCCGCAACCGCGCCGAACGCGTCCGGCTGGTCCGGCAGGGCACCGTCCCCGCCGCCGCGCACGGGACCGGCCCCGAGGCCGCCCGCGCGACCGTCCGGATCGATGCGGGCGGGCGCGTGTCCGGGCCCGGCCGGCAGGTCTCCCCGGACGCGAGGACGCCGCAGCCGAACCAGTCGGCCCCGTCGGCACAGCTGGAAGGCGCCGGCCGATGAACGCCCTCCAACTGCTCTTCGCCCTGCTCCTGGTCCTGGCCAATGGTTTCTTCGTCGGTGCCGAGTTCGCGCTCGTCTCCGTACGGCGCAGCCAGATCGAGCCGCTCGCCAAGGAGTCCAAGCGGGCCCGCCAGGTGCTGTACGGCCTGGAGAACCTGCCGCGGATGATGGCGGCGGCCCAGTTCGGCATCACCATCTGCTCCCTGACCCTCGGCGCGGTCGCCGAGCCGACGGTGGCCCGCCTGCTGGAGCCGCTCTTCCACGCGGCGCACGTCCCGCAGGGCATGATCCACCCGCTGGGCTACGCGGTGGCGCTCGCCGCCGTCGTCTTCCTGCACCTGGTCATCGGCGAGATGGTGCCGAAGAACCTGGCCATGGCGGCGCCCGAGAAGACCGCCCTCTGGTTCAGCCCGGGCCTGGTGGCCTTCGCCCGGCTGTGCGGGCCCGTGACCAGCGCGCTGGGCTCCTGCGCGCACCTGGTGCTCCGCCTGTTCAAGGTGGAGCCCAAGGACGAGGTCGAGGCCGTCTACACCAGCGCGCAGCTCGGCCGGCTCGTCGAGGACTCCCGGCAGGCCGGGCTCCTGGAGCCGGGGGAGCAGGAGCGCCTGGAGGACGCCCTGGAGCTGGGCAGCCGCCCGGTCACCGACGTCCTGCTCGCCCGGGACCGGCTCGTCACGGTCGGCCCCTCGGCCACCCCGCGCCAGATCGAGCAGCTGACGGTCCGCACCGGTTACTCCCGCTTCCCGGTCCGCTCCGAGAACGGCGCCTTCATGGGCTACCTGCACGTGAAGGACGTCCTGGACCTGGAGGACCGGGAGCGGGCCGTTCCCCAGCGGGTCTGGCGGCGGATGACCACCTTGTCCGCCACCCTCCCGCTGGACGACGCGCTCAGCGTCATGCGCCGGGACGCCACCCATCTGGCCCAGGTCGCCGACCCGGCCGGACGGGTGCTGGGCCTGGTCGCCCTGGAGGACGTCCTGGAGATGCTGGTCGGCGAGGTACGCGATCCCGCGCACCGCGTCCCGGCCCGCCGTCCGGGACCCCGCCAGACCAGCCGCGCCGGAGCGTGAGCCGCCGCCGCCCCGCGAAACCCCCGCGGGGCGGCGGCGCCGGCGCTACATCGGGGGCGGCTCCGGCCGGTCGCGGTCCTGCGGGCCCCGGCCCGACAGGACCTCCCCGTAGGCCTGCATCAGGTCCGGCAGCCGCAGCGTCGCCAGGTCGTCGCGGGAGGGCTCGCCGGGGAAGCCCGCCAGCCGCAGGTCGCGGTACGCGCAGCTCTTCTCGTACAGCGTGCGCAGGAAGCGGCCGTTGCCCAGCTCGTCGATCCAGCCCTGCTCGACCACGTGCCCGCTGATGCTGCGCAGCTCGTCCAGGGCCTCCTCGTCCCAGCAGTCCCCGTTGGCATCCGCCAGCACCCCGCCGATGGCGGTCAGTTCCGGCGGCCGGTAGCTGGGGAAGTCGACCCGGGTCGTGAACCGCGAGGACAGCCCCGGGTTGGCGGCCAGCAGCCGGTCCATCCCCGCCGGGTAGCCGGCCAGGATGACCACCAGGTGGTCCCGGTTGTCCTCGGCGCGCTTCAGCAGTACTTGGAGGGCCTCGTCCCCGTACGCGTCGCCCTTGCTGTACCCGGTGTTGGAGAGGCTGTACGCCTCGTCCACGAAGAGCACCCCGCCGATCGCGGAATCGATGAGCTCGTTCGCCTTCACGGCCGTCTGCCCGAGGAACTCGCCCACCAGGTCCGCCCGCTGGGCCTCCACCAGGTGGTCCCCGCCCAGCAGCCCGAGTGCGTAGAAGACCCGGCCCAGGATCCGCGCCACCGTGGTCTTGCCGGTGCCCGAGGGCCCGGAGAAGACGAAGTGCCGCTTCGGAGGCTGCACCGGAAGCCCCTGCCCGGCCCGGAGCCTGGCCATGTGCAGCTGTGCGGAGAGCGCCTTCACCTGCCGTTTCACCGGCTCCAGGCCCACCATCCGCTCCAGCTCCGCGAGCGCCGCGGCGAGCAGTTCCGGATCGGCAGGCCCCGCCGGCAGTCCGCCGGGGGCCGTCTGCGGCGGGACCGCCACCTTGCGGCGCACGCCCTCCACCCGGCCCGTGCCCGGCGCCCCGAACCGCGGATCCGGATCCGGCGCCATCAGCGGATCCGGCTCCGCCTGTCCGTCCGCCGCGATGTCCTGGACGGGGCCGCCGCCGAGGGCCACCGCCGCGAAGTCCCCGCCGACGGGGGACAGATCGTGGCCGACGTACCCCTCGTAGCCGGAAGCGGCGTATCCGGCGTACCCGTCGGCCCCGTCGACGTAGTCGCTGTCCTCGATCGCCGTCAGCCGGGCGGCGGTGTCCATGAAAGCCGGGTCCACCCGGTGCACCGCCCGGTACAGCGGCAGGGCCGCCGCGCTGCGCCCGGTGCCCTCGTGCGCCCGCGCCAGCCAGTACCGCAGCTCCTTGCGCTGCGGCTGCTCGCTGCGACAGCGCATCAGCGCCGCCGAGAGCATCGGTTCGGCCTGCCCGTACATCTCCAGGCGGACCCGGGCCATCCCGCCGAACAGGCCCGCCTCGATCCCGAGCAGCGGATCGTCCACCAGCGGCTCGGTGTGCCGCACCAGCTGCTCCCAGTCCTTGACCAGGTAGGCGCGGCAGGCGTGCAGGAACCGCACCTGCGCGTCGGCGTCCACCGGCGGCAGGGCGGCCAGCGCCTGGTCCAGCTCGGGGACGTGCCGGCCGTCCAGCCAGTGCGAGGCGTGGGCCAGCAGCAGGTCCCGCCGGCTCTCCAGCACCGGCTGGACCCACCAGCCGAGCCAGTACCAGGAGTTCAGCGTCCGCCGGTGGCGGGCCCGCTGCTCGCCGAAGCGGTCGCGGTAGGCGTACATGCGCAATAAGGCGTTCGTGGTGTCCACCCGGAGCGCGTGCAGGCCCAGCCACGCGTCGGCCATCGAGGGATCCAGTCGTACGGCCGCCCGGAACTCCTCCTCGGCCTGCGGATAGGCGCCCATGGTGCAGGCGTCCACCCCGCGCAGCCAGGCGAGTTCGGCCGGGGCGTGCGTGCCCGGCGTGCCGAAATCCATCACATCCCCCACAAGCCTGCCCCCGTGGTGCACGGCAACCCCCGCGGTGCGCCCGCGAGTTGTCCACCGCGCCGATGAAATCAGGGGTGCATCGTACCTGCGGCCAGGCACCATACGTAGGGTGCGGCGGGCACCGGTCGCAGGCGCACCAGGGGCGCGCGAGGTGACTCAGGGTGAAGGTTTCGGGGTGGTCGGGCCCGCGCGGCGCCGGTGGGGAAACGGCCCGGGGCAGAACGAAGCCCCCGATCACGGGGGAACAATCGGGGGCTTCGCGTCCGCTGCGGCCTGGAAAGACCGCGCATTGAGAACGTAAGGCCGGTGCGGGGGCCAGGTCAAGCACGTCGGTACGGGCCCGCGCGGGCGGATGCGCCGAGCGGCTCAGGCCCGGGGGAATTCGTCACCTTGAGTGAGCGAAGAGGCCCTTCCGGCTGTCGCATCCGTCCCGGAAGTCCACTCGTATCCCGTACCGCTCTGGCGTACCAAAGTGTCGGCGAAGGGGCGCGAAGGATCATCCGCGAAGTGCGCGAGCTCCGCGCGCTCCCATCCGTCCCAGAAGTCGGAAAGTTCACGCCCGTCCCGATTTCGCCCGCGCCCCCAGGACTGCACCCGCGGGGTCTCCATCCACAGCAGTCGCGCCAGATGCGGGCGCAGCGCCCGACGCCCGGCCCCGACCCCTTCGATCAGCAGAAGCGGAACCGGCTCCAGCACCCGCTCGGGGCCGAAGTGCCGCTCCACCCAGTCGTACGGGGTCCAGCGGGCCGCCCGGCCGGCGGCGAGCGGTTCCAGCACCTGCGCGCGCAGCCGCCGCACCCACGAGAAGAGCTCCTCGTGAGTGGCGATGTCGTCCAGGTGCAGCACCGGAGCCCCGCCCAGCGCCTCGGCGAGCAGCCCGGCGAACGTGCTCTTGCCCGACCCGGCGTGCCCGTCGACGGCGATCAGCCGGACCGGACCCAGCGAGGGCGGCAGGGCGGAGAGCTCGCGCGCGAGCGACCCGAGCGACGGGGGTGACGGGGGTGACGGCTGAGGCTCCACCCGGCCAGAGTAGGGCCCTGGCCTGCGAAGGTCCCACGTCACCCCGACGCGGGGTCGTGGCTTCGCCCCCGGGCGGACGGGAACTGGAAGGGTGGGGGACCGACCCGCCGCACCGACCCTTGGGGGCCACGCCGATGACCGCACCCACGCCACGCCGGGCCCTGCTGGCCCTCGCCCTCGCCGCGACCGCCGCCGCGGCGGTCCCCGGTGGCCGCGCCTCGGCGGCCGCCACCCGCGGGGAGGACGGCCCGCGGGGTGAGGCGGAGCGCGCCGGGGACGCGCCGGGCGAAGCCGCGGCCAGGGCGGTCGACAACCGGTTCTGGTACTCGTACGCGCACTGGCTGGCCGGCACGCACCACGGCACCGCCGCCCTCGCCGGCTCCCGCCCCGGCCTGGTGATCGACATCCCGGCCGGCCGCACCGAGTACACCGACCCGCACACCGCGAAGAAGGCGACCTGGGAGTACGCGGTCTGGACCTCCCCGGTGTACCGCTCCTCCGTACCCGGGACCGAGGCCGTCGCCTCCTGGAACGCCCACACCCCGGCGGGCACCTGGATCCAGATCGAACTGCGCGCCACGTACGGCAGCGGGGCCGTCGGCCCCTGGTACGTGATGGGCCGCTGGGCCTCCGGCGACGGGGACGTGCGCCGCACCTCCGTGGACGGCCAGAGCGACGGCAGCACCACCGTGTGGACCGACACGCTCGCCGTCGACGCGCCCGCGAAGGCCAACGGCGTACGGATCGCCGACTGGCAGCTGCGCCTGACCCTCCACCGCAAGCCCGGCGCCGCCCTGACCCCGACGGTGTGGTTGGCCGGGGCCATGGTCTCCGACGTCCCGGACCGGTTCACCGTCCCCGCCTGCGCCCCCGTGGGCAAGGCCCGCGAACTGAAGGTCCCCCGCTACTCGCAGGAGCTCCACAAGGGCCACTACCCCCAGTACGACAACGGCGGCGAGGCCTGGTGCAGCCCCACCTCCTCCCAGATGACCATCGAGTACTGGGGCCGCAAGCCGGCCGCCGGGGACCTGGCCTGGGTGGATGCCCGCTACCCCGATCCGCAGGTCTGCCACGCCGCCCGGTCCACCTACGACAGCGCGTACAAGGGCTGCGGCAACTGGTCCTTCAACGCCGCGTACGCCGCCACGTACACCGATCTCGCCGGGGTGGTGACCCGGCTCCATTCCCTCGCGGACGTGGAGACCCTGATCGGCTCCGGCATCCCGGTGATCACCTCGCTGTCCTTCCGCGCTGAGGAGCTCACCGGAGCCGGCTACGGGACGGCGGGCCACCTGATGACCGTCGTCGGCTTCACCGCCGCCGGGGACGTGGTCGCCAACGACCCGAACTCGCCCGACGACACGGCCGTCCGCCGCGTGTACAGGCGCCGGGAGTGGGAGAACGCCTGGCTGCGGACGAAGCGTACGAATGCCGCGGGGAAGGTTGCGTCCGGCTCCGGAGGCGTCTGCTACCTGTACGCCCCGGCCCGGCCGAGCGCCGTCCAGATCGCGGCCCTGCGGGCCGTGGGAGTGCTGTGACCGGCATGCAGCGGACATGCGGCACACACCCGTTGACCGCGGGCGCAGATAAGCGGAACATAAAGCCATAAAGGGCACATAAGGCTTCTACAGGAGGCGGCCCGCCATGACCACCCACAGCATCGAACACCACCCCGACCTCGCCGAGATGCGCTCCCGGTTCGAGCGGGTCACCAGCACCCCCGCCGCGCAGGCCGTGGAGGCGCTGGCCCTCATCACCGGCCTGTACCTGGCGGCCTCGCCCTGGATCGCCGGGTTCAGCGGACTCGGCTCTCTGGCGGTCAACAACCTGATCGCCGGCGTGGCGTACTGCCTGTGCATGAGCGGACTCGGCTCCGCGTACGAGCGCACCCATGCGATGGCCTGGACGGCGGTCGCCATCGGAGCCTGGACGATCGTGGCTCCCTGGGTCATCGCCGGTGACGTCAGCACCACCCGCAGTGTGCTCAGCAACGTCATCACCGGCGCCGTCGCGCTGCTGCTCGCACTCGCCATGGCGGGCATGGCGGGCCGCAACCGCACCGCCTGACCCGCACGCCCCGTACGACGCGTACAGCCCGTACGACCCGTACGCGCCGGGCCCCGACCGCGAGCCGGCCGGGGCCCGGTGGCATGCCGGGGGCACGTGATACGCGCCACGAGTGACGGCCGTCTCTACCGCGAAAGCCGCGAACGCTGTCACATTGGACGGCATGACCGCACACAGCGCCTCCCTCACCGCCCGCGCCCGCAGCCTCGTCGGCACCGGTGGCCCCAAGGACCACTCCACGTGGCTTGAGCACGTGCTCGGCTGGACGCTGGTGGTCGTCGTCGCCATGTTCGTCACGCAGGTCGGCTGGCTCTGACCCGCGGGCCCGCGCGCGACGGACCCGTAGGGGTGTGCGGGGCCTCCGGGCGCGGCGCGCCTACGAGGCCTCCAGCCGCAGGCCGTCCGTGACGATCACGTCCGAGGTGACCAGCGCCTGCTCCGCGCTGACCCGCGTCATGAAGACGAACGGCGGGATCACCGGGGGAGCGGGCAGCCCTTCCGGGCTGAAGGTGACGCACAGCAGCCCCTCGATGCAGCCGCTGAACTTCGTCAGGTACAAGGTCACGTTGCCCCGCAGCTCCAGGGAGCCGGCGGCCAGCCCGTACTCCTCGCGGCCGTCGCGGGTGCGCAGCCGGTAGTCGGTCAGCGAGGCCGCCCGCATCTTCAGCACCAGCACCTTCAGCGGCCCGTCGGCCGTCGCGACCTCGCCGACCCCCGCGAAGGCGAAGCCCTGCGGGGCGAAGAGCGAAGTGGTGACCGTCGGGGGAGTCCGGGGTGCCGTCGGCGGCCCCTGCGGGGCGGCCGCCGCCCTCGCGGGCGGGGCCCCCGTCGCCAGTACGGCCGCCAGCAGCACCGGCAGTACGGCGGCGAGCGCCCGCGGGCCGGTCCCGCCCGGCCGGTGCCCGTACGGGTCCTCCCCGTCGGCGGCCGCGTCCGGGAGCGGCGTCCACCCGAAGGCCAGCGCGCTCCCGGTGATCCCGAGCAGCATGCCGACCAGGAACCCGCCCAGGTTGGTCGCCAGGAACGACAGCACCGACAGCAGCAGCGCGTGGACGGAGACGTACGTCCGTGCCTGCGGCAGGAACCACAGGAACAGGCCCGCCACGACCAGTGCGGCGCCGATCCCGATCGCCGCGATCCCGCCGAGCCCCAGACTCACCAGCACGGTCAGCGGGGAGAGCGGGACCAGCAGCAGCTCCGCCCCGCCGAGGACGACCAGGAGTCCGCCCCAGAACGGCCGGGTCCGGCGCCAGGCGCGCAGCCGGCGCCGCTGCCGGGAGAAGGCGAGCGGCGGCCGGGGGCGGCTCAGAAGCACTTCTCGCCGTCCAGGCCCACGCTCAGGCGCATGCCCTTCAGGCGGAAGTTCCCGCCGGTCGCGGACCAGGCGTGCGATCTCACCCCGACCACCTCGATGTCCCCGGCCTGGAGCCCGAACTTCCCCGGCTCCCCCCTGACCCCGTCCACCCGGTCGAGGGTGGAGGCGTCCCGGCCGATCTGCGCCGTGCCGAAGGTCGCGTCCCCGTCGAGGTCCTCGCCGTCGATGACGAGGTTGCTGGCCGTGACCTCCCCGGCCGCGCCGCCCGCCGTCAGCTTGAAGACCACCGTGCCCAGCGGGGTCTGCACCTCGGCGGCCTGGCAGATGTCGGCGAGCGTGGCCTCGCCTATGCCGAGCAGCGCGACCGGATGCCCCTTGCCGTCGACGGAGCGGTCCGTCTGCACGTACGAGGCGAGGCCCTTGCTGCTCAGCTTCGACGAGGAGACCTGGAAGGCGGTCCCGGAGACGGCGAACGACGCGGCGAGCGCGCCCTGCGCCATGACCACGGCCATCGCACCGACGGCGAGGACCGCCGGCACCGCCACGGCGGCCGACTTCCGCCAGCGCACCCGGCCTTCGCGCCTGCCGACCGGGTCCGAGGGCGGTTCGCCGGCCCTGTCCGTGTCGCTGTTAGTGCTCATGGAAGTGCCTCCCGTACGTCGTCCGTGCGCAGGGGAAGTGCTCGAGACAGGTCTGCCATACTGCGGGCATCCTGTGGCAGTTCGAGGCTAGGGCCGAATTTGAATATTAGTCAACAGCGTCGCGCGAGCGGGCGTTCGCAGGTTCGCAGGGCCGAACTCATAGCGATCGGGCGCAAGTTGTTCGCCGACACCTCGTACGACGCGCTCTCCATGGACGACATCGCCAAGCAGGCCGGCGTCGCCAAGGGGCTGATCTACTACTACTTCAAGAGCAAGCGCGGCTACTACCTCGCCATCGTCGGGGACTCGGTGGCCGAGCTCGTCGCCCGCGCCGCCGGGGAGCCGGACCTGCCCAAGGTCGAGCGGGTGCGCCGCACCATCGACGGCTACCTCCACTACGCCGAGCACCACCAGGCCGCCTACCGCACGATCGTCACCGGGGGAGTGGGCTCCGACGCCGAGGTGCTCGCGATCCGCGACGCGGTACGCGAGGAGCTGGTGGCCACCATCGCCGAGGGCGCGTACGGGAGCCGGGTCATCCCGCCGCTCGCCCGGCTCGCGCTCGTGGGCTGGCTCTCCGGGGTCGAGGGGACCACGCTGGAGTGGATCGGCGCTCTGGCCGCTGAGGCCCAGGTGGAATCGGGGACGGACGCGGATGCGGAATGCGGCGCGCGGCAGCCCGGCCGGGAGCGCCTCGGGGCCCTTCTCGTCCGCCAGCTGCGCGCGACCCTGACGGTGATCGGGGAGTTCGTCCCGGAGTGTCCCCCGCCGCCCCTTCCCGAAGAGGCGTTCGAGACCGCGGGTGATCTTGCCGCGGTGACGGGACGACCCTGATCGGGCATACTCAAGCCGCCCGCAGCCACTGATCTGCCGCTTCCGTGATCCGGGAGGGCAGTATCGGCTGTGTGAAGCACCGAGACCCGGCGGCCCGTCCCACACCTCACGTGCCGCCGCCGTGCCCGATGAGGGAGGAGAGCGCCGCCATGACTGACCGCGCCCCGCAGCCGGTGGACCGTCAGCTGCCCACCGAGGAGTCCCGGGATCTGCTCGCACTCGTACGAGAGATCGCCCAGCGGGAGATCCGCCCCGTGGCCGCCGACGAGGAGGACGCCGGGAAGTTCCCGCGCGCGATCTTCACCCTGCTGTCCGAAGCAGGCCTGCTCGGTCTTCCGTACGCCGGGGAGCACGGCGGCGGCGAGCAGCCGTACGAGGTCTACCTCCAGGTCCTGGAGGAGCTCGCGGCGGCCCGCCTGACCGTGGGGCTCGGCGTCAGCGTGCACTCCCTGGCCTGCCACGGCCTGGCCGGATACGGCACCGAGGAGCAGCAGAAGGCCCATCTGCCCGCCATGCTCGGCGGCGGCCTGCTCGGCGCCTACTGCCTCTCCGAGCCCGCCTCCGGCTCCGACGCGGCCTCGCTGACCACCAAGGCGGTGCGCGAGGGCGACGACTGGATCATCACCGGCACCAAGGCCTGGATCACCCACGGCGGGGTCGCGGACTTCTACACCGTCCTCGCACGCACCGGCGGCGAGGGCCCCAAGGGCATCACCGCCTTCCTGGTCCCCGGGGACGCACAGGGCCTGACGGCCGCCGTCCCCGAGAAGAAGATGGGCATGAAGGGCTCGCCCACCGCCCAGCTGCACTTCGACGGGGTCCGCGTCCCGGACACCCGCCGCATCGGCGAGGAGGGCCAGGGCTTCACCATCGCGCTGGCGGCCCTGGACGCCGGCCGCCTGGGCATCGCCGCCTGCGCCATCGGCGTCGCGCAGGCCGCGCTGGACGAGGCCCTCACGTACGCCCTGGACCGCAAGCAGTTCGGGCACCCCATCGCCGACTTCCAGGGCCTGCGCTTCATGCTGGCCGACATGGCGACCAAGATCGAGGCGGGCCGGGCCCTGTACCTGGCGGCGGCGCGGCTGCGCGACGCGGGCAAGCCGTTCTCCCGCCAGGCGGCGATGGCGAAGCTGTTCTGCACGGACGCGGCGATGGCCGTCACCACCGACGCCGTCCAGATCCTCGGCGGCTACGGCTACACGGCAGACTTCCCGGTGGAGCGCCTGATGCGCGAGGCGAAGGTGCTCCAGATCGTGGAGGGCACCAACCAGATCCAGCGCATGGTCATCGCCCGCCACCTGGCGGGTCCCGAGTCGCACTGACGTCGGCACCGCGCGGGGCCGGGCCAGGCCCCGCGCGGTGCCGGGCCAGGGGCGGCCCGGCGGCCTCCCGCCCTACCCGTCCCCGACCCGCAGCGGCTTCGCGTCGTGGTTGACGAAGAGGTCCCGGCGGGCGGCGGGGTGATCGGCCGGCGGGGCGTTGGACACCGCGTTGTAGCTGATCAGGGCGAGGGTGCGGGTGTGCGGGGAGCGGTTCGGGCCCGAGCTGTGCACCAGATTCCCGTGGAAGAACACGACCGTGCCGGCCGGGCCGGTGGCCTCGTGGACCCCCCGGGTGCGGGCGAGCTCCTCGGTCGAGGGGTCGGGAAGCGCGTAGGCGCTGCGGCTCGACGTGATCCGGGCCCAGCCGCCCCCGCCCGCCCCGCCGCCGGTGATCCCCTCGGTCCCGTCGTACCCCTCGGTCCCGTCGCACCCCTCGCTTCCCGAGGGCGCCGCGTCGGCCGGCCGGTCGGTGTGCGTGCCCGGGATCATGCGCAGCGGCCCGTTCTCCTCGGTGACGTCGTCGAGGAAGACGGTGGCGGTGAGCGCCGCCGGGCGCCGCATCCCCTCGGCGGCCCGCCAGAAGTCGAAGTCCCGGTGCCACTGCCGGCGGTCGCCGCGCCGGGCCGCCTTCGGATTGACCTTCCACTGGTACACGTACATGTCCTCGCCGAGGAGCAGCCGGGCCGGCTCGGTCACCGGTGACGCCTCGGCCGGCGCCTGCCAGGGACCGCCTCTGCGGTGGAGTCCGTGGACGGCGCGCACGGTCGTGCCGTCCTCCTCGAAGAACCGCTGCGGTCCCTCCTCGGCGAGGACGGCGGGCAGCTCCCCGGTCAGGGGTCCCCAGATCTCGGGCGGGGTCATCGGGGGCACGACGGCAAAGCCGTCGCGCCAGAAATCGGCCAGGAGCCGCTTCGGGTCCGTCATGCGCCCAGGGTGCGGCCCGGCGCCGGTCCCGGCGAGGCGGCACGGGGAGCGCACCGGGAGTGCGCCGGGTCATGTCCGACCGCTCCCAGGAGCCGCTTCCCCCCGCCCGCCCTGCGGACCACCTACTGGCCGCCGCCGCAGAGCGGGCCGGTGGGCCAGATCGGGGAGGTGGCGACCCGGGACCACTCCGGATCGCGGCGGCCCGGCAGGGTGCGTCCGTCGGCGGCCCAACGGGTCAGCAGCGCGTGGTAGATCGGTGGGTCCGGCTGCCGCTGCGGAACCGATTCTTCCTGGCGCGGAACCGATTCTTCGTAGCCGGGCGGCGCCGGACGCCGCCGCCTTCCCGCTCTTGTCCCAGGGGTTTCGAGGGTGGTCATACCGGGCCAACGCCCCACGCGAGGAACGGGTAACCGCCGCCGCCCTCCGGGTATCCGTTCGAGATGTCCCCGCCGCCGTGCGCCGGGGCGCTCGTAAGGGGCCGTGGCGCGGTCGGCCGTCCAGACGCCGCCCCGGCGAGCCGCGGCGCCCACGTGGCCAGACGTGCCGGGGTGTCAGGGAGTGACAGAACCCTGGCCCCGAGCCCAGTATCTGACGTACCGTCATATCCGCCCGAGCCCGCCGCCCCTGGAGGTTTGCCATGCCCGCGGACCGACCCGTGCCCCTCGACGAATACCCCGTCCACCAGGCGCCCTTGTCGATGAAGCACCTGGTCACCGGTGACCGGAACGCCTACGACCGCTGCATCTTCCACGTCTTCGACCACGCAGGCCGCGCCGTCCTCATCCTCGGCCTCGGCGTCTACCCCAACGCCGGGGTCATCGACGCCTATGCCACCCTGCGCACCGGCGACGAACTCCTCGCCGTCCGCGCCTCAGACGCTCTCACCGACGACCGCATGAACCTCTCCGTCGGCCCGCTGCGGATCACCGTCGACGAACCCCTGAAGCGGATCACCCTGCGCTGCGATCCCGACCCCGCCGACCCCGAGGGGCTCTCGTACGACCTCACGTGGACCGCCGAGTTCCCCGCCGTCTGGGAGCCGCACCACGTCCAGCGGCGCGGCGACCGGCTCATCCTCGAAGGCCGCCGTTTCGTCCAGGCGGGCCACGTCACCGGCACCCTCCGCGCCAAGGGGGAGGAGTACGCCCTCACCCCCGGCGAGTGGACCGGCACCCGCGACCGCAGCTGGGGCGTGCGCCCCATCACCGGGGAGGACGGCGGCCGCGCCGCCGAGGACCACCGGCCCGAGGGCTTCCACTGGCTCTGGATACCCGTCCGCTTCGAGGACCGCTTCCTCATGGTCATCGCCCAGGAGGACGCCGACGGCCACCGCACCCTCAGCGAGGCCGTCCAGGTCTTCCCCGAGGACAGCGGCCGCCACGACGTGCAGCTCGGCTGGCCCCAGACCGAGATCCGCTACCGCCCCGGCACCCGCCACCCCGAGAGCGCCGTCGTCCACCTCGCCGACCCCGCCCGCAAACCACTCGAACTCGGCGTCGAGATCCTGAACTCCTCGCCCCTCGCCGTCGGCGCCGGCTACCCGCCCGCCTCCGACTGGCAGCACGGCAGCTGGCAGGGGCGCGGCTGGACCGACCGCCGCGTCTACGACCTCTCCGACCCCACCGCCCACCCCATGGCCGCCTTCGGCGTCACCGACCACTCCGCACGCTTCACCCTCGACGGGCGCACCGGCTTCGGCATCTTCGAACACGGCAGCTTCGGCCGCCACGACCCCAGCGGCTTCACCGACTACGGCTCGGTCGCCCCGTAACAGCCCCCGCACCGGGCTCCGTTACAGCTCCCGTACCAGACCCCGTCACAGCCCCGTACCGGCCCCCGCGACGCCCCGCGACCGCACGAGCCAAGAGAAGGAAGGGGAAGTCATGGCAGCACCGGCACCCCGCCCGCGCACCTCCACCCGCGAACCCGAGGAACTCGGCCGGCGCCTCGCCGCCTGGCTCGACACCGAACTCCCCGGCGCCGAGGTCACGGGCGTCCGCGTCCCCGCGTCCAACGGCATGTCCAGCGAGACCCTGCTCTTCGGCATAGAGCACCCCGACACCCCCGTCCGCGGCTGCGCCCTGCGCCTCGCCGCCGACCCGGCCGCCTACACGGTGTTCCCCACGTACGACATGCCCCGCCAGCACCGCGTGATGAGCCTGGTCCGCGCCCACACCGACCTGCCCGTCCCCCGCGTGCTCTGGCTGGAGCGGGACCCCGCGCCGCTCGGCGCGCCCTTCTTCGTCATGGCCCGCGCCGAGGGCCGGGTCCCGCCCGACGTCATGCCCTACACGTACGAGGGGAACTGGCTGCACTCCGCGAGCGACTCCGAACGCGCCGAGCTCCAGGAGGCGAGCATCTCCCTGCTGGCCCGGCTGCACGACCAGTTCCCCGCCGAGAAAGCCGAGTTCCTCCTGCCCGAGGGCTCCGGCAGCCCGCTGCGCCGCCACGTCGACGCCCAACGCGCCTACTACGCCTGGGTGGTCGAGGGGCTCGTACCCTCCCCGCTGCTGGAGCGGGCCTTCGCACGTCTGGAGGAGCTGTGGCCCGCGGACGAGGGGCCGTCCGTCCTCAACTGGGGGGACGCCCGCATCGGCAACGTCGTCTACCGCGCCGACGGATTCGAGCCCGTGGCCGTCCTGGACTGGGAGATGGCGGCGTACGCCCCGCGCGAGGTCGACCTCGGCTGGACCGTCTACCTCCACCGCTTCTTCCAGGACCTGACGGTCGGCTTCGGCCAGAGCGGCCTGCCCGACTTCCTGCGCCGCGCCGACATCGAGCGCCGGTACGCCGAACTCACCGGTCACACCCCGCGGGACATGGAGTTCCACACCCTGTACGCCGCTCTGCGGCACGGGATCGTGATGCTGCGCATCGCCTACCGGCAGGCCCACTTCGGGGAGGTCGAGCTCCCCGCGGATCCGGATGGCCTGATCCTGCACCACGCGAGCCTCCGGGCGATGGTGCAGGGCACGTACTGGTAAGAGGTCCGGCGGCAGCGCCCCGGACCGTCAGGCGGCCTGCGCGTGCTGCTGTCGCATCTGCGGCAGCAGCGCCGGCGCCGGCATCCGCACGGGACGCGAACCGGGACCGCCGACGTGCGAGAAGGGCTGCGTCCGCCAGTCCAGACCCTGCGGCAGGTCCAGCAGCACGACCTCCAGCTCCTGGGGCTCCACCGGGCCCGCGCCGACCGTCGGCAGCGCGTCGGAGGCGGGACGGCCCGTGCCCGCGCACACCGTGAGCCCGAACGGGTTCCACGGGGTCAGGCAGAGCGCGTGCTCCGGCAGGAACTCCTCGTCCGCGACGAGGGCGATCGACTGGCCGCAGTCCGGGCAGATCGCGTGGTGGATCTCGAAGCCGTCGAACCCGTCGGCGTCTTCGAGGTACTCACCGTCCTCGGCGTCGACGAATTCCAGGGGCTCCGGTTCGGTGCGACCGGCGCGCTTGGTGTTCAGCATGGATGTACTCCCCCTTGGGTGGGCCGGGCGGGCAGTTTCCACGGCCTCGGCCACAGCAAGCACTTCCCTCCGCGCGGCACGAGTAACCACAACATCCCGCCGTACGCCTGCATACCCCTGTGGCCTTGGTCACATGCCTGCCGCAGGTGCCCCTTGTGGGCGGACAGCACTGTGCCTGGAGCGCCCTTGGGCCTTAGGTTGAGCGGCTATGAGCGCAATGGAGGAGCTGGACCGCCAGATCGTGGATCTGCTCGTGCGGGACGGGCGGATGAGCTACACGGACCTGGGCAAGGCCACGGGACTGTCCACGTCGGCGGTCCACCAGCGAGTACGCCGTCTGGAGCAGCGCGGAGTGATCCGCGGGTACGCGGCCGTCGTCGACCCCGAAGCCGTGGGGCTGCCCCTGACGGCCTTCATCTCCGTGAAGCCCTTCGACCCGAGCGCGCCGGACGACATCGCCGACCGGCTGGCCGGCGTACCGGAGATCGAGGCCTGCCACAGCGTCGCGGGCGACGAGAACTACATCCTCAAGGTGCGCGTCGCCACCCCGCTGGAGCTGGAGGACCTCCTGGGCCGCCTGCGCGCCCTGGCCCACGTCTCCACCCGCACCACGGTGGTCCTGTCCACCCCGTACGAGGCCCGCCCGCCCCGCGTGTGACACGCGGGGCGCCGCACCCCCGGGGGGCGCGGTCGAGGCGGGGCGGCGGACCCGCGAAACTGAGGGCATGACAGACCGCACCGCCAGCTCCGCCGATGCCGCCGGAGCCCCCGCATCCGAACGGACCGTCCTCCTGCGCGGCGGCGAGGTGCACAGCCCCGCCGACCCCTTCGCCACCGCGATGGTCGTCGAGCGGGGGCACATCGCCTGGGTCGGCTCCGAAGGCGCCGCAGACGCCTTCGCGCAGGGCGTCGACGAGGTCGTCGACCTCGGCGGCGCGCTCGTCACCCCCGCCTTCACCGACGCGCACGTCCACACCACCTCCGCCGGCCTCGCCCTCACCGGGCTCGACCTCACCGGCGCCGCCTCCCTCGCCGAGGCCCTCGGGCTGGTGCGCGCGTACGCCGCCCGCCGCCCCGCAGACCGGGTGCTCCTCGGCCACGGCTGGGACGCCTCCCGCTGGCCCGAGCGCCGCGCACCCCGCCGCGAGGAGCTCGACGAGGCCGCCGCGGGCCGCCCGCTCTACCTCAGCCGCATCGACGTGCACTCCGCCGTCGTCACCACCGCCCTGCTCGACCTCGTCCCGGCCGTCTCCGTGCGCGGCGACGAGCCGCTGACCCGCGAGGACCACCACGCCGTCCGCAGGGCCGCCCTGGCCGCGGTGACCCCCGCCCAGCGCGCCGAGGCCCAGCGGGCGGCCCTCGACCGGGCCGCCTCCCTCGGCATCGGCTCCGTCCACGAGTGCGGCGGTCCCGACATCTCCTCCCCCGAGGACTTCGCGGACCTCCTGAACCTCGCCCGCGAGCGGCCCGGACCCCGCGTCTTCGGCTACTGGGCGGACACGGACCTCGAACAGGCCACGGCACTCGGCGCCATCGGCGCCGCCGGGGACCTCTTCGTGGACGGCGCCCTCGGCTCCCACACCGCCTGCCTGCACGCCCCCTACGCCGACGCCGGCCACACCGGCACCGGCTACCTCGACGCGGCCGAGGTCGCCGCGCACGTCGCCGCGTGCACCGAGGCGGGGCTCCAGGCCGGGTTCCACGCCATCGGCGACGCCGCCCTCACCGCCGTCGTCGAGGGGGTGCGCGCCGCCGCCCAGAAGGTCGGCCTCGCCCGCGTCCGCGCCGCCCGGCACCGCGTCGAGCACGCCGAGATGATGACCCCGGCCACCATCGCCGCCTTCGCGGACCTCGGCCTCACCGCCTCCGTGCAGCCCGCCTTCGACGCGGCCTGGGGCGGCGAGGACGGCATGTACGCCGACCGGCTGGGCGCGGAGCGCGCCCGTACGCTCAACCCCTTCGCCGCCCTGCTCAAGGCCGGGGTGCCGCTCGCCTTCGGCTCCGACGCCCCGGTGACCCCCTTCGACCCCTGGGGCACCGTCCGAGCGGCCGCCTTCCACCGCACCCCCGAGCACCGGATCTCCGTACGGGCCGCCTTCACGGCCCACACCCGGGGCGGCTGGCGGGCCCTGGGCCGCGACGGCGCGGGGGTGCTCGTCCCGGGCGCCCCGGCCGACTACGCGCTGTGGGAGACCGCCGAACTGGTGGTCCAGGCCCCCGACGACCGGGTCGCCCGCTGGTCCACGGACCCCCGTTCGGGGACGCCCGGGCTGCCCGACCTGACCCCGGGCCGCGATCTGCCCGTGTGCCTCGCGACCGTGGTCGGCGGGCGGGAGGTATTCGTACGGCCACAGGGGTGATCCGGTCGGCCTCGGTTCGGTACCGGCGCTTCGACCCGGATAGGTTCGGCCGGGTCCACCACCGGACGTCCGGACCGGGCGGATCCGTCTGCTCAGCGCGCCCGCGCCTCGGGGGCGAGGGAAGGTTTCGCCGGGACGGTGGTCCCCCCTGCTCCGCAGGATCTCGGGGGAGGGTGGCCCCGGCCGGGGCCCGCGGTCCAGTAGACAACGGTCACGGCGACCCGCAGCCAGCGGGAGCGGGACCGGCCCGAAGGACCGCGGGCCCCGGCCACTGTTCTAAAGTCATCCTCTGAGACGGACGTACAAGAAGACGAAGGCGGACCCAGTGAGCGACGGCGGACAGCGAGGGCAGGGACCGCTCGGCACGGCTTTGGTGATCATCCCGACCTTCAACGAGGCGGAGAACATCGGCCCGATCGTCGGCCGCGTGCGCGCGGCGGTGCCCGAGGCGCACGTCCTGGTCGCCGACGACAACAGCCCCGACGGCACGGGCAAGCTGGCCGACGAGCTGGCGGCCGGCGACGACCACGTGCACGTCCTGCACCGCAAGGGCAAGGAGGGGCTCGGCGCCGCCTACCTCGCGGGCTTCGCCTGGGGCCTGGAGCGCGATTACGGCGTGCTCGTCGAGATGGACGCCGACGGCTCCCACCAGCCGGAGGAACTGCCCAGGCTGCTCACCGCGCTGGCCGGCGCCGACCTCGTCCTCGGCTCGCGCTGGGTGCCGGGCGGCCGGGTGGTCAACTGGCCCAAGAGCCGAGAGTTCCTCTCGCGCGGCGGCTCGGTGTACTCCCGGCTGATGCTGGACGTCCCGATCCGCGACGTGACGGGCGGCTACCGGGCCTTCCGCCGCGAGACCCTGGAAGGGCTGGGCCTGGAGGAGGTCGCCTCCGCGGGCTACTGCTTCCAGGTCGACCTGGCCCGCAGGGCCGTGCGCCAGGGGTTCCGCGTCGTCGAGGTGCCCATCACCTTCGTCGAGCGGGAGTTCGGCGACAGCAAGATGAGCAAGGACATCGTCGTGGAGGCCCTGTGGCGGGTCACCCAGTGGGGGCTCAAGGGCCACGCGGCGAAGCTGACCGGCCACGACAAGCCCAAGAGCGCGGGCGGCGGCCCCGCCCGCACCCCCTAAGGGATGTCCGGTACCTCCGGCTGAGGCAGCTTTTATGCCGCCCCAGGCACACTGGGTGGTATGACGACCGGCGTTCCCCTTTCGACGACCCCCCGACGGCGCTCGCGCGTCCGCACCTTCCTTCCGCCGGCGGTCGCCGCCTGGCTGATCCTGGAGATCTGGCTGCTGAGCCTGGTCGCCGGCGCGGCCGGCGGTCTGACCGTCGCGGCGCTCCTCGCGGGCGGGATCGTGCTCGGCGTCATGGTCATCAAGCGGGCGGGGCGGCGGGCCTTCAGGAACCTGACGAACACCTTCCAGCAGGCACAGCAGGGGCAGCAGCCCACCTCCCGGGGAGCGAAGGCGCAGTCGGGCGGCGGCAGTGGCAACGGCCTCACGATGCTGGCCGGGCTGCTCCTGATCCTCCCGGGCCTGCTCTCCGACGCGGTCGGCCTGCTCCTCCTGATCCCGCCCGTCCGGGCGTGGACCAGCCGGCGCCTGACCGGCTCCTTGGAGCGCCAGATGGCCGTGGCCCCGGCAGGCACTTTCGGTGACGCCTTCCAGCAGGCCCGGATCCACTACCCCGACGGTAAGGTCGTCCAGGGCGAGGTCATCCGGGAGGACGGGCCCCAGCAGCCGCAGCAGCCGGGCCGCGACGCCGGGTACCGGCCGCCGCTGGCGCCCTGAGGGCCGCCGGCGCCCCGCATCCCCGTAGGGACGGAACACGACGGAACAAGCCGAGGGCCCCCGCCACAGTTCGTGGCGGGGGCCCTCGGCTTGTGCTTCGGGACGTCCGGCTGTCAGGCGGACTTGCGGCTGTCCCGCGGATGCACGGCAATGTTCATGGCGCCGGAACGCAGGACCGCCAGCCTCTCGGCCAGCACTTCCTCCAGTTCCTCGCGGGTGCGCCGCTCCATGAGCATGTCCCAGTGCGTTCGCGCGGGCTTGCCCTTCTTCTCTTCGGGCCCGTCCCCGTCAACCAGGAGAGCCATGGCGCCGCACGCCTTGCACTCCCACTCCGGCGGAATCTCTGCCTCAACCGAGAACGGCATCTCAAATCGATGTCCGTTCTGGCATGCGTACTCCACCGCCTGGCGCGGGGCCAGATCGATGCCGCGGTCCGTCTCGTAGCTGGTAACCACGAGCCGCGTACCGCGGAGAGCTCGCTCACTCATGAATCGTGCCTCCCGGGCTTGTCGCCCACAGGACAGGTGTCGCTGTCGTCGTCATCCGGTCAACGTCCGGTCGGCGGTATAGATTCCCGCTCCGGGTGATGCGTCGCCCGTCGTGCCGCCCCTTGTTGTACCCACCAGTGCCCGTTTTGTCACATCTGGCAGCAGATGTCACCCAACGTCTTCAGTTCTTCAGCGCGCAGTAACGGTCCGGCTGGCAGGCCAAAGGCGTACACTACCGGCCCTTCGCTTCAACGTCGAAATCCGTTCGGAATTCGTATGAAGATCCGGGTCCCGCCCGCCGTCCGACCTCCTCCGGAGCGCCTCGCGGATCCGCTCAGATCCGCTCGGGAACAGGATTCCCCGCCGCCTCCACCGCGCGCCGCACCGGCACTCGCGCCAGCAGCACGAAACCCAGTGCGAAGAAGACCACCAACGAGATGATCGCCTGCCGGTAGCTGCCCGTGACCTGGTACGTCAGGCCGAACACCAGCGGTCCGACCCAGCTCACCCCGCGATCGCTCATCTCGTACGCCGAGAAGTACTCGGCCTCCTTGCCCACCGGCACCAGGTGCGAGAAGAGCGAACGCGACAGGGCCTGGCTGCCGCCGAGCACCAGCCCGATCATCGACGCGAGGGCGAAGAACCACACCGGCGCGCCCGCCGGCAGGAAGAACCCGGCGGCCAGCGTGACGGTCCAGGCCACCAGGGATCCGAGGATGGTCTTCTTCGCGCCGTACGACACGGCCAGCCGGCCCATCGCCATCGCGCCCGCCACCGCGAGGATCTGCACCAGCAGCACCGCCGTGATCAGCGTCGAGTCCTCCAGCTTCAGCTCCTGCTTGCCGTACACGGACGCCTGCGAGATCACGGTCTGGATCCCGTCGTTGTACACCAGGTACGCCAGCAGGAACGACAGCGTCAGCGGGTGGCGCCGCATGTCCTTCAGCGTGGCGACGAGCTGCTTCCACCCCGACCCGGCGGGCGCGTGGCCGACGCCCGCCCGGACCACGGCCCGGTCCCGCAGCCTGCGCAGCGGGATGATCGTGAACGCGCCCCACCACAGGCCCGCCGAGGCCAGGCAGATGCGCACCGCCGCGTCCTTGGAGACCCCGAAGGAATCGTGCGACTGGAACAGGACCAGGTTCAGGATCAGGACGAACGCGCCCCCCGTGTAGCCGAACGCCCAGCCGCGCGAGGAGACCGCGTCGCGCTCCTGCGGCTCCGCGATCTGCGGCAGGTAGGAGTTGTAGAGCACCATCGACACCGACATCGCGGCGTTCGCCAGGATCAGCAGGACGCCGCCCAGCAGGTAGCGGTCGCCGCCCAGGAAGAACATCGCGGTGGTCGCCGCGGCGCCGGTGTACGCGGCCGCCGCGAGCAGCGGCTTCTTGCGGCCCGTACGGTCCGCCGCCGCTCCCACCAGCGGCATCGCCAGTACCGCGACGATCACCGAGACCGAGACGGCGTACGCGAAGAACGAGCCGGACCGGACCGGTATGCCCAGGGGGTGGACGAACCCCCGGGCGTCCTGGGCGGCCTCGGCCATCGCCGTGAGGTACGGGCCGATGAACACCGTCAGCACGGTCGACGAGTACACCGAGCAGGCGAAGTCGTAGAAGTACCAGCCGTGCTGCTCGCGCTTGCGGGCCGCCGCCGCGACGGCTCTGCCGTCCTCCGCGCCCGGTTCCGCTTCTTCTGTGGTCTGCGCACTCATGAGTGCCCCCTCGCTGGTCCCCGTACCGCCGCGGCCGCCCCGCCGGACGCGGCGGCCGTACGGGCGGTCAGGCCCAGGCCCCGCGCCGGTCCAGCACCGTGCGCAAGATGTCGATCCGGTCGGTCATGATGCCATCGACTCCCAGGTCGAGCAGCGCCTCCATGCGTTCCGGTTCGTTCACGGTCCACACGTGCACGTGGAGTCCGCGCTCGTGCGCGGTGCGTACGAACCGGCTGTCGACCACGCGGATGCCCGCCTGGGTCTCCGGAACCTGCGCCGCCACCGCCCCGACCCGCAAGGCCGCCGGGATCGCGTACGAGCGCAGCCGCAGGCCGACCACCCCGCGGACCCCGTACGAGGTCGCCAGCCGGGGGCCGGCGATCTTCTGGGCGCGGGCCACCCGGCTCTCCGAGAACGAGCCCACGCACACGCGGTCCCAGACGCCCGCCCGCGCGACCAGGTTGACCAGCGGGTGCAGGGCCGACTCGGACTTGATGTCGATGTTCCAGCGGGCCTCGGGGAACTCCTCCAGGAGCTCCTCGAACAGAGGCAGCGGCTCGGTGCCCGCCACCCGCGCTTCGCGGACCTTGCTCCAGGTCAGCTCCGCGATCCGGCCCTGCCCGTCGGTGACCCGGTCGAGGGTGGAGTCGTGGAAGGCGACCAGCTTCCCGTCGGCGGTCGCGTGCACATCGGTCTCGAAGTACCGGTAGCCCGCGTCGGCTGCCCGCCGGAAGGCGGCGGCGGTGTTCTCCAGTCCGTCCGCGGCACCTCCCCGGTGCGCGAAGGGGATCGGAGCAGGGTGGTCCAGATACGGATGGCGAAGGCGTACGTGCGTCACCCGTCGCAGTATGCACCGTGCGCCCCGTCCGCAGGCGGCCGCCGGACGGCCGCACGGTGAACGCGCCGGCGCCCCCTGGTCCGGGTGGATCCCGGCATGACAGTCTGGGGTGCGCAAGCGTGCCAATACCGGCCCCACCCGGGGTCTGGCGGGGCCAATTCTACGAAGGTGGACCGGACAGCATGGCGCAGTGGACCTCGGCGGTTGGCGCCGCACAGCTCGCCCGTCTCATCACCTCGCAGCAGGAGCGGCCCGGTGTGGCCGGGGCGCGCAAGCTCCCGGCGTACCGGACCCTCGCCGACGGCATCCGGCTGCTCGTCCTCGAAGGCCGCGTCCCCGTCGCCGCCCGGCTGCCCGCCGAGCGCGAGCTGGCCGGCTCCCTCTCCCTCTCCCGCACCACCGTCGCCGCCGCCTACGAGGCCCTGCGCGGGGAGGGCTTCCTGGAGTCCCGCCGCGGCGCCGGCAGCTGGACCTCCGTACCGGCCGGGAACCCGCTGCCCGCCAGGGGGCTGGAGCCGCTGCCGCCCGAGTCCCTCGGGTCGATGATCGACCTCGGCTGCGCCGCGCTCCCGGCGCCCGAGCCCTGGCTCACCAAGGCCGTGCAGGGCGCGCTGGAGGAGCTCCCGCCGTACGCGCACACCCACGGGGACTACCCCGCCGGGCTCCCCGCGCTGCGGCGGATGCTCGCCGACCGCTACACCGAGCGCGGCATCCCCACGATGCCCGAGCAGATCATGGTCACGACGGGTGCGATGGGCGCCATCGACGCCATCTGCAGCCTCTTCGCCGGGCGCGGGGAGCGGATCGCCGTCGAGTCCCCCTCCTACGCCAACATCCTCCAGCTCATGCGGGCCGCCGGGGTGCGGCTCGTACCCGTCGCGATGGCCGACGGGCTGTCCGGCTGGGACATGACGGTGTGGCGCCAGGTGCTGCGCGACGCCGCGCCGCGCCTCGCGTACGTCGTCGCCGACTTCCACAACCCCACCGGGGCGCTGGCCTCGGACGAGCAGCGCCGCGCCATGGTGGAGGCGGCCCGGTCGGCCGGGACGGTCCTCGTCGTCGACGAGACGATGGCCGAGCTCCAGCTGGACCCGGCGCTGGAGATGCCGCGCCCGGTCTGCTCCTTCGACCCGGCGGGGTCCTCCGTGATCACCGTCGGTTCCGCCAGCAAGGCCTTCTGGGCCGGCATGCGGATCGGCTGGGTCCGTGCGGCGCCGGACGTGATCCGCAGCCTGGTCGCGGCCCGCGCCTACGCCGACCTCGGCACGCCGGTGCTGGAGCAGCTCGCGGTGAACTGGCTGATGCGGACCGGCGGCTGGGCGCAGGCCGTGCAGATCCGCCGCGACCAGGCCCGGGAGAACAGGGACGCGCTGGTCGCCGCGGTGCGCCGGGAACTGCCGGACTGGGAGTTCGAGGTGCCGCGGGGCGGGCTGACCCTGTGGGCGCGGGCGGGCGGCCTGTCCGGCTCCCGGCTGGCCGAGGTGGGGGAGCGGGTCGGCGTACGGGTCCCCTCGGGGCCGCGGTTCGGCGTGGACGGGGCCTTCGAGGGCTACGTCCGGCTGCCGTTCACCGTCGGCGGGCCGGTGGCCGAGGAGGCGGCGGCCCGTCTCGCGGCGGCCGCCCGGCTGGTCGGCACGGGCGCGGCCGGGAACACGGCGGAGCCCCCGCGCACGTTCGTGGCGTAGCGGGGCGGGCGGCTCAGGGGCCCACCGGCCAGGGGCCGCGGGCCGGCGGGGTCTCGGCCGGGACCTCCTCGGCGTCGTCGAACGCCTCCAGCTCGTCCAGCTCGGGGTCGAGCGACAGGCCCTGCGCCCGGGCCGGCGGCTGGACGATGTGCAGCGGCTTCGCCAGCGCCACCCGGCCCGGCCCGCCCGGGGACGGCACCTGCCGCCCGGGCAGCAGCTCCAGCACCGCCTGGCGGTGCCCCGGGTGCGCGGCGTCGTCGTACGGGTCCGGAGTGGCGGGCACCTGCACCCGGTGCACGGGACCCGAGCCGAGCCGCGCGTACCCGCGCCCCGGCGGCACCTGCGCGGTCGGGGTGGTGTGCGGCGGCAGCCCCAGCACGTCGGTGATCTGCTGCGCGGCGGCCGGACCGAGCACGATCCGGGCCCGGGTGTGCTGCCAGACGGCGTCGTTCAGCAGCTCCAGATGGTCGAACTGCTCGGCCACCACGACCGTGACGTGCGCGGCGCGCCCGTGCCGCAGCGGCACCTGGAGCTGGGCGAGCGGGTCCGGGCTCCCCTCGGCCGTCGCGAGGTGGGCGAGCACGCTGGGCCGGTCCAGCAGGATCCACAGCGGCCGCCGGGTGTCCTCCGGCGCCGGCAGTCCGGCCTCGCGGGCCCGGTGCGCCGCGATCAGCCGCCGCTCGGTCTCGCGCGCGGCCCACTCCAGGGTGGCCAGCGCTCCCGCCGGACCGCACTCCACGGCCAGCACGCCCGTACGGCCCGTCAGGCAGGAGAACTCCCCGCTGCCGCCGCCCTCGACGATGAGCACCTCGCCCCCGTGGTGCAGGGCCTGGAGGGCGATCGAGCGCAGCAGGGAGGAGGCTCCGCTGCCGGGCCGGCCGACGGCCAGCAGGTGCGGTTCGGTGGAGCGGGGGCCGGTGCGCCAGATCACCGGCGGCGCGTCGCGCGGCTCGCCGTCCTCCAGCACGGGCAGGGTGCGCTGCACGGCGGTGGCGTCGGTGAAGCCGAGCACCGTCTCCCCGGGCGAGGTGACGAACGGCTGCGCCGCGATGGCCGTGGGCAGCGGCGGGAGCACCGTCAGGTCGAGCTGGTTGGCCTCCTCGTCCCATTCGAAGAGGTACTCCCGGCCGCGCCCGGACTTGGCGTGGAGCACGGTCTCGATCCTGGCCCGCGAGGCGGCCTCGCCATCGGTGAAGTAGGCGGGGTAGCGGATGCGGAGCCGGGTGACGCGGCCGGCCTCGTCGAAGGCGTGGCCGCTGAAGGCCTTGTCCCACTCCCCGCCGTGGGCGAAGAGCGGGTTCGGGTCCTCGGGGATGGAGAAGTACGGCACGAGCGCCTCGTACAGGGCGCCGAGCCGTTCGGTCTCGGCCTCGCTCGGCCCGGTCTTGACCGGGGTCCGGTCGCGGCCGTGCCAGGCCGCCGCCGCCATCAGGGTGACGAGGGCGATCAGGGGCCCGTAGGGGACGAGGGCGACCACGAGGACGCAGGCGGCCCCCAGGAACAGCGCGGGACCACGCTTGTCCTTGGCCGTCTGCGTCCACTTGCGCCGCCCGGCCGAGGCCAGGACGCGCAGGCCGCGCCCGATGACGAGGAGCGGATGGAGGACGTCCGTGGCGCTGTCGGCGGCCGTGCGCGCGAGGTCGCGGCCCCGTGCCAGCGGCGTGGTGCCGTTGCTGAGGATGCGGGGGAGTGGGCGCCGGGCCACGGTCGTCTCCTGGAGTCGGGGTTGCTGAACGGTGGGGCCGGGGTCAGAGCTTGATCCCGCCGAGCAGGCTCGCGAGGCTCGCCGTGCTCGCCGTGATGCTGGGGGCGATGGCGGAGCCCGCCAGGAAGAAGCCGAACAGCGAGCAGACGAACGCGTGGGACAGCTTCATCCCGTCCTTCTTGAAGAAGAGGAAGGCGATGATGCCGAGCAGGACGACGCCTGAGATGGACAGGATCATGAGAGGTTCTCCTGGTGGGTGGGGACGGTCACCATCAGTTGTTCCAGGCTCACAGGAAGTATCAATGCGATAAAAGGTGCATACGGGTGAATCCCGGCTTTTTTCACTTGACCGGCGCAGCCCGGGTGGCGCGTCCGCCGCGGAGGGGATCCTTGCCTCGGCCGGGCCCCCGTATGTGCAGGTCCGGGCGCTACTCTGGCGATTCACCCGTACGGTCGCCGTGCCGTACGCCCCCCTGCCCGCCCGGCCCGGGGGATCTCACGTCAACAGCGAGTGGAAGGCGGTACGACAGATGAGCGAGCACGAGCCCACCCAGGGCGGCTCCCAGGGCGCTCCCGACGAGGACGTCATCGAGCTGGCCACCAAGATCTTCGACCTCGCCCGGCAGGGTGAGACCGAGACGCTCACCGCGTACCTGGACGCCGGAGTCCCGGCGAACCTCACCAACGACCGGGGCGACACCCTCGTGATGCTCGCCGCCTACCACGGCCACGCCGCCACCGTCACGGCCCTGCTGGCCCGCGGCGCGGAGGCCGATCGCGCCAACGACCGCGGCCAGACCCCGCTCGCCGGCGCCGTCTTCAAGGGCGAGGGGGCCGTCATCCGCGCGCTGCTCGCCGGCGGGGCCGACCCGACCGCCGGGACCCCCTCCGCCGTGGACACCGCCCGCATGTTCGCCAAGGCGGACCTGCTGGAACTGTTCGGAGCCGAGTAGTCCGTTTTTGCCCGTGACCTGGCAGGGTCTGACCGGTCCGCCACCTCACGGAATGGTCACGGCAGCCATAAATGTGGTCGCGGCGCACAAACCGGCTGGGTCATCATGGCGACGGATTAGATTCCCGGACACGGCGGACGGGCAGGAGGGGGCAGGGCACGCCGGGTGTCCGGGCCCATCCCCTGCGCAAACCCGGCCGACGTGGTCGCGGAGCCCCGACGAGAGTGAGAAGGCAATGGTCTACATCGAGCGGAACATGACGGCGGACGTCCTCACATGCTGTTACGCGGCCCTGTGAATCCCGATTCCCGGTTGCGTCCCCAGCTTGATTTGAGGCCATTCCCATGTTCGAACCAGTCATAGCGCCAAGCGGCACCCTGCTCGGGCTCCTCCAGCGGGGCCGGGGCGACGGCACGCTGCACGCCCTCGCGGCGCCCCGGGCGGAGGCCCTCGCGGCCCTGAACCAGTGCGTGGTCAGCGACCCGCGCCAGGACTGGCAGGTCGAGAACCGCTCGCTCTATTACGCACGCCTGTACCTGGATCTCGACGGCCCCCTCGGCGCCATCGAGAGCCACCTCTTCGGCGCCGACGACCTCGTCGACGACTCGGACCACCGGACGGGCCTCGCCCTGTCGGTCCTCGGCCACCTGGCCTCCTACGGCCGCGACGACGCGCTGATGCTGCTGCGCCGCTACGCCGCCTCCGGCGCCAACTGGGCCTGGGCCCTCGACGAGCTCGCCCTGCGCGACGACGACGAGGGGCTGCGCGGCCTCGCCGCGCCCGTGCTCGCCAGGTTCCCGGCCGGCGCCGAGGGCGAGGCGCGGCTGGCCGCCGCCGTCCGCGACGCCTACGAGCCCCGCCCCTGGTGTCTGTGGGAAGAGTCACCCGAGTACGGGGAGCGCCTGCGCGCGGCCCGTCAGCAGGGCTCCTTCGACCGCTGGCAGCGCCAGCTCACCCCGAACGGGCCCCGGCCCGGCTGGGGGGTCCAGGCCGTCTTCGACTGGGCCGCCGAGGGCTTGCGCCGCGGCACCCCGCTGCACGTACCCGCCGCACGCTGCCTGGCCGCCGTCGCCGCGCCCGAGGACCGCTGCGCGATCCTCGCGGCCGCCGCCGGTGCGGGCGGCGAGGCGGCCCGGGCCACCGCCCTGCACCACCTGGTCCTCGCCGAGCCGGAGAACCCGGCCGTGCTGGACCTCATCGAAGCCGCCGGTGACGAGCCGGCCGTCGCCGCCTACGAGCGCATGTGCGGCCCCGCCGCCATCGACCGGGCCCGGCAGTGGATCCACCGCCCCGACGCGCTGGGCGCGGCCGCCGGCGCCCTCCTGGCCGCCCGGGGCGGCCCCGAGGACACCGCACTCGTCCTGGGCGCCCTGCGCTCGACCGTCCGCGGCTGCGGCCCCGACGCCCAGCGGCTGTTCGCCCTGGTCGACGGCGCCGGCCGGCTGTCCATCGGCTGCGCGGCGCCGGTGCTGCGCCACATCTACCGCGAGACGTCCTCCTCCCACCTGCGCGGGCGCGCGGCGCGCGCCCTGGCCAGCACGGACCCCTCCTTCGCCGCCGGCTTCGCCGTCGAATGCCTCTGGGACTGCGAGGAGACCACCCGCGAGGTGGCCGCCCGCCACGCGGAGACGGCCGACGCCCGGGTCGCGCCGCGCCTGCGCCGCCTGGCGTCCGACCCCGCCGAGGAAGAGGACGTCCAGTCCGCGGTACGCAGCCGGATCGCTCCGGAATCGGCCGTGTAGACCCCGGTCGCACACGCTCCCGGCCCGGCCCCCGACGAACGGGGGTCCGGGCCGAGGTGTGTCACGGCCGCCCGGGCGGCGCGACGGCCGCGGGCCCCGCCGCGCGGCGCGTCCCGGGACGGGGGCGCGGCGCCCGCGGACGCTTCAGCGGGCCCGCACGAACCTCACCGGCACCCCCGGCCGCGCCTGCGCCGCCGCGTCGAGCGCCGGACCCGGGGGGACCACCCCCACCACCGGGTAGCCGCCCGTCACCGGGTGGTCGGCGAGGAAGACCACCGGGAGGCCGTCCGGGGGGACCTGGACGGCGCCCAGGACCATCCCCTCGCTCGGGAGTTCGCCACCGCGGCCGCGGACCAGCCGGGGCCCGGCCTCGGTGCGCAGCCCGACGCGGTTCGAGGCCGGCGAGACCCGGAACTCCGCGCGCCACAGCGCCGCCAGCGAAGCCGGCTCGAACCAGTCGGCCCGCGGCCCCGGCCGCAACGGCAGCACCAACCCGGCCCGCGCCCCCGGCGGAGCCGGCGCCCGCGGCACGTCCGCCCCGCGGACCGGATCCGCACCGGCCGGGCCCACCGGCAGGACCACCCCGGCCACCAGGACGGCCGGCCCCAGCCCCGACAGCAGGTCCGTCGAACGGCTGCCCAGGACCGGCGGCACGGCGAACCCTCCCCGCACCGCGACGTAGCTGCGCACCCCCGACTCGGCCCGGCCCACCTCCAGCTCCGCACCGGCCGGCAGCCACACCGGGGCTCCCCATGCCGCCGGCCGACCCGACACCCGTACGGCACAGGGCGCGCCCGTGACCGCCACCGTCACGGGGACCCGGGCCCGCAGGCCCACCCCGTCCAGGGTGGTCTCCAGGGCGGCCGCCCCCGCGGGGTTGCCGAGCAGCCGGTTGGCCAGGCCGAGCGCCCCCGCGTCCAGCGCGCCCGACCTCGGCACGCCCAGGTGGGCGTACCCGGGCCGGCCCAGGTCCTGGACCGTGGTCAGCGCCCCCGCCCGGACCACCTCCAGCGCGGCGCCCGCCATCACGAAGCCTCCTCGAACCGCACCCGTACCCCCGGCGCGAACAGCGCCGCCGGCTCCCGGCCGGGATCCCACAGCACCGCGTCGGCCGTCCCGACCAGCTGCCAGCCGCCGGGGGAGGAGCGCGGGTACACCCCCGCGTACTCGCCGGCGAGGGCCAGCGAGCCCGCCGGGACGACCGTACGGGGCGTGGCCCGCCGGGGGAGGTGGAAGCGCTCCGGCAGCCCCGTCAGGTATCCGAAGCCCGGCGCGAACCCGCAGAAGGCCACCCGGAAGACGGTGTCCCCGACGATCCCGGCGACCTCCCGCCGCGCGACCCCCCACGCCCGGGCCACCTCCGCCAGGTCCGGGCCGTCGTACCGCACCGGGACCGTGACCAGCGGGCCCTCGGTCTCCGCCAGCGGCGGCACCTCCCAGCGCGCGATGCGCTCCGCCAGCGCGCGCGGCTCGCGCACGCCGTCCAGCAGCACCGTCCGCGCCGCCGGAACCACCTCCCGTACGGCGCCCAGCTCGCCCGCGTCCCGCCGCCGCAGCAGCTCGGCGTGGAGCGCCGCCACCTGCTGCGCCGAGCCCACCTCGATCAGCAGCGCCTCGCCGCCCACCACCAGCGGCCTCACGCGAAGGCCTCCGTGCGGACGCCCGCGGCGGCCAGCGCCTCGCGGACCCGCAGGGCGAGCCCGGCCGCCCCCGGGGTGTCCCCGTGCAGGCAGAGCGAGCGCGCCCGCAGTGTCACCGGGGAGCCGTCGGCGGCCGTCACCACGCCCCGGGTCGCCATCGCGACCGCGCGGGCCACGACCGCCTCCGGATCGTGCAGCACCGCCCCCTGCTCGCCGCGCGGCACCAGCGTCCCGGCCGGCGTGTACGCCCGGTCCGCGAAGGCCTCCGGTACGGCCGGCAGTCCCGCCTCCGCGGCGGCGGACAGCAGCAGCGAGCCCGGCAGGCCGAGCACGGGCAGGCCGGCCGCCCCGGCCGCCATGCGCACCCCGGCGACGACCGCGCCGGCCTGGCCGGGGTCGTGGACCGTGCGGTTGTACAGCGCGCCGTGCGGCTTCACGTACGACACCCGGGAGCCCGCAGCCCGGGCGAAGACCTCCAAGGCTCCGATCTGGTACGCCACTTCGTCGGCCAGCTCGCCCGCCGGCACGTCCATCGAGCGCCGGCCGAAGCCCGCCAGATCGCGGTAGGAGACCTGCGCCCCGATCCGCACGCCGCGCTCCGCGGCCAGCGCGCAGACCCGGCGCATGATGGACGGGTCGCCGGCGTGGAAGCCGCACGCCACGTTCGCGCTCGTGACGACGGACAGCAGGGCGTCGTCGTCGGTCAGCGTCCAGCGCCCGAAGCCCTCGCCGAGATCGGCGTTGAGGTCGATCAGAGGTGTGATCATGGAAGCCATGCGGTGAGCGTAGAACGTGGCGGCGCCGAAGACGGCACGTCCGGCGGGAACCGCGGGCGGCACCCGGGACCGATCAGGCCGAACCATGCCGTTTGGGATGTTGTCCCTGTCAGCGCCTAGTCTTTGTCCGTGACTCTCCCCGCCCCGGCGAAGCCCCTTCCGTCCCCGGCGCCGGGCCCGGCCGCCGACGAGGGCCTGGCCCGGCGGCTGCGCGCGCTCGCCTGCACCGCCCCGCTGCACGACCTCGACGTACGCAAGGCCAATCTCGCCGGCGAGTACGGGATCTACGCGATGGCGGAGGTCGCGCTCGCCGCGATCGACCTGGTCACGCTCAACATGGACTTCGACACCGGCGCCGACCACGAGCAGATAGTGGCCAGGCTGCTGCCGCGCGTCGCCGCGCAGGCACCGCACCGCCCGGCGGCCGAGCACGAGCGGGTCGCCCGCTGGGTGCTGGAGAACCTGATCAACGTGGGCAGCGTGGACCGCGGATTCCGCGCGATCTACGGCACGTTCGGCCCGGACGGGGTGTACGTCCGCCGGGACTACGACTTCAAGCTGATCGAAGAGGTCCCCGGCTACGGCGGGGCCGTCTACCTGCGCACGACGGACGAGGCCGTCAACGTGCTGGTCGGCGCCCTCGACACGGACGTCACCAGTGCGCAGATCGCGGCCGAGGTGAAGCTGGAGGTCCTGATCAGCCGGGGCCGCCTCGCCGACGCCCAGCTCGCCGCCGAGCAGGCCCGCTACCGGACCGTGCAGTACGCGGAGACCCTGCGCCGCACCCTGGACGCCACCCGGCGCAACGTCCGGGCGGTGGACTGGCTCGAATCGGTGCCCGACATGATCGAGGAGGCCCTCGACCACGTCGCCGACCGCTACCGGCACGAGAACGCGATCCTGACCAACATCCGCAAGGCCCGCGACGAGGCGGAGGAGCCCGACAACAAGCGGCGCGCCGCCGAGCTCGTCGACATCGTCAAGGACTGCATCCGCCGCCACACCCAGCTCCAGTCGAGGCTGCTGGACGCGGGCCCGCTGTTCCGCGCCGAGCAGGACCGGCAGGCCTTCGCGGCCCCCGCCCCGCGCTCCGGGATCGACCTGTACGGGCAGCTCGTCGCGCCCGTGCTGCCGCTGCCGCTCGCGCAGGCCTCCCGGGTCACCGACGCCTTCTTCGGGTCGGCCGTCGGGCTGCGCACCCCGGTCTCGGTGCGCGTCACCGACCTGGTCGACATCCTGCTGACGCCGCCGGTGGAACGGGAGCACCTGGGCGCGGAGATGCCGGAGCCGGACCTCATCGCGACCCCGGACGACAGCCGGTTCAGCGAGGAACAGCTCGCCGCGGCGATGGAGCTCCTGGACCTGCCGCACGACGCCCCGCGCCGGCTGTCGGGCCTGCTCGCCGAGGCCCGGCGCAGCGACCCGGACCTGCCGTACCTGGTGGCCCTGCTGGCCGTCCACGCGGCCAGCCCGGCCGTCGGCACGGCCTACCGCCAGGGCGAGGAGCGGCTGCTGTTCGCCGTGGACGACGGCGCGCAGCTCGAAGACCCCGAGTTCGGCGGCGCGGACCTGATCGTCGGCACGGCGCTCCTGGACGCGGCCGCGATGATCGCGGACCGCACGGAGGCGGCATGACCCCCGCCGGACCGCACGGAGGCGGCTTGACCCCCGCCGGACCGCCGGGAGGCGGCACGAACCCCGCCGGACCGGCCGGCCGCACAGCACGAACCAGCACAGCGGCGAGGAGCGGCGCGCGGGGGAAGACCCCGCCCGCCGCCGCGACCACCGCACACCACGAGAGGCAGTACCCGTGAGCGACCACCACGCCGAACACCCCGCGTGGAGCGAGGCCGACGCGCCGCCGGCCCCCGTCGCACCCGCCGCCGGCGGGGCGGTGACCCCCGCCGACGCCGCCGACGCGGCCCGGCTCGTCGCGTTCGGGCTCCAGCCCAAGCTGCTCCCGGCCCGCGACGCCGAGTACGCCGAACTGCTGCGCCGCTACCGCGAGGAGCCTGCCTTCGGCCGCCTCGCCGACGCCGTCGCCACCGGGCTCGGCCTCGTCGTCCTGGAGGTGTCCCCGCGCGCCGGCATGGCCGTCGCCGCCGGCGAGGACTCCGTCTTCGCCGTCCGGATGGGCGACTACGCCCGCCGCACCACCGCCGACTCCGCCGACCGGTTCCTGCACGGCCTCGCCCACCTCGCCGTCGCCGCCCTCGCCTTCCCCCGCCCCGAGGACCTCGCCGACGACGGCTACATCGGCCGCGTCACCGTCAACGGGGTCGACGCCTTCGTCCGCCAGACCTGCCGCCGCCTGGAGGAGCGGGCCGAGGAGCTCGGCGAGAACACCGACCCGGCCACCGACGCCCCCGGCCTCGAAGCCGCCTGGCGCGTCTACGCCCGCCGCAGCGCCACCGGCGCCACCAAGGACGCCCGCCGCCTGGCCGGCTCCACCACCGGCATCGTCGGCAAGGCCGCCGCCTTCCTCACCGACTCCGGGTTCCTCCAGCGCACCGGCGATGACGCCGGCGGCACGTACCGCACCACCCCCCGCTACCAGCTCCAGGTCCGCGACATGGCGGGCAGCGCGGCCATGGCCGAGCTCCTGGAACTCGGCGTGGTCCCCGTCAGCGACGGCTCCGCCAGCCTCCTGCCGCCGCCCGAGGGCGACGACCTGGAGCTCGCCGCCGACGCGGGCCTGCCCTTCCACGCCTGAGCCCCGCCGCCCGTCCCGCCCTCCGTACCCCCTCCGTACCGAGAATTCACGAGAGTCCGCCGCCATGTACGAGCTGTCCCGGATCCGCCTCTACTCCATCGGGCCCGCCGGCGCGCGCTACGCCGACACCGTGCTCGACCTGCGCGGAGTCGGTGAGCCGGTGCCCCACCCGGCGCCCGCCCAGGCGGAGTTCTTCGAGGACGAGCCCACCGGCCCGCCGCGCCGCCCGGCGCCCGCCGGCGTGCTCTTCCTGGAGAACGGCGGCGGCAAGTCGGTCCTGCTCAAGCTGATCTTCTCGGTGATGCTCCCCGGCCACCGCAACACCCTCGGCGGCGCCAGCTCCGGCGTGCTGCGCAAGTTCCTGCTCGCCGACGACTGCGGTCACGTGGCCCTGGAGTGGCAGCACACCCAGACCGGCGAGTGCGTGGTCGTCGGCAAGGTCAGCGAATGGCGCGGCCGCCAGGTCTCCAACGACCCGCGCAAATTCGCCGAGGCCTGGTACTCCTTCCGCCCCGGCCCGGGCCTGAGCCTGGACAGCCTCCCCGTCGCCGAGGCCACCACCGTGCGCCCGCCCGTCGAAGGCGCCTCCGGCGCCCGTGGCCGGCGCCGCACGATGAAGGGCTTCCGCGACGCCCTCACCGAGGCCGGCAAGGCGTACCCGCACCTGGAGGTGTACTTCGAGGAGATCCACGACCGGTGGAACGAGCACCTGACCGAACTCGGCCTCGATCCCGAACTCTTCCGCTACCAGCGTGAGATGAACGCCGACGAGGGCGAGGCCGCCGGCCTCTTCGCGGTCAAGAAGGACTCCGACTTCACCGACCTGCTCCTGCGCGCCGTCACCGACACCCGGGACACCGACGGCCTCGCCGACCTCGTCCACGGCTTCGGCAACAAGCTGGGCCGCCGCGCCGAGCTGATGGCCGAACGGGACTTCACCGCCGGCTCGGTGGACCTCCTCACCAAGATCGTGGAGGCGGCCGGGGCCCGCTCCCGGCTCCGCGACGTCCACGCGGGCGCCGAGCGCCGCACCCGCACCCTCGCCCGGCGGCTGTCCGCCCGCGCCGCCGAGGAGCGCGGACGCGCCGCCGACCTCGCGCAGCGGGTCACCGCCGCCGCCCACGGGGTCACCTCCGCCGAGTCCGCGCGCACCCGCAGCGCCGCCGTCTCCGCCGAACTCGCCTACCGGCACGCCTCGCTGGCCCTGACCGTCGCCGACAAGGCCGCCGCCGCCCAGCGCCGCGAACTCCTCGAAGCCCGCACCCTGCACTCCGCGTGGCAGGCCGCAGAGATCGTGCTGCGCCACCGCGCGGCCTCCGACCGCTCCGCCCGGGTCGCCGCCGCGATCCTGGAGGCCGAGCGGGACGCGGCCCCGGCGCTCGCCGCGCGGGCGACGGCCGCCGCCGCGCTCGTACGGGCCCTGCACACCGCCGCCGAGGACGGGGAGCGGGTCGCCAACGAGGAGGAGGAGCGGTCCGCCGCGCTCCAGGAGGCGGGCGAGGCCGCGCACCGCGACGCCACCGCCGCCGCGACGGGGGCCCAGCGGGCCCGGAGCGAGGCCGAACACCTGCGGGCCAGGCTCGCCGAGGTCGAGCAGGAGACCGCCGAGGCGGTACGGGCCGGCTGGCTCGACGACTCGGCGCCCGACGCGGACCCGGCGCGTGCCGCCCTGGCCGCCAGTGATGCCGAGAAGACCGCCGTGGCCGCCTGGGACGAATCCCGCGAGAGCGCCCGGGCCACCGCCGAAGCCGCCCGCGAGGCCGCCGCCGCCGAGTCCCGCGCCGAACTCACCGCCGCCCGCGCGGCGGACGCCGCCGACGCGGCCGAGGCCGCCCACGGCGCCGAGCACCGGGCAGCCGCCTCCCTCGCCGCCTCCCCCCGGCTGGCCGAGCTCCTGGGCCTGGCCCCGACGCCCGAAACCTTCCTCCCGCACCCGCGTACGGGCACCCCGGAGGGGGCCGGTACGCCCGCCCCCCGGCCCGCAGCCGCGAACGGTTCCGCCGCCGCGCACCCGGGCGGCGCCCCCGGCGGCGCCGCGGAAGGCGGCGGCCTGACCGTGGAAGACCTCGACCGGGGCGCCGACGAACTGCGCGAGATGCTCACCCGCGGGGTCGGGACGGCCGAGCGGCAGCTGTTCGAGCTGCGTACCGCCGCCGCCGACGACGCCCGCATCCTCGGCGCCCTCGGCGACGGCGGACTGCTGCCGCCCGGACCCGACGTCCTCGCCACCGTCGAGTACCTCGGCGAACACGGCATCCCGGCCCTGCCCGGCTGGCGCTACCTGGCCCAGTCCGTGGACCCGGCCGACCACGCCGCCGTCCTCGCCGCCCGCCCCGAGCTCGTCGACGGCGTCGTCATCACCGACCCCGACACCCACGCCCGGGCCCGCGAGGTCCTCTCCGCGGCCGCCCTGCTGCCCCGCTCCACCGTCGCCGTCGGCACGGCCGCCGCCCTGCTGGCGCCGGTGCCGCCCTCCCACGGAGAGGACACGGACACCGGGGTCTTCCTCGTCCCGCCGAACCCGGCCATGCACGACGAGCACGCCGCCGACGAGGAGCGCCAAGCGCTGCGCACCCGCGCCACCGCCCGCGACACCGAGATCCGGGACCTGGCCGCCCGCCTCGCCGGGGACCGTGAACTCGCCGCCCGCCTCGCCTCCTGGCGCACCGGCTGCCCGCCCGGCCGCCTCGCCGAGCTGGCCCGGCAGGCCGAGGCCGCCCGGGACTTCGCCGAGGAGGCCGACGCCGAGCTCGCGCAGGCCCGTACCGTACGCGCCGAGGCCGACGAGGCCGCCGCCGACGCCGCCCGCGTCCGCGACGAGCGCCAGGACGCGGCCCAGCGGGCCCGCCGCGCCGCCGACGCCCTCGCCGGGCTCGCCTTCCGGCTGCGCGAGCGCGCCGGCTGGCAGGCCAAGCTCCGCGAACTCGCGGACGACGCCGCCGAGTCCGAGGCCCGCGCCGAGGTCTGCCTGGACCGGGCCCGCGCCGCCGACGAGGACCGCCGCGCCGCCCAGCGCGCCGCCGACGACGCCCGCCGCACCGCCCGCGCGCTGCGCGCCGAGCGAGCCGAGATCGCCGGCGCCCCCGAGGCCCTGCCCGAGGACGACGGCGTCCCCAAGGCGCCCCTGCCCGACCTGCGCGAGGCCTACCGGGCCGCCTCGCGGCTCTACGAGAAGGTCGGCGTCGGCGCCGACCTGCGCGCCGAACAGGCCCGCGCCGAGAGCGACGAGAGCGCGGCCCTCGCCGAACTCGACCGGCTCACCAACAAGGTCCGCACCCGCGCCGCCCAGCTCCTCGAAGGCACCGACGGCGCCGACGGGCCCTCCCGGCAGGCGGCCGCCGCCCGCGCCGAGGCCCTCGTACAGATGCTGGAGACCCGGGCGCAGGCCGCCAGCGAGCAGCTCGGACGGCTCCGGGGCGAGGCCGAACGGCACGCCCCCGCCGAGGGCGAGGCCCACACCGACCTGCCCGAGGAGCTGGTCCCGGGCGACGTGGAACAGGCCCAGGCCCTGCTGCGCACCGCCACCGCCCAGCTCGCCGCGCACACGGCGGCCGTGGAGGCCGCCCGGGCCGCCCACGCCGACCTGCTGCACGCCCACCGCACCGCCGAGGACGGCGCCGGAGGCTTCGACGAGACCGCGGCCATGCTGCGGGACCTGCTGCGCGACCACACCCATCAGGAGGACGAGCGGGAGCCGGCCGCCCACCAGGGCACCCTGGAGGAGGCCCGGCACTCCGCGGCCGAGGCCCGCCGCTCCCTGCGCGGCTGCGCCGCCGACCTCTCGGCCGCCGAGGCGGCGGTGCGCGAGGCGAGCGACGTCCTGGTCCGCCACGCCAACGCCAACCGCTACGAGCAGGTGCGCACCCCCGCGCGCCAGCAGATCCGCGAACTGCCCGCCTCCGCCCTGCCCGAGCACGCCGCGGCCTGGGCCGCCGCCTTCGCGCCCCGGCTGCGCGTCCTCACCGACGAACTGGCCCAGCTGGAGCGCAACCGCGACAGCATCGTCGACCGGCTGCGCGGCCTCGTGGAGTCCGCCCTGGCCACCCTGCGCTCGGCCCAGCGCCTCTCCCAGCTCCCCGAGGGCCTGGGGGAGTGGTCGGGCCAGGAGTTCCTGCGCATCCGCTTCGAGGAGCCGGACCAGGCCACCCTCACGGAACGTCTGGGCGAGGTCATCGACGAGGCCACCCGCGCGGCCGTGAAGAAGAACAGCACCGCCTCCTTCGGCGAGGGCCGCCGCGACGGCATGTCCCTGCTGCTGCGCGGGGTCCAGGCGGCCCTGGAGCCCAAGGGCATCTCGGTCGAGATCCTCAAGCCGGACGCCGTCCTGCGCGCCGAGCGCGTACCGGTCGGCCAGATGGGCGACGTGTTCTCCGGCGGCCAGCTGCTGACCGCCGCGATCGCGCTGTACTGCACGATGGCGGCGCTGCGCAGCAACGACCGCGGCCGCGACAAGCACCGCCACGCGGGCACGCTGTTCCTCGACAACCCGATCGGGCGCGCCAACGCCACCTACCTGCTGGAACTCCAGCGGGCTGTCTCGGACGCGCTCGGCGTCCAGCTGCTCTACACGACCGGCCTCTTCGACACGACGGCCCTCGCCGAGTTCCCGCTGGTCATCCGGCTGCGCAACGACGCGGACCTGCGGGCGGGCCTGAAGTACATCAGTGTCGAGGAGCACCTGCGGCCGGGCCTGCCCCAGCAGTCCCCGGAGGAGGAGACCATCCACGGAGAGATCACGGCGACCCGCATGTTCCGCCGCTCCGCGACCGTTTCCTGATCGCGCCGCACCGCACCGCACCGCACCGCGCCGCTCGCGCCGTACGATGGCCGGCCCGTACGGGCGTCAGCCCCGGCCCGAGCTCGCCTGGTAGCGCCGGTCCGCACCGGGCGGCGGCCAGACGGCCGGCCGGGCGGCCGGGGCCCTCTCGCCGCCGCCCCTCGGTATGCGGCCGCCGCCGGCCCCCGGCTGCCGACGGTGCTCCGTACGGGACTCCGCGTGGGCCCGGCGCCGCTCGCGCCGGCGGCCGCGCGCCGTGCTGCTCGGCTCCGACACCACCCCGTACCGCTGGTTCCACATCTGCCGGGTGATCATCACGTCCAGCACGCCCCAGGTGGCCACCACCGTTCCGGCTATCGCGCCGAGCGCCATCGGCAGGGCCAGCCAGGAGCCGGTCAGCGTCAGGAAGAAGGTGACCGTCGCCTGGGTCAGCGTCACGGCCACGATCAGCACCGCCCGCACCGCCGCGTCCCGCACCGGATCCGGCATGCGGCGGCGCAGCGCCGGCTCCTCCTGCCACAGCGACCGGCCCCGCGCGCCCGCCATCACACCGTCGTCCTCGTACATCCCCATGCCACGCTCCCCCTGCCCCGTCCCCTCAACCAGCTAGACGTTCGAAACCGCCCGGAGATTCCCGTATCCACCAAAGTCTTCTGCCCCGCACGTGCCCATCGCGGAACGAAGAATTCCAGCCATCCATTCGGTTTCGGGAACCGACACCCCACCAAGTGTCATCTGCCACATAACGGACCGCTGTTGACCGGATGTGTCGGACAACTGCTGATCTACGCCCCGGCGCCCGGCCGAAAACGTCCGGACACGCCTTCGAAGCCGCTCCCCGGCAGTAGTAGGCTCACGCCGTTTAAATGACGGAACACCGACCCCCGACAACGGGGTTGAGCTGGGGGAGGCTGGGGAGGCCATGCGCTTTCGCGGGAAGTCCATCCGCCGGAAGATCGTGGCGTTGCTCCTTGTGCCGCTCGTCTCCCTCACCGCCCTGTGGGGCTTCGCGACCGTGCTCACCGGCCGCCAGGCCGTCGAACTCCTCGACGTCGCCTACGTCATCGACAAGGTCGGCTACCCCGTAGAGGACGTCGTCCGCGTCATCCAGAAGGAGCGCCGCCAGAGCCTCGTCGTCCTCGGCGACCCCCGGGCCTCCACCGCGACCGCCGAACTCGCCAAGCGCCGCGCCGCGACCGACGAGCTCGTGGACCGCATCGGCAAGAACGCCAAGGACCCCGAGGTCTCGGACGAGCTGGCCCCCGAGGCCGCCCAGCGCCTCGACTCCATTCTGGACGCCTTCCACGGCATCGGCGCCCTGCGCCGCTCCGTCGACCAGAACACCCTCGACCCGAGCCAGGCGCTGGAGCTCTACAGCCGTCTCGTCGACCCCTGCTACGACTTCCTCCTGAACCTCCACGCCCTCGAAAACGTGGAGATGGACAAGCAGGGCCGCGCGCTCGTCGGCGTCACCCGCGCCCGGGAGACGCTCTCCCGCGAGGACGCCGTCGTCGGGGCCGCCCTCGCGGCCCGCAACGTCACTCCCGCGGACGTGCGGCACGTCTCCGACTTCGCCGCGAATCGGGCCCTGCTCTACGAGTTCAACCTCGCGATCCTCCCGTCCGACGACCGCGAGCAGTTCGAGCAGTACTGGGGCGGCCCCGACACCAAGCCGCTGCGCGACCTGGAGGAACGGTTCGTCGCCGCAGGCCCGGGCAAGAACCCGCGCATCACCGCCGCCCAGTGGGACGAGGCCGCGGGCAAGGTCCTCGACGACCTCGCCACCATGGGCACCGCGGCGGGCGACCGCTACCAAAAGCGCGTCGAACCCGTCGCCATGGACGTCCTCGTCCAGGCGGCCATCGCCGGCGTCCTCGGCTTCATCGCCCTCGTCTTCTCCGTCGTCCTCTCCGTGCGCATCGGCCGGGACCTGGTCCGCGACCTGTCCCGGCTCCGCAAGGAGGCCCACGAGGTCTCCGGCGTCCGGCTGCCCGCCGTCATGCGCCGCCTCGCCGCCGGGGAACACGTGGACGTCGAGACCGAGGCCCCGCGCCTGGAGTACGAGAAGGACGAGGTCGGCCAGGTCGGCCAGGCCCTCAACACCCTCCAGCGCGCCGCCGTCGAAGCCGCCGTCAAGCAGGCGGAGCTCCGCCGCGGCGTGTCCGAGGTGTTCGTCAACCTGGCCCGCCGCAACCAGGTCCTGCTGCACCGCCAGCTGACCCTGCTCGACACCATGGAGCGGCGCACCGAGGACGCCGAGGAACTCGCCGACCTCTTCCGCCTCGACCACATGACCACCCGCATGCGCCGCCACGCCGAGGGCCTCGTGATCCTCTCCGGCGCCGCCCCCTCCCGCCAGTGGCGCAAGCCCGTCCAGCTCATGGACGTCGTCCGGGCCGCCGTCGCCGAGGTCGAGGACTACGAGCGCATCGAGGTGCGCAGGCTGCCGCGGCTCGGCATAGCCGGCCCCGCCGTCGCCGACGTCACCCACCTGGTCGCCGAACTCCTGGAGAACGCGACGGTGTTCTCCCCGCCGCACACCGCCGTCCAGGTGCACGGCGAACGCGTCGCCAACGGCTTCACCCTGGAAATCCACGACCGCGGCCTCGGCATGAACCCGGAGGCCCTCCTCGACGCGAACCTCCGGCTCGCCGAGACCCCGGAGTTCGAGCTCTCCGACACCGACCGCCTCGGCCTCTTCGTCGTCAGCCGCCTCGCCCAGCGCCACGCCGTCAAGGTCGTCCTCCAGCCCAGCCCCTACGGCGGCACCACCGCCGTGGTGTTCCTCCCGGCGGCCCTGCTCACCGAGGCCCCCGAGACCAACGGCACCGGCCTGCGCCTGGGCGACGGCAAGGGCGGCGGCCGGGCCGGCCTGGGCACCAAGAACGGCCGGGGACCCGCCCGGCCCGCCCCGGCCGCCATGGAGCGCGCCCCGGCCGGCCGCACGCTCGCCGCCCCCGAACTGCGCGGCCCGGTCGAACTGGAGGCCCCGCTCGGCGTCCTCGGCCTGGACGGCCTCGACGACCCTGCCCCCCTCGACGAGCTCACCACCGGGATCGCCGGCCTCACCGGCGTCGGCGGCCGCCCCGCCATGGCCACCCTCGACGACGAGACCCCGCCGAACGGCACCCCGCGCAGCGCCCTGCTGGGACTGCGCCCGGCGGACCGCGCGGGGCACGCCGACCGCAAGGGCGGCCCGGACCGCGAGCCCCCGGCCCCCACCGGCCCGGTCCGCCTCGACCGCCACCGCGCCGAACCGGTACGCGGCGCCCGTCCCGACGCGCCCCGCCCCGCGGGAGCCGTGCCGCTGCCGCGCCGCAGGCCCACCCCGACGCTGGTCGCCGAGCACGGCCGCCGGGTGGAGCCCCGCCCGGTCACCGCGGTACCGAAACCCGGGGCGGAGCCGGAGCAGGCCGCCCTGGCCCCCGGCGGTCTGCCCAAGCGCGTCCGCCAGGCCAACCTGGCGCCCCAGCTGAAGAACGCCCGGGCGTCCGCGCCCGCCGAAGCCACCGCCGACCAAGTGGTCGACCGCGACGCGGAAGAAGTACGTACGCGCATGTCCGCACTCCAGCGCGGCTGGACGGCGGGCCGCACCCAGCAGGCACAGGCACAGCAGCAGTCCGGAACCGGGGCTGGCACCTCCGCCGCCACAGGTCCCGGATACGAGAACGAGGGGGACGGTCGATGACCGCACCGCAGACCGGCAACGACACCCGGGGCCGCGGCTCCGGTCCGCTCAACTGGCTCCTCGACGAGCTCGTCGACCGGGTCGGCAGCATCCGCAAGGCCGTGGTGCTCTCCGGCGACGGCCTGCCCACCGGCAGCTCGAAGGACCTGACCCGCGAGGACAGCGAGCACCTGGCCGCCGTGGCCTCCGGCTTCCACAGCCTGGCCAAGGGCGTCGGCCGCCACTTCGAGTCCGGCAGCGTCCGCCAGACCGTGGTCGAGCTGGACGAGGCCTTCCTCTTCGTCATGGCCGCCGGCGACGGCAGCTGCCTGGCCGTCCTCTCGGACGCCGACTCCGACGTCGGGCAGGTCGCGTACGAGATGACCCTCATGGTCAAGCGGGTGGGCGACCATCTGGCGACGGCTCCCCGCTCCGGGCTGCCAGCCGGAGGGTGAGGCGGACGGCATGAGCGATCCAGGCCCGAACGATCCGGCCGAGAACGATCCAGGCCGGCCGTACGATCCCGCCCACCCGCACTGGTTCGACGACGAGGCCGGTCCCGTCGTGCGTCCGTACGCCATGACCCGCGGCCGGACCAGCCACGCCGGCCAGCACCGGCTGGACCTGATCGCGCTCGTCGTCGCCGAACCGGCGGCCGACGACCCGGTCTGGGACCTGACCCTCTCCCCGGAGCACTCCCACATCCTGGGGCTGTGCCGGGAGCGGCCGCAGTCGGTCGCCGAGCTCGCGGCCGAACTCGACCTCGCGGTCGGGGTCGTACGCGTTCTGATCGGCGACCTGGCCGAGGAGCAACTGGTCCATGTGAACCGGCCGGTACCCCCGGCCGAACTGCCCGACGAATCCATTCTGCGTGAGGTGATCGATGGCCTTCGGGCGCTCTAGCCGCACCGGTGCCATGCATGCCGTGTCACCGGTTGAGCCGCTGACCTTGAAGATCCTGGTCGCGGGCGGCTTCGGGGTGGGCAAGACCACCCTGGTCAGTGCGGTCAGCGAGATCAGACCGCTGCGGACCGAGGAACTGCTGTCGGAGCCGGGCGTCGGCATCGACGACACCGGGGGAGTGGAGGGCAAGAGCACCACCACCGTGGCGATGGACTTCGGCCGCATCACGCTGCGCGAGGACCTGGTGCTGTACCTCTTCGGCACGCCCGGACAGGACCGCTTCTGGTTCCTGTGGGACGAGCTGGCCCAGGGCGCGCTCGGCGCCGTGGTCCTCGCCGACACCCGCCGCCTCGCCGACTGCTTCGCCGCGGTCGACTACTTCGAGCGGCGGGGGATCCCGTTCACGGTCGCCGTGAACTGCTTCGACGGGGCCGAGCGGCACCCGGTGGTGACGGTGCGGGAGGCGCTCGACCTCGACCCCGAGGTGCCGGTGCTGCTGTGCGACGCCCGGGACCGGGAGTCCGTGAAGGACGTGCTGGTGGGGGTCGTGGAACACGCGATGTCGCTGGCCCGGGCCCGGCGCCGGAGCCTGAGCGCGGGCGCCTGAGCGCGGGCGCCCGAGGCGTCCGGCCCACGGGAGGCGGCCCGTACCCCCGCCGACTGGGGTACGGGCCGCGGCTCTCATGGGGGGTCCGAGGGCCTCGGCCGGGCGTCGTACGCGGCGGGAGGCTGTGGAGCGAGTGTGAACCCGCCCCCGGGGGCCGTCAAGCGTTCCGACAACAGCCGCTGTTCAGGCTCCGCACCCCGCCGCCCCGTCCCGCCCGCGCAGCCGCGGGCGGCAGGCGAGGAGGCGCCTCACCGCACCGCGACGACGGCCGATCCGTGCCCGAACAGCCCCTGGTTCGCGGTGATCCCCGCCCGCGCCCTCGGCACCTGCCGGTCCCCGGCCGTGCCCCGCAGCTGCCAGGTCAGCTCGCACACCTGGGCGATGGCCTGCGCCGGCACCGCCTCCCCGAAAGAGGCGAGCCCGCCGCTGGTGTTCACGGGCACCCGCCCGCCGAGCGCCGTCACGCCCTCCCGTACGAGCTTGGCCCCCTCGCCCTCGGCGCACAGGCCGATGTCCTCGTACCACTCCAGCTCCAGAGCGGTGGACAGGTCGTACACCTCGGCGAGCGAGAGGTCCCCGGGCCCGAGCCCGGCCTCCTCGTAAGCGGCCCGCGCGATCGACGCCCGGAAGGAGCCCGGGGCCGGCCGTACGGCGGTCACGGAGTCCGTGGCGATGTCAGGGAGGTCGAGGACCGTACGGGGATACGTCGGCGTCACCGTCGACACCGCCCGGATCCGCACCGGATCGGCGACCCCGCGCGAGCGCGCGAAGTCCATGCTGCCCAGGACCAGCGCCGCGCCGCCGTCCGAGGTGGCGCAGATGTCGAGCAGCCGCAGCGGATCGGCGACGACCGCCGAGTCCGCGACCTCCTCGGCCGTGACGGGCCTGCGGTAGCGGGCGAGCGGGTTGAGCGCGCCGGCCGCCGCGTTCTTGACCTTGACCTGCGCGAAGTCCTCCAGCGTGTCCCCGTGGACCGCCATCCGGCGGCGCGCGTAGAGCGCGAAGTACGCCGGGTTCGTGGCGCCCAGCAGGCGAAAGCGCAGCCAGTCCGGATCGTCCGGCCGGTCCCCGCCCGCCGGGGCGAAGAACCCCTTGGGCGCCGCGTCCGCGCCGACCACCAGGACGACGTCGGCCAGCCCGGCCAGAATCTGCGCCCGCGCCGCCCCGATGGCCTGGGCGCCGGAGGCGCAGGCCGCGTACACGCTGGTCACCCGCGCGCCCTGCCAGCCGAGGGCCTGGGCGAAGGTCGCTCCGGCCACGTAGCCCGGGTACCCGGAGCGCACGGTGTCGGCGCCGACGATCGACTGGACGTCGGCCCACTCCAGCCCGGCGTCGGCGAGCGCGGCGCGGGCCGCCGCCCGTCCGTACTCGACGAAGCTGCGGCCCCACTTGCCCCAGGGGTGCATCCCGGCGCCGAGGACGGCGATGTCGGCGCTCACGCGGAGCCTCCCGCCGGCCGGAACCGCCAGGTGGTCCAGGCGGTCCCGGTCTGCGGGTCCTCGTTCAGCACGCCGCCGACCACCTCGACCTCCATCCCGACCGCCAGATCGGCGACCGTGACCCCGGGGACCGTCTGCCCGAGCACGACCATCCCCTCGGCCTCCAGCTCCACCGCGACCAGGGTGTACGGCTCCCAGGGCGCGTCCGGGTCGGACACGTACGGCGCGGGCGGCCGGTAGCGCCCGTCGGTGAAGGACCACACGCGGCCGCGCGGGGAGAGCGGCACCTCGGCGAGGAGGCCGTCACCGGGGCAGTGCGGATTGCGGCAGTACGCGTCCTCGCGCGGGAAGAACACCGCGGCGCAGGCGGAACACCGGGTGCCGAGCAGCCGGAAGCCGGCGCCGTCCGGCCCGTCCTCGGTGAACCACCCGCTGACGACGGGGGTGCGTGCGCTTTCCAAGGGACCCTCCCTGGGCAGTTATCTGACGTATCGTCAGGTTCCTTGGAAGTCTGGCACGGGCGGGCAGCCCCGGCACGGGTTCTCGGCAAGCCACTTGTGCGCGATCCCGGCCAGCTCGGCGTCCCGCCCGGCCAGCATCATCCGGATCATCCGCGCGTCCCCCCGCAGCGACCAGGCGGGGTGGCCGAAGGTGGCCGGATTGTTCCCCTCGATCAGGAAGTGCGCGGGCCAGGCCGTCCCGTACCCGATCAGCGGGAGCGCGGCGAGGAACCGCTTGCGGCCCCGCGCCACCCCGTAGGCGGTGAGGGCGAACCCGGTCAGGGTGCCGCACAGGTGGATCCAGCGGGTGGCGGCGCGGGAGTGCTGGGCGACGTAGTAGGGCCAGAACTCCTCGTACGAAGTGAACGTCATGCGGGCACCGTACTCACGGCCGCAGAAGGGCAACAGGGACCGCAGTGCCGGAGGTTGGCATACGATCGCCGCATGCCGGCACAGCAGAGGGACTCGCACTGCTCCACCTGCGGAGCGCCGTTCGACACGACCGCCTGGCCCCGTACGTGCGCCTCCTGCGGAGCCGTCACGTACCGCAACCCGCTCCCGGTGGCCGTCACGCTGCTCCCGGTCGAGGACGAGGCGGGGACGGGACTGGTGGTGATCACCCGCACCATCGAGCCCGCCCTCGGCGGCATCGCGCTGCCCGGCGGTTTCATGGACTTCGGCGAGGACTGGCGCGAGGCGGTCGTACGCGAACTGCGCGAGGAGACGGGCATCCGCGCCCCGGCCTCCGAGGTCGTCCTGGCCGACGCCATGAGCTCCCCGGCAGGCCACCTGCTGCTCTTCGGCCTGTTGCCGCCGTGCCCGACCGCCTCCCTCCCGCCGTCGGCCCCGACGGACGAGACCACGGGCTGGCACATCCTGCGCACCCCGGCGGAACTGGCCTTCCCCCTCCACACGCGGGCCGCGGCAGCCTGGTTCGCGGGCCGCTACACCCCCTGACGGCTGCCGGACCAGGACCGCGCGAACGGCCCTACACGAGCCCCGGCACGCCCTCGACGGCTCCGGCCACGGGCCCCAGACCCCGCACCTCCACCCCCTCCACCGGCTCGCCCGCCTCGTTCTCCACCACCACCGCGTCGCCCGCCCACCGCACCGCGTACCGCTCGACCTCCGCCACCTCGAACCCCGGCCCCGGATCCGGGATCACCACCCCGCCGCCCGCGCGCCCCCGCGCCGGAGCCCACGCCTCCAACGCCACCCCGCCCCCGGGGGAGCGCACCGGCAGCACCGCCCCCGCCCGCGCCAGCACCGGGATCCGCCCCTGCGGGGCGTCCAGCAGGACCTGCCCCGGGCCCTCGTGCGCCGCCCCCGTCGCCGTGTCGTACCACCGCCCCCGCGGCAGCCGGACCGCCCGCCGGTCCGCCCCGCACTCCAGCACCGGCGCCACCAGCAGCGCGTCGCCGAGCAGGAACGCGTCCTCGCAGTCCCGCAGCGCCCGGTCCTCCGGCGCCCCCCACCACAGCGGCCGCACGTACGGCGCCCCCGTACGCCGCGCCAGCTGGGCCAGCGTCAGGAAGTACGGCCGCAGCCGCTCCCGCTCCGCCAGCACCTCCCGCGCCCGCTCCGCCACCTCCGGCCCGAACTCCCACGGCTCCCGCCGCCCGGCCCAGATCGCCGAATGCGTCCGGAACAGCGGCAGGTACGAGCCGAGTTGCAGCCACCGCAGGTACAGCTCCGGCGAGGGCGAGCCCCCGAAACCGCCCACGTCCGGCCCCGAGTACGGCACCCCGCACAGACCCAGCCCCAACACCAGCGCCAGCGAGGCCCGCAGCCCCTCCCAGCCCGTCTCCACGTCCCCCGACCACGTGCCCCCGTACCTCTGCATGCCCGCCCACCCCGACCGGGAGAACAGGAACGGCCGCTCGGCCGGCCGCAGCCGCACCAGCCCCTCCCACCCCGCCCGCGCCATCGCGAGCGCGTAGACGTTGTGCGCGGCCCGGTGGTCCCCGCCCGCCCCCTCCAGCGCGTGCCGCGCCGAACGCGGCAGCGTCATGTCCCCGAACGGGGCAAAGGACACCGGCTCGTTCATGTCGTGCCAGAACCCGGCGAAGCCCTGCTCCAGCCGCTCCGCGTACAGCCCGCCCCACCAGGTGCGCACCGCCGGATCCGTGAAGTCCGGGTACGCGCACTCCCCGGGCCAGACCTCGCCCCGCACCTCCCGCCCCAGCGCGTCCCGTACGAAGGCCCCGCCCGCCCCGACGGCCAGCCCCGACGCGTGGACGGCGTCGCCCGCCTTCACCGCCGGATCGACGATCGACACCAACCGCACGCCCTGGTCCGCCAGCTCGCGCGCCAGCCCCGGCAGATCCGGGAAGCGCTCCTCGTCCACTGTGAAGACGCGGTGCTCGTCGTAGTGGTCGATGTCCAGGTGCACGGCCGACAGCGGGAGCCCCCGCGCGGTGTAGCCCGACACCACCCGCCGCACCTCCTGCGCACTCCCGAACCCCCACCGGGCGTGCTGGTACCCCAGCGCCCACTCCGGCGGTACGGCGGCCGCGCCGGTCAGCCCCGACCAGCCCTGCAGCACCCGCGCCGGCGTCCCCACCAACACCCAGCACCGCAGCGGTCCGCCCTCCATCCGCACCTCGCCCGTCCCCGGCCGGTCCGCCCCCGACCCGGCGCCCTCCTCGCCCTCGCGCAGCACCACCCGGCCGTCCCAGGAGTTGTCGTGGAACACCAGGTGCGTCCCGGCGTCCGCGACCACCATCTGCACCGGCATCGTGATGTACAGAGGATCGTCGCCCGGACCGAACCCGCCCTTGGGGTCCGTGTTCCACAGCCGATACACCCCGTCGCGCAGCCGCGGCCCGCCGGCCCGCCCGCCCAGCCCGAAGAAGCGCGCGTCCGCCGCCACCTCGGACCGCTGGAGCCAGCGCGCTTCGACCGGCGCGCCGGCGACCGGCTCCGCCGGCTCCCACCAGCGCGGCGGCAGCTCCCGGCGCAGTACCGTCCCGCCCGGCGTACGGACCTCGATCGCGCCGTGCCGGGACACCGCCACCGTCACCCGCTCGGAGACCACCCGCCAGCCGCCTCCCGTGTCCGGCTCCAGCGCGGCCCGCGGATCGGGCTCGGGTCCGCCGCCGACCAGCGCGTACGAGGGCGTCGGCCCGGCCCCGTCCCAGCTCCAGAACACCGCCCCGCCGACCGTGACCCGTACGAGCAGCTCCGAGCGGGCGAATCTCAGCACCCCGCCGCCGGGCCGCGGCTCGGTCCCGGTCAGCAGACCCGGCACGCGAGCGCGCTCGGCGCCGCGGCGCGGGAGCCCCAGCGCGTCCGCGCGCCGGTGGCGCCAGGCCGAGCGCCACGCACGCCTCCCGCGCTCCGTACCGACGTCCATCACCGCACGCACCAGATCACGACCGTTCATGCTGCTCACCCTGCCACCGGCCGCCCGGCGAGCGGGCGGCGTTCAACTTCCGTTCACTCGTCCAAGAGGCCCCTGGTGCGGAGGTGGATCACGTGGCATCGTCCCTGTGGGCCGCCGCGCACACCCACCGCGCGGCGGAGCCGTACGCACCCCCGCACACATCACGCACACGACGCGCGAGCCGCAGACTTGACCGGGAGCCGACCCATGACCTCAGCCACCCCGCCGGAACCCCTCTGGTCCCCGGGCCCCGACCGGATCGCCGCGGCCCGCATCACCGCCTTCCAGGCGTGGGCCGCCGACAGGTTCGCAGCCCCCGCCGACGGTGGCTACCCCGCGCTGCACCGCTGGTCCGTCGAGGAGCTCGACACCTTCTGGCAGGCCGTCGCCGAGTGGTTCGACGTCCGGTTCACCACCCCCTACGAGTCCGTGCTCGCGGACCGCTCCATGCCGGGCGCGCAGTGGTTCCCGGGCGCCACCCTCAACTACGCCGAGCACGCCCTGCGCGCCGCCGAGGACCCGGCGCGCGCGGACGACGCCGCGCTCCTCCACGTGGACGAGACCCACGAGGCCACCCCCGTCACCTGGGGCGAGCTCCGCCGCCAGGTCGGCGCACTCGCCGCCGAACTGCGCGCCCTCGGCGTACGCCCCGGCGACCGGGTGAGCGGCTACCTCCCCAACATCCCCGAGGCCGTCGCCGCACTCCTCGCCACCGCCGCCGTCGGCGCCGTGTGGACCTCCTGCGCCCCCGACTTCGGTGCCCGCAGCGTCCTCGACCGCTTCCAGCAGGTCGAGCCCGTGGTCCTGTTCACCGTCGACGGCTACCGCTACGGCGGCAAGGAGCACGACCGCCGCGACACCGTCGCCGAACTGCGCGCCGAGCTCCCCTCACTGCGCGCCGTCGTCCACATCCCGCTGCTCGGCACGGCGGCCCCCGACGGCGCCCTGGCCTGGTCGGAGCTGGTATCCGGCGACGCCGAGCCGGTCTTCGAGCCGGTCCCGTTCGACCACCCGCTCTGGGTGCTCTACTCCTCCGGTACGACGGGCCTGCCCAAGGCGATCGTGCAGTCCCAGGGCGGCATCCTCCTGGAGCACCTGAAGCAGCTCGGCCTGCACTGCGACCTCGGCCCCGAGGACCGGTTCTTCTGGTACACCTCCACCGGCTGGATGATGTGGAACTTCCTCGTCTCCGGCCTGCTCACCGGGACGACGGTCGTCCTGTACGACGGCAGCCCGGGCTACCCCGACACCGGGGCCCAGTGGCGGATCGCCGAGCGGACCGGGGCCACCCTGTACGGCACCTCCGCCGCGTACGTCATGGCCTGCCGCAAGGCGGAGGTCCACCCCGGCCGGGACTTCGACCTCTCCGCGGTGAAGTGCGTGGCCACCACGGGCTCGCCGCTGCCCCCCGACGGCTTCCGCTGGCTCCACGACGAGGTGGCCGAAGACCTCTGGATCGCCTCCGTCAGCGGCGGCACCGACGTCTGCAGCTGCTTCGCCGGCGCCGTGCCCACCCTCCCCGTCCACATCGGCGAACTCCAGGCGGCCTGCCTCGGGACCGACCTCCAGTCCTGGGACCCCTCCGGAAAGCCGCTCGTCGGGGAGGTCGGCGAGCTCGTCGTCACCAACCCGATGCCCTCCATGCCGATCCGCTTCTGGAACGACCCGGACGGCAGCCGCTACCGCGACAGCTACTTCGAGATGTTCCCCGGCGTCTGGCGCCACGGGGACTGGATCACGATCACCGACCACGGCTCCGTCGTCATCCACGGCCGCTCCGACTCCACCTTGAACCGGCAGGGCGTCCGGATGGGCTCAGCCGACATCTACGAGGCCGTCGAACGCCTCCCCGAGATCAAGGAGTCCCTGGTCATCGGCCTGGAGGAGCCCAACGGGGGCTACTGGATGCCCCTGTTCGTCCACCTCGCGCCCGGCGCCACCCTCGACGACGACCTCCGCGGCCGCATCAAGGCGACGATCCGCGAGGAGCTCTCCCCGCGCCACGTCCCCGACGAGGTCATCGAGGTCCCGGGCATCCCGCACACGCTGACGGGCAAGCGCATCGAGGTGCCGGTCAAGCGCCTCCTCCAGGGCACGCCCATGGTCAAGGCCGTCAACCCGGGCTCGGTCGACAACCTGGACCTCCTGCACTTCTACGCGGACCTGGCCCGCACCCGCACCGGCACCGGCACCCGCGACTGAGGGTCACTGTCAGTGGGCTTGGTTACTGTGAGTGAGCAATCGAATGCGCCACTCAGGGGGAGCCATGCCACGCACACGCCACGACCCGAACCACAGCTCCGGCAAGGCCTCGCCGGCCACGCAGCGGGCCACGGCCCCGCCGGCCGGCGGCCGTACCACCCGGCGCCGCCTGCTGCGCCGCGAAGTCCCCCACACCGTGGGCCTCCTGGCCGACGCGGGGGACTTCGCGGCCATGCGCGGCTACCGCAGCTTCACCTTCGACCACCACGACGACTACAGCGACTACCTCCGGCACGTCGAGGGCCTGCTCCGGTCCCTCGCGGCCCAGGGCCTCCACACCACCGTCGCCCTCTTCGACCCCGACGAGTACGCCGAATTCTGCAAGGAGCACGGCGCCGACCCCGACACCGCCGAGGCGCGCACCCGCTTCACGGCCGAACTGGCCGGCTCCGGAGCCGTACTGCCGTACACCGGCCAGCCCGTCGACGAGCTCCTCCCGCTCCTCGTCGACGAGGCCGTCCGCCAGGCCACCTGGGAGTACGCCACCACGCTGCTCGCCGGCGTCGGCAGCTGCGCCGACTGCGGGGAGGACATCGGCCACGCCTCCTTCACCCGGGCCACCGAAACGCTCAACCGCCTCCTCGACGGCGCCGGGCCCGGCCACCACCACCTCGTGTGCAGCGTCCCGACCCAGGACGAACAGCTCGTCGCCGTCCTGCACGCCGAGGTCACCGCGGACCGGGACGGCCCACCGCGCGTGGACGGCCGCGAGGGGCTCGACTTCGTGACCGTCCTCGCCGCCGGCCTCGCCCTCGGCGGTCCCGGGGGACTGGTGCTGCGCAGCACCACCGAGGCAATCGGCGACCGGGTCCACGGCTGGCGCCTGGACCGCGGCCGCCTCGTACCCCTTTCCGCGGCCGCGGTGTTCAACGCCTACTGCACGGACGCCGACACAGGGGACCCCGTGGCCCCCGAGTCCGGAGTCGACTACTGCCCCGGCTACGAGGTGGACGACCCCACCCCGCACCACTGACCCCTGAGCACCGCCGACCGGTAAGGAGGACACGACCGGAGACGACCGAGGGGCCCCCGCCACCGGCGAAGGCCCCTCGGGCGAACACACCCTGCTCGGCTACTCGCCGGACAGCACCGCCTGGGCGGCCACTCGGGCCTCCTCGGCGCTGTCCGCCGCACGTGCCGCGGCCGCGGCACGCTCACACTGGGCCAGCGTGTACTTGGCGAGCGTCGCGCGCACGTAGGGAATCGAAGCGGCACCCATCGAGAGAGAGGTGACACCCAGACCCGTCAGCACACAGGCCAGCAGCGGATCCGAAGCGGCCTCGCCACAGACACCGCAGCTCTTGCCCTCCGCCCGGGCGGCCTCGGCCGACATGGCGATCAGGTCGAGCAGCGCGGGCTGCCACGGGTCCTGGAGCCGCGACACCGCGCCGACCTGGCGGTCCGCGGCGAACGCGTACTGCGCCAGGTCGTTCGTGCCCAGCGACAGGAACTCGACCTCCTGGAGGATCGCGCGCGCCCGCAGCGCGGCGGAGGGGATCTCCACCATCGCTCCGAACTTCGCCCGCAGCCCGGCTTCGCGGCACGCGTCGGCGAACGCCTTCGCGTCGGTCCGGTCGGCCACCATCGGGGCCATGACCTCCAGGTAGACCGGCAGGCCCTCGGCCGCCTTGGCCAGCGCCGTCAGCTGCGTACGCAGCACGTCCGGGTGGTCGAGCAGCGAGCGCAGACCGCGCACACCCAGAGCCGGGTTCGGCTCGTCGGCCGGGGTCAGGAAGTCCAGGGGCTTGTCGGCGCCCGCGTCCAGGACGCGGACGACCACGCGGCCCTCGGGAAAGGCTTCGAGCACCTTGCGGTAGGACTCGATCTGCTTCTCCTCGGACGGCGCCTTCTTGCTGTCGTCCAGGAACAGGAACTCGGTGCGGAACAGACCCACACCCTCGGCCCCGGCCTCCACGGCCGCCGGCACGTCGGCCGGACCGCCCACGTTCGCCAGCAGCGGCACCTTGTGCCCGTCGGAGGTCGCACCGGGACCGGAGGAGGCCGCCAGCGCGGCCTTGCGCTCGGCGGCCGACGCCTCCAGCTCGGCCCGCTTCTCGGCGGTCGGCTCGACGAACAGGTCGCCGGTGCTGCCGTCGACGGCGATGACCGTACCCTCGGCGATCTCACCCGCGCCCGGCAGGGCCACGATCGCCGGCACGCCCAGCGCCCGCGCGAGGATCGCGCTGTGGCTGGTCGGGCCGCCTTCCTCGGTGACGAAGCCGAGGACGAGCGTCGGGTCGAGCAGCGCGGTGTCGGCGGGAGCGAGGTCCCGGGCGATCAGCACGTACGGCTCGTCGCTGTCCGGCACACCCGGCATGGGTACGCCCAGCAGCCGCGCCACGATCCGGTTCCGTACGTCGTCCAGGTCGGCCACGCGGCCCGCCATGTACTCCCCGGCTCCCGCGAGCAGGTCGCGGTACGAGGCGAACGCGTCGTACACACCGCGCTCGGCCGTGCTGCCGACGGCGATGCGCCGGTCGACGTCCGCCATCAGCTCGGGGTCCGTGGCGATCATCGCCTGGGCCTCCAGAACGTGCTGGGCCTCGCCGCCTGCCAGCTGGCCGCGCGCGATCAGGTCGGCGGACACAGCCTCCACGGCCTTGCGGGCGCGCCCCTGTTCGCGCTCCGCCTCGTCCGCGGTGATCTGCTTGGCCGGCGGTTCCAGAACCGCCGTGCCCATGTGCCGCACCTCGCCGATCGCCACACCGTGGCTCACGCCGACGCCTCGCAGCGTTGTCTCCATTTCACCCGTCTCCGATTGGGCGGCGGGCCCAGCCGCCGCGGTGGATGTCCGACTCGCCAGTTCAGGCGGACGAGGTCACTGCCAGCTGAACAGGGCGTCGTCGGCCTTCACGTCTCCGGACTCGACGACGCCGGAGAGGGAGTCCGCGGTCGCTTCCAGCGCCACGACGGGGCAGATCGGCGACTTGCCGGCGTCCTCGACGGCCTGCGGGTTCCAACGGATGACGGCCTGGCCGCGGGTCACCCTGTCGCCCTTGTTGACGAGGAGCTCGAAGCCCTCGCCGTTGAGCTGGACCGTGTCGATCCCGAGGTGGGTGAGCACGCCGTGCCCTTCGTCGTCGACGACGACGTACGCGTGCGGGTGGAGGGAGACGACCACACCGTCGACGGGGGCCACCGCCTCCGACGGCTCGCGCACGGGGTCAATGGCGGTGCCCGGACCCACCATTGCGCCGGAGAACACCGGGTCGGGCACTGCCGCGAGTCCGATGGCGCGCCCGGCGAGTGGGGACGTCACGCTGGTCATGGGGGGCCTCCCAGGGGTGGGGCTTCAACGTGTCGTCGTCACAACCTGTGCTGTGACGACGTACTTTCAGAAGGGTATGTCATGACACGTCCCGGTTCGCTCGGTGTGCACCCCGTGCAGGAGGGCACGCCACGCGACCGCGGCGACGTAGTGGACTAGACCATACGCCTGATTCGATTTGCTTGGGCACCAAGGGGCCTGTACTGTCGTGACTCCCGCCGGGCCGTGCCGCGTGAACTTCTCGCGAACAGCCGATGGACGGGACTCCTCCTCATTCAGTAGCGATCTTGATCCGTGCTGCTCTTCCTATTGCCTTTTCGGTAATCGGGTGAGTGGTCAGGGAGACGGAAAAGCACTGATAGAGTCGGAATCGCCGGAAAGGGAAAGCGCGAAAGCGAAGGACCTGGAAAGCGAGCGGGACTGACTCTGATAGAGTCGGAAACGCAAGAACGAAGAACGAAAGCCCGGAGGAAAGCCCCAGCGAGTGTTGCTGAGGGTGAGTACGAAGGAAGCGTCCGTTCCTTGAGAACTCAACAGCGTGCCAAAAATCAACGCCAGAAGTTGATACCCC
>NZ_LFML01000161.1:0-50495 GCF_001044425.1 Streptomyces roseus
CGTCGTGGAGGCCGCCCCGGTTGCCCCGGCCGCCCCGGTCGCCGCGCCTGTCGAGGCTGTCGAGGAGTCCGCCGCTCCGGCGCCGCGTGCCCGCCGCCGTGCCACCCGCGCCGTCACGGCCCCCGAGGCGCCCGTCGCCGAGGTCGCCGAGTCCCCTGCCGAGGCGCCCGCGCAGAAGGCCACCGTCACCGTGGCCGACGCCGTGGACTCCCCGAAGCGCGGCGGCCGCCGCCGTGCCACCCGCTCCACCGCGTCCGCCGCTCCGGCCGCCGCACCGGTGCAGCCCGCCGCGGAGGAGTCCGCCGCCCCGGCGCGCGGCCGCCGCGCCGTGCGTCCCGCCGTCGCCGTGTTCCAGGCGCCGGTCTTCGCCGAGCCGATGTTCCAGACCCCGGAGACCGCCGCCATGGCCGCCGCGGCCGCCGCCGCGGCCGCCCCGGCCGAGGAGGTCGAGGAAGAGGAAGAGCTCGAAGTCGAGGTCGGGGCCGTCCAGGCGCCCGCCGCCGCCCAGCCGGCCGGCCGCCGCCGTCGCCGCGGCCGCGGTGCGGCCGAGGCCGCACCGGCCGAGTCGGCGCCGGTCTCGCTGGCCGACGTGGAGCGCGTCGAGGACGAGGCCGAGGCCGCCGAGCTCGACGAGGAGAGCCCCGAGTTCGACGAGGGTGACGAGACCGGCGAGCGCCCGTCCCGCCGCCGCCGTCGCGGTGGCCGCCGCCGTCGCCGCGGTGAGGCCGCCGACCTCGACGAGTCAGCCGAGGAAGAGGCCGAGACCGCCGACCAGGAGGCGGAGGAGGAAGAGGGCTCCGCCGAAGAGGACGACGAGGAGAACGGGGCCCTCGGCTCCAGCTCCAGCCGTCGCCGCCGTCGCCGCCGCCGTCGCAGCGGTGACACCGGTACGGACGCCGAGGCGGGCGAGGAGGACGGTGTGCGCACCGTCGTCAAGGTCCGCGAGCCGCGCCCGGCCCGCGAGAAGGCCGAGCCGTCCGACGAGGTGCAGTCCATCAAGGGCTCGACCCGTCTGGAGGCGAAGAAGCAGCGCCGCCGCGAGGGCCGCGAGCAGGGCCGCCGCCGCGTCCCGATCATCACCGAGGCCGAGTTCCTGGCCCGCCGCGAGGCCGTCGAGCGCGTCATGGTGGTCCGCCAGTCCGGCGAGCGCACCCAGATCGGCGTCCTCGAGGACAACGTGCTCGTCGAGCACTACGTCAACAAGGAAGAAGCCACCTCGTACGTCGGCAACGTCTACCTGGGCAAGGTCCAGAACGTGCTGCCGTCGATGGAGGCCGCCTTCATCGACATCGGCAAGGGCCGCAACGCCGTCCTGTACGCCGGCGAGGTCAACTTCGAGGCGCTCGGCATGGCCAACGGGCCGCGCCGCATCGAGTCGGCCCTCAAGTCCGGCCAGTCGGTCCTGGTGCAGGTCACCAAGGACCCGATCGGCCACAAGGGCGCCCGCCTGACCAGCCAGGTCTCGCTGCCCGGCCGCTACCTGGTCTACGTGCCCGAGGGCTCGATGACCGGCATCAGCCGCAAGCTGCCCGACACCGAGCGCGCGCGCCTGAAGACCATCCTCAAGAAGATCGTCCCCGAGGACGCGGGCGTCATCGTGCGCACCGCCGCCGAGGGCGCGAGCGAGGACGAGCTGCGCCGCGACGTCGAGCGTCTGCAGGCCCAGTGGGAGGACATCCAGAAGAAGGCGAAGCAGATCTCGACCTCTTCGCCGAGCCTGCTGTACGGCGAGCCGGACATGACGGTCCGCGTCGTGCGCGACATCTTCAACGAGGACTTCTCGAAGGTCATCGTCAGCGGTGACACTGCCTGGGAGACCATCCACGGCTACGTGAACCACGTGGCCCCGGACCTGGCCGACCGGCTGTCGCGCTGGACCTCCGAGGTCGACGTCTTCGCGACGTACCGGATCGACGAGCAGCTCGCCAAGGCGCTCGACCGCAAGGTGTGGCTGCCCTCGGGCGGTTCCCTCGTGATCGACAAGACCGAGGCGATGATCGTCATCGACGTCAACACCGGCAAGTTCACCGGTCAGGGCGGCAACCTCGAAGAGACGGTCACCAGGAACAACCTGGAGGCGGCCGAGGAGATCGTGCGCCAGCTGCGGCTGCGCGACCTCGGCGGCATCGTCGTCATCGACTTCATCGACATGGTCCTGGAGTCCAACCGCGACCTGGTCCTGCGGCGGATGCTGGAGTGCCTGGGCCGCGACCGTACGAAGCACCAGGTCGCCGAGGTGACCTCGCTGGGCCTGGTCCAGATGACCCGCAAGCGGGTGGGCCAGGGTCTGCTGGAGTCCTTCTCCGAGACCTGTGTCCACTGCAACGGGCGCGGTGTGATCGTGCACATGGAGACGCCGACCGCGGTCGGCGGCGGTGGCAACGGCAAGCGCGCCAAGCGGCGCGGCGGCCGCGGCCACGAGCACGACCACGAGATCGAGGGCGTGGAGACCGTCGAGGTCCTCGAAGCCGACACCGAGACCGAGGCCGAGGTGGCCGCCGAACTCGCGACGCCGGTGGCGCTGCCCGAGCCGGCGTTCGTCGCGGACGAGGAGCTCTACAGCAGCCCGGCCGAGGCGGAGGCAGCGGCCGGCGGTCTGAGCGGCCGCCGCAACCGCCGCCGCGCCACCCGCAAGGCGACCGCCCCGGCGGGCGCCCCGCGCGGTACTGCCGCCCCGGCGCCGGCCCGCGAGGCCGAGCCCGTGGCCGAGCCGGTGATCGAGGCCGTCGTCGAGCCGGTGGTCGAGGCCGAGCCGGTGGCCGAGGCCGCCGACACGGTGCTGGAGCCGGCCGCCGAGGTCGTCGTGGAGGCCGTGGAGGCCGCCGAGACGGTCGAGGCCGCGCCCAAGGGCCGTACGCGACGCCGTGCCACCCGCAAGGCCACGGCCCCGGCCCCGGTGGCCGAGACCGCCGCCGAGCCGGAGCCGGTCGTGGAGGCGGCCCCGGAGCCCGAGGCCGTGGAGGCCCCGGTCGCCGAGGCCCCGGTCGAGGAGGAGGCCCCGGTCGTGGCCGAGGCCGCCCCGGCCCGTCCCCGCCGCCGTGCCACCCGTAAGGCCACCGCGCCCGCCGGCTCCCCGGCCGGCGCGGCGGAGGCCGCCGTCCTGGTCGTCGAGACCGCCGCAGCCGAGCCCGAGGCCGCCTCGGCCGAGCCCGAGGCCGCCCCGGCCCCGGCCGAGGCGACGGAGGCCCCCGAGGAGGCCGAGGCAGCCGAGAAGCCGGCCAAGAAGGCGGTCCGCAAGACGGCTGCCAAGAAGGCCCCGGCGAAGAAGGCCACCGCCGCCAAGAAGGCGACCGCAGCCAAGAAGACCGTGGCCAAGAAGGCGACCGCCAAGAAGACCACGGCGAAGCGGACGACGAAGAAGACCGCGGCGGCCGAACAGCAGTCGCAGCCTTCCGTCTCGGCCCCGGCCGAGGACTGATCCACCGCCGCACGACCCGCTCCACCCGGCCATGCCCGGCACCGAACTCCCGGTGCCGGGCATGGCCCTTTTCCACCGGCCCCTCACGCCCACTATGTCGGCGACTACGAGAAATGATGCGCAGTAAGGTGCCGTTCGACATCACTCGCCCCGTGGCCCCTTGGGTCGTCTTCGGGCCCCGCGGCGCGGCTGAATTCACGGAGCAGGCGGCGGCCTTCAGCGCAACGGGCGGCCGGGTGTACGAGGTGGACGCCCGCGACCTGGTCGACGGGGCCGCGGTGTGTGACGCTCTCGCCCGGGCAGTCGGGTATCCCGGCTCCTTCGGCTGGAACTGGGATGCCCTGGTCGACCGTCTCGACGACCTCGGCGACGCCCTCACGGGCGGGGTCGGGATCGTCGTGGTCGTCCGAGGGGCCGACGCGCTGCTGGGGGCGGACCACCTCAGGGTGTTCATGACGATGCTCTGTCTCGGGGCGGACCGCGCGAACAACGAGGTGGATCCGGACGGCAACCTCAGGGACGAGCCGGTGGTGATCGAGCACTTCGTCTTCCTGCTCGACGAGGTCCGTGCCGAGGATTTCGCGGCTGGGATCGAGCACCCCGACCTGGACGTGGGCGCGGAAGGGGACTTCCTCACGGTGACCCTCGACCTCGACGTGTGGCGGCCCGACCCGGCCGGACGCCCGAAGGCCTCTTGACCTCCTGAGGCGAGGGCAAGCGGGACCCGGTTTGATTCATCGGAGCGCGGCCCGTAACCTGGGACGTCGGCGTGTCTGTGTGCACGCCATCCACTGAGCACCTCACCTCCCGTACCGCCGCGCGGTGTGGGGGAGGCCGGCCTGCGGGTTTCTGCGGGGCCGGCTGGCTTCAGGGGTTCCGAACTCGAGTGAGAGAGAGATCCGCGTGTACGCCATCGTGCGCAGCGGTGGTCGCCAGCACAAGGTTGCTGTCGGCGACATCGTTGAGGTTGACAAGATTTCCACTGCCAAGGTTGGCGACACGGTCGAGCTCTCGACCCTGCTCGTTGTCGACGGCGACGCCGTGACCAGCGACCCGTGGGTCCTGGCCGGTATCAAGGTCACGGCCGAGATCGTGGACCACCACAAGGGCGCCAAGATCGACATCCTGCGCTACAAGAACAAGACCGGCTACCGCCGTCGCCAGGGTCACCGCCAGCAGTACACGGCGATCAAGGTCACCGGTATCCCCGCGGCTGCGAAGTAAGAGGGACTGACACATGGCACACAAGAAGGGCGCATCGTCCACCCGGAACGGGCGCGATTCCAATGCTCAGCGGCTCGGCGTGAAGCGCTTCGGCGGTCAGGTCGTTTCCGCTGGTGAGATCCTCGTCCGCCAGCGCGGCACCCACTTCCACCCCGGTTCGGGCGTGGGCCGTGGCGGCGACGACACGCTGTTCGCGCTGCAGGCGGGTGCCGTCGAGTTCGGCACGCACCGTGGCCGCAAGGTCGTCAACATCGTTCCGGCCGCCTGATCCAGCTCCTGCTGATCAGCGGTACGTAACCTCCCGAGGGCGGATCTCAGCTCTTCCCGGCGCGAGCCAGGAAGAGAGGTCCGCCCTCGGCGCGTTGTCATATAGACCACGTTTTAATGGGCAGCTAGGCCTGCCCGGGACATTCCCGTATGTATCTGGAGGAACAACCATGACCACCTTCGTGGACCGCGTCGAGCTGCACGTCGCCGCGGGTAACGGGGGCCACGGCTGCGCCTCCGTTCACCGGGAGAAGTTCAAGCCGCTCGGCGGCCCCGACGGCGGCAACGGCGGCCGTGGCGGCGACGTCATCCTGGTGGTGGAGCAGGCGATCACGACCCTGCTGGACTACCACCACAGCCCCCACCGCAAGGCCACCAACGGCAAGCCCGGAGAGGGCGGCAACCGCTCCGGCAAGGACGGCCAGGACCTGGTCCTGCCCGTGCCGGACGGCACCGTCGTCCTCGACAAGGAGGGCAACGTCCTCGCCGACCTCGTCGGCCAGGGCACCACGTACGTGGCCGCCGAGGGCGGCCGCGGCGGCCTCGGCAACGCAGCGCTGTCCTCCGCCCGCCGCAAGGCCCCCGGCTTCGCCCTCCTCGGCGTCCCCGGCGCCACCGGCGACATCGTCCTTGAGCTCAAGACCGTCGCGGACGTGGCCCTCGTCGGCTTCCCGAGCGCCGGCAAGTCCTCGCTGATCTCGGTGCTCTCCTCCGCCAAGCCGAAGATCGCGGACTACCCCTTCACCACCCTCGTCCCGAACCTGGGCGTCGTCACGGCCGGCTCGACCGTCTACACGATCGCCGACGTCCCCGGCCTGATTCCGGGCGCCAGCCAGGGCAAGGGCCTCGGCCTGGAGTTCCTGCGCCACGTCGAGCGCTGCTCGGTCCTCGTGCACGTCCTGGACACCGCCACCCTGGAGTCCGACCGCGACCCGATCGCCGACCTCGACGTGATCGAGGAGGAGCTCAAGCTCTACGGCGGCGGCCTGGAGAAGCGTCCGCGCCTCGTCGTCCTCAACAAGGTCGACATCCCCGACGGCCAGGAGCTCGCCGACATGGTCCGTCCGGACCTGGAGGCCCGCGGCTACAAGGTCTTCGAGGTCTCCGCGGTCGCCCGTACGGGCCTCAAGGAGCTCTCGTACTTCCTGGCCGAGGGCATCGCCAAGGCGCGCGCCCGCAAGCCGAAGCAGGAGGCGACCCGCATCGTCATCCGCCCGAAGGCCGTGGACGACGCCGGCTTCACCGTCACCTACGACGAGGTCGAGGACGTCTACAGGGTGCGCGGCGAGAAGCCGGAGCGCTGGGTCCGCCAGACCGACTTCAACAACGACGAGGCCGTGGGCTACCTGGCCGACCGCCTCAACCGCCTCGGTGTCGAGGACGCGCTGAAGAAGGCCGGCGCCCGCGCCGGCGACGGCGTGGCCATCGGCTCCGACGAGAACGCGGTCGTCTTCGACTGGGAGCCGACCGTGATGGCCGGCGCCGAGATGCTGGGCCGCCGCGGCGAGGACCACCGTCTGGACGCCCCGCGTCCGGCCACCACCCGCCGCAAGGAGAAGGAAGCCCAGCGCGGGGACTCGGCGCAGAAGGAGTACGACGAGTTCCGGCCCTTCTGACCTGCCGGTCCGCCGCCGTGGCTCCGTGGACGGCGGAGTTGAAGTGATGTTTACCCCGGTCGCCTAGGATCCACCGGGTGAGCAGCAGCAACACTCCCAGCGTTTCCGTCGTGGTGATCGCGTACAACGATGCCGTGCTCGTGGGCGAGGCCGTTTCCTCGGCCCTCGCCCAGGGCCCGGTCGTCGCCGAGGTGATCGCCGTGAACGACGCCTCGGCCGACGGCACCGCGCAGGTGCTGGACGAGCTGGCCGCCGTCCACCCCCGCCTGAAGGTCGTGCACCGCACGGAGAACAGCGGGGGCTGCGGCACCCCGCGCAACGACGGGATCGCCGCGGCGACCTCCCCGTACGTCCTCTTCCTCGACAGCGACGACGTGCTGCCCCCGGGGGCGGCCGACGCGCTCGTGCGCGCCGCCGGGGAACACGGCGCGCCGGTGACCGTCGGCGCGTGCGTACGGCGTGAGTTGCCGCTCCATCACGACGTGCCCTGGATGCCCGGGCTGTACACCCCGGGTGACGTGATCGAGCGGCCCGCCGACCGGCCCGAGCTGGTCCGCGACACCCTCTGCGTCAACAAGCTGTACGAGCGGGCCTTCCTCGACAAGCACGGGATCCGCTTCCCCGACGGCCGGTTCGTCTACGAGGACTTCGTCTTCACCGCGCGCGTCCTGGCCGCAGCCCCGCGCATCGCCGTCATCGGCGACCTCGTCTACGTCTGGCACGTGCGCCGCGACGCCGCCCAGGTGTCGATCTCCCTCGACCGCAAGGACGTCGGCAACTGGCGCTCCCGGATCGAGGCCCACCGCGAGGCCCGCCGCATCATCACCGCATCCTCCCCGGAGCTGGGCCTCGCCTGCCAGGTGAAGTTCCTGGAGTACGACCTGCGCATGTATCTGCGCGAGCTCGGCAAGGACCCCGAGTACCAGGCCGCTTGGTGGACGCTGACCCGCGATTACCTCACCGGTTTCGACGAGGCCGCCGTGGAGGCCGCCGGGGAGCGCGCCCGCTGGATCGTCCGGCTGCTGCGGGCCACCGCGACCCCGCCCGCCGACGTCGAGCGGCTCACCCGCTTCGCCGCCGAGCCGCCCCGGCTGCTGCCCCCGTACGCCACCGGCCCCGGCGGGCAGCCCGTGTGGAGCGAGGAGCTCCCGGTGGTCCTCGACGGGCTGGCCGGGCTCGCGATGGCCGACTTGCCCGTCAGCGTCGACGCCGAACCGGTCGGCGCCGGCCGGCTGCGGGTGCGGGTGCGCGAGCTGTACGGGCGTCTCGCCGAGGCCGGACCGCGCACGGTCCGGCTGAGCTTCGTGCCGCGCTCGGGCGGGCAGCCGGTCCTGGACCGGCCGGTCGAGCTGTGCGCGGCCGCCGACGGCGACGGCTGGACCGCCGAACTGCCGTTCCGCCTCACCGGCGTGGCCGCGGCGGGGCGCCGCCAGGGCCGCCGCGGCATGCAGGCGTGGGGGGTTCAGGTGGGCGTGGAGTTCGCCGACGGGAGCTCCCTGGTCACCTCCCCGCGCCCCCTCGACGGGCTCCTGCACCGCCGCGCCCTGCCGAGCAGCAGGTACGGTGTTCTGCTGGCGCAGCCGTTCCGTACGGGCGGGGGATCGCTGGCCCTGCGGCTCGCGCCGGGTGCCGCGGGCGCGCTGAGCCTCGTACGCAACCGTCTCCACCGGGCCCGGGCCGGCCGCGGATCGGAGTGAAGACAGGCGGCGACCGAAAGGTCGCCCGAGATTTCGGACAGGACCCCGGATCCGCTCCGGGGACCCCAGGGAGATACGCATGACTTTTCTGATCACTGGTGGCGCCGGCTACATCGGCTCCCACGTCGTCCGCGCGATGGTGGCCGCGGGTGAGAGCGTCGTCGTCTACGACGACCTCTCCACGGGCAACGAGGACCGCGTCCCGGAGGGCGTCCCGCTGGTGATCGGCACGGTCCTGGACCGGCTGAACCTGGACGAGACCCTGCGGCGCTACAAGATCACCGGCGTGGTCCACCTGGCGGGCAAGAAGCAGGTCGGCGAGTCCGTCGAGAAGCCGCTGTACTACTACCACGAGAACGTGGAGGGCCTTCAGGTCCTGCTGGGCGCGGTGGCCGCGGCGGGCGTGCGCAACTTCCTGTTCTCCTCCTCCGCCTCCGTGTACGGCATGCCCGACGTGGAGCTCGTCACCGAGGAGACCCCCTGCGCGCCGCTGAGCCCGTACGGCGAGACCAAGCTCGCGGGCGAGTGGCTGGTCCGGGCGGCGGGCAAGGCGCACGGAATCTCCACCGCCTGCCTGCGCTACTTCAACGTGGCGGGCGCGGCCGCCCCCGAGCTCGCGGACACCGGTGTCTTCAACCTGGTGCCGATGGTCTTCGAGCGCTTCGACAAGGGGGAGGGCGCCCGGATCTTCGGCGACGACTACCCGACCCCGGACGGCACCTGCATCCGCGACTACATCCACGTCGAGGACCTGGCCGAGGCCCACGTGGCGGCGGCCCGCAAGCTCGTCGAGTGGGGCGCGACCGGCGACCACAGGGACCTCACCGTCAACATCGGCCGCGGCGAGGGCGTCTCCGTTCGGGAGATGGCGCAGCTGCTGAACGAGGGCACCGGGCACACGTACGAGCCCGTCGTCGTGCCGCGCCGCCCCGGTGACCCGGCGAAGGTCGTGGCCTCGGCCGACAAGATCGCCGCGGAGCTGGGCTGGAAGGCCAGGCACGACGTCCGCGAGATGATCACCTCGGCCTGGGAGGGCTGGGAGGCCAATCGCAAGGGCGAACTGCCGCACGTCGCGCGCTGAGCCCGCACCCCGCGCAGGACGACATGAAGCCGCCCGCCCCGGAATGCGTCCGGGGCGGGCGGCTTCATGCCGTACGGCTGCTCAGCCCTGCAGGGCTCGGCACTGCAGGGCTCAGCGTTCCGGGGCTCAGCGCTCCAGGAACGCGAACAGCTCTTCCCAGCGGTCGGTGATCTCGGTGCTGGAGTACCGCCGCACGTTGCGGAAGGCGTTGTCGCCCAGCCGGTCGCGCAGTTCGCGGTCCGCCATCAGCACGTCGAGGTGCCCGGCGAGCTCCATCGTGTTGCCCAGCCGGGCCAGCAGCCCGTCCTCGCCGTGCTCGACGATCTCCCGTACGCCCGGCGCGCAGTCGAACGCGGCCACCGGCACGCCCGCGGCCATCGCCTCCAGCAGCGTGATCGGGAAGCCCTCCGCCCGCGAGGCCTGCGCGAAGACCGAGGCCCCGCGCAGCGCGCCCAGCACGTCGTCGGTGCTGCCCATCCACTCCACGGAGTCGCCCAGCCCGAGGGCCGCGGCGTGCGCCCGCAGCGCCGGCTCCTCCACGCCCGCCCCGTAGATCCGCAGGACCCAGTCGGGGTGGTGCGGGGAGGCGTCCGCCCACGCGTCGAGCAGCAGGTCCATGCCCTTCTCGAAGGCGAGGCGGCCGACGCTGGCGACGACCTTCCCGGTGCGGGGCGCGGGGGAGTCCGGCATGAACGGCAGCGGGTTCGGCATGCTGTCCACGTTCTCCATGCCGGCCCGGATCCACAGGTCCGCGTCCTCCGGGGTCAGCACCAGCAGCCGGTCGACCTCGGGGTAGTGGCGGCGGACCCGCTCGCCGCGGGTGGACTTCTGGCTGGCCTCGAACGACTCGTGGCTCATGCCGATGACGCTGAGCCCCTTGGTGTCGGCGAGTGCCACCCACTCCATCGCCCAGACCTGCGTGACGATCACGACGGCCCCGGGGGCGGCCGCGCGCAGCAGCTCGTTCAGCTTCTCCGCCTTGGCCCGCATCTGCGCCCGCCGCGCAGCCTGGCGGCGCCGCTCGGGGGCGTTGAGCCGGCCCTTGATCCCGCGCAGGCTGCGCGCCTTCGGCGGGTGGGTGTCGTACAGGGTGGTCATCGCGTACGGCAGGTCCTGCGGCAGCTTCTGCCGGATCTCCTCGGCGACCGGGGCGATGCCGACGATGTGCACCCGGTGCCCGCGGTCGGTGAACAGCCTGGCCATCTGGTGCGACCAGGTCGTCACGCCGCCGAGCTCGTCGACGCTGTTGGAGACGATGAAGATGTCCCGGCTCACTTGCCGCTCCCGGTGAAGAACTTCTCGACGATCTGGCGGGCGGCGTCCCCGCGGTCGTACTCGCCGAACTCGGTGAGGAAACGCTGCCGGGCCTCGGCGTACTTGGCGTCCGCCTCGTCGAAGGCGGCCAGCGCCTGGAGGAGTTCGTCGGCCGTGGCGACCACCGGGCCGGGGGCCTTCTCCTTCAGGTCGAAGTACGTGCCGCGGATGTCGGTCGCGTACTTCTCGTAGTCGTACGCGAAGAACACCATCGGCCGGTCCAGGACCGAGTAGTCGAACATCACGGACGAGTAGTCCGTGATCAGCCCGTCGGCCAGTGCCAGCAGCGGGGTGATGTCGTGGTGCCGGGACACGTCGATGACCCGGCCCGCGACCGATGGCGGCAGCGAGACGCTGTTGAGGTAGTGGGTGCGCACGAGCAGCGTGAAGCGGTCGCCGAGGCGCTCGGCGAACTCCTCCACGTCGAAGGGGAACTCGAAGCCCTCCACCGCCCCGTCCGCGGTCGCCCGGAAGGTCGGCGCGTACAGCAGCACCTTCTTCTCCGGGTCGATGCCGAGCTCGGCCGCGAGCGGCCCGCGCACCCGCTCCCCGCTCTGGGCCTCGGCGCGGTGCGCCTCGACCAGGGCGTCGTTGCGCGGGTAGCCGGTGCGCAGCAGCACCTCGTCGCGCAGCCGGAAGCCCTTGGCGAGGGTGCGGGCGTCGTGCTCGGAGCGGATCAGGAAGTGGTCGAAGCGGTTGACGGCCGCCTGGAAGCGGTCCTGGCCGGCCTTGCCCTGGGCCTTGGTCCGGGGCTCGTGGAAGCCCATGCGCTTGAGCGCGGAGCCGTGCCAGGTCTGGATGTACGTGGTTCCCTCGCGCTTGGCCAGGGCCAGGGGGAAGCCCTGGTTGTCGACCCAGAACTCCGCCTGAGCCAGCGCGCGCAGGTACGGCCAGCTCCAGCGGCGCACCAGGGTGGCCTCCTTGGGGAAGCCGGTGGGCTTGCCGCCCGCGTACGACCAGATCGCCTCGAACGGGACGCCTTGGCGGACCATCTCCTCGTAGATCGCCTTCGGGCTGTCGCTGTACTGCTTGCCCATGTGGCTCTCGAAGACGACCGTGCCCTTCTTGACCGGCAGCTTCGAGAAGACCTCGTGGTAGACCTTCACCTTCTGCTCGCCCGAGCCGAGGTTGCGGCGGGCCCGCAGGGCCTTGCGCAGCCCCCGCTTGACCACGCCGGCGGCCTTGCCGTGCATCGCGCTGCTGATCAGCGTCTGCGTGCGCACGGCGGCGGCGCCCTGGGCGGTCAGGACGTAGGAGAGGTTCCCCTTCTTGGTGACCTCCGGCGCGAAACGGTCGGAGACCAGCCGGGTCAGGCGCGGGCGCACCCGCAGGCGGGCGGCCGACTCCATGTCGACCCCGCCGACGGAGACGCGGGTGGTGAGGCGGGTGCGGCCGGCGGTCAGCTTCAGGCGGACGTCCCAGACGGCGTCGATGATGCCGAGGGGGCGGACGGTGCCGGCGATGTCGGCCGTGGCGGTCCACTCGATCGTGTCACCGGCGTGCCGCACGGTTGCCACCGGGAAGCTGAACGACCGCACGCCGATCTGACGGCGCGCGCGGAACTCCAGCGTGGCCTTCAGCTCCGCTTCCGGGCTGATCCGGCCCAGCGGGTTGACCACGGCGCCCGAGAGCGTGACCGTGCCGCGCCCGTCGTCCTCGTACGAGGTCAGCCGGTTTCCCAGCGCGAGGGAGGAGAGCGGCGCGGTGTGGAAGCCCTGGTCGGTGACGTCCAGTATCCGTCGGGCCTCGGCGCCGTCGGTCTCGTCGTCGATGTGCGCTGCGCACCAGTAGACGCGGCCGTCGCGCTCGGCGAGCGGGGAGGTGAGCCGGCCCTTGTTGGTCATGGCGTCGGCGGCCGGGATCAGGTTGTCCCAGTCCTCCTTGCCGAGCAGGTAGGCGCAGATCGCCTGGAGGTACGTGACGTTCTCGTACGCGGCCGGGTCGATGCCGGCCAGGTAGCCGTTGGCGAGGCGGGCGAACTCCTGGCGGTACGCGTCGCCCAGCAGGGGCAGGTCGCGCAGGTGCAGCACCAGGTCGTGCTTGAGGAACTTGGCGTCCTTCGCGGACTTGATGTCCGTGTGGCCCTTGGCGGCCAGCAGTTCGTCGACGCGGCGGTGGATCTCCATCCGGTGGACGAAGTTCGCGATCTCGTGGCGCCGGTTGCTGATGGACTTCGCCGCTGCCTTCTCGACCACGTTCCAGTAGTAGACGTGGTTCGGGATCAGCGTGATGCGGCGGGCGGCCACGTAGGCCTGCGCGGAGAAGAGCAGGTCCTCGTAGTGGATGCCGACCGGGAACTCCAGGCCCTGCTCCAGGAGGAACGCGCGCCGGTAGCACTTGTTCGTGGAGAGGGTGTCGTAGACCAGCAGGTCCGGGTCCTCGGTGATCGACTCCAGCGTGCGGGTGCGCGAGTAGATCCACGGGTACCACTCGGTGGTCTTGCCCCACCGGTTGTCGAGGTGCACGCGCACGCACATCCCGGAGACCAGGTCGGAACCGGTCCGCTCGGCCGCGGCCAGCATGTTGCGGCAGGCGTTCCGCTCCAGCACGTCGTCGCTGTCCAGGAACATGACGTACGTGCCGGTGGCCTGCCGGATGCCGTGGTTGCGCGGGGCGCCGCAGCCGCCGCTGTTCTCAGGCAGCCGGAAGGCGCGCACTCTGCCCGGGTGCGCGGCTTCGAGCTCCTGGGCGATCGCGTACGACCGGTCCTTGCTGCAGTCGTCGACGATCACGACTTCGACCCCGTGCAGGGTTTGGTCCAAAACCGACTGGACGGCTGTCGGCAGACGCTCTGCGTCGTTGTAGACGATGACGACCACGGAGACGTCAGGCACGTGCACCTCGATCCCTTTGTTCCATTCCGCTTAACCCGTCAAAGCTACCGTGTGCCGCGCTCGGATCCGGCAGGCCGACCCTCGGCGTGCATACTTCTAAGGAAGAGGTGTGTGGCGGGTCCGGTCGCCGACAATCACCCGTTCGGACCCAGCAGGAAGTGTTCATGACGAAGCTGTCCGTAGTAGTCCCTTGCTACAACGAAGAAGCCGTGATCGACAGCTTCGACCTGGAGATCCGCAGGGTCCTGGACTCCCTGCCCGTCGAGTACGAGGTCTGCTACGTCGACGACGGCAGCCGTGACGGCACCCTCGCCAAGCTTCGCAAGATCGCCTCCGAGCACGGGGACCGGACCCGGTACGTCTCCTTCAGCCGCAACTTCGGCAAGGAGGCGGGCATGCTCGCGGGCCTGCGCGAGGCCACCGGCGACGCGGTCGTGATCATGGACGCCGACCTCCAGCACCCGCCGGAGCTCATCGCCACCATGCTCGACTACCACCGGCAGGGCCACGACCAGATCATCGCCCGCCGGACCCGCGAGGGCGACAAGAAGGTCCGCTCCGTCCTCAGCCGCCTCTACTACCGCGGGGTCAACCGCTGGGTCGACGTGGAGCTCACCGACGGCGTCGGCGATTTCCGCATGCTGTCCCGGCCGGCCGTGGACGCGCTGCTGTCGCTGCCGGAGTACAACCGCTTCTCCAAGGGCCTCTTCTCCTGGATCGGCTTCGACACCGTCCACTTCGACTACCGCAACGCGCAGCGCGAGGCCGGCGAGACGAAGTGGAAGTTCGGCGCGCTGCTGAACTACGCCATGGACGGGCTGATCTCCTTCAACAACCGGCCGCTGCGCATCGGGATCTGGGCGGGCGTGTCGCTGGTCGCGCTCACCGTCCTGTACGCCGTGTACATCGCCGTCATGGCCATGACCAACGGGGTCACCGCCCCCGGTTACGTCACCCTCGTCGCGATCATCACCGGCATCGGCGGCGTCCAGATGATCATGCTGGGCCTGATCGGCGAGTACATCGGCCGCATCTACTACGAGACCAAGCGCCGCCCGCACTTCCTGGTGAAGGAGGCGCACGGCGCGGACCCGCAGGCCCGCCCCGACGCCGCCGGGGTCCGGGCCGACGCCCGCGAGCGGGGCGGCCTGTCCGCCTCGCGCCGGACGGTCCCGGCCGAGCACGAGGTGCGCTGAACCATGCGCAGCCAGCTCGGCCAGATCCTCCGCTTCGGCCTCGTCGGAGCCGTCAACACCGGCACCTTCTTCGTCATCTACCTGCTGCTGCACCCGTGGATGCCGTACTTCCTCGCCTACACCCTCGCCTTCCTGCTGGCGATGGTCGGCTCGTTCTTCATGAACACGTACTTCACCTACCGGACCAGGCCCACCTGGAAGAAATTCCTCCTCTTCCCGCTGACGAACATCACGAACTACGTGATCCAGTCCGCCGGGCTCTACGCCCTGGTGACCTGGGCCGGGCTCGACACCCGGATCGCCCCGCTCGTCGCCGCCGTGGTGGCCATCCCCTTCACCTTCCTGCTCTCGCGCAAGATCCTCGTCCCGGGCGCGGCCGCCGGGGCCGACGACCCCGAGCCGGCCCGCAGCGGTTCCGGGGCCTGAGTCCACCGTCCGAAACCCCTGCGCGGGCGCGCCGCACCACCCCGTAGATTGAGGTGGCAGACGTACCGGCAAGGGGCAAGGGGACAGACGTGTCAGCGGCTAGGCAAGGTGTCGTGGACGCCCGCAGGATCGTGGTCAAGGTCGGCTCCTCCTCCCTGACCACCGCGGCGGGCGGACTCGACGCGGACCGGGTCGACGCCCTGGTCGACGTACTGGCCAAGGCGCGCAGCGGCGGCGAGAAGGAGATCGTCCTCGTCTCCAGCGGAGCCATCGCCGCCGGGCTCTCCCCGCTCGGCCTGCGCCGCCGCCCGACCGACCTGGCCCGGCAGCAGGCAGCCGCCAGCGTCGGGCAGGGTCTGCTGGTCGCCCGCTACACCGCTTCCTTCGCGCGGTACGGGGTCCGCGTCGGGCAGGTGCTGCTGACCAGCAACGACACCAGCCGCCGTGCCCACTACCGCAACGCGTACCGGACCCTGGACCAGCTCCTCGCCATGGGAGCCCTGCCGGTGGTCAACGAGAACGACACCGTCGCCACGGACGAGATCCGCTTCGGCGACAACGACCGGCTCGCCGCCCTCGTCGCCCACCTGGTCCGCGCCGACCTCCTCGTTCTCCTGTCCGATGTGGACGGGCTCTACGACGGCGACCCCTCGCTGCCCGGCACCACCCGCATCGACGAGGTGCGCGGCCCCGAGGACATCGCGCACGTCTCGATCGGCAGCGCGGGCAAGGCGGGCGTCGGCACCGGCGGCATGGTCACCAAGGTCGAGGCGGCGCGGATCGCGGCCGCGGCCGGCATCCCGGTCGTCCTCACCTCGGCGAGCCAGGCGGCCGACGCCCTCGCGGGCCGGCTCACCGGTACGCACTTCCACGCCACCGGCCGCCGCTCGGCGGACCGGCTGCTCTGGCTCCAGCACGCGTCGGCCCCGCAGGGGCACCTGGTCCTGGACGAGGGCGCCGTACGCGCGGTCACCGAGCGCGGCAGCTCCCTGCTGCCCGCCGGGATCGCGGCCGTCGAGGGCGATTTCGTCGCCGGGGACCCGGTGGAGCTGCGCGGGCCCGACGGCCGCGCCGTGGCCCGCGGGCTGGTCAACTTCGACGCCAAGGAACTCCCGCAGCTGCTGGGCCGCTCCACCCGGGAGCTGGCGAAGGAACTCGGCCCGGAGTACGAGCGCGAGGTCGTACACCGCGACGATCTGGTCCTGCTGGAGGGCTGAGGTTCGGTAAAACCGCCGCGCGGCGGGCCGGGGACTGGTCAACTGTGAAGGGCGGACAGGGATGGCGCAGACAGGAGGCGGGCTGGTGAGACGAGCGCTGACCAGCATCAGCGGCGGCGGGGACGGCGAGCAGGACGAGGCCTCCCGTCTCTGGCACGTCACCCTGAGCGTCTCCGGCAAGCCGGCGCCGCTGTCGGAGGTGCGGCGCGGCCTGGAGCAGCTGGCGCACGACCACCCCTTCCTGCTGACCAGCCGGTACGCCGACGACCACGCGGAGATCCGGTACTGGGAGGAGGCCCGCGACCTCCACGACGCCGCGGCCGTCGCCCTGCGGCTGTGGGGCGAACACCGCTCCTCGGCGCAGCTCCCGCCCTGGGAGATCGTCGGCCTGGAGGTCATCGACCGCGCGACGTACCACCTCCGAGTCGCGGAGGGCTACGGCCCGCCCCCGGCGCACCCGGTGGGCGTGCACCCGTACTAGGGCGTGCATCCGTACCCGGCGCGCGCACCCGTCCCAGGTCGCGCACCCGTACCGGGAGGCGCCGTGCCGCGCAGGGCCCCGTGAGACGGCCGTCTCGCGGGGTGGAACCCCCGCTGCCCCGGCGGGCCCGGGGACTACCCTGGGCGGCATGACCTCGCTCGACGCCCCCGTCTCGCCCGTGATCGCCACCGCGCAAGCCGCCCGTACCGCCGCCGCGGCCATCGCTCCGCTCCCGCGCTCCGCCAAGGACGCCGCCCTCCTGGCCATCGCGGACGCGCTGGTGGCCCGTACGGCCGAGATCGTCGAGGCCAACGCCGTGGACATCGCCAAGGCCCGCGAAGCCGGCACCAGCGAGACCGTCGTCGACCGCCTCACCCTCACCCCGGACCGCGTCGCGGCCATCGCCTCCGACGTCCGGGACGTCGCCGCCCTCCCCGACCCCGTCGGCGAGGTCGTGCGCGGCTCGACCCTCCCCAACGGGATCGACCTGCGCCAGATCCGCGTCCCCCTCGGCGTCGTCGGCATCATCTACGAGGCCCGCCCCAACGTCACCGTCGACGCCGCCGCCCTCTGCCTCAAGTCCGGCAACGCGGTCCTGCTGCGCGGCAGCTCCTCCGCGTACTCCTCCAACACCGCCCTCGTCGCGATCCTGCGCGACGCCGTCGAGAGCGCCGGCCTGCCCGCGGACGCGGTCCAGCTCGTCCCCGGAGAGTCCCGCGACTCCGTCCGCGAGCTGATGCGCGCCCGCGGCCTCGTCGACGTCCTCATCCCGCGCGGCGGCGCCTCGCTCATCAAGACCGTCGTCGAGGAGTCCATCGTCCCGGTCATCGAGACCGGTACCGGCAACTGCCACGTCTACGTGGACGCCCAGGCCGACCTCGACATGGCCGTGGACATCCTCGTCAACTCCAAGGCGCAGCGGCCCTCCGTCTGCAACTCCGCCGAGACCCTCCTGGTCCACCGCGACATCGCCGACGCGTTCCTGCCGCGCGCCCTCGACGCCCTCGCCGACGCCGGCGTGACCGTCCACGGCGACGAGCGGGTCCTCGCGGCCGCCGAGCACTCCAAGGCCACCGCGCTCCCCGCCACCGACGAGGACTGGGCCGCCGAGTACCTGTCGTACGACATCGCCGCCGGGGTCGTGGACTCCCTCGACGCCGCCGTCGCCCACATCCGCCGCTGGACCTCCGGTCACACCGAGGCGATCGTCACCACCTCGCAGGCCGCCGCCCGCCGTTTCACCCAGCTGGTCGACTCGACCACGGTCGCCGTAAACGCGTCCACCCGGTTCACCGACGGTGGCCAGTTCGGCTTCGGTGCCGAGATCGGGATCTCCACCCAGAAGCTGCACGCCCGGGGCCCCATGGGCCTTCCGGAGCTCACCTCCACCAAGTACATCGTCACGGGCGACGGTCACGTCCGGTAGTCGGACCCCGCACACCGGGTGGCCGGATTTCGGCTCATGCCCTGCCCAAAGCACCGCCCCCGGTCTAGGCTGGTGCTGTGCCGGACGACGTGGGGGGCAAGTTCCCGGACGACGGGGAGCCCGACGACGACGACCGCGGAGGCGCGGATCAGGACTTCGCCTCCGTGGTGTTCGACGAGGACTTCGTCCGGAGCGCCGAGATCCATGAACCGAGCGCCGCGGAGCGCCAGCGGGCCGCCGACCGGGCACGCGCGGAGGCGGAAGCCGCCCGCGCCGTCGCCGCAGGCTGGACCTCCGACGACGACTACGAGGGCTACGGCTACGGCCGGCCCGACGGGTACGGCATCGACGAACCGGGCTGGGAACACGGCCCCGGCTACGCGGACGGCCCGTACGGGGCCTACGGCGGCTCCCTGCGGCCCTACCGGGGCCGCTCGCCCTGGCTGCGCCCGGTCGCCTGGGTGCTCGCCTTCGTGATGGGCCTCGGCATGGTCGCGCTGGCCTTCAGCGCCGTCTACCGCAGTGCGTCGAGCGACGCGGACCACGCGCCCGCGCCCGCCACCACCCCGCTCACCGAAGTCACCGGCGCCGGAGCGTTTACGTACCCCGTCGCCCGCCAACCCTGAAGGTACGACCCCACTCGCGTTTACCGGAGCCGGGGGCTTCTCTGAAGCGGGGACAGCGGGGAGAAGCAATGGCCGTGCCAGGAGATCCACCCGACGGCACCCCCGAGGGCATCGGCGGGGGTGACGAGGAGTTCCGGTCGGACGAGTACCGGTCGGTGGTGTTCGACGAGGACTTCGTCCGGGCTGCCCGGCTCCAGGAGTTCTCCGCCCAGGAGCGCATGGGCGAACACGCGCGGGCCGTACGCAGCCGGTCCATCTGGTCCGGCGCGGGCTCCGGCGGGCCCCGCACCAGCACGCCCGGCCGTGGCGCCCGCCAGGGCATGCTGCTCGTGCTGCTCATCGCCCTGGCCTTCGCCACGGCCGTCTACATGGGCCTGAGCAACCCGGCCCTCCCCCCGACCGTCGGCCGCACCGAGGCGCTGACCAGCACGATCGTGCCGCTCGCGCCCGCCACGGCGGTGCCCGGCGGACGCCCCGCCGACCTGTACGCGAACAGCCCGGCGGCCGACTACCGCGTCGGGGCGGCCGGCATCACCCTGCCCGGCGCGCGCCGCACCGCCCACTTCACCGAAGGCCAGGTCGTCACCGCCCTGTCCATCGCCAAGGACTACCTGGTGCAGTCCTCCCTGGACCCCGACGTGCTGGCCGGGGCCGCCACCCGTCCCGTGCGGGTCCTGCTCCACCCGGACCAGCTGGACCAGTTCGACCGCAGCATCGCCTCGCCCGCCGGCGACGGGCGCCTCGCCGCGACCGGCTGGCTGGTCCGCTTCGACCCGGGCACGGCCGTCGTGGCCGACACCCGTGTCCGGGTCAGCGGAACCCTCGCCATCGACGAGGTCTCCACGGACGTCCTCGAAGTGATCACCGACCACACCTTCGTGTACGCCGTGCGCCCCGCCACCGGATCCCCGGCCGCCGCCGACGGCGCCTCGCTCTTCACCGTCCGGCGGGAGCTGAAGCTGCGCTTCGACCGCGACGACCTGGTGGCCCGCCGGACGGAGCTCGTCACCGCCTACGTGATGGCAGGTCCCCAGGACTGCTCCAACGACCCGGCCGGGAGCTTCCGCCCCGTCCTGGCCGGCGCCGGACCGACCACGGTCGGCCCGGCCGCGAGCGATCCGTACGCCAGTGGCACCCCCAGGCGCGCCGCCGGGCTGTGCGGCGTACTGGCACCGCCCACGGCCGCCGGGACGGCTTCCGTCAGCCCTTCTCCGTAGCCCCGCCCTTGGCCCCGCCGCCCGCGGCCGAGCCCCCGCCGGCCGCGCCGGTGAACTTGTCGCGCAGCTTGCCGCCGACATCGGCCGCCCCGCCCGCGATGTCGCCGACCAGCTTGAACAGCGGGTCCTTGCTGCTGCGCACCGCGTCCGCGTAGTGCGAGGCCGACTCGCGGAAGGAGTCCGACACCGAGGTGTCCTTGTCCTCCTCGCGCCGCGGGTAGTGGCCGTCCATGATCCGCTGGTAGTCCCGGTGCCGGGACCACTTCTTCAGCTCGGCCGCCCGCACGGTGGCGAAGGGGTGCGTGCGCGGCAGCACGTTGAGGATCTTCAGGACGGAGTCGCGCAGATCGCCGCTGGACTCGTACTCCTCGGCCTGGGCCAGGAAGGCGTCCACGTTCATCTCGTGGAGGTGGTTGCCGCCCGCGAGCTTCATCAGGCCCCGCATCGACGCGTTCACGTCCTGCCCGACCAGCAGCCCGGCCCGGTCCGCCGACAGCTCCGACTTGCGGAACCACTCCCGCAGCGCGGTGACCAGCGTCATGATCGCCACATTGCCCAGCGGGATCCAGGCCACCTTCAGTGCCAGGCCCGTCAGGAACAGCAGGATCGTGCGGTACACCGCGTGCCCCGACAGCGCGTGGCCCACCTCGTGGCCCACGACCGCCCGCATCTCCTCCTCGTCCAGCAGCTCGACCAGGCTGGTCGTCACGACGATGATCGGCTCGTCCAGCCCGATGCACATCGCGTTCGGCCGCGGGTCCTGCTGCACGTACATCTGGGGGACCTTCTCCAGGTCCAGGATGTAACAGGCGTCGCGGAGCATCTCGTACAGGTGCGGGAACTGGGTCTCGCCCACCCGGACGGAGTCCGATAGGAAGAGCAGCCGCAGGCTGCGCTCCGGGAGCAGCCCGCTCAGCGCCTTGAACACCGTGTCGAACCCGCTCAGCTTGCGCAGCGCCACCAGCGCCGAGCGGTCCGCCGGGTGCTCGTACGCGCGCGAGGAAATCCCGGGGAACCTCCTGCGGTCCCGCGCCGGCACCTTCTCGAACCCGGTCTCCTTCATAACGCCCTCCCCCTTGATCGGCCTGAGTGCTGCTGCGTCTATCCTCTCCAACGCCTGAGTCGGCGTGAGCGTGCCCCAGGCCCCCGCATACGATGTGAGCGAAGTCTCCGCTCGCTCCCCGACTCGATAGGTATCTGCCTGATGAGCCTCTCCTCCACCGCCCACAACCTGGTCGTTCTCGCGTCGGAGGGCGCCGAGCAGCACGGCGGCAACCACGACAGCCTGAACCCGTACCTGACCGGCGGCGGCGCGCTGTTCATCCTGCTCCTGATGCTCTGGGTGACCACGCGCCTGAACCGCGACCGCTGAGCCCCCCTCGCGCACGCGCTCGAACGAGGGTCCGCGCCGCTCCGCCGGGCCAGTAGGCTCTGCGCTCATGGGAGAGCAGGAGATGCCTACCGGCCCGGTCAAGCGCCGGCTCGGCGTGATGGGCGGGACATTCGACCCGATCCACCACGGACACCTGGTGGCCGCCAGCGAAGTGGCCGCCCTGTTCCACCTCGACGAGGTGGTGTTCGTACCGACCGGCCAGCCGTGGCAGAAGTCGCAGCGCGCCGTGTCCCCCGCCGAGGACCGCTATCTGATGACGGTCATCGCGACGGCCTCGAACCCGCAGTTCTCGGTGAGCCGCATCGACATCGACCGCGGCGGGCCGACGTACACCATCGACACCCTGCGTGACCTGAGCGCCCTCAACGAGGACGCCGACCTGTTCTTCATCACCGGTGCCGATGCCCTCGCCCAGATCCTGACCTGGCGCAACGCCGACGAGCTCTTCTCGCTCGCCCACTTCATCGGGGTCACCCGGCCGGGCCACGTGCTCACCGACGACGGGCTCCCCGAGGACGGCGTCTCCCTCGTGCAGGTGCCCGCGCTGGCGATTTCCTCCACGGACTGCCGCACCCGGGTCGCCCAGGGGGATCCTGTCTGGTATTTGGTGCCCGACGGTGTGGTGCGCTACATCGACAAGCGTGAGCTGTACCGGGGAGCCTGAGCTTCCGGAGAGAGGGGCCCCGCGGTGAACGACCGACAGGATCCGTACGACCCGTACGCCCAAGAGCAGCAGCTCATCGGCTACGACCCGTACGGGAGGCCGGTGTACGGCCAGGTGCCCGCCCAGCCCGCCCCCGGGCAGCAGTACGAGCAGGGGTACGAGCAGCAGCAGTACGGCTACGACCCGCAGGGCTACGACTCGCAGGGCTACGGCCACCAGGCCTACTACCCGCAGCAGCAGCCCCAGCAGCCGGCCGCTCCCGGCTACGGCCAACAGGAGTACCCCGGGCAGCAGGAGTACCCGCAGGCCCCCGGCTACGGCTACGACACGCAGCAGGGCCGGCAGTGGATCCCGCAGCAGTCCGCCCCCGAAGCGCCGGCCCCCGCTCCCGCCGCCCCGGGCCCCGCGGCCGGGCCCGAGCCGGCGCGCGCCGACCGGGTCCCCGAACCGCGCCGGCCCGATGACGGGCAGTCCGCCCCCGACTACCGCACCGAGCAGTTCGCGTTCATCGACCAGCCGGACGAGGACTCCGAGGACGTCATCGACTGGCTCAAGTTCACCGAGAGCCGGACCGAGCGCCGCGAGGAGGCCCGCCGGCGCGGCCGCAACCGGGTGGTCGCCCTCATCGTCGTCCTCGCCCTCTTCGTCGTCGGCGGCGCCGGCTACCTCTGGTACGCGGGCAAGCTGCCGTTCCTCGACGGCCCCGGGCAGAAGAAGGACGCCGCGGCCGCCTCCGGACCGCAGAAGCGCGACATGATCGTCGTCCACTTGCACAACACCAAGAAGGGCGGCACCTCCACGGCGCTGCTCGTCGACAACGTCACCACCAAGAAGGGCGCCACCGTCCTCCTGCCGAACGCGCTGGGCGTCGCGAAGGACGACGGCACCGGCACGGCCCTCGGCAAGGCGGTCGAGGAGGGCGGCGTGGGCGTCAAGGACTCCCTCGACTCGGTGCTCGGCACCCACATCGGCGGCACCTGGCGCCTGGACACCCCCTTCCTGGAGAACCTGGTCGAGCTGGTCGGCGGAATCGAGGCCGACACCGACGTCGCCGTCCCGGCCGACGACGCCGCCAAGATCCCGGCCGTGGGGCAGGGCCCGAAGCAGCACCTCAGCGGGGCGATGGCCGTCGCGTACGCCACGTACCGCGGCCAGGGCGAGCCCGAGGCCAAGCAGCTGGACCGGTTCGGCAAGGTGCTCTACGCGGTGCTGCGCAAGGTGCCCGGCGACGCGAAGTCGGCGACCGTCACGGTCGAGAGCATGGGCCAGATCCTCGACCCCTCCCTGAACGCCCAGGCCCTCGGCGCACTGCTGGCCAGGCTCGGCGAGCGCGCCAAGGAGGGCGCGTACCGCACGGACGTCCTCGCGGTGAAGCCGGACGGCACGCTCACCGACGACGCCAACAAGAACGTCGTCAAGGAGGTGCTCGGCGGCAGCTTCACCGCCGCCCAGGCCGGCACCGCGCCCCGCGTGGGGCTCAAGGACGCCACCGGCGACGAGAAGACGCAGGTCGCGGCGAAGGCGGCGCTGCTGAACGGCGGCTACACCTTCGTGGACGGCGGCAAGGCCGACAAGACCCAGCCCGCCACGCAGATCACGTACCAGGACGACGCGCAGCGCCCCAAGGCGGTCGAGGTGGCCAAGACCCTGGGCCTGCCGGAGAGCGTCCTGAAGAAGGGCGAGAACGCGGTGAACGCCGACGTCGTGGTGACCCTGGGCAAGGACTACAAACCGTCCTGACCAGGCCCCGGACAGGTGGTCCCGTCCGTGCGCGCCGCTGCGCGCGGGCGGGGTCGGCGGTACATGAGACCCTTGTATGGATCTGCCCGCCAACCCGAAAGCATGGCCAGTGACCGCCACGGACCGCTCCATCGAGCTCATCACCGCCGCCGCCCAGGCCGCGGCCGACCGGCTCGCGCACGACATCATCGCGTACGACGTCAGCGACGTGCTGTCGATCACCGACGCCTTCCTGCTCGCCTCGGCGCCCAACGACCGCCAGGTCAAGTCGATCGTCGACGAGATCGAGGAGCGCCTGCTCAAGGAGCTCGGCGCCAAGCCGGTGCGCCGTGAGGGCGACCGCGACGCCCGCTGGATCCTGCTCGACTACATCGACATCGTCGTCCACGTGCAGCACAGCGAGGAGCGGGTCTTCTACGCGCTGGAGCGCCTGTGGAAGGACTGCCCCGAGATCGAGCTGCCCGAGGACGCCAAGCTCACCAAGGGCAAGGCCGAGGAGCACGCCAAGCTGCGCGAGGCGGCGGGCGACGAGGACCTGGACGGTGATCTGTTCTGAGCGCGACCCCCACCCGCAAGAGGGGCCGGAAGATCGTCCTGTGGCGCCACGGCCAGACCTCGTGGAACCTGGAGCGCCGTTTCCAGGGCTCCACGGACATCGAGCTGACCGAGACGGGTGTGGCGCAGGCGCGCCGCGCCGCCCGGCTGCTCGCCTCCATGAAGCCGGCCGCCATCGTCGCCTCGGACCTGCGGCGGGCCTCCGCCACGGCGGCCGAGCTGGTCGCCGTCACGAGCCTGTCCGTGACGCACGACGCCGGGCTGCGCGAGACGTACGCCGGTGAGTGGCAGGGCCTCACGCACGAAGAGATCATCGAGAAGTACGGCGAGCAGTACGCGGCGTGGAAGCGCGGCGAGCCCGTGCGCCGCGGCGGCGGCGAGCTGGAGACCGAGGTCGCCGACCGCGCCGCGCCGGTGGTCCTGGACCACGCCGGCCGGCTGCCGGAGGGCGGCACGCTCGTCGTGGTCAGCCACGGCGGCACCATCCGTACGACGATCGGCCGGCTGCTGGGCCTGGACGCCCGCGACTGGGAGAGCCTGGGCGGGCTCTCCAACTGCTGCTGGTCCGTCCTCGGCGAGGGCGCGCGCGGCTGGCGTCTGATGGAGCACAACGCCGGCACGCTGCCGGAACCGGTGCTCGGCGACGACGACTGAGCCGGCCTCAGGGCCGCTCCCACCCGGCTCCCACCCGGATTTCACTTTCCGGCTGGTCACAGGCTAGAGTTCTTCTTGTTCGCAGCGCGGAACACCGGAAACGGGGGGAGCGCGGCGGAGAGCGGGGCTATAGCTCAGTTGGTAGAGCGCCTGCATGGCATGCAGGAGGTCAGGAGTTCAATTCTCCTTAGCTCCACAATCAGGATCCCGTCCCCAACAGGGGGCGGGATCCTTCCGTTTGTTCCTCCGGTGCCTGCTGACCCGCCCCGTACCCGCGTGGCAGAATCGGGACCGCCGGAGGGGGAGTCGACGGCCCGACGTGGGAGGGAGTCGCTGACGGATGGGTGCACACCGGCGGCGGTGCGACTGGTGCAACAACGGCACGCCGATCGTGCGGGACATGGACCCGGTCAACCCCGACTACCAGTACTGGTGCGAGGAATGCGCGCGGGCGCTGATCATAAAAGGCGACCCGATCGAGACGTACCGCGAGCTGGAGGGGGAGCCGATCTATGGGCGCCTGCTCGACGAGCACTGCACGCTCAAGCGGTTCTACCAGTTCGCGAGGGCGTGAGCTCGGCGGCGTCCGTAACGGACAAAAGGTGTGAACCGGGCAAACCCGAAGGCTCGGAAACCGATTTTTGGACCTGGGCCATGACCGTGTAATGTTCTCGATGTCGCCAGGGGGAACCGGCAAGGGAAACCGAGCAGGGGCCCGGCGGCAGAGAGAAACAAGGGGCTATAGCTCAGTTGGTAGAGCGCCTGCATGGCATGCAGGAGGTCAGGAGTTCAATTCTCCTTAGCTCCACAGAAGAGAAGCGGGCCACCCGGATCGGGTGGCCCGCTTCTCGTTGTGCGGAACGGTCGAGCGGCCGCCGGACCCGCTGCGGTACCCTGGCGCCATGCGTGCCGTACGCCTTCTGCTTACCGAGCCGCGCTGATCAGTACCGACCCCGAGACGGTCGGCATCGGCGCGGCGTCCCCTCCTGTGCGAGGGGTTTTTTCGTTTGGGCAGGCAGAGACGGCAGAGACGATCGATGGAGCTTCAGAAATCATGAGCGAGACGAACACCCCGGCCCCCGAGGCGGCCGAGGCGCACCGTTACACGGCTGCCATGGCCGCCGACATCGAGGCACGCTGGCAGGACGTATGGGACGCGCAGGGCACGTACGAGGCCCCGAACCCGTCCGGTGACCTGGCCGGTGACGCGTCGGTCGTCGCGCGCCCCAAGAAGTTCATCATGGACATGTTCCCGTACCCGTCCGGCGCGGGCCTGCACGTCGGCCACCCGCTGGGGTACATCGCCACCGACGTCTACGCCCGCCACCAGCGGATGAGCGGCCACAACGTCCTGCACACCCTGGGCTTCGACGCCTTCGGCCTGCCGGCCGAGCAGTACGCCGTGCAGACCGGCACGCACCCGCGCGTCTCCACCGAGGCGAACATCGAGAACATGAAGGTCCAGCTGCGCCGGCTGGGCCTGGGCCACGACAAGCGCCGCTCGTTCGCGACGATCGACCCGGACTACTACAAGTGGACCCAGTGGATCTTCCTGCAGATCTACAACTCCTGGTACGACACGGACGCGGCCAAGGCCCGCCCGATCGCCGAGCTGGTGGCCGCCTTCGAGGACGGCTCCCGTGAGGTCCCCGGGGGCCGCTCCTGGGCCGCGCTGAGCGCGGGCGAGCGCGCCGGCGTGCTGAACGAGTACCGGCTGGCGTACGCCTCGGACGCGCCCGTCAACTGGTGCCCGGGCCTGGGCACCGTACTGGCCAACGAGGAGGTCACCGCGGACGGCCGCTCCGAGCGCGGCAACTTCCCGGTCTTCAAGGCCAAGCTGAGCCAGTGGAACATGCGGATCACCGCCTACGCGGACCGCCTGCTGGACGACCTGGACGCGCTGGACTGGCCCGAGGCCATCAAGCTCCAGCAGCGCAACTGGATCGGCCGCAGCGAGGGCGCCCGCGTCGACTTCGCGGTCGGCGACGACGCCATCACGGTGTTCACCACGCGCCCCGACACCCTGTTCGGCGCCACCTACATGGTGCTGGCGCCCGAGCACGCGCTGGTCGAGAAGATCGTCCCGGCCGAGTGGCCCGAGGGCACGCACCAGGTGTGGACCGGCGGCGCCGCGACCCCCGGCGAGGCCGTGGACGCGTACCGCAAGCAGGCCGCCGCCAAGTCGGACGTCGAGCGGCAGGCCGAGGCCAAGGACAAGACCGGTGTGTTCACCGGCGCGTACGCGGTCAACCCGGTCAGCGGCGACAAGGTCCCCGTCTTCATCGCGGACTACGTGCTGATGGGCTACGGCACCGGCGCGATCATGGCCGTCCCGGCCCACGACGGCCGCGACTTCGAGTTCGCGCGCGCCTTCGAGCTGCCGATGCGCTGCGTCGTGGAGCCCTCGGACGACCGCGATGCCGACCCGGCGGAGTGGGAGGACGCGTTCTCCTCGTACGACGGCACCATCGTGAACTCGACCGGCGAGGGCATCTCCCTGGACGGCCTGGGCGTCGTCGAGGCGAAGGCCGCCATCACGGCGTGGCTCGCCGAGCAGGGCATCGGCGAGGGGACCGTCAACTTCCGGCTGCGCGACTGGCTGTTCAGCCGCCAGCGCTACTGGGGCGAGCCCTTCCCGATCGTCTACGACGAGGACGGCGTCGCGCACCCGCTGCCCGCCTCGATGCTGCCGCTGGAACTGCCCGAGGTCGAGGACTACTCGCCGCGCACCTTCGAGCCGGACGACGCCGCCTCGAAGCCGGAGACCCCGCTGTCGCGGAACGAAGAGTGGGTCAACGTCGAGCTGGACCTGGGCGACGGGCGCGGGGTGCGCCGGTACCGCCGCGAGACCAACACCATGCCCAACTGGGCCGGTTCCTGCTGGTACGAGCTGCGCTACCTGGACCCGCACAACGCCTCGGCGCTGGTGGACCCGGAGATCGAGCAGTACTGGATGGGTCCGCGCGAGGGCGCGCCGCACGGCGGCGTCGACCTGTACGTGGGCGGCGCCGAGCACGCGGTGCTGCACCTGCTGTACGCGCGCTTCTGGTCGAAGGTGCTGTTCGACCTGGGTCACGTCTCCTCGGCCGAACCGTTCCACAAGCTGTTCAACCAGGGCATGATCCAGGCGTACGCCTACACCGACGCGCGCGGCGTGTACGTCCCGGCGGCCGAGGTCGAGGAGCGCGACGGCGCCTACTTCTACCGGGGCGAGCCGGTCAAGCGCGAGCACGGCAAGATGGGCAAGTCCCTGAAGAACGCCGTCACGCCGGACGAGATCTGCGAGGAGTACGGCGCGGACACCCTGCGCCTGTACGAGATGGCGATGGGCCCCCTGGACGTCTCCCGTCCGTGGGACACCCGGGCCGTGGTGGGCCAGTACCGGCTGCTGCAGCGCCTGTGGCGCAACATCGTGGACGAGGAGACCGGCGCCGTCACGGTCGTCGACTCCGAGCCGGGCGAGGACACCCTGCGCGCGCTGCACAAGGCGATCGACGGGGCCGGCGCGGACATGGCGGGGCTGCGCTTCAACACCGCCATCGCCAAGATCACCGAGCTGAACAACTTCCTGACCAAGGCCGGCCGGCCGCTGGAGCGCTCGGTCGCGGAGCGGCTGGTGCTGCTGGTCGCCCCGCTGGCCCCGCACATCGCGGAGGAGCTGTGGCACCGCCTGGGCCACACCAACTCGGTGGTGCACCAGGACTTCCCGGTCGCGGACCCGGCGTACGTGGTGGACGAGACCGTGACCTGTGTCGTCCAGATCAAGGGCAAGGTCAAGGCACGTCTGGAGGTGCCGCCGACGATCTCCGAGGGCGACCTGGAGCAGCTGGCGCTGGGCGACGAGGCGGTCGTGGCAGCGCTGGCCGGGGCCGAGATCCGCAAGGTGATCGTGCGCGCGCCGAAGCTGGTGAACATCGTCGTGTGACGTGGGACTCCGGCCGCTCCGGGCTTGTGGTCGAAGGAGCGTATGACCCGGTGACCATGGTCTTTGACCCCGGTGACCATGGTCTAGGGGTTGTCCCGTACGGGCAGGTTGGGGGTTCGATGGGAACCCCCGGCCTGCCCGTGGCGTTTACGGTGGAGGGGACGGAGACGGCAGGGGAAGGGAGCCTCTCATGGAGGCGGGCGTGTTGATCATCATCTTTGCCCTGTTGGTGCTGTTCGCCTTCCTGGGGCTGGGTGCCTGGGCCACCGTGAAGGCGGTCGGGGCGGCGAAGCGGGGTGTGGACCGCACGATCACCCAGGCCCGCCGGACCGTGGAGGACACGGCGCTGAAGGCCAAGAGCTTCGGTCAGGTGGGCGTGGCGGGGGCGCTGGCGCAGCTGCGGCTGGATCTGCGGACGTCGATGAGGGCCACGCAGCAGGCGCTGTACCAGGGCGTCCAGGCGGACGCCTCGCTGAAGGAGTCGATCGGGCTGTTCGAGCGGCTCAGCGCGCACGGCTACGAGCTGGACGACGAGCTGAAGCGGCTGGAACAGGAGCCGGACCGGGCGCGGATCGGCGCGATGCTCCCCGAGCTCAGGGTACGGACCGCCAAGATCGCGGAGGCGGCGGACTCGCTGCGGTGGGCCGCCCGCGACCGGGCGCGGCGCTTCGCCGAGGACGACCTGTCCTCGCTGTCGGCGCAGATCGAGGTCGAATCGGGGGCGCTGCGGGACTGGTCCCGCGAGTCGGTGGACGACCTTGCGGCGGCCGCCGCGGCCTGGGACGCCCAGCAGCCGTCGGCGGGGCGCGGTTCCACCGGGTCCGCTGCCGGGGCCGCGGGCCGGTCTCCCGAGCCGCCGGCGGCCCTGAACCCGACACCTCCGAAGACCGGGTACCCGTGGCAGAAGGCGCCGCGGCCGGAGACGACGACCTGAGCCGCGGGCACCGAGCGCCCGCCACGGGTCACCCTTCCCGACCATCCCTGGCCAGGGCCGGGCTGCCGTCGCGCCCCCACGGGCGGTAACCTCCGGCTCATGTCCCGCCATGTCGCGATCGTCACCGATTCCACGGCCTACCTGCCCCAACCGGCCATGTCGCGGCACGGAATCACCTCCGTCCCGCTGACCGTGGTCCTCGGCGACGAGGCCCTCGAAGAGGGCACCGAGATCTCGGCCCGCAGCCTCGCCCTGGCCCTGCAGAAACGCCGCCCGGTCACGACCTCCCGGCCCAGTCCGGAGGAGTTCGTACGGGCCTACCAGGCGGCCGCGGACGGCGGTGCGACCGGAATCGTCAGCCTGCACCTGTCCGCCGAGTTCTCCGGCACCTACGACGCCGCCGTCGTCGCGGCCAAGACCGCCCCGGTGCCCGTCCGCGTCGTCGACACCGGCATGGTCGCGATGGCCCTGGGCTTCTGCGCCCTCGCCGCCGCCGAGGTGGCCGAAGCGGACGGTTCCGTCGACGAGGCCGTGGCCGCCGCCGAGAAGCGGGCCGCCGACATGTCCGCGTACTTCTACGTCGACACCCTCGACTACCTGCGCCGCGGCGGCCGGATCGGGGCCGCCCAGGCCCTCCTCGGCTCGGCCCTCGCCGTCAAGCCGCTGCTCACCCTGCAAGGCGGACGGATCGAGATGCTGGAGAAGGTGCGTACGGCGTCCAAGGCCATCGCCCGCCTGGAGGAGCTGGCCGTGGAGCGGGCCGGGGCGGGCAGCGTCGACGTGGCCGTGCACCACCTCGCGGCGCCCGAGCGGGCCGAGAAGCTGGCGCAGCGGCTGCGCGACCGTATCCCCGGCCTGGTGGAACTGCACGTCAGCGAGGTGGGCGCGGTGATCGGCGCGCACACCGGTCCGGGGCTGCTGGCCGCGGTCGTCTCGCCCCGCTGATCACCGGAACGAGTGGCGGAGTTATCCACAACGGCCGGGATTTCCACCGGAATTGATAACTCCGAACCGGGGTCGGGATTCGCCCCTACCGTCGGGGCATGACTCTTCGCACACGTATCTCGCCCTCCTCCGGAGCCACCAGCGGTCCCGGGCGGCCCCCTCTTTCCGACGGTCGGCTGCGCCACCGCCGGCGGCGGCCGCAGCCTCCTCATTCCGAGCCCGCGGTGGTGCGGCGCCGGGCCGAAGCCCTGCTGGGCGGCGGCCCGCAGCCGCCGCCGCCTGCCCCTGCGGAGGCGGGGCCGAGTCAGGGGGCCGGGATCCGGTCCGTGGCCGACCCGCCGCCCGGCCGGACGCCGTTGGGGGAGCCGCCGCCCGGGCAGGCCCCGCTGTCGAGGGGAGCCGCGCTGGGGCTCGCGGTGCGGGAGCGGCTGCCGCTGTGGCTTCAGGCCCGGTGTGCGGTGGAGCCCCGCACGGTGGCCGCCGTGGGGGTGGTGCTCGCCGCGGCCGTGGCCTTCGGGGCGCAGCAGTACTGGACGGCCCGGCCGCAGCCTGTGCCCGCGCCCGCGGTGGTCGCCCCGGCCACGGCACCCGCTCCGTCGGCGAGCCCCGGTCCGGCCGCCGCCGCGGGAGCCGGCGGTGCGCGGATCGTGGTGGATGTCAGCGGCAAGGTGCGTGAGCCGGGGGTGCGGCGGCTGCCCGCCGGCGCGCGGGTGGAGGACGCGCTGGCCGCCGCGGGGGGAGTGCGGCCGGGGACGGATGTCAGCGGGCTCAACCGGGCCCGGGTGCTGGTCGACGGCGAGCAGGTGGTGGTGGGCGCCCCGGCGCAGCTTGCCCCGGGCGGGCCGGGGTCCGGCGCGGGCCCGGGCGGGGGCCCCGGTGGTGCGGCCGGGCCGCTGAGTCTCGGCACGGCGACCGTGGAGCAGCTCGACGGCCTGCCCGGGGTCGGCCCGGTGCTGGCGCAGCACATCGTGGAGTTCCGGACAGCCCGGGGCGGCTTCCGCTCAGTGGAGGAGCTCCGGCAGGTCGACGGCATCGGGGAGCGGCGCTTCGCCGATCTGCGCAAGCTGGTACGGCCGTGAAGGGCCCCGAGGGCCCGGGGCCGGTGGATCTGCGCCTGGTCGTGCCGGCGCTGGCCGCCTGGGCGGCTGCCGCCCTCGCCCTCGGCGTTCCGGCCGCCTGGGCCGCCGCCGGAGCGGCCTCGGGGGTCCTCGGTGCGGGGCTGCTGCTCCTGGCCGCCTGCCGGCGTCCGGAACGGCTGTGGCGGATCGGCCCGGCCGCGGCCGCCGTCCTGCTCTGCGCGGCCGCCGGGGCCGGTGTGGCGGGCCTCCAGCGGGCCGAGGCGCGGGCCGGGCCGGTCGTGGGGCTCGCAGGGGAGCACGCCCGGGTCCTCGCCGAGCTCACGGTGGGCTCCGACCCGCGGCCGGCGCGCGGCGGGAGCGGCCCGCCCGTGCAGGTGTTGGACGCGGTGCTGACCCGGGTCACCGCCCCCGACGGGACGCGGACCCGGGTCGAGACCCCGGTACGGGTGCTGGCCGGGCATCCGCAGTGGGCCCGGCTGCAGCCCTCCACCCGGGTCGCGGTCGTCGCCCGGCTGGCCCCGGGCCGGGGCGGGGAGCGGGCCGTGGCACTGCTGCGCCCCGCGGGGGACACCCCGCCGCGGGTGACCGGCGGACCCGACACCGTCCAGCGGATCGCCGGGCGGCTGCGGGGCGGGCTGCGCGAGGCCACCGAGGGGCTCGCCCCGGACGCCCGGGCCCTGCTGCCGGGGCTGGTCGTCGGGGACACCTCCCGGGTGCCGCCCGATCTGGACGAGGCGTTCCGGGCCACCGACCTGCTGCACCTGCTGGCCGTCTCCGGGTCCAACCTGACCGTGGTGCTGTTCCTGCTCATCGGTGCGCCCGCCGCCGCGCAGCGCGCCGAGCGGGGCGGTCTGGCGCCCCGTCTGGGGCTGTCCCTGCGGGCGACCGCCCTGTGCGGGGCCGCGCTGACGCTGGCGTTCGTGGTGGTGTGCCGGCCGGAGCCGAGCGTGCTGAGGGCGGCGGCCTGCGGGGCGATCACCCTGCTGGCCATCGCCACCGGGCGGCGCAGGTCCCTGATCCCCGCCCTGGCCGCCGCTGTCCTGCTGCTGGTGCTGCACGATCCCTGGCTCTCCCGCAGCCCCGGGTTCCTGCTCTCGGTCCTGGCCACCGGGTCCCTGCTCACGCTCGGCCCGCACTGGAGCGCGGCCCTGCGCCGGCGCGGGATGCGGCCCCGGCTCGCCGAGGCGCTGGGCGCGGCCGCGGCCGCCCAGGCGGTCTGCGCGCCGGTGGTGGCCGTTCTCTCGGCCCGGGTGAGCCTGGTCGCCGTGCCCTGCAATCTGCTGGCCGAGCTGGCGGCGGGCCCGGCGACCGTGCTCGGCTTCGCGGCGCTCGCGGCGGCCCCGCTGTGCATGCCCGTCGCCGAGCTGCTCGCCCGCTGCGCGGGGGTGCCGGCCGGATGGATCGCCGGTGTGGCCCGGGCCGGGGACCGGCTGCCGGGCGCGGAGCTGGCCTGGCCGGGCGGGTTCGCCGGGGGAGTGCTGCTGGCCGGCGCCACCCTGGCCGTCGTGGGGATCGGCGCGCGGATCCGACGCCGGCCGTGGGTGTGCTCCGCCCTGGCCGTGCTGCTGCTCTTGGCCGTGCTGCGGCCGCCGCAGTTGACCCGTACGCTCACCCGCTGGCCGCCGCCCGACTGGAGCTACGTGCAGTGCGCGGTGGGCCAGGGCGACGCCGCCGTGCTCTCCGTCGGCCCGGGCACGGCCGTGGTGGTGGACGCCGGCCCGGAGCCGGAACCGGTGGACGCGTGCCTTCGCGCTCTGGAGGTGAGCCGGGTTCCCTTGCTCCTGCTGACGCACTTTCACGCGGACCACGTCGGCGGTCTGTCCGGGGTCTTGCGGGGCCGGGCCGTGGGTGTGATTCAGACCACCACGCTGGAAGAGCCGGCGGGCCAGGCCGCGTTCGTCCGGCGGACCGCGGCGGCCGCGCGCGTACCCGTCGCGGCGGCCTCGGCGGGCGAGCGGCGCCGGGCCGGTCCGCTGGAGTGGCAGGTGCTGTGGCCCGCGTCCGATGGGCCGCGTCCGGAAGGGCCCAACGACGCCAGTGTCGCCCTGCTGGTCCGCGGCGCGGGCCTGACCCTGCTGCTGCTCGGCGATCTCGAACCGCCCGCACAGGAAGCCCTTTTGAGGGCCCATCCGGAACTGGGGCCGGTCGACGTCCTCAAGGTCGCCCACCACGGCTCCGCCCGCCAGGACCCCGGGCTCCAGGCCCGTGTCCGGCCCCGGCTCGCGCTCGTCCCGGTCGGCGAGGGCAACCGGTACGGGCACCCCGCGCCGGGTACGCTCGCGCGGCTGCGGGCCATGGGGGCGACCGTGCTGCGCACCGATACCGACGGTTCGATCGCGGTGGCCGGGAGCGGCCCGGGGCTGCGCGCGTTCCCCTCGCGCCGGCGACGGAGCCGACACGGGCATACCGGACACCGCCTTTCCGTTTGCCCGCAACCCGACAGCATGATCGAATGCGTCTTCGCCAGAGCGGTACAAGTCCACAGAGCACGGGGGTGCCTCAACCATGTTCGGTCGCCGAAGAGGGATGGAGACGGCCGGAAGCGCCGGTTCGCACACGTCCGCCACACTGACGCTGCCCCATACGGCGCGGCTGCTCAGCTGCCGGGTCCTCGACACCGTCCACCAGCCGGTCAGGCAGGCGAAGTTCGAGGTGACCGACCCGATCGGCCGGCGCGTCGTCAGCGGCGAGACCGACCCGTACGGAGGGTTCACCGCGGCCGTGCCGGAGGGCGAGTACCGGCTCTCCGTCACCGCCGAGGGCTACGCGCCGTTCCACGGGGCGACGCTGATCGGGGACCCGGGTCAGCCCGGCACGGGGGAGATCGTCCTCGACGCCGTGGAGCCGCCGCTGCTGCCGGCGCCCGGCCACTGGGAGCTCGACCCGACGCATTCGTCGATCGCCTTCACGGCCCGGCACATCGGCTTCGCCAGGATCCGCGGCCGGTTCAACACCTTCGCCGGCGGGGTGCGGATAGCCGACCGCATGGAGGACTCCTCCATGCACGTGATCATCGACGCGGCGAGCATCGACACCGGCGTGCGGATGCGGGACGACCACCTGCGCTCCGCCGACTTCCTGGACGCGGCCCGGCACCCGACGGTCGAGTTCTACAGCGAGCGGTTCATCCACCGCAGCGGCAGCCGCTGGGCCGTCGCGGGAGCCCTGACCCTGCACGGGACCAGCCGCTCGGTGACGCTGGACACCGAGTACCTGGGCCTGGGCACCGGGCTGGAGGGCGAACCCCGCGCGGCCTGCCGGGCCACCGCCGAACTGCACCGCGAGGACTTCGGCGTCAACTGGCAGTCCGTGCTGGCCCAGGGGATAGCGGCGATCGGTTCGAGCGTGGAAGTGGTGCTGGACGTACAGATCGTGCACAAGGCCTAGGCAGGGGCCGCAGAGGCCGCAGAGGCCACGGGGGGCCGGGAGCGTTACGGGGCTTCCAGCCAGCCCTCGTACTCGGCGGCGAGGGCGTCCAGCGCCGTGGTGTCGAGCTGCTCCTGCGGGTCCTCGACGACCACCAGCCACTGGGCGTCCTCGGCGTCGTCCTCGCCGGCGAGGGCGTCGCGGAACAGCTGGGGCTCCTCGGGGAGGCCGAAGCGGTCCGCGGCCTCCTGGGCCACCTCCTCGGCGGCGTCGCGGTCGGGCAGGACCAGTACATGTCGCACGTTCACCCGGTCATTCTCCGGGATGCGGCGGGGGAGGCGGTGGCGCGGGGGGCTGTCGGTGCGACATGGGATGCTGGACGCGATGGCCACCAGGAAGAACTCCACCGACGATCCGCTCGCCCCGCTCACCCTCGCGGTGGGGCAGGAGGACCTGCTGCTCGACCGCGTCGTTCGGGAGGTGGTGGCGGCCGCCCGGGCCGCCGACGCTGATACCGACGTGCGCGACCTCGCCCCGGAGCAGCTCCAGCCCGGCACGCTCGCCGAGCTGACCAGTCCCTCGCTCTTCTCCGAGCGCAAGGTGCTGGTCGTGCGCAATGCGCAGGACCTCTCCGCCGACACGGTCAAGGAGGTCAAGGCGTACCTCGCGGCGCCGTTCGAGGAGATCATCCTCGTGCTCCTCCACGCCGGCGGGGTCAAGGGCAAGGGGCTGCTGGACGCGGCCCGCAAGGCCGGGGCCCGGGAGATCGCCTGCCCGAAGATGACGAAGGCGGCGGACCGGCTGGCGTTCGTGCGGGGCGAGTTCCGCACGCTGGGCCGGTCGGCGACGCCGGAGGCCTGCCAGACGCTGGTCGACGCCATCGGCAGCGATCTGCGGGAGCTGGCGAGCGCGGCGGCGCAGCTGTGCGCCGACGTCGAGGGAACGATCGACGAAGCCGTGGTCGGGCGGTACTACACGGGCCGGGCCGAGGCCTCCAGCTTCACGGTCGCCGACCGGGCGGTCGAGGGCCGGGCGGCGGAGGCCCTCGAAGCCCTGCGCTGGTCCCTGTCCACGGGGGTGGCGCCGGTGCTGATCACCAGTGCGCTGGCGCAGGCGGTGCGGGCCATCGGCAAGCTGGCCTCGGCGCCGCGCGGCGCCCGCCCCGGCGACCTCGCCCGGGACCTCGGCATGCCGCCCTGGAAGATCGACCGGGTCCGCCAGCAGATGCGCGGCTGGTCGGCGGACGGGGTCGCGGACGCCCTGCGCGCCGTGGCCGCGGCCGACGCCGGCGTCAAGGGCGGCGGCGACGATCCGGGGTACGCCCTGGAAAAGGCGGTCGTGGCGGTGGCCCGGGCCGCCCGCCCCCAGCGCCGCTGAGCGTCCCGGGAAAGGCGAAGGCCCCGGGGGCCGCCCTGGGGGAGGGTGGCTCTCGGGGCCTTCGTTACTTCTTGTTGCGCCGCACCCGCGTGGCGAACGCTTCGTGTGCGGCGCGGGGTGCCGGTCAGGAGCGGGAGAGAGGGCCCGCTGGATCCGTTCCGGCGATCACATCAGAGCTCAGCCCTGGAGGGTGGCAACCTTGGTGGCCAGCGCCGACTTCTTGTTGGCGGCGGCGTTCTTGTGGATGACACCCTTCGAGACAGCCTTGTCGAGCGCACGCGCGGCGGCGCGAGAAGCCACGGTGGCCTTCTCGACGTCACCCGCGGCCACGGCCTCGCGGGCCTTGCGGATCGCGGTCTTGAGCGAAGACTTGACGGCCTTGTTGCGCAGGCGCGCCTTCTCGTTCGTCTTGTTCCGCTTGATCTGGGACTTGATGTTCGCCACGAAAGAGCCTTTTCAGGTTCAGAGTTTGATCTTCGGATTGTGCCTCGACAGCTGAGAGGGCATACGAGACACAGCTGCCCAGGCTACCAGGCACGCTCCGACCGGCCCAAACCGAGCGCATCGCTCCGTCCATGGGACCATGGGAACCTGCGTACAGATCCGACGAGAGCCGGAAACGCTTCCGACTGCGACCCGAGAATCAGGACACTGCGTGCCCGCGATCCCCAGCCACGTGCCCGAGCCGAGCCGTACCGACCCGGCGCTGATCCGCAATTTCTGCATCATCGCGCACATCGACCACGGCAAGTCGACGCTCGCCGACCGGATGCTCCAGCTCACCGGCGTCGTCGACCAGCGGCAGATGCGCGCCCAGTACCTCGACCGCATGGACATCGAGCGTGAGCGCGGCATCACGATCAAGTCCCAGGCGGTGCGTCTGCCCTGGGCGCCCACCACGGGCGAGGGCGTGGGCAACACGCACATCCTCAACATGATCGACACCCCCGGGCACGTCGACTTCACGTACGAGGTCTCGCGCTCCCTCGCCGCCTGTGAGGGCACGATCCTCCTGGTCGACGCCGCACAGGGCATCGAGGCCCAGACCCTCGCCAACCTGTACCTGGCGATGGAGAACGACCTCGCGATCGTCCCGGTCCTGAACAAGATCGACCTGCCGGCCGCCCAGCCGGAGAAGTTCGCCGAGGAGCTCGCGAACCTGGTCGGCTGCCAGCCCGAGGACGTCCTGCGCGTCTCCGCGAAGACCGGTCTCGGCGTCGACGCCCTGCTCGACAAGGTCGTCGCCACCGTCCCGGCCCCGGTCGGCGTCAAGGACGCGCCCGCCCGCGCGATGATCTTCGACTCGGTCTACGACTCGTACCGCGGCGTCGTCACGTACGTCCGTGTGGTCGACGGCCAGCTCAACAAGCGCGAGCGCATCCGGATGATGTCCACCGGCGCCACCCACGAGCTGCTGGAGATCGGTGTCTCCTCCCCGGAGATGACCCCGGCCGACGGCATCGGCGTCGGCGAGGTGGGCTACATCATCACCGGCGTGAAGGACGTCCGCCAGTCCAAGGTCGGTGACACGATCACCAGCCTGCACAACGGCGCGACCGAGGCCCTGGGCGGCTACAAGGACCCGAAGCCGATGGTCTTCTCGGGCCTCTACCCGCTCGACGGCTCCGAGTACCCCGACCTGCGCGAGGCCCTGGACAAGCTCCAGCTCAACGACGCCGCGCTCGTCTACGAGCCGGAGACCTCGGCGGCGCTCGGCTTCGGCTTCCGCGTCGGCTTCCTCGGCCTGCTGCACCTGGACGTGGTCCGCGAGCGCCTGGAGCGCGAGTTCGGCCTCGACCTGATCGCCACCGCGCCGAACGTGGTCTACCGCGTCGTCATGGAGGACGGCAAGGAGGTCCAGGTCACCAACCCGAGCGAGTTCCCCGAGGGCAAGATCTCGGACGTGTTCGAGCCGGTCGTCCGGGCCACCGTCCTCGCGCCCACCGAGTTCATCGGCGCGATCATGGAGCTCTGCCAGACCCGCCGCGGCACGCTGCTCGGCATGGACTACCTCTCCGAGGACCGCGTCGAGATCCGCTACACCCTGCCCCTCGCGGAGATCGTCTTCGACTTCTTCGACCAGCTGAAGTCCAAGACCCGCGGTTACGCCTCCCTCGACTACGAGCCCACCGGCGAGCAGTCCGGCAGCCTGGTCAAGGTCGACATCCTGCTGCACGGCGACAAGGTCGACGCCTTCTCCGCCGTCACCCACAAGGACGCGGCGTACGCGTACGGCGTGCGGCTCGTCGCCAAGCTGCGCGAGCTCATCCCGCGGCAGGCCTTCGAGGTCCCGATCCAGGCGGCCGTCGGCTCGCGCGTCATCGCCCGCGAGACCATCCGCGCCATCCGCAAGGACGTCCTCGCCAAGTGCTACGGCGGTGACATCTCCCGTAAGCGGAAGCTGCTGGAGAAGCAGAAGGAGGGCAAGAAGCGCATGAAGATGGTCGGCTCGGTGGAGGTGCCCCAGGAGGCCTTCATCGCCGTCCTCTCCAGCGACGAGTCCGCGGGCAAGAAGAAGTAGTCCGCGGCGAGCGCCGCAGAGCATTGCCCCAGGCAACGGGCCCCCACGCTGACGCGCGGGGGCCTGTTTCGTTATGAATCGGCCGCTCGCGGGCCCTTACGCCCCGGCCGGAGGACACCTAGTCTGATCACTGCTCGATGGTTACTCGCCAGTTACAAGCCCCTGAATGACAGGCCCTGCCGCGTGGTCCGGAGGACGTCCGTGAGCGACACACAGACCTTGATCGAGAACCGCCCGCCCACCGTGGCGGCCCTCTTCCTGGAGCGTGTCGCCGCCACGCCGAACGCCGAGGCGTACCGGTTCCCGGTGCCCGCGGCCGCCGGCAGCGGCCCCGACGACTGGAAGTCGCTGAGCTGGGGCCAGGCGGCCGAGCGGGTCTTCGGCATCGCCGCCGGCCTGCTGGAGCTGGGCCTGCGGCCCGAGGACCGGGTCGCCCTCGCCTCCAACACCCGCGTCGAGTGGATCCTCGCGGACCTCGGCGTCATGTGCGCCGGCGGCGCCGTCACCACGATCTACCCGAGCACCAACGCCGAGGAGTCGGCGTTCATCCTCTCCGACTCCGCCAGCCGCGTACTGATCGCCGAGGACGCCTCGCAGCTCGCCAAGGCCCGCGAGCGCCGCGCCGAGCTGCCCGAGCTCGCCCACGTGGTGGTCGTGGAGGCCGCCGACGCGGTACCGGCCCCCGGCGATCCGGAAGGCTGGGTGCTCTCCCTCGCCGACCTGGAGGCGCGCGGCACGGCCTACCTCGCCCGGCACCCCGAGGCGGTCAAGGAGCGGATCGGCGCCATCACGGCCGACCAGCTCGCCACGCTCATCTACACCTCGGGCACCACCGGCCGCCCCAAGGGCGTACGCCTGCCGCACGACAACTGGTCGTACATGGCCAAGGCCACCGTCGCCACCGGCATGATCTCCAGCACCGACGTCCAGTACCTGTGGCTGCCGCTGGCGCACGTCTTCGGCAAGGTCCTGACGTCCGGCCAGATCGAGGTCGGCCACGTCACCGCCGTCGACGGCCGCATCGACAAGATCATCGAGAACCTGCCGGTCGTCCAGCCCACCTACATGGCGGCCGTCCCCCGCATCTTCGAGAAGGTCTACAACGGGGTCGCGGCCAAGGCCCGGGCCGGCGGCGGCGCCAAGTACAAGATCTTCCAGTGGTCGGTCGGCGTGGCCCGCGAGTACGCCAAGACCACCCAGGACAACTATCGGCGCACCGGCAGCCCCGCGGTCCCCTTCGCCCTCGCCACCAAGCACAAGATCGCCGACGCGCTCGTCTACTCCAAGCTGCGCGACGCCTTCGGCGGCCGGCTGCGCGCCGCCGTCTCCGGCGCCTCCGCCCTGGCCCCCGAGATCGGCTACTTCTTCGCCGGCGCCGGCATCAACATCCTGGAGGGCTACGGCCTCACGGAGTCCAGCGCGGCCTCCTTCGTCAACCCCGGCGAGGCCTACCGCACCGGCACCGTCGGCAAGCCGCTCCCCGGCACCGAGGTCCGCATCGCCGACGACGGCGAGATCCTGCTGCGCGGCCCCGGCATCATGCAGGGCTACCACCTCCAGCCCGAGAAGACCGCCGAGGTGCTGGAGGAGGACGGCTGGCTGCACACGGGCGACATCGGCGAGCTGTCGCCCGACGGCTACCTGCGCATCACCGACCGCAAGAAGGACCTGATCAAGACCTCGAACGGCAAGTACGTCGCGCCGGCCGAGATCGAGGGCCGGTTCAAGGCGATCTGCCCGTACGTGTCGAGCATCGTCGTCCACGGCGCCGACCGGAACTTCTGCGCCGCCCTGGTCGCGCTCGACGAGCCGTCGATCATGGTCTGGGCCGCCGAGAACGGGCTGGAGGGCAAGACGTACGGCGAGGTCCTGGCGGCGGCCGAGACGAACCGGCTGATCGAGACGTACGTCCAGACCCTGAACGAGGGCCTCCAGCGCTGGCAGACCATCAAGAAGTTCCGGATCCTGCCCCGCGACCTCGACGTGGAGCACGGCGACCTCACGCCCAGCCTCAAGCTGAAGCGCCCGGCCGTCGAGCGTGAGTTCAAGCACCTGATCGACGAGATGTACGAGGGCTCGCGCGAGGCGTAGCGCGGCGGAAAGCGGTACGAGGGGCCCGGGGGGCGGCGGTGAGCGGCCGGACCCCCGGCCGCGGTGCGGGACAATGGGGGCATGCCTTCCGCACTGCCCGACGGTGAACCCATGCCCGAAGACGGCTCGCTGCCGTCGCACGCCCTGACGGGCGCCGGGGACCGGCCGCTCGGGTTCTACCTGCACGTCCCGTACTGCGCCACGCGGTGCGGGTACTGCGACTTCAACACGTACACCGCGACCGAGCTGCGCGGTACCGGCGGCGTGCTCGCCTCCCGGGAGAACTACGCCGACACCCTGATCGACGAGGTCCGCCTCGCCCGCAAGGTGCTCGGCGACGATCCCCGGGCCGTACGGACGGTGTTCGTGGGCGGCGGCACGCCGACCCTGCTGCCCGCCGCGGACCTCGTACGGATGCTCGCGGCGATCCGCGACGAGTTCGGGCTGGCCGAGGACGCCGAGGTGACCACGGAGGCCAACCCGGAGTCCGTGGACCCCGCCTACCTGGCGGAGCTGCGGGCCGGGGGCTTCAACCGGATCTCCTTCGGCATGCAGAGCGCCAGGCAGCACGTCCTGAAGGTGCTCGACCGCACGCACACCCCCGGGCGGCCGGAGGCCTGCGTCGCGGAGGCGCGGGCGGCGGGCTTCGAGCACGTCAACCTGGACCTGATCTACGGCACGCCCGGCGAGACCGACGAGGACTGGCGGGCCTCCCTGGCCGCCGCCCTCGGGGCCGGCCCGGACCACATCAGCGCGTACGCGCTGATCGTGGAGGAGGGCACCCAGCTGGCCCGGCGGATCCGCCGCGGCGAGGTCCCGATGACCGACGACGACGTGCACGCCGACCGGTACCTGATCGCCGACGAGGTGATGGCCGCGGCCGGGTACTCCTGGTACGAGGTCTCGAACTGGGCCACCTCGCAGGCCGGCCGCTGCCTGCACAACGAGCTGTACTGGCGCGGCGCGGACTGGTGGGGCGCCGGTCCCGGAGCCCACAGCCACGTGGGCGGGGTCCGCTGGTGGAACGTGAAGCACCCCGGCGCCTACGCCGCCGCCCTCGCCGAGGGCCGCTCCCCGGGCGCGGGGCGCGAGCTCCTGTCCGAGGAGGACCGCCGGGTGGAGCGGATCCTGCTGGAGCTGCGCCTGGTGGACGGCGTCCCGCTGTCCCTGCTGGCCCCGGCCGGCCTGGCGGCCTCCCGCCGGGCCCTGTCCGACGGCCTGCTGGCCCCCGCCCCGTACGAGGCCGGCCGCGCGGTTCTGACCCTGCGCGGGCGGCTGCTGGCGGACGCGGTGGTCCGGGACCTGGTGGACTGATCACCGCGCGGAGTGCATCGCCGCGCGGGCGGGCGGTCGCGGCCCGGCCCGCGCCGTTCCCAGTCGGGTCGGCGGCCTGGCCCGGCCGGCACGCCGCCTTCGTTCAGACCGGCTCCGTGACGAAGTCGATCAGTTCCTCCACGCGGCCCAGCAGGACCGGCTCCAGGTCCTTGTAGGACCGCACGCGGGAGAGGATGTGCTGCCAGGCGGCGCCGGTGTTCTCCGGCCAGCCCAGCGCCCTGCAGACGCCCGTCTTCCAGTCCTGGCCCCGCGGGATCTGCGGCCACGCGGGGATGCCCAGGGCGGACGGCTTCACCGCCTGCCAGACGTCCACGTACGGGTGGCCGACGACCAGGACGTCCGGCGAGGTCACCGACGCCGCGATCCGGGACTCCTTCGACCCCGGGACCAGGTGGTCCACCAGGACGCCCAGGCGGGCGTCGCGGGCCGGGCCGAAGTCCGCGACCACCGCGGGGAGGTCGTCGACGCCCTCCAGGTACTCCACCACCACGCCCTCGATCCGCAGGTCGTCGCCCCAGACCCGCTCCACGAGCTCCGCGTCGTGCCGGCCCTCCACGTAGATCCGCCCGGCCCGCGCCACGCGCGCACGCGCCCCCGGGACCGCCACCGAGCCCGAGGCCGTGCGCAAGGGGGCCGCGGGGGCCCGTGAGGGCCGGGTCAGGGTCACCACGGCGCCCTCCAGCAGGAACCCCCGCGGCTCCAGCGGGAACACCCGCCGCTTGCCGAAGCGGTCCTCCAGGGTCACGGTGCCCGCCTCGCAGGCCACCACCGCCCCGCAGAAGTCCGTACCCGCCACCTCGACCACCAGATCGGTGTCCGCGGGCACCTCGGGCACCGGCTTGGGGCGCTTCCACTGCGGGGTCAGGTCGGGGGAGTACTCGCGCATCCGGCCGAGCGTAGGAGAGCGCGCGCCCTCACGGGCCCGACACGCCGAACCGCCGTGCCAGTGTGTCGCGTTGCTCACGCACGAAGCCCGCCGTGACCACCGCTCCGTGACCCGGCACGTACAGCGCGTCGTCCCCGCCCAGCGACAGCAGCCGGTCCAGCGCCGCCGGCCACTGCGTCGGCACCGCGTCGCTGCCCGCCTGCGGCTGCCCCGACTCCTCGACGAGGTCCCCGCAGAAGACCGTCTCGCGCTCGCCCGGTACGCACACCGCGAGGTCGTACGGGGTGTGCCCGGGCCCGACGTTGGCCAGCAGCGCCTGCACCCCGCCCAGCTCCAGCGTCCATTCGCCCGACACCGCATGCCGGGGCACCACCAGCAGGTCCACGGCCTCGGCCGCCTCGGTCTCCGCCAGCCCCTGCCGGACCGCGTCGGCGCGCAGCTCCTCGCGGCCCGCCGACAGCTCCGCGTCCAGCCCGACCGCCCCGAACACCTCGGCCCCGGCGAACGCGCCCGCGCCCAGTACGTGATCGAAATGACCGTGCGTGAATGCGATATGCGTCACGCGCCGGCCGGTCAGCCGCTCCGCCTCGGCCCGCACCAGGGCGCCCTCCCGTACGCACGAGCCCGGGTCGATCAGGAGCACCGCCTCGTCCCCCACCACCAGTCCCACCGTGCAGTCCCACACCGGGAGCCGTCGCCGTCCGGTCCGTCCGGTCAGCCGCTCCCAGCCCGCCTCTTCCCAATGCACGTCCATGCCGCGACGCTACCCTGGCGGGCCGCCCTTGCCAGGGGCTGACCACCCGGCCGTACACTGGCCGGGGGATCTCTGGCACTCGAACGCCCGGAGTGCCAACGCAGCAGATGAAACCGACCACGTCGAGCGACGACGACCAGCTGGAGGTGTGCGCGATGCTCAGCGAACGCAGACTCGAGGTGCTGCGCGCCATCGTCCAGGACTACGTCGGGACGGAGGAGCCGGTCGGCTCCAAGGCGCTCACCGAGCGGCACCGGCTCGGCGTCTCGCCCGCCACCGTGCGCAACGACATGGCCGTGCTGGAGGAGGAGGGGTACATCGCCCAGCCCCACACCAGCGCGGGCCGGATCCCCACCGACAAGGGCTACCGGCTCTTCGTCGACAGACTGGCGGGGGTCAAACCCCTGTCGACGCCCGAGCGCCGGGCGATCCAGAACTTCCTCGACGGCGCCGTCGACCTCGACGACGTCGTCGGCCGCACCGTACGGCTGCTCGCGCAGCTCACCCGGCAGGTCGCCGTGGTCCAGTACCCGAGCCTGACCCGTTCGACGGTGCGGCACGTGGAGCTGCTGTCGCTGGCCCCGGCCCGGCTGATGCTCGTGCTGATCACCGACACCGGGCGGGTGGAGCAGCGTCTGGTCGACTGCCAGGCGCCGTTCGGCGAGACCTCGCTGGCCGATCTGCGGGCGCGGCTCAACAGCCGGGTCGTCGGCCGCCGGTTCACCGACGTGCCGCAGCTCGTGCAGGATCTGCCGGAGTCCTTCGAACCGGAGGACCGCGGCACGGTGTCGACCGTGCTCTCCACGCTGCTGGAGACGCTGGTCGAAGAGGCCGAGGAGCGTCTGATGATCGGCGGGACCGCCAATCTCACGCGCTTCGGCCATGATTTTCCCCTGACGATCAGGCCGGTGCTCGAAGCGCTGGAGGAGCAGGTCGTGCTCCTCAAGCTGCTGGGCGAGGCCAACGAGTCGGGAATGGCCGTACGGATCGGGCATGAGAATGCCTACGAGGGACTGAACTCCACGTCCGTCGTCTCCGTCGGCTACGGTTCGGGCGGCGAGACAGTCGCCAAACTCGGCGTGGTCGGACCGACCCGCATGGACTACCCCGGAACGATGGGAGCGGTACGCGCAGTGGCACGTTACGTCGGACAGATCCTGGCGGAGTCGTAAGTGGCCACGGACTACTACGCCGTTCTCGGCGTGCGCCGCGACGCATCGCAGGACGAGATCAAGAAGGCCTTCCGCCGCCTCGCGCGTGAACTCCACCCGGACGTGAATCCGGACCCGAAGACGCAGGAGCGCTTCAAGGAGATCAACGCGGCCTACGAGGTGCTCTCGGACCCGCAGAAGAAGCAGGTCTACGACCTCGGCGGCGACCCGCTGTCCTCCTCGGGCGGCGGCGCGGGCGCGGGCGGCTTCGGTGCGGGCGGCTTCGGCAACTTCTCCGACATCATGGACGCCTTCTTCGGCCAGGCCTCGCAGCGCGGACCGCGCTCGCGGACCCGCCGCGGCCAGGACGCCATGATCCGCCTCGACCTGGAGCTGGACGAGGCCGCCTTCGGCACGACCAAGGACATCCAGGTCGACACGGCCGTCGTGTGCACCACCTGCTCCGGCGAGGGCGCCGCCCCCGGCACCTCGGCGCAGACGTGTGACATGTGCCGTGGTCGCGGTGAGGTGTCGCAGGTCACCCGGTCCTTCCTGGGCCAGGTCATGACCTCGCGCCCCTGCCCCCAGTGCCAGGGCTTCGGCACCGTGGTCCCGACCCCGTGCCCCGAGTGCGCGGGCGACGGCCGGGTCCGCTCCCGCCGCAGCCTGACGGTCAAGATCCCCGCCGGCGTCGAGAACGGCACCCGGATCCAGCTCGCGGGCGAGGGCGAGGTCGGCCCCGGCGGCGGCCCCGCCGGCGACCTGTACGTGGAGATCCACGAGCTGCCGCACCCGACCTTCCAGCGGCGCGGGGACGACCTGCACTGCACGGTGACCATCCCCATGACGGCCGCGGCCCTGGGCACCAAATGCCCTCTGGAGACCCTGGACGGCATGGAGGAGATCGACATCCGCCCCGGCACCGGCTCCGGCCAGTCGATCCCGCTGCACGGGCGCGGCGTCACGCACCTGCGCGGCGGCGGCCGCGGCGACCTGATCGTCCACGTCGAGGTCACCACCCCCGGCAAGCTGGACGCCCAGCAGGAGGAGCTGCTGCGCCAGCTCGCCAAGCTGCGCGGCGAGGAGCGTCCCATGGGCCAGTTCGCGCCGGGTCAGCAGGGCCTCTTCAGCCGCCTGAAGGACGCCTTCAACGGCCGCTGACCGGCCCGTCGGCAGACGTACGAGCCCGGTCCGGGGACGCCCCGGACCGGGCTCGCCGCATGGATCCGGACGCCGCCGCGGAAGCGGACTATGCCAGGCGAATGCGGTGATTCGGCCCGGTGAGCGGGACATGGCACGATGCAGTCCATGTCCTCCGCACCGTACGGTCTCTCCCCCTACCCGATCGTGCAGGCTCCCATGGCGGGCGGCGCCTCCTGCCCGCCGCTGGCCGCCGCCGTGTGCGAGGCGGGCGGCCTGGGCTTCCTGGCCGGCGGCTACAAGACCGCCGACGGCATGTACCAGGAGATCAAGCAGCTGCGCGCGCTCACCCGCCGCCCGTTCGGCGTGAACCTCTTCATGCCGCAGACCGCGTACGTGGACCCGGCGGCCGTGGAGGCGTACCGCGGGCAGCTGGCGGGCGAGGCCAGCTGGTACGAGCTGTCCCTGGCCGACGAGGACATCATCGGCACCAGCGACGACGGCTACGACGCCAAGCTCGCGATCCTCCTCGAAGACCCGGTCCCCGTGGTCTCGTTCACCTTCGGCTGCCCCGCGCCCGTGGTGCTCGCCGCCCTGCGCAAGGCCGGTACGCACTCCGTGGTCACCGTCACCTCGGTCGACGAGGCCCGCGCCGTGCAGGCCGCGGGCGCCGACGCGCTCTGCGTCCAGGGCGTGGAGGCCGGCGGCCACCAGGGCACCCACCGCGACGACCCGCAGGCCGACGGCACGGCGGGCGTGGGCCTGCTCGCGCTGGTGGCGCAGGTACGGGAGGCCGTGGCGCTGCCGATCATCGCGGCGGGCGGGCTGATGCGGGGCTCGCAGATCGCGGCGCTGCTGGCGGCGGGCGCGGAGGCGGCGCAGCTCGGCACCGCGTTCCTGCCCTGCCCCGAATCGGGCGCGCACCCGCTGCACAAGGAGGCCCTCACGGACCCCCTGTTCCCCCACACCGAGCTGACCAGGGCGTTCTCGGGGCGGCCGGCCCGGGGCCTGGTGAACCGGTTCATGCGGGAGCACGGGCCGTACGCCCCGGCCGCGTACCCGCAGATCCACCACATGACCAGCGGACTGCGCAAGGCGGCCGCCGCGGCCGGGGACCCGCAGGGCATGGCCCTGTGGGCGGGCCAGGGACACCGGCTGGCGCGGGCGCTGCCCGCGGGGCAGCTGATGGAGGTGCTGGCGGCCGAACTGGCCGAGGCACAGAGTGCGTTGAAGTCGATGAACAACAGGAGTACGTCATGACCGCCCCCGTGTTCGTGGTCGAAAAGGTCCCCGCGGGGCCGGAGTTCGTGCTCGACGGCCCGGAGGGCCGGCACGCGGTGTCCGTGAAGCGGCTGAACCCCGGTGAGGACGTGATCCTCACCGACGGGCGCGGCCACTGGACGGAGGGCGTGGTCAAGGCCGCCGAGGGCAAGGACCGCCTGGTCGTCATGGACCTGAACTCGATCGAGGAGGAGCCGGAACCGGCCGTACGGATCACCGTCGTCCAGGCCCTCCCCAAGGGGGACCGCGGTGAGCTCGCCGTCGAGACGATGACCGAGACCGGCGTGGACGCGATCGTCCCCTGGCAGGCCTCGCGCTGCATCACCCAGTGGCGCGGCGAGCGCGGAGCCAAGTCCCTGGCCAAGTGGCGGGCCACGGCCCGGGAAGCGGGCAAGCAGTCCCGCCGGGTCCGCTTCCCGGAGGTGGCCGAGGCCATGTCCACCAAGCAGGTCGCGGCGCTGCTGGCCGGGGCGGACCTCGCGATGGTCCTCCACGAGGACCGGAACACCCCCTCGGAGGCCCTGGCCACCGCCGAGCTCCCGGCCGGCGGCTCCCTCGTCCTGGTCGTCGGACCGGAGGGCGGGGTGTCGCCCGAGGAGCTGGCCGTCTTCGCGGAGGCCGGCGCCCACCCCTTCCGCCTGGGCTCCTCGGTCCTGCGCACCTCCACCGCCGGCACCGCGGCGACGGCGGTCCTGCTGGCGCGCACGGGCCGCTGGTCCTGAGTCCGGGCCCCCGGCGGCACCGGGTCCCGGTCCTGCCGAAACGCACTCGAGGGCGCGGGCCGCGCCGGATACGATGCCGGGGCTGATCATCGTCGGCGCGGCGGCCCGTCCGCCCGTGCCGCTGTCTCGGAAGGCGAAGCAATGGCCGGGGAACCCCAGGCGGACTGCCTGTTCTGCAAGATCGTCGCGGGGAACATCCCGGCGACCGTGGTCCGGGAGACCGAGACGACGTTCGCCTTCCGGGACATCAACCCGCAGGCACCCACGCACGTCCTCGTGATCCCCAAGGTGCACTACCCCGACGCCGCCTCCCTCGCCGCCGCCGAACCGGCCGTCGCCGCGGACCTGCTGCGCGAGGCCGGGCAGATCGCGGCCGAGGAGAAGCTCGACGACCACGGCTACCGTGTGGTGTTCAACACCGGTGCCGGCGCCGGCCAGACCGTCTTCCACGCGCACGCGCACGTCCTCGGCGGCCGCGGCCTCCAGTGGCCCCCCGGATAGCACCGTGTCCGTACGAGAGTTCGTGGTGCTGGGCACCGCCAGCCAGGTGCCCACCCGTCACCGCAACCACAACGGCTACCTCCTGCGCTGGGACGGCGAGGGCATCCTCTTCGACCCGGGCGAGGGCACCCAGCGCCAGATGCTGCGCGCCGGGGTGGCGGCCCACGACATCAACCGGATCTGCGTCACTCACTTCCACGGCGACCACAGCCTCGGCCTCGCCGGGGTGATCCAGCGCATCAACCTGGACCGGGTCCCGCACCCCGTCACCGCGCACTACCCGGCCTCCGGGCAGAAGTTCTTCGACCGGCTCCGGTACGCCACCGCCTACCGGGAGACCGTGGCGCTGCGCGAGGAGCCCGTAGCGGCCGACGGGCCGCTGGCCGAGGGGCCCTCGTACTTCCTGGAGGCCCGCCGGCTCTCGCACCCGGTGGAGTCCTTCGGCTACCGGCTCACCGAGCCGGACGGGCGCCGCATGGTGCCCGGACTGCTCGCGCAGCACGGGATCAAGGGGCCAGACGTGGGCCGGATCCAGCGCGAGGGGCAGCTGGGCGGGGTCACGCTGGACGACGTCAGCGAGTTCAAGCGGGGACAGAGCTTCGCCTTCGTCATGGACACCCGGCTGTGCCCCGGCGTGGACGCCCTCGCGGCGGGCGCCGACATGCTGGTGATCGAGTCCACCTTCCTCGACGAGGACGAGGCGCTCGCCACCGACCACGGCCACCTCACCGTCGGCCAGGCGGCCCGGGTGGCACGCGGCGCGGGCGTGCGGCACCTGGTGCTGACGCACTTCTCGCAGCGCTACTCGGACCCCGGGGAGTTCGGACGCCAGGCCCGCGCGGCCGGCTTCGAGGGCGAGCTGACGATCGCCGCGGACCTCGCACGGGTTCCCCTGCCGAAGCGCGGCTAGGTGTGTTGTCCGGGGACGTTGGTGACACGCGTGCTGGGTTCTTGAAATGGGTGAGGGCCTCCGGGTTCGGTGTGGATTGCGACATCTACATCGTTCCGAGGAGGCCCTCGTGGTCCACCGTAATGCCCCGCTGACCGAGACCGGACGACTTCGGCTGGCCCGCTGTGTCGTGGACGACGGCTGGCCCGTGCGGCGGGCCGCGGAGCGTTTCCAGGTCAGCCACACCACCACCGCCCGCTGGGCCACCCGCTACCGGCAGCTCGGCATCGCCGGAATGAGTGACCGCTCCAGCCGCCCCCACCGCCAGCCACGGCGGACCGCGGCCGCAGTCGAGGAACACGTCCTGCGGCTACGACGCGAGCACCGGATCGGACCCCTGCGCCTGGCCGCCCGCTGCGGCATCGCGGCCTCGACCGCCCACCGCATCCTGACCCGCCACGGTATGCCACCCCTGGCCGCACTCGACCGTGCCACCGGCGAACCCGTCCGCCGCTACGAACGGGCCCGCCCCGGCGAGCTCGTCCACATCGA
>NZ_LFML01000161.1:50958-51569 GCF_001044425.1 Streptomyces roseus
GACCGCCTGGTTCGCCGAACGGGGCATCACCATCGAACGCGTCCTGACCGACAACGCCTGGGCCTACACCAAGAACACCTGGCACCAGACCTGCGCAGATCTGGGCATCAGCCCGCGCTGGACCAGGCCCTGGCGGCCACAGACCAACGGCAAGGTCGAACGCTTCCACCGCACCCTGCTCGAGGAATGGGCCTACCACCGGCCCTACACCTCAGACCACGAACGGATGGAAGCCTTCACCGACTGGATCGACTGGTACAACTACCACCGACCCCACACCGGCATCCAAGGCCAAACACCCGCCAGCCGCGTCACCAACCTGTCCGGACAACACAGCTAGGCCGCGTCTTTCGGATCCGGGCCCGCCATGATCCGAAAGCCACGGCCTGGGGACCCTGGGGGTGTCCGCAGGGTCCCGCCCGTCCTGCGCGCGGGACGGCGCCACCTCGCGGGACCCCCTAGACCTCCGCGGCGTCCCGCTCGCGGTTGCGGGAGCGGCGGGCCGCCGGGGAGAGCAGCAGGACCCGGCGGGGCCTTCCGGCTGCGGTGGCGAGGGCCGGCGCCGGGATCTCGATGCGCAGCTCCGGTTCGGCGGCCGCGGTGACGGCCGC
>NZ_LFML01000161.1:51844-182942 GCF_001044425.1 Streptomyces roseus
CCCGCCACGGCCAGCAGCAGCCCGCCCAGCACCAGCCCCATGCCCGGGAGCCCGAAGGCCTCGGCGAGCAGGCTGCCCACCACCGGCCCGCAGGCCGTGCCCAGCGATGAGGCGGCGCCCGCGAACACCGCCCAGCGGCCGCGCGGATCCAGGGCCGCCGCGAGGCCGATCAGGTACGAGAGGACGACGGGGTAGACCGCGTTCCACAGGATCTCCCCGGCGGCGAAACCGGGGAGCCCGTCCGCGGACGCGGTCAGCACCACGCAGCCCGCGATGGCCGCCGTGCCCGCCCCGATCGGGACGGCCCGCCCCAGCCGCGTGCCGAATGCCGAGGCGCCCGTGACCCCGACCAGGCCCGCGCCCAGCGCCACCGCGAAGACGACGCCCAGCGTGGCCTCGGAGAGCCCCGCCTGCTCGGCGCCGATCCGCCCGCTGACGCCCCACAGGGCCTCCTGGGTCAGCGACCAGAACAGCAGGCAGCCCGCCAGCACCGCCCCGGCGCGCGGGTACGGCGGCCGCCCGGCGCTCCGTACGGCGGCCGGACCGGGACGGCTCGCCCCGCCGAGGCGGCCGGTGGCCGGCCAGGCCAGCGCCGCGACCAGGGCGATGGCCGCGAACGGCAGCCCGTGCCCGCCGCCGAGGTGCGGCAGGGTCAGGTACAGGGCCCCCGCGGTCGCCGAGACCGACAGCAGCCCGACCGAGGAGATCCGGTGCGGATCACGGTGTCCGGCGATCCCGGCCGCCGCCACGGCGGTGGCGCTGCCGGAGCCGAAGCCGCCGACCACCACGCCCGCGACCACGAGCGGGACCAGCGTGGTCGAGGCCGCCGTGCCGTAGCCCAGGACGGCGAGCAGCAGGCCGAGCCGTGCCAGGGGGCGCGGTCCGCGGCGCGGGATCCGGGAGGCCAGGGTGAATCCGGCCGTGGCGGAGCCCAGCAGCAGGGCCGTGCCGACGAGCCCGGCCTGGGCGGGGCTCAGCGGGAGGTGGGCGTCGAGGCGTCCGACGACGGTGGGGAGCAGATAGGGGGCGACGTACCCGGCCGTGAAGAGGGCCACCAGGGGCCAGGCGGCGGGCGGCGCGGGGGTGGTGTCGGACACGGCTCTTCCCGGTGATGCGCAGGTGGGGCGGGATTTCCGCGAGGCCGCGGGCCCCTTGTCTATCAAGTGCTCCGCGACCCGGAGAAGAGCGCCACGAGAGTGATGTGCGCCACACTGTGTTTTGGCCCTGCCCGGGGCGGGCAAGGTTGCCAGCTTTCCCCCGCATGCCCGCGTGCGGAAACGAGTCTCAGCACCAGAGCCGGGAGTACACCGTGACCAGTCGGGACAGCCGCACCAGCCGCAGCGCAGACCTGGACGCGCTCGACAGCGCAGCCGCAGACCTCGACCCGCTCGGCCCCCTGCGGGACCCCCTGGAGCCGGGCTTCGACGTCTACCTGACCGGCACGGTCTTCCTCGACATCATCTTCACCGGCCTCGACTCGGCCCCGGTGCGCGGTACGGAGTCCTGGGCGCGCGGCATGGGCTCCAGCCCCGGCGGAGTGGCCAACATGGCCACCGCCCTGGCCCGGCTGGGCCTGCGCACCTCGCTGGCGGCCGCGTTCGGCGACGACCACTACGGCGAGTATTGCTGGGACGCGCTGGAGCAGGGCGAGGGCATCGACCTGTCGAGTTCGCGGACCGTACCCGGCTGGCACAGCCCGGTCACCGTCTCGATGGCGTACGAGGGCGAGCGCACGATGGTCTCGCACGGCCACGAGGCCCCGCCCCCGGCGGGCCCCGGCCCCTTCCCGCAGTGCCCGCCGCGCACCCGGGCCGCCGTGGCCTCGCTGGCGCGGGGACGGGCGGAGCCGTGGATCGCGGAGGCGGCGCGCCGCGGGGCGCGGATCTTCGCTGATGTGGGGTGGGACGAGAGCGGCCGCTGGGACTTGGCGGCCCTGCCGGACCTGGAGCACTGCGAGGCCTTCCTGCCGAACGCGGGGGAGGCGATGCGGTACACCCGGACCGACTGTCCGAGAGCCGCGGCCCGGGCACTGGCGGAGAAGGTGCCGGTCGCGGTGGTGACGATGGGCGCGGAGGGCTCGTACGCGGTGGACGGGCGGACCGGGGAGACGGCGGAGGTCCCCGGCATCGCGGTCGAGGCACTGGACCCGACGGGGGCGGGGGACGTCTACGTGGCGGGGTTCGTCACCGGCAGCCTGGCGGGGTGGCCGCTGGCGGACCGGCTGGCCTTCGCGGGGCTGACGGCGGCCCTGTCGGTCCAGGAGTTCGGCGGCTCCCTGTCGGCGCCGGGGTGGCCGGAGGTGGCCCACTGGTGGCGCACCGCCCCCGAGGACCTGCGGCCGCGCTACGGGTTCCTGGACGCGCTGGTCCCGCCGGGCGGCGAGCCGGCCCTGCGGCGCCGCGCGGTCCCGACCATCGGCTTCCGGCACCCCGTCTGAGTCCGGCGCGCGAACGGGCGGAGGCGGGTGCGGGGCGGGTGAGGGGCGGGGGGTGAGGGGCGGGTGCGGGGCGCGGTGGAAAACCCCTCGGGGACGGCGCGGCGGAGTCGTACCCTTGGTACTCCGGAGGTCGTCGATCGGCGCGGCCCCTCAGCGGGAGGTATGTGCAGGCCACAGTGCCGGCCCATGACTCAGACACCCACAGCCCAGAACCCGGCGCCGGGGCAGGCGCGAGCCCACTTCACCGTTCCGGCCACGCATCCGATGGTCGCGGTGCTCGGCTCTGGTGACGCCCTGTTGCGCGTGATCGAGAAGGCCTTCCCGAAGGTGGACATCCACGTCCGGGGCAATCAGGTCAGCGCGACCGGAGGCGCGGCGGAAGTCGCGCTGATCCAGCGCCTGTTCGACGAGATGATGCTGGTGCTCCGCACCGGGCAGCCGATGACGGAGGACGCAGTGGAACGCTCGATCGCCATGCTCAAGGCGAGCGGCAACGGCGACGGGCCGGACGAGACCCCGGCGGAGGTGCTCACCCAGAACATCCTCTCCAGCCGCGGCCGCACCATCCGCCCCAAGACCCTCAACCAGAAACGGTACGTCGACGCGATCGACAAGAACACGATCGTGTTCGGCATCGGCCCCGCCGGTACCGGCAAGACCTACCTCGCCATGGCCAAGGCGGTCCAGGCCCTGCAGTCCAAGCAGGTCAGCCGGATCATCCTGACCCGCCCGGCGGTCGAGGCGGGCGAACGCCTCGGCTTCCTCCCGGGCACGCTCTTCGACAAGATCGACCCGTACCTGCGCCCGCTGTACGACGCCCTGCACGACATGATCGACCCGGACTCGATCCCGCGCCTGATGGCGGCGGGCACGATCGAGGTCGCACCGCTGGCGTATATGCGGGGTCGCACGCTTAATGAGGCGTTCGTCGTGCTCGACGAGGCGCAGAACACCACCGCCGAGCAGATGAAGATGTTCCTGACCCGGCTCGGGTTCGACTCGAAGATCGTCGTGACCGGTGACATCACGCAGATCGACCTGCCGGGTGGCGCCAAGAGCGGTCTGCGGGAGGTCCAGAAGATCCTGGAGGGGGTCCCGGACATCCACTTCTCGCGGCTCACGTCCGAGGATGTCGTCCGGCACAAGCTCGTCGGCCGTATCGTCGATGCGTACGAGAAGTACGACGACAGCCAGGACGCCCAGCAGTCCCGGAACGGCTACCAGCGGAAGTAGAACCCAGCGCACCATGTCGATCGACGTCAACAACGAGTCCGGAACCGAGGTCGACGAGCGGGCGATCCTCGACATCGCCCGCTACGCGCTCACCCGGATGCGGATCCACCCGCTGTCCGAGCTCTCCGTCATCGTCATCGACGAGGACGCCATGGAGCAGCTCCACATCCAGTGGATGGACCTGCCCGGACCCACCGACGTCATGTCCTTCCCGATGGACGAGCTCCGTCCGCCGGCGAAGGACGAGGAGGAGCCCCCGCAGGGCCTCCTCGGCGACATCGTGCTCTGCCCCGAGGTCGCCAAGAAGCAGGGCGAGGAGGCCCCGACGCAGCACTCCATGGACGAGGAGCTCCAGCTCCTGACCGTCCACGGGGTGCTGCACCTGCTCGGGTACGACCACGAGGAGCCGGACGAGAAGGCCGAGATGTTCGGCCTCCAGGCGGCGATCGTCGACGGCTGGCGCGCCGAGCGCGGCATGACCGGCCCGTCCCCGGCCCCGACCGTCTCGTGACCGCCCCGCAGCTGATCACCGGCGCGGTGCTGCTGGTGGTGGTGGCCTGGTTCGCGGCGTGCGCCGAGTCCGGCATCGCCCGGATCTCCGGCTTCCGTGCCGAGCAGGCCGTACGGGAGGGCCGGCGCGGCAGCGCGAAGCTGGCGCAGGTCGCCGCCGACCCCACCCGCTACCTCAACGTGGCGCTGCTCGTGCGGGTCACCTGCGAGATGGCGGCCGGCGTGCTCGTCACGTACGTCTGCCTCGACGAGTTCGGCGACAACTGGAAGGCGCTGCTCGTCGCGATCGCCGTGATGGTGCTGGTGTCCTTCGTGGCCGTCGGGGTCTCCCCCCGCACCATCGGCCGCCAGCACCCGCTCAACACGGCGACGGCCGCCTCGTACGTCCTGGTCCCGCTCGCCCGCGTCATGGGACCCATCCCGCAGCTGCTGATCCTCATCGGCAACGCGCTCACGCCCGGAAAGGGCTTCCGCAAGGGGCCGTTCGCCTCCGAGGCGGAGCTGCGCGCGATGGTCGACCTGGCGGAGAAGGAGTCTTTGATCGAGGACGAGGAGCGCCGGATGGTGCACCAGGTCTTCGAGCTGGGCGACACGCTGGTGCGCGAGGTGATGGTGCCGCGCACCGACCTGGTCTGCATCGAGCGGTACAAGACGATCCGTCAGGCGACCACGCTGGCGCTGCGGTCGGGCTTCTCGCGCATCCCGGTCACCGGGGAGAACGAGGACGACATCGTCGGCATCGTGTACCTGAAGGACCTGGTCCGCAAGACCCACATCAGCCGGGAGGCCGAGGCCGACCTGGTCACGACCGCGATGCGGCCGGCGGTGTTCGTACCGGACACAAAGAACGCGGGGGATCTGCTGCGCGAGATGCAGCAGGTGCGCAACCACGTGGCGGTGGTCATCGACGAGTACGGCGGCACGGCGGGCATCGTCACCATCGAGGACATCCTGGAGGAGATCGTCGGCGAGATCACCGACGAGTACGACCGCGAGCTCGCGCCCGTCGAGGAGCTGGGCGAGGACCGCTACCGGGTGACCGCGCGCCTCGACATCACCGACCTCGGCGAGCTGTTCAAGGTCGAGGACTACGACGACGAGGACGTGGAGACGGTCGGCGGCCTGCTCGCCAAGGCGCTGGGCCGGGTGCCGATCGCGGGCGCCTCGGCGGTCGTGGAACTGCCGGACGGGCGGCCGCTGCGGTTGACGGCCGAGTCCCCCGCGGGCCGCCGGAACAAGATCGTGACGGTGCTGGTGGAGCCGCTGGCCCCGGCGCCCGGCGAGGACGGGGAGGGCGCGGCGTGACGCCGGCGGAGCTGCGCGCGTTCTGCCTGGGGTTCAACGCGGCGGTGGAGGAGTTCCCCTTCACTCCCGAGACCTCGGTCTTCAAGGTGCTGGGCAAGGTGTTCGCGCTGAGCGCGCTGGACGCGGATCCGCTCAAGGTCAACCTCAAGTGCGAACCGGAGCTGGCGGTGCGGCTGCGGGAGGAGCACGAGGCGATCGTGCCGGGCTGGCACATGAACAAGCGGCACTGGAACACGGTGACGGTCGGCGCGCTGCCGGACGCGCTGGTGCGGGAGCTGGTCGAGGATTCGTACGACCTGGTGGTCGCGGGTCTGCCGAGGGCGGAGCGGCTCCGGCTCGACCGCCCCTGAGGGGTGGAAGCGCAGACGGGGCGAGCGCCTCGGCGGGGCCGTCGTGCGGCCGCGCCGAGGCGCTCCCTATGCTTTCGCCCATGACCGACAGCACCGGGATCACCCCCGAGGACAGCAAGATCATCACGCTGGCGCGCAGCGCCCGGGCCCGCAACGGGGTGCCCGAGGGCGCGGCGGTGCGGGACGAGACCGGGCGCACGTACGTCGCCGGGACGGTGGAGCTGGCCTCCCTGAAGCTGAGCGCGCTGCAGACGGCGGTCGCGATGGCGGTGGCGAGCGGTGCCGAGTCCCTGGAGGCCGCGGCCGTGGTCAGCGCGGCGGAGACGGTCGCCGACGCCGATCGCGCGGCGGTCGGCGACCTCGGCGGGCCGGCCACCCCGGTCCTGCTGGCGGGCCCGGACGGCACCCTCAAGTCCACGACGCCGGCGGGCGCCTGACCTCACGGCGGCCCGCGGCGGCCCGCGGCCGCCCCGGTCACGCCGTGAGGGCGGCGGGGCGGCGCCGGATCACCATCGCCATCAGGGCCGCCATCGCGCACATCGCGCCCGACGCGTACCAGACCAGGTCGTAGCTGCCGAAGGCGTCGCGGGCCAGACCGCCCAGGAAGGCCACCAGCGCCGCGCCCACCTGGTGCGAGGCCAGGACCCAGCCGAAGACGATCGCGCTGTCCTCCCCGTAGTGCTCGCGGCACAGCGCGATGGTCGGCGGGACGGTCGCGACCCAGTCCAGCCCGTAGAAGATGATGAAGAAGACCATCGGCGGGTGTACGGACGGCGCCAGCAGCATCGGCAGGAGCATCAGCGAGACGCCGCGCAGCGCGTAGTACACCGCCAGCAGGCGGCGCGCCTCGAAGCGGTCCGTGAACCAGCCCGAGGCGATGGTGCCGATCACGTCGAACACGCCGATCACCGCGAGCAGCCCGGCGGCTGCCGTCACCGGCATGCCGTGGTCGTGCGCCGCCGGTACGAAGTGGGTCTTGACCAGCCCGTTGGTCGAGGCGCCGCAGATCGCGAAGGTGCCCGCCAGCAGCCAGAACGGGCCGCTACGGGCCGCCTTGAAGAGCACCGTCACCGCCCGCCGCGCCGCCCCGGGGGCCGGTGCGGGCTTCTCGGCGTAGCTGCCCCCGTACGGCGCGAGCCCCACGTCGGCCGGGTGGTCGCGCAGCAGCAGCCAGACGAACGGGACGACCGCCAGCGCCGCCAGCGAGACCGTGACGGCCGCCGGACGCCAGCCGTGGTGCACCACCAGCCAGGACAGCAGCGGCAGGAAGATCAGCTGGCCGGAGGCGCCGGCCGCGGTCAGGATGCCGGTGACCAGCCCGCGCCGGGCGGTGAACCAGCGGTTGGTCACCGTCGCCGCGAAGGCCAGTGCCATGGAGCCGCTGCCGAGGCCCACCAGCACGCCCCAGAACAGCACCAGTTGCCAGGAGGCCGTCATCCACACGGTTGCCGCCGTGCCGCCGGATATGACCAGCAGGGCCAGCGCCACCACCTTGCGGATGCCGAAGCGGTCCATGAGCGCCGCGGCGAAGGGCGCCGTGAGCCCGTAGAGCGCGAGGTTCACGGAGACGGCGAAGCCGATCGTGCCGCGCGACCAGTCGAACTCCTCGTGCAGCGGCTCGATGAGCAGTCCGGGCAGGGAGGCGAAGGCGGCGGCGCCGATGATCGTCACGAAGGCGACGGCCGCCACGGACCAGGCGCGGTGCAGGCGGCCCGGGGGGTTCGGGGCGGAGGCCGGGGGAGCGGGGGCGGGGGCTGCGTCGGAGGCTGTCTGTGTCACGCCGCCAGCTTCCGGCCGTCGGGCCCCCGTACGACAGTGGCCTGACCGACACCCTTCGATACGATCGGGCCATGGCCCCTCATCGTGTCGTCGTCCTCGCGCTCACCGGGCTGCTGCCCTTCGAGCTCGGCATCCCGCACCGGATCTTCGGCCGCGCCAAGGATCCGGCCGGTGCGCCGCTGTACGAGATCCTCACCTGCGCCCTGGCCGCCGGGCCGGTCCGCACGGACGCCGATTTCGCGGTCCACGTCGAGCACGGCCCCGAGCTGCTGGCCACCGCCGACACCGTGGTCGTGCCCGCCTCGTACGAGCTGGGGCCGGTGTACGAGGAGGGCCGGCTGACCGGCGTACTCGCCGCCGCGCTCGCCCGTATCCGGCCCGGGACGCGGCTGGTCTCCATCTGCACGGGCGGGTACGTCCTGGCCGCCGCCGGGTTCCTGGACGGCCGCCCCGCCACCACCCACTGGGCGCACGCCGAGCACTTCCAGGGGCTCTTCCCGGACGTCCGGGTGGACGCGGACGTGCTGTACACCGACGACGGGGACGTGCTGACCTCGGCGGGGGTCGCCGCCGGCATCGACCTGTGCCTGCACATCGTGCGCCGCGACCACGGCGCGGCGGTCGCCAACGACGTGGCCCGGCGGACCGTCGTACCGCCGCACCGGGACGGCGGGCAGGCCCAGTTCGTCGACCGCCCGGTACCGCAGCCGCAGTTGGCCAGCACGGCGGCGGCCCGCGCGTGGGTGCTGGAGCGGCTGCACGAGCCGGTGCGGCTGGTGGACCTGGCCCGGCAGGAGGCCATGTCGGTACGGACGTTCACGCGCCGCTTCCGGGAGGAGGCGGGGGTCAGTCCGGGGGAGTGGATCGTCGGGCAGCGGGTGGAGCGGGCCCGGCGGCTGCTGGAGAGGACGGAGCTGCCGATGGAACAGGTGGCGCGGGAGACGGGTTTCGGGACGGCGCAGTCCCTGCGCAAGCACGTGCAGGCGGCGTTGGGGGTGAGTCCGACGGCGTACCGGCGCACGTTCCGCTCGGCCGGCGGGCAGGGGGAATCCGCCCCCTCCTGATGGGTCATCAGTTATTGCCGTTCCCGTGCCTTGACTTCTCCCGCCGCCCGCTCGTGAATGGCCCCCTGTCGGCGCGAGGGAACCCAGGGGGCGGGCCGTGCGAACACGGGCGGGCAGCAGCAGGAGATGGTCGGCGGCCCTGGGCGTGGCCGCGCTCGCGGCGACGGCCGGGGCAGCGCCGGGCCCGCCCGCCGCCGCCGAATCCCCGGCGCCCTCAGGCCAGGTGGAGTTCCCGACGCGGTGCCTGCCGCCGCAGGAGGCCGCTTCGGCACCCGCCGAGGGACCGACCACGGCGCGGATCACCGTGGACGATCCGGCGCCCGAGGTGGGGAAGACGGTCACCGTGACGTACCAGGTGACCCGGACCCCCGCCGTGAACCCGCTCGCCGGCGCCCTCCCGGCCGATGTGCTGACCCCGACCGGGCGGATCCTGCTCGGCGGTGCGCAGAGCGGCGAGGTCACCGTCGTGGGGGCGCGGCGCAACGACCCCGTCCGGGCGGGGGCGGAGCTGCCCGCCGTCACCATGACCGGCACCTTCACCGTCACCGCGCCGGGCGGGATCACCCTCGCCCCGGGCGGCTACACGCTCCACACCAGCCACCTGCTGGACCTGGACACCACCTGCACCGCCACCGGGGCGCCGGTGTCCGCACGGATCACCGCGAGCCCTCCCCCGGACACCGCGGAGGGGACCCCGGCCCCGGCCGACCCGCGCGCGGTGGCGCCCGGCGCGGCCCCCGGGACACCGGGAGCGGCCGCCGAGGTCACCGGCGCGGGCTCCGGCCCGGGCGCGGCGGCCACGCGGGAGGTGGTGGCGGCGCCGGCGGCGGACCCGGGCGCCCTGTCGCTGACCCAGAGCGGCGCCTCGGTCACCCTGGCCGCGCTCCCCTACGGGGCGGGCGGCGCGGCCCCCGGCCGGATCGGGACGGTCACGGTCGAGGACGCCCGGGGCGGAACCAGGGGTTGGTCGCTGATGGGCAGGGTCACGGCCTTCACGGGTCCGGGCGGCGCCGCGATCCCGGGCGCCTCGCTGAGCTGGACCCCGACCTGCACGGCCGCGCCGGGCAGCGCGAGCCGGTGCGCGGCGGGCAGGGCGGGGGCGGTCGGACCGGAGGGGGCCGTGCTGGCTTCCGTACCGGACGCCGCTTCGGTGGGCGGCACCTTCACCATCGACGCGGCCGTCACCCTCACGCTGCCGCCGTACACCCCGCCGGGCGCCTACCGGGCGGTCCTGACCCTGACCCTCTCGTGACCCTTGCGGCCCCGCTCGGGGCGGACTGGTCGGCGCCGGGACCCGCATCGGGGAGAATGGCCCGTATGAGCGATCGTTCCCCCGAGTCCACCAGCCCGCACCGTGCGGGCTTCGCCTGCTTCGTCGGCCGCCCCAACGCGGGGAAGTCGACCCTGACCAACGCACTCGTGGGCACCAAGGTCGCGATCACCTCCAACCGGCCGCAGACCACCCGCCACACCGTCCGCGGCATCGTGCACCGCCCCGACGCCCAGCTCGTTCTCGTCGACACGCCCGGCCTGCACAAGCCGCGCACGCTCCTCGGCGAGCGGCTGAACGACGTCGTGCGCACCACCTGGGCCGAGGTCGACGTGATCGGCTTCTGCTTGCCCGCCGACCAGAAGCTGGGCCCCGGCGACAAATTCATCGCCAAGGAGCTCGCGGGGATCAAGAAGACCCCCAAGATCGCCATCATCACCAAGACCGACCTGGTCGAGTCCAAGCAGCTGGCCGAGCAGCTCCTGGCCGTGCACCAGCTCGGCGCCGAGCTCGGCTTCGAGTGGGCCGAGATCGTCCCCGTCTCGGCGGTCGGCGACAGCCAGGTCCAGCTGCTGGCCGACCTGATCGCGCCGCTCCTGCCCGAGAGCCCGCCGCTGTACCCGGAGGGCGACCTCACCGACGAGCCCGAGATGGTGATGGTCGCGGAGCTGATCCGCGAGGCCGCGCTGGAGGGCGTACGGGACGAGCTCCCGCACTCCATCGCCGTCGTGGTCGAGGAGATGATCCCGCGGGAGAACCGCCCGGCCGACCGCCCGCTGCTGGACATCCACGCGAACGTCTACATCGAGCGGCCCAGCCAGAAGGGCATCATCATCGGCCCGAAGGGCTCCCGGCTGAAGGAGGTCGGGATGAAGTCGCGCAAGCACATCGAGGCGCTGCTCGGCACCCCGGTCTTCCTCGACCTGCACGTCAAGGTCGCCAAGGACTGGCAGCGCGACCCCAAGCAGCTGCGCAAGCTGGGGTTCTGAGGCGCGCGCTCCCGCGCCGCCGCAGCAAGACGCACGGCCGCGGTCCCCGCTCGGGGGCCGCGGCCGTGCGTCGTCCTGCCGTCCGCCGGGGCCGTCCCCGGGGCCGTCCGCCGGGCGGTCCGTCGTACCGTCCGGCTACGCGGGCCGGCGCACCCGCACCACGTTGTCCGTACGGTGCCCCGGGGTCCCGTCGGGCTGCGCCTGGACCCGCTCGGTCTCCTCGGCGCGCAGCACCTCCCAGCCCGCCGTGACCGGCTCCAGCTGTGCGAGGACCTCCTCGGGGGTGGGGAAGTGCGCCTCTTCCCGGTCCTCCTGCCACGGCGCCCACCCCGCGTGGCCGACCACGAGCAGGGTGCCGCCGGGGGCCACGGCAGCGGCGGCCCTGCGCAGGACGGCGTCTCGCGGGAAGTCCCCGTAGTTGTGCAGAAAGCAGGCCGAGACGAGGTCGAACTCCCCCTCGGGGAAGGACTCGGTCAGATCGTGCCGTGCGAAGGAGACCCGCTCCCCGACCCCGGCGTCCGCCGCGTGCTGCGCCGCCCGGCCGAGGGCGACTCCGGAGATGTCGGTCCCGGTGACGGTCCACCCGCGGCGGGCCAGCCAGACGGCGTCGCCGCCCTCCCCGCAGCCGAGGTCCAGGGCCCGGCCCGGGGCGACGGCGGACACCTCGTGCACCAGCACGGCGTTGGGCTCGCCGCTCCAGATCCGGTCGCTCTGCGCGTAGCGGCCGTCCCAGAACTCCTCTCCCGCCGGCGGCCCGGCCGCCGGGTGGTGCTGCGTGTGAGTGTGGGTGTGCGCGTGCTCGGTCATGGGTTCCTCTTCCCGTACGGGTGCCGGTACGGGCGATGCTCCGCCCGGCCCGCCCGTCCGGGCAAACCCTGTTGCCGTTCCGGCAACGCCGCTCAGGCGCCCTCCTTCAGCAGCCGGGAGATCAGCGACCGCTGGGCCTGCGTGAGGTCCGGCTCCCGGCAGGAGACGGTCCGGCCGTCGACGGTGATCCGGTACGAGAACCCGTCCCGGATCCGGTCCGAGCCCGGGGAGGGCGGGACGGGCCGCAGCGCCAGCAGGGCCAGGGCCTCCCACTCCTCCTCGTCGGACCGGCCCGAGGTGTCCACCTCGGCCCGGCGCTCGATGCCCGCGAAGCCGCCCGTCCGCACCACCAGAATCCGCATGCCCTGCGTCCTACCCCAGGCCGACCGTCGACCACGCCTTCTGGAGGGCCTGGTGCTCCGCGCCGCCGTCCCCGTACCGGGCCACCGCGGCCGCCACCGACAGCCGGGCGAAGTCCTTGAAGTCCGCGTCCGAGGCCAGTTCGCCGCCCGTCAGCGTGTCGTACCAGATCCGCCCGGCCCGCTCCCAGGCCTTGCCGCCGAGCTCGGTCGCCACCAGGTAGAAGGCGTGGTTGGGGATGCCCGAGTTGATGTGCACCCCGCCGTTGTCCCGCGAGGTCTTCACGTAGCCGTCCATCGTCGCCGGCTGCGGGTCCTTGCCGAGCTCGTCGTCGTCGTACGCCGTGCCCGGCGCCTTCATCGAGCGCAGCGCGACCCCGCTGACGTCGGGTCCCAGCAGGCCGGCGCCGATCAGCCAGTCCGCGTCCTGGGCCGTCTGGTCCAGCGAGTACTGCTTGATCAGCGAGCCGAAGACGTCGGACATCGACTCGTTCAGGGCGCCCGACTGCCCGTGGTAGTCGAGGTTCGCCGTGTACTGGGTGACCCCGTGGGTGAGTTCGTGCCCGATGACGTCGATCGACACGGTGAAGTCGAGGAAGATGTCCCCGTCCCCGTCGCCGAACACCATCTGCTGCCCGTCCCAGAAGGCGTTGTTGTAGTCCTGCCCGTAGTGCACGCTCGCGTCCAGGGCCAGCCCGGCGTCGTCGATCGAGTGCCGGCCGAAGCCCTTCAGGAACAGCTCGTACGTGGCGCCGAGCCCCGCGTAGGCGCGGTTGACGGTGGCGTCGCCGCTCGCCCCCTCGCCCTCCCCGCGCACCTTCTTCCCGGGCAACCGGGTGCGGTGCTGGGCGTCGTAGACGGTCCGGCTGGGCTCGTCGGAGACGGGCGTCCCCGCGGCGGGGGCGATCCCGCGCAGGGTGGTGACGCTGCGCCGGGTGCGCAGCAGGGCGTCCTGTTCGAGGGTGCGCTGGGCGGCGTCGGCGCGCGGGAGCCGCTCGGACCGGGCGATCCTGTCGAGAAGGTGGGGCGGGACCACCGTGCAGAACACGGGGTGGCGGGAAACGTGGGAGGCATCCATCCCGGCAATGTGGCAGTGGGTCATCATCCTGTCACTACCTGCAACCATGATTCATTCGGTTGTCTGAAAGCGGTCACGCCGCGTTGACGGATCGGCCGGACCTGTATCGGCGAAAGCGATTTAACTCACAAGAGGTGCAAATCGGACAGGCCGGTCCCGCATACTGAAACAGGTCCTCGCGATACGGCGCGGCTCGGTTAGGCTCGGCCCATCATGCGTTTCGGGCTGCTTCTCCTTAGCTGCCGCGGCGAGGGTCTGTAGTCGTAGGCCGACCCCCTCCCCGCGGAGTTTGGTGTTGCGGTTTTTACGACCGCCGTCGGCCGTCCCAGCGAACTACACGCGGACACGCGAGGAGCCCAACGCCATGAGCCAGCAGCCTTTTGTCGGTCGCCCCACGCCCATCACCAACGCGACCCACACCCAGAAGACCTCCGGAATGCCGATCCACAAGTACGGCCGGTACGAGCAGGTCGACATCGCGGACCGCACCTGGCCGGACGCCCGCGTCACCAAGGCCCCCCGCTGGCTCTCCACCGACCTGCGCGACGGCAACCAGTCGCTGATCGACCCGATGACCCCCGCCCGCAAGCGCGAGATGTTCGACCTGCTGGTGCGCATGGGCTACAAGGAGATCGAGGTCGGCTTCCCCTCCTCCGGCGATACCGACTTCGCCTTCGTGCGTTCCATCATCGAAGAGGGCGCGATCCCGGACGACGTCACCATCTCCGTACTGACCCAGGCCCGCGAGGACCTGATCGAGCGGACCGTGGAGTCGCTGGTCGGCGCCAAGCGCGCCACCGTGCACCTGTACAACGCGACCGCCCCCACCTTCCGCCGGGTCGTCTTCCGCGGCTCCAAGGAGCAGATCAAGCAGATCGCCGTCGACGGCACCCGCCTGGTCATGGAGTACGCCGAGAAGCTGCTGGGCCCGGAGACCACGTTCGGCTACCAGTACAGCCCGGAGATCTTCACCGACACCGAGCTGGACTTCGCCCTGGAGGTCTGCGAGGCCGTCTGTGACGTGTGGCAGCCCTCCGAGGGCCGCGAGATCATCCTGAACCTGCCCGCCACCGTGGAGCGTTCGACGCCCTCCACGCACGCGGACCGCTTCGAGTGGATGGCCCGCAACCTGACCCGCCGCGAGCACATCTGCATCTCCGTACACCCGCACAACGACCGCGGCACCGCCGTCGCCGCCGCCGAGCTGGCCCTGATGGCCGGCGCGGACCGCATCGAGGGCTGCCTGTTCGGCCAGGGCGAGCGCACCGGCAACGTCGACCTGATCACGCTGGGCATGAACCTGTTCTCGCAGGGCATCGACCCGCAGATCGACTTCTCGCAGATCGACGAGATCCGTCGCACCAGCGAGTACTGCAACCAGATGGAGGTCCACCCGCGCCACCCCTACGCGGGCGACCTGGTCTACACCGCCTTCTCCGGCTCCCACCAGGACGCCATCAAGAAGGGCTTCGACGCCATGGAGGCCGACGCGGCCGCCCGGGGCAAGACGGTCGACGACATCGAGTGGGCGGTCCCGTACCTGCCGATCGACCCGAAGGACGTCGGCCGCTCCTACGAGGCCGTCATCCGGGTCAACTCGCAGTCCGGCAAGGGCGGCATCGCCTACGTCCTGAAGAACGACCACAAGCTGGACCTGCCGCGCCGCATGCAGATCGAGTTCTCGCGGATCATCCAGGCCAAGACCGACGCCGAGGGCGGCGAGGTCACGCCGAAGGCGATCTGGGACGTGTTCGCGGACGAGTACCTGCCGAACCCCGAGAACCCGTGGGGGCGCATCCAGCTGCGCTCCGGTTCGACGGCCACCGACAAGGACGGCACCGACACGCTGACCGTCGAGGCGGTCGTGGACGGCGTGGAGACGGTCCTGAACGGCACCGGCAACGGTCCGATCTCGGCCTTCTTCGACGCCCTGGCCGGCATCGGCGTCGACGCCCGCCTGCTGGACTACAGCGAGCACACGATGAGCGAGGGCGCATCCGCCGTCGCCGCCTCGTACATCGAGTGCGCGATCGACGGCCGCGTCCTGTGGGGCATCGGCATCGACGCCAACACCACCCGCGCCTCCCTGAAGGCGGTCATCTCCGCCGTCAACCGCGCCGGCCGCTGACCCCTCGTACGAGAGCCCCGTCCCTCCCCGCGGAGGGGCGGGGCTCTCGGCGTCCGCTCCGTACGGATGGTGCCGGCTGCCACCGCGTTGACCCGGATCCCGCGCCCCGCCCGCTCTCCGGCCGGGTGCCCGGTCGGCCCCGCCGCGCGGAGCCCGGCGGGGGCGCAGTTCGGCCAAGTCCCCCGGAGCGGCGCAGGTTGTCTTGTCACACGACTGACGGATCCTCACCGATGTGGCTAACATCACGCCAAGCCGGCGATGCTGCCGGACGGTGACGGAGGTGCGACGTGCTGCCAGTTCGGGGTGGGGACGGCCGGAAGCTGACGGTCTGGGGCATCCGTACCACCTGGAGCACCGTGGGTGACGGGGAGTTCTTCTGCCCCGACTGCGGTGGCGACCGCAACTACCGCCGGCGCACAGGGCGCCGCCGGTTCACGGTCCTCGGCGTCCCGCTGCTGCCGCGCGGAGCGGCCGGGCCCGTCATCGAGTGCCAGGGCTGCCGGGAGCGCTTCGAGACCGAGGTCCTCGACCACCTGACGACCACCCGCTTCTCGGCGATGCTGCGCGACGCCGTGCACACCGTGACGCTGGCGGTGCTGGCCGCCGGCGGGACCGCCTCGCGCGGAGCGCTGGAGGCCGCCGTGTCGGCCGTACGGGCGGCGGGCTTCCAGGACTGTACGGAGGAGCAGTTGGAGTCCCTCGTGGAGGCGCTGGCCACCGACGAGGGCCGGCTCGGGCTGTACGACGTACCCGAGTGCTGCGGCGCCGCGCTGGCGATCGAGCTCCACGAGGTCCTGGAGCCGCTGGCGCCGCATCTGGCCGGGCCCGGTCGGGAATCGATCCTGCTCCAGGGCGCCCGGATCGCCCTCGCGGACGGCCCGTACACCCCGGCCGAGCGCGAGGTGCTCGCGACGGTGGGCGCCGCGCTGCGGATCGCCTCCGAGGACGTGACCCGTCTGCTGTCGGCGGTCCGTGCTCCGTAGTCCCTGACCGAAACCGCCTCGGTACGGGCTCGGTACGGCTTCGGTACGGCCTCGGTACGGGCTCGACGGGCCCTCGGCGCGGTAACGATCCGGCCTCGCGCGGCTGAATCCTCCCTCCTCCACGCCCGGCGTGAAGGGGGGAGTCGTGCGTTCCGGCACCGGCCGTCCACCCCTTGGACACCCGCGCGCAGCCGTGACCTGCGCCTACGCGGTTCGCGGCGGCCGGCATTACGCCCCTGCGGAGACATCCGCCAGTGGAGATACCCACAGACCTGACGTCTCCAGACGTCAACACTTTGTGGAAGTCCACGATATCTGTGAGCACCCCCACAGGCGTTCAATTCCGGTCACACGACGAGACGCCGCCGGTAACACAGCGGGGCTTCGATTCACGTGAACGCACTGACAACCCTGGCGAACCAACGGGATAGCGACCCACTTCGCCCAGGGATAACCAGATTCCTCTCGTTTACCTACCTCTTGAAGGGCAAGGCAGAGATGGCACGTGTCGCCGTCCGGTTCCCCGTCAGCGGAGAGCCCAGCACGCACCCGGTCGACGAGGTGCTCCCCCTCCCCAAGCTGGCGCTGTACGGCTTCCAGCACGTACTCGCGTTCTACGCCGGTGCGGTGATCGTCCCGATCATCGTGGGCGGTGCCCTCGGCCTGACCACCGAGCAGCTGGTCTACCTGATCAACGCCGACCTGTTGACCTGCGGCATCGCCTCGATCATCCAGGCGTGGGGCATCGGCCGGATCGGCGCCCGCCTGCCGCTGATCCAGGGCGTCACGTTCACCGCGGTCTCCCCGATGATCGCCATCGGGCTCGGAGCCGGCGGCGGCACGGCGGGCCTGCTCGTCATCTACGGCGCGGTCATCACGGCCGGCATCGCGACCTTCGCCTTCGCCTGGCTGCCCCCCAAGGCCTTCCGCGCGGTCATGAGGCTCTTCCCGCCGGTCGTCACCGGCACGGTCATCACCGTCCTCGGCATCGTCCTGATCCCCGTCGGCCTCAACGACGCCGCGGGCGGCCTCGGCAGCCCGGGTTTCGGAGACCCGAAGAACTTCGCGTACGCCGGCGGGACGATGCTCTTCATCCTCGTCCTGATGAAGCTCGGCAAGCCCTTCCTGTCCAGCATCGCGATCCTGCTCGGCCTGGTCGGCGGCACCGTGGTCGCCTTCCTGCTCGGCGACGCCAAGTTCGGCGACGTGGGCAACTCGGACTGGATCGGCATCACCACCCCGTTCCACTACGGAGCGCCGAAGTTCGCCTGGTTCCCGATCCTGCTGATGCTCATCGTCATGCTGATCACCATGGTCGAGACGACCGGTGACACGTACGCCGTCGGCGACATCGTCGGCAAGGAGATCGACAGCGAGACCGTGGCCCGCGCCCTGCGCGCCGACGGGGCCGCGACCGCCCTCGGCGGCGTCCTGAACTCCTTCCCCTACGTGGCCTTCGCCGAGAACGTCGGCCTGGTCCGCATGACCAAGGTCAAGAGCCGCTTCGTCGTGGTCGCCGCGGGCGTCTTCATGATCGTGCTGGGGCTGATCCCGAAGGCCGCCGCGATCGTCGCCGCTGTCCCGCACGGAGTGCTCGGCGGCGCGGCGACGGTGATGTTCGCGATGGTGGCGCTGGCCGGTATCCAGACCCTGGCCAAGGTCGACCTCAAGGAGGAGAAGAACGCGCTGGTCGTGGGCGTCTCGCTGGCCTTCGCCCTGTTGCCGGCCACCGTCCCGGTGCTCTTCAAGGACCACATGGACGCGGACCTGTCCTCGCTCCTCAACAGCGGGGTGACGCTCGGCGCCACGGCCGCGATCGTACTCAACCTGATCTTCAACGGCCTGGCCAAGGACGATGCGCACGGCGCCGTGACGGCCGCCGTGCCCGCCCAGGCGGCGGCCCCGGACGCCCCGGAAGCCGCGGCCGAGGCGCCCGCCGACGCCGACGCCGACGCGGACGCGGACGCGGAGACGGTGGCCGAGGCCGCCGTCGGTTCCGCCGTCAGCACGGCGCCCGCCGTCGCCGTGAAGGCCGGCGCGGACGAGGGGGCCGCGCCCGCCTCCTGACCCTCCCGAGGGGCGATGGCCCTCCGTCCGGACCGGTGTCCGGGCGGAGGGCCGTGCGCCGTGCCCGGGCAGGCGACAATGGGCGCATGAGTCTGTTCCGCGACGACGGCATCGTGCTGCGCACCCAGAAGCTGGGTGAGGCGGACCGCATCATCACGCTCCTCACCCGCGGCCACGGCCGGGTGCGGGCCGTCGCCCGCGGGGTGCGGCGTACGAAGTCCAAGTTCGGCGCCGGGCTGGAACCTTTCTCCCACGCCGACGTGCAGTTCTTCGCGCGAGGCAGCGAGCTGGTCGGCCGCAGCCTCCCGCTATGCACCCAGACCGAGATCATCGCCCCGTACGGCAACGGCATCGTCATCGACTACGCCCGGTACACCGCCGCCACCGCGATGCTGGAGACCGCCGAGCGGTTCACCGAGAACGAGGGCGAGCCCGCCGTACAGCAGTACCTGCTGCTGATCGGCGCCCTGCGCACGCTCTCGCGCGGCGAGCACGAGCCGAACCTCATCCTCGACGCGTTCCTGCTGCGCTCCCTCGCCGTGAACGGCTACGCGCCCAGCTTCACGGACTGCGCGAAGTGCGGGATCCACGGCCCCAACCGGCACTTCTCGGTCGCCGCGGGCGGGGTCGTCTGCGGTGACTGCCGCGTCGCCGGCAGCGTCGTACCCTCGTCGGAGGCCATCGCCCTGCTCAGCGCGCTGCTGACGGGCGACTGGGGGCATGCGGACGCCTGCGAGGCGCGGTACGTGCGGGAGGGCAGTGGGCTCGTCTCCGCCTATTTGCACTGGCATCTGGAGCGCGGGCTACGCTCCCTGCGATACGTCGAGAAATAGGAGCTGGACACATGGCACGACGCGGGATTCTGGGGCGCTCTCGCCGGGAGTACAAGGTTCCCGAGCCGCACCCGTCCGGTGAGCGTCCGCCGAAGATCCCCGGCGAACTCGTCCCGAACCACGTCGCGGTGGTCATGGACGGCAACGGCCGCTGGGCCAAGGAGCGCGGCCTGCCCCGCACCGAGGGCCACAAGGTCGGCGAGGGCGTCGTGCTCGACGTGCTCAAGGGCTGCCTGGAGATGGGCGTCAAGAACCTCTCCCTGTACGCCTTCTCGACGGAGAACTGGAAGCGCTCGCCCGACGAGGTCCGCTTCCTGATGAACTTCAACCGCGACGTCATCCGGCGCCGCCGCGACGAGATGAACGAGCTGGGCATCCGCATCCGCTGGGTCGGCCGCATGCCGAAGATGTGGAAGTCGGTCGTCCAGGAGCTCCAGGTCGCCCAGGAGCAGACCGTCGACAACGACGCGATGACCCTGTACTTCTGCGTGAACTACGGTGGCCGCGCGGAGATCGCGGACGCGGCGCAGGCGATCGCCCGGGACGTGGCCGCGGGCCGGCTGGACCCGTCGAAGGTCAACGAGAAGACCTTCGCGAAGTACATGTACTACCCGGACATGCCGGACGTGGACCTGTTCCTGCGGCCGAGCGGCGAGCAGCGCACCTCCAACTACCTGTTGTGGCAGAGCGCGTACGCCGAGATGGTCTTCCAGGACGTGCTGTGGCCGGACTTCGACCGCCGCGACCTGTGGGCGGCCTGCCTGGAGTACGCCCAGCGCGACCGCCGCTTCGGCGGCGCCGTCCCGAACCAGCCGGAGCCGGGCCCGAAGGCCTGACCGGCCTGCCCGGCCGGTGGCCGGTGGGGCAGGCGGGGGCCGAGGCGGCAGGGGAGAAACCCTCGCCCGGCCCCGGCCGGGCCCATGCCGCCCGGGGGCCGGGCTTCCGGGGGGAGCCGGCTCGACTAGGCGGAGGCCGAGGCTGCGGCGCAGTCGGCGCAGGTGCCGAAGATCTCCACCGTGTGGGCGACGTTCACGTAGCCGTGCTCCGCGGCGATGGACTCGGCCCACTTCTCCACCGCCGGGCCCTCCACCTCGACCGCCTTGCCGCACTTGCGGCAGACCAGGTGGTGGTGGTGGTCCCCGGTGGAACAGCGCCGGTAGACCGACTCCCCGTCGCTGGTGCGCAGCACGTCCACCTCACCGGCGTCGGCGAGCGACTGGAGGGTGCGGTACACGGTGGTCAGGCCCACGGAGTCGCCGCGGTGCTTGAGCATGTCGTGCAGTTCCTGGGCGCTGCGGAACTCGTCCACCTCGTCCAGTGCCGCGGCGACGGCTGCCCGCTGCCGGGTGGATCGTCCTCGTACTGGCGCGGTATTCATCTCGCCAGGCGCAGTCGCCACCGGTTCCTCCTCGTATCGGCCTCGGCCCATTGTGCCAGGCGGCCGCAGCGCCCAGGCCGCCCTAGACCTTCACATCATCGCGCGTGCAGACCTCTTCGGCGGCGCGGGCCGCGTTCGCCCGGCGCCTGGCCAGGGGGGTGGACACCGCGGTCATCACCATGAAGACCCCGATGGCGAGCAGCACGATCGTGCCGCCCGAGGGGGCGTCGATGTAGTACGTCAGGGTCGTGCCGGAGAGCGAGACCAGCACGCCGATCACCATGGCCACCGTCAGGGTCGCGGTGAACCCGCGCGTGACGCGCTGCGCTGCCGCGACCGGGATCACCATCATGGCGCTGACCAGCAGCAGGCCGACGATCCGCATGGCCACGGTGACGGTGACGGCGGCGGTGACCGCGATCAGCAGGTTCAGGAAGCGCACCGGCAGGCCGGTGACGCGGGCGAACTCCTCGTCCTGGCAGACGGCGAACAGCTGGCGGCGCAGTCCGAGGGTGACGGCGATGACGAAGGCCGCGAGGATCACGACGGCCGTGACGTCCTCGGCGGAGACCGTGGTGATCGAGCCGAAGAGGTAGCTGGTCAGGTTGGCCGTCGAGCCGCCCGGGGCCAGGTTGATGATCATCACTCCGCCGGCCAGGCCGCCGTAGAAGAGCATGGCGAGGGCGATGTCGCCGCTGGTCTTGCCGCGGGAGCGGATCAGTTCCATGCCGACCGCGCCGATCACCGCGACCAGGGTCGCCGTCCACACCGGGCTCGCGTTGAAGAGGAAGCCGAGCGCGACGCCGGTCATGGCCACGTGGCCGATGCCGTCGCCCATCACGGCTTGGCGGCGCTGGACGAGGTACGTGCCGATGGCGGGGGCGGTGACGCCGACCAGGACGGCCGCGAGCAGGGCCCGCTGCATGAAGGCGTAGTGGAGGAGTTCCATCAGCTCAGCAATCCCGTCCGGAGCGGCTCGGCGTCGTGCGCCGCGTGGGGGTGTACGTGGTCGTGGCCGGGCAGGGCGTGCTGCCCCACGGCCTCGGGCGGCGGCCCGTCGTGGACGACGCAGCCGTCGCGCAGGACGACGGCGCGGTCGATCAGCGGCTCCAGCGGGCCCAGCTCGTGCAGGACGAGCAGGACGGTCGAGCCGGCGGCGACCTGCTCGCGCAGGGCGCCCGCGAGGACCTCCTGGTTGGCGAGGTCGACGCCGGCCATCGGCTCGTCCATGATCAGGAGTTCGGGCTCCACCGCGAGTGCCCGCGCGATGAGCACGCGCTGGTGCTGGCCGCCGGAGAGGGCGTTTACGGAAGCGTCGGCGTACTGGCTCATGTCGACGAGGGCCAGGGCCCGCTCGACGGCCGCCTTGTCGGTCCTGCGCAGGATGCCGAATCGGGAGCGGGCGAGCCGGCCCGAGGAGACGACCTCGCGGACGGTGGCCGGGACCCCGCTGGCGGCGGTGGTGCGCTGCGGGACGTACCCGATGCGCGACCAGGCGCGGAAGCGCTTGAAATCGGTGCCGAACAGGGCCAGCGCGCCGTCGGAGAGCGGTACCTGTCCGACGATCGCGCGCACGGCCGTGGACTTGCCGGAGCCGTTGGCGCCGAGCAGGGCGACGACCTCGCCGCGCCGGACGGTGAGATCGACGCCGCGCAGCACGGGGCGCGAGCCGAGCGAGGCCGTGGCCCCGCGCAGGGATATGACGGGCTGGTCCGCTGCCTCCGCGGGCTGTGACTTCATGGCACGCGCCTCCGTTACTGCCATCACTTGCTACCGAGCGCCTTCTGCAGGTTCTTCAGGTTGGACCGCATGACCCCGAGGTAGTCAGCGCCCTGGGACTTGTCGGTGATTCCCTCGAGCGGGTCGAGGACGTCGGTCTTCAGGCCCGTGTCGGCGGCGAGCGTCTTGGCGGTCTTGTCGCTGGCCAGGGTCTCGAAGAACACGGTCGAGACGTTGTCCTTCTTCGCGACGGCCTGGAGCTCCTTCATCCGGGCCGGGCTCGGCTCGGACTCGGGGTCGACGCCGGAGATGCCCTCCTGGTCGAGCCCGTAGCGCTCGGCGAGGTAGCCGAAGGCGGAGTGCGTGGTGATGAAGGTCTTCGTGGCGGTGTTCTTCAGGCCGTCCTTGAACTCCGTGTCGAGCGCGGTCAGCTTGCCGAGCAGCTCGTCGGTGTTCTTGCGGTAGTCCGCCGCGTGGTCCGGGTCGGCCTTCTCCAGGGCCGCGCCTACGCCCTTGGCGACCTCGGCGTACTTCACCGGGTCCAGCCAGATGTGCGGGTCCTCGCCGGCCTCGCCGTGGGAGTGGTCGTGGCCCTCCTCGCCCGCGGGGCTCTCCTCGCCCTCGTGGGCGTGGTCGTGGCCCGAGGAGCCGTGGACCTCCAGCCTGGTGAGCTTGGCGGCGTCGACGACGTTCTTCACGCCGGACTGGGCGACGGCCTTGTCGACGGCGGGCTGCAGGCCCTTGAGGTAGAGGACGACGTCGGATTCGCCCAGCTGCCCGGTCTGCTTCGGGGTGATCTCCAGGTCGTGCGGTTCGACGCCCGGCTTGGTCAGGGTGTCGACCTTCACGTGGTCCTTGCCGATCTGTTCGGCGAGGAACTGCATCGGGTAGAACGACGACATGACGTGCAGCTTGCCGTCCCTGCCGGTTCCGGCGGAGGCTCCGGAGCACGCGGTGAGGGCCGTGGCGCCGAGGGCTACGGCTCCGGCGAGGGCGGCGGCGGGTATGAGGCGTCGTACGTTCATGACATCCATTTTCATCAAAGATGGAAACGATTGTCAAAAACCCAGGTGGGAGGCCCGGGAGAGGCGCCCTCGAACGGGAACCGATTTGAAAGGGGGGGTGCGGGCGCCGGTAACCTAAAGCCTTCGCCGTTCGTCCTCGTAATGAAGAGAGCACCGTGGCCGCCGACAAGATCGAAACCATCGTCAGCCTGAGCAAGCGCCGTGGCTTCGTTTTCCCGTGCAGTGACATCTACGGCGGCTCCAGGGCTGCCTGGGACTACGGTCCGCTGGGTGTCGAGCTCAAGGAGAACATCAAGCGCCAGTGGTGGAAGGCCATGGTCACCGGGCGCGAGGACATCGTCGGCCTCGACTCTTCCGTGATCCTGGCCCCCGAGGTCTGGGTGGCCTCCGGCCACGTCGCGACCTTCTCGGACCCGCTGACCGAGTGCACCTCCTGTCACAAGCGCCACCGCGCCGACCACCTGGAGGAGGCGTACGAGGCCAAGCACGGTCGCCTGCCCGCGAACGGCCTCGCCGACGTCAACTGCCCCAACTGCGGCGTGAAGGGCCAGTTCACCGAGCCCAAGCAGTTCTCCGGCATGCTGGAGACCCACCTCGGCCCGACCCAGGACACCGGCTCGAAGGCGTACCTGCGCCCGGAGACCGCCCAGGGCATCTTCACCAACTTCGCCCACGTGCAGACCACCGCGCGCAAGAAGCCCCCGTTCGGCATCGCGCAGATGGGCAAGTCCTTCCGCAACGAGATCACGCCGGGCAACTTCATCTTCCGCACGCGCGAGTTCGAGCAGATGGAGATGGAGTTCTTCGTCAAGCCGGGCGAGGACGAGCAGTGGCAGGAGTACTGGATGCAGGAGCGGTGGAACTGGTACCGCGACCTCGGCATCCGCGAGGAGAACATCCGCTGGTACGACCACCCGAAGGAGAAGCTGTCCCACTACTCGAAGCGCACCGCGGACATCGAGTACCGCTTCAACTTCGGTGGCAGTGAGTTCTCCGAGCTGGAGGGCATCGCCAACCGCACCGACTTCGACCTGAAGGCGCACTCGGCCGCCTCCGGCCAGGACCTGGTCTACTTCGACCAGGAGTCCAAGGAGAAGTACACGCCGTACGTCATCGAGCCGGCGGCCGGTGTGAACCGCGCCATGCTGGCCTTCATGCTCGACGCGTACGTCGAGGACGAGGCCCCGAACGCCAAGGGCGTCATGGAGAAGCGCACCGTGATGCGCTTCGACCCGCGCCTCGCACCGATCAAGGTCGCCGTCCTGCCGCTGTCCCGCAACGCGCAGCTGTCGCCGAAGGCCAAGGGCCTCGCCGCCGACCTGCGCAAGTTCTGGAACATCGAGTTCGACGACGCGGGCGCCATCGGCCGCCGCTACCGCCGCCAGGACGAGATCGGCACGCCGTTCTGCGTCACCGTCGACTTCGACACCCTCGAGGACAACGCGGTGACGGTGCGCGAGCGCGACACGATGAAGCAGGAGCGTGTCTCCCTGGACCAGATCCAGAGCTACCTCGGCAGCCGTCTGCTCGGCTGCTAGGTCCCTGCCCGGGCCCCTGCCCGAGCGGGGTGGAACGGCCGGTGGCCCGGTGCGCGTCACGCGCACCGGGCCACCGTCGTTTCCGCCTCGGCTCAGACCTGGGCCTGGGCCTGGGCCCGGGCCTCGGCCGCGGCCGCCTCGGCGGCGCGCCGTTCGCCCGCCGCCTGCGAGCGCTTCGCGTAGCGCGCGGTCCACAGGGCCAGCAGGCCCAGCGTCCCGTAGATCAGGATCGGGCTGACGACCACCATGGTGTCGGTGGGCAGGACGAAGACCAGGCCCACGCGCACGGCGGCCTCCGCGAGGTAGGCGATGCCCCACACCGTGGTCATGACGGTCATCGTGCGGCGGAAGCCGTCGAACTGCCACAGGCCGTTCCACCAGGCGGTGCTCTCGGGGGTGCCGTCGGTGGCGAACTTGCGGCCGAAGTAGAACATCAGCGGACGCGGCGCGAGCAGGGTGGCGAGGCAGAGAAGTCCGAACAGCCCCGTCACTCCCGAGTCCTTGATGAGCAGCGCGCGCGCCGAGTGCGCGCCGACGAGCGAGACGACGGCCGTGATCACCAGGAACACCAGGGTGACGACGGCGAATTCGTCCAGCTTGCGGCGCCAGGCCAGGCTGATCGCGCTGTCGAGCACCGGCCACGCGCCGCTGACCAGCAGTGCGCTGAATTCGCTCCAGCCGTGGTCGTGCAGCTGGTTGTACGTGAGGATCGGCGCGACCACGTTGAGGCCGATGGTCAGGATCCAGCCGAGAGCGGCGGCGCCGCCCGAACGGGCCGGAGGCTTGGGCTGTGTCGCCTGAGGTGGCTGAGCGGACAAGGTTCCCCCTGGAACGTGCCTGATGAAGGGTGGTAGGGGGAACGTAAGGAGTTTGACGGGGCACGGACAAGGTGGGCTCGTGCCAAATGATCATCAAGTCGTCCGGAATGGCCCGTTCCGGACGTTCTCGGGCGGTCAGGCGGTCAGGCGCGCAAGCCCCGGATCACGAGCGCGGTGACGGCCTCGAACTCGGTGGTGATCGTGGGCTTGAGCCACTCCGCCGCGTACTGCGGATCATGGAAACGGCCGGTGGCGTCGAACACCGCCCGGGCGGCGGCCGGTACGTCGGGCGCGCTGAGCGAGCCCGCCTCGACCCCCTCCGCGATGATCCGGCCCAGCTGGTCGATCAGCTGGTTCAGGTGCTGGTCCACCACGCCGCTGCTCTCCGCGAGCAGCACCGTGTACGTGGCGAACAGCTCCGGATCGTCGCCCGCCTTGTGGCGCTTGGCCTCGAACAGGGCCTCCAGCCACGCCTCCAGTTTGGAAGGCGCGCTCCCGCCGGCGGCCGAGGCGATCTCGTCCAGCCGGACGACGCTCTTGGCGAGCCAGCGGTCCGTGACGGCCTCGCGCAGGGCCGCCTTCGAGGGGAAGTGCCGGTACACGCTGCCGTGGCTGACGCCCAGGGCGCGGGCCACGTCCACCACGGTCGCCTTGGTGGGGCCGAAGCGGCGCAGCACCTCCTCGGTGGTTTCGAGGATGCGCTCGGGTGTCAGGGGCTCGGCAGCAGCGGGGGGCATGAGTACGACCGTACCGCCCGCTCAGTGCTCGCTGTCGAGGTGGGCCATCTGCGCTTCCGGGTATCGCTCGCCGGCCGCGGCTCCCGCCGGGACCGCCTCCTCGATGGCCGCCAGGTCCGCGGCCGTCAGTTCCACGGTCATGGCACCCAGTGCCTCGGCCAGTCTGTCGCGGCGGCGGGCTCCCACCAGCGGCACGATGTCCTCGCCGCGCGAGAGCACCCAGGCGATGGCGGTCTGCGCGACGCTGACCCCCTTCTCCTCCGCGACCTTGCGCAGGGCGTCGACCAGGTCGAGATTGCGCTGCAGGTTCTCGCCCTGGAAGCGGGGGCTCATCCCGCGGAAGTCGCCCGGCGCCAGCTCCCGGTCGCGGCTGAAGTGCCCGCTGATCAGACCGCGGCTCAGCACCCCGTACGCCGTGACCCCGATGCCCAGCTCGCGGGCGGTCGGCAGGATCTCCGCCTCGATGCCGCGGGAGATGAGCGAGTACTCGATCTGGAGGTCCGAGATCGGCGCCACGGCCGCGGCCCGGCGCAGGGTGTCCGCTCCGACCTCGGAGAGGCCGATGTGCCGCACGTGCCCGGCCTCGACGGCCTCGGCGATGGCGCCGACGGTCTCCTCGATCGGGACGTCCGGATCGACACGGGCGATCCGGTAGACGTCGATGTGGTCCCGGCCCAGGCGCTGGAGCGAGTAGGCCAGGAAGTTCTTGACGGCCTCGGGGCGGCCGTCATATCCGGTGAAGCCCCCCTCGACGGTGCGCAGGGCGCCGAACTTCACGCTGATCAGCGCCCGCTCAGCGGCCTCGGCGGGCGCCGAACGCAGGGCCTCGCCGATCAGCATCTCGTTGTGCCCCATGCCGTAGAAGTCGCCGGTGTCGAGCAGCGCGGCCGCGCCCTCGGGGACGGCGTCCAGATAGGCGTGGATGGTCGCGATCGACTCGGTGCGGTCGGCCTCGCCATACAGGGCGGACATGCCCATGCAGCCCAGCCCCAGCGGGAAGACGGCGGGGCCGGTGGAGCCGAGGGTGCGGGTGTTCTCGTTCGTGGTCATGGAACAACCATGGCATGACGGGTGACAGATTTCAATATCTGTCACCCGTCAGGATGATTACGCCGCGACGTGGAGGACCAGTGCGGCCCCCGCGACCAGGGTGAGGACGGCCGCGGGGGCGAGGTCGAAGTCCTTGACGCGCAGGTGGCTGATGACCGCGCCGACGAAGTAGAGCGTCACGCCGACGGAGGCGGCCACGCCGAGCGGCCTCACCCACAAGCCCGCCCCGCACCCCCCCGCAGCGGCTGGGCCTGCTCCTGGCCTGGCACGGCTCGATCACCGAGACCCTCGGGAAGAAGGCGCTCAGCGCGGCCGGGCTCACCCCGCCGCACGCGATGACGCTGATGCATCCGGAGGGTGGCCCCATCGGCCAGCGGGTGCTCGCCGAGCGGTTGGAGGTGGATCCGAGCGTGCTGGTCGGCATCCTCAACGACCTGCAGCGCGAGGGCCTGGCCGTCCGCCGCCGGGACCCGGCCGACCGCCGCCGCCACAACGTGGCGATCACCGAGGCCGGCTCGACCGCCCTGGCCAAGACGAACGCGGCCCTGGACGAGGTCGAACTCCCGCTGTTCTCCGCGTTCTCGGCGGCCGACCAGGAGGCGCTGCGCGCCCTGCCGGCCCGGATCGACTCGAACCCCGAGCACTTCCACTGCGGGGAGGAGCGGAGTAGGGGACAGGGGCTCCCCACCGGCTCCCCACCCCCGGCCCGGCCGCGGCCCGGGGCTCAGCCGCGCGGCGGCGCGGTCGCCCGCGAGGGTCCCGCCGCCGCCCGTTCCAGGGTCCGGGCCGTCCGCTCCGCCGTCCCCATCGCCCACCGGCCGCTGGTCGCGGCGCCCACCACGAGCGCGAGCAGTCCGCAGCCCGTGATGATCCACCAGGCCGGCCGGGTCGCCTCGACGAATCCGGCGCCGCCCGCCGTCCCCGCCGCGAGCACCGCGCCGATCACGGCCACGCCCAGCGTGCCGCCGGTCTGCCTGCTGGTGGAGGCGACCGCGGCCGCCACCCCCGCCTGGGCCCGGGGCATCCCGGAGACCGCCGTGTTGGTGATGGGCGCGTTGACCATGCCGAACCCGAGCCCGAACAGCACGTACGCGATGAACATCAGCGGGGTCGAGGTCTCCGCCGAGAACGCGGCGAACAGCACCCCGCTCGCCGCCATGGCCGTCCCCGCGATCAGCAGGGACGGCCGCGGTCCGCGGTTGCCGACCAGCCGGCCCGACAACGGCGCGCACAGGAAGGTCATCAGGGCCATGGGCAGCATGTGGAGCCCGGCCTGGAGCGCGCTGAGCCCCTGTACCTCCTGGAGGTACAGGGTGTTCAGGAACAGGAACCCGGACAGCGCGGCGAAGGCGCCGATCGCGATCAGCGTCGCGCCGCTGAACGGAGCGCTCCGGAAGAACCGCGGGTCGATCAGCGGCTCCGCCCGCCGCGGCTCGTACACCAGCAGCCCCACCAGCGAGGCCACGGCCAGCGCCGCGCAGCCCAGGATGACCGGAGCGTTCCAGCCCGCGCTCGGCGCCTCGATGATCCCGTACGTCAGGGAGCCGAGCAGGGCCATGACCAGTACCTGGCCCACCGGGTCCGGGCGGCGCGGGCGGGCGGCGCGTGACTCGGGGACGTACCGCAGGGTCAGCGCCAGGGCCAGCAGTCCGATCGGGAGGTTGATCCAGAAAATGGAGCGCCAGCCGACCGACTCCACCAGCAGCCCGCCGATCAGCGGGCCCACGGCCATGGAGATGCCGACCACCGCGCCCCACGCACCGATGGCGCGGGCCCGCTCGCGCGGATCGGTGAAGGTGTTGGTGATGATCGACATGGCGACCGGGTTGAGCATCGAGCCGCCCACCGCCTGGACCATCCGGAAGGCGATCAGCCACTCCAGGGTCGGCGCCAGTGAGCAGAGCAGCGAGCCGGCCGTGAAGAACAGCAGGCCTGCGCCGAAGACCCTGCGGCGCCCGATCCGGTCCGCCGTGGACCCCGCCAGCATCAGCAGCGAGGCCAGGACCAGCGTGTACGCGTCGATCGTCCACTGCATGCCGGCCACCGAGGCGCCGAACTCCCGGCGCATCGAGGGCAGCGCGACGTTCAGGACGGTCACGTCGAGGCTGACGATGAGCAGGCTCATGCAGCAGATCGCCAGGACCAGGATCCTCCGTCGGAGGCTCAGCTCGGGCATGTTTCCGATAGTACGCCTAACTAAAGAGATGCGTGCCCCGGTCCGGCTGAGCCACAATGGGGGGATGACCACGCTCCCCCCGCCGCTCGCGATCGGCCCGCACACCGTGCAGCCCCCTGTGGTGCTCGCCCCCATGGCCGGCATCACCAATGCCCCGTTCCGCACGCTCTGCAGGGAGTTCAGCGGCGGCAAGGGTCTGTTTGTGAGCGAGATGATCACGACCCGCGCCCTGGTCGAGCGCAATGAGAAGACCATGCAGCTGATCCACTTCGACGAGACCGAGAAGCCCCGCTCGATCCAGCTCTACGGAGTGGACCCGGCGACGGTCGGCAAGGCGGTCCGCATGATCGTCGAAGAGGACCGCGCCGACCACATCGACCTCAACTTCGGCTGCCCCGTCCCCAAGGTGACCCGCAAGGGCGGCGGCTCGGCCCTCCCGTACAAGCGGAACCTGCTGCGCGCGATCCTGCGCGAGGCCGTCGCGGGCGCCGGCGACCTGCCGGTCACGATCAAGATGCGCAAGGGCATCAACGACGACCACCTGACCTACCTGGACGCCGGCCGCATCGCCGTCGAGGAGGGCGTCACCGCCATCGCCCTGCACGGGCGCACCACCGCCCAGCACTACGGCGGCACGGCCGACTGGGACGCCATCGCGCGGCTCAAGGAGCACGTGCCGGAGATCCCCGTGCTCGGCAACGGCGACATCTGGTGCGCCGAGGACGCGCTGCGCATGGTCCGCGAGACCGGCTGCGACGGCGTGGTCGTCGGACGCGGCTGCCTGGGCCGCCCGTGGCTGTTCAACGACCTGGTCGCGGCCTTCGAGGGGCGCCCCGAGGACTTCCACAAGCCCACGCTGCGCGAGGTCGCGGGCACCATGCACCGGCACGCCCAGCTGCTGGGGGAGTGGATCGGCGACGAGGCGCGCGGGGTGATCGACTTCCGTAAGCACGTGGCCTGGTACCTGAAGGGCTTCTCGGTGGGTTCCGAGATGCGGAAGAAGCTGGCGGTCACCTCGTCGCTGGCCGAGTTGAACGCTCATCTGAGCGAGCTGGACCTGGACCAGTCGTGGCCGGAGAGCGCGGACGGCCCTCGTGGCCGGACGTCCGGAAACAACCGGGTTGTCCTCCCGGATGGCTGGCTGAAGGATCCCTACGACTGTGCCGGTGTGAGCGAGGACGCGGAACTGGACACGTCCGGGGGCTGAGAATCAGCTGACAAACTCTGCCACCGGCGGCGTGACATACGCCACGCATGGGTGGGGTTGCGCTCACATGAGCGCGAAAATCACGGCTATGACTTCCAAAGGGTGGCACTGGGTGCCACCCTTTGTGCGTTCAAGACTTGAACGCAAATGTATCGATGATCGCTCATCCGAGCGCAAACAGGCCTCGGGAGGCCCTTCCCCCTTCGGGAGGTGAACGCTCTTCGTAGGTTTCGGCTACTCATCGGTTACTTTCGATCTGGTGGCGCACGGGTGGTTACAGCCACATGACGACCAAGTGGACGTACCCAGAAGCCTTCGATCTGGGTATGTTCCTGGCCGTCAGGGCAGCCACCGAGTCCTCGAGGAGTCGAGACCCGTGTCGGAAAACAAAGATCAGAAGTTCGTCTACGACTTCACCGAGGGAAACCGCGACCTCAAGGACCTTCTCGGCGGCAAGGGGGCCAACCTCGCCGAGATGACCAACCTGGGTCTGCCGGTCCCTCCCGGCTTCACCATCACCACCGAGGCCTGCAAGGTCTACCTCGCCAGCGGTGAGGCCCCGGCCGCACTGCGCGACGAGGTCAGCGCCCACCTGGCGGCCCTCGAAGCGAAGATGGGCAAGAAGCTCGGCCAGTCGGACGACCCGCTGCTGGTCTCCGTGCGCTCCGGCGCCAAGTTTTCGATGCCGGGCATGATGGACACGGTCCTCAACATCGGCCTCTCCGACGAGTCGGTCGCCGGCCTCGCCTCCCAGGCCGGCAACGAGCGCTTCGCGTGGGACTCGTACCGCCGCCTCATCCAGATGTTCGGCAAGACCGTCCTGGACGTGGACGGCGAGCTCTTCGAGGAGGCCCTCGACGAGGCCAAGGCCGCCAAGAAGGTCGCCGTCGACACCGACCTCGACGCCGCCGACCTCAAGAAGCTGGTCACCCGCTTCAAGAAGATCGTCGCCAAGCAGGCCGGCCGGGAGTTCCCGCAGGACGCCCGCGAGCAGCTCGACCTCGCCGTCGAGGCGGTCTTCAACTCCTGGAACACCGACCGCGCCAAGCTCTACCGCCGCCAGGAGCGCATCCCGAGCGACCTGGGCACCGCGGTCAACATCTGCTCCATGGTCTTCGGCAACCTGGGCCCCGACTCCGGCACCGGCGTCGCCTTCACCCGCGACCCGGCCAGCGGCCACGCGGGCGTCTACGGCGACTACCTGCAGAACGCCCAGGGCGAGGACGTCGTCGCCGGCATCCGCAACACCGTCCCGCTGGCGGACCTGGAGACCATCGACAAGGCCTCCTACGACCAGCTCATGACGATCATGACGACGCTGGAGACCCACTACAAGGATCTCTGCGACATCGAGTTCACGATCGAGCGCGGCCAGCTGTGGATGCTGCAGACCCGCGTCGGCAAGCGCACCGCCGGCGCCGCCTTCCGCATCGCCACTCAGCTCGTGGACCAGGGCCTCATCGACGAGGCCGAGGCCCTCCAGCGCGTCAACGGCGCCCAGCTCGCGCAGCTGATGTTCCCCCGCTTCGACGAGGGCGCCAGCACCGAGCTGCTCGGCCGCGGCATCGCCGCCTCCCCGGGCGCGGCCGTCGGCAAGGCCGTCTTCGACTCGTACACGGCCGTCAAGTGGTCGCGCTCCGGCGAGAAGGTCATCCTGATCCGCCGCGAGACCAACCCGGACGACCTGGACGGCATGATCGCCGCCGAGGGCATCCTGACCTCGCGCGGCGGCAAGACCTCGCACGCCGCCGTCGTGGCCCGCGGCATGGGCAAGACCTGTGTCTGCGGCGCCGAGGACCTGGAGGTCGACACCAAGCGCCGCCGCATGACGGTCGGCGGCAAGGTGATCGAGGAGGGCGACGTCGTCTCGATCGACGGCTCCACCGGCAAGGTCTACCTCGGTGAGGTACCCGTCGTACCGTCCCCGGTCGTCGAGTACTTCGAGGGCCGCATGCACGCCGGCGCCGACGACGCCGACGAGCTGGTCCAGGCCGTGCACCGGATCATGGCCTACGCGGACCGCGTCCGCCGGCTGCGGGTGCGCGCCAATGCCGACAACGCCGAGGACGCGCTGCGCGCCCGCCGCTTCGGCGCCCAGGGCATCGGCCTGTGCCGCACCGAGCACATGTTCCTCGGCGAGCGCCGCGAGCTGGTCGAGCACCTGATCCTCGCCGACACCGACAAGGAGCGCGACGAGGCACTGAGTGCCCTCCTGCCGCTCCAGAAGAAGGACTTCGTCGAGCTGTTCGAGGCGATGGACGGACTGCCCGTGACCGTCCGCCTCCTCGACCCGCCGCTGCACGAGTTCCTGCCCGACATCACCGAGCTGTCGGTGCGCGTCGCCCTCGCCGAGGCCCGCAAGGACGCCAACGAGAACGACCTGCGCCTGCTCCAGGCCGTGCACAAGCTGCACGAGCAGAACCCGATGCTGGGTCTGCGCGGTGTCCGCCTCGGCCTGGTCATCCCCGGCCTGTTCGCGATGCAGGTCCGGGCGATCGCCGAGGCCGCGGCCGAGCGCAAGAACGCGAAGGGCGACCCGCGCGCCGAGATCATGGTCCCGCTCGTGGGCACCGTTCAGGAGCTGGAGATCGTGCGCGAGGAGGCCGACGCGGTCATCGCCGAGGTCGAGGCCGCCACCGGCACCAGCCTCAAGCTGTCCATCGGCACGATGATCGAGCTGCCCCGCGCCGCCCTCACGGCCGGGCAGATCGCCGAGGCCGCGCAGTTCTTCTCCTTCGGCACGAACGACCTGACCCAGACGGTGTGGGGCTTCTCCCGCGACGACGTCGAGGCCAGCTTCTTCACCGCGTACCTGGAGAAGGGCATCTTCGGGGTCTCGCCGTTCGAGACCATCGACAAGGACGGCGTCGGCGCGCTGGTCCGCAGCGCGGCCCAGGCCGGCCGGGAGACCCGTCCCGACCTCAAGCTCGGCGTCTGCGGCGAGCACGGCGGCGACCCGGAGTCCGTCCACTTCTTCCACGAGGTGGGCCTCGACTACGTCTCCTGCTCGCCGTTCCGGATCCCGGTGGCGCGCCTGGAGGCCGGCCGCGCCGCCGCCGAGTCGAAGGGCAGCGACAGCCGCTGAGCCCCGCCAGGCCTGACACGGCCCGCTGACCGCGCGTCCGCCCCCGGGTTCCCTGACCCCCGAGGGCGGACGCGCATCTTTATGTTGTTCAACAAATCTTTACGCCAGCAGGCGGTGGACGGATCCCCACCCGTCCACCGCCTGCCGGCAATCTGCCAGGCACGTCGGCGCTTCCCGGTGCGACCGACCGCCAGGCCCCGCAAAGCCCCCCACGGCCTTCACGGAGCGTTTCGGTCGCATCGGAGTGTGCCTGGCGGAGTACAGGATTTCGGTTGTCACGCCCCCGCCGAAAGGGGTTTCAACTGTGGCTGAAAGGGCGTGGTGACGTCGTGTGACGGCGTGCATACTCATGGAGCGGGGGGATTGCGGTTGCACAGGTGGGGGTTCGGTGCTGCGTATCCATTTCACTGGAGTGGACCTGGCACGCGTACGGATGGCAGGGCGTCCCGATGCGTTGTGGGAAACGATTCTGAGTTTTCACCGCTTAAGAGACCGGCGTGATGCGCGGCTCTTCGGTGAATGGCGTACGGAAACCCGGAGCAGGTTGAATAGTGAAACACGTTTGCTCGGTGCGCTCATACCGAGTCGTGGTTATTTTCCCGATTTCCTGACCCCCGTGGAGGGGCAGTACGGGTGGGACGTGGGCCTCGACGCCCTGCGCGGGATCCGTCCCGAGCGGATGCGGCGCGAGCTGACGCTGCTCGGCGCCGGCACCGGCGTGGGGGCGGCGTTCGGCATGCCCTCGGCCGTCAGCGGGGGCACCGACGCGTCGGTCCCGCGGCGGCTGCGGGACTTCATGGAAGGCGGCACCAAGCACCTGCCCAGGCTGCTGGGAGAGCTGCGGGGCTACCACCGGGCGGCCGTGGAGCCGTACTGGACGCACATCCAGGCCCAGATCGAGGCCGAGCGGGCCGCGCGCGGCCGGGCCCTGCTGGACGGGGGCGCGGACGAGCTGCTGGCCTCGCTGCCGCCGATGCTGCGCTGGCGGGCGCCCGTCCTGGAGTGCGACTACCCGGTGGACCGGGACGTACGGCTGCGGGGGCGCGGGCTGCTGCTCCAGCCGTCGTTCTTCTGCCGGCGCACCGCCGTCACCCTGCGCGACCCGGAGCTGCCGCCGGTGCTGGTCTACCCGGCCGCGGCGCAGCTGGCTTCGGCCCCGGGCTCGGCCGAATCGATTCGGCCCTTGGAGGAGCAGCGCCAGCGCACGCTGGGCAAGCTCGTCGGGCACACCCGCTCGGTGGTGCTGCGGGCCATCGGCGACGGGGCCACCACCAGCGAGCTGGCCCGCCGGGCCGGGGTCTCGCTGGCCTCCGCGAGCCAGCACGCCTGCGTGATGCGCGAGGCGGGCCTCGTCACCACGCTGCGCCGGGGCAACGCCGTGCTGCACACGGTGACCCCGCTGGGGGCCGCGCTGCTGAAGGGCGGAGCGGTGGCCTCCTAGCCCTTCCTGGGCCTTCCGGCACGGCCGGGGCCTTCCCGGCCCTGTCAGGCCCTCCCGGCCCGGCAGGAGGCCTCCCGGCCCCCGCCGAGGGCCCTTGCCCCTCTTCTACGGGTGGGGGCCCGCCCGGGTGGGACGTTCGCCCGCGATCCGCACGAAGTGACGAACGGCGGGACTTTCCGCCCTGGCGGGCCCCCGGGTACGCCAGGATGGTGGAGCCATGAGCCAGTTCGCCGCGGACCACGACATCTGCGGCCGCGCCGACCTCACCGTCGTGCTGCGCCGCTTCTACACCGCCGCTTTCGCCGACCGGCGGATCGGGCCGTTCTTCACCCAGATCGCCGGTACGGACCTGGAGGCCCACCTGCCGCGCATCACGGACTTCTGGGAGCGGGCCCTGTTCCGTACGGCCGCCTACGGGCGCGACGCCTTCGCCCCGCACGCCGCCCTGCACGCGGCGCGGGCGATGACCGCCGAGGACTTCGGGCGCTGGGTGCAGCTCTGGAACGCCGCCGTCGACGGCCTGCACCGCGGGCCGAACGCGGAGCGGGCCAAGGCGACGGGCGAGCGGATCGCCCTGGCCCTGCACAAGCGGCTCGCCGGCCCCGACCAGGCGCTGCTCCGGCGCCGGGACACCCAAGGCTTCGTCCCGCTCGCCGCCCTGGAGCTGCGCTTCCCGGCCTGACCCGGACGCGGGTGGTGCCCCGCCGTGCGGCTCGTGGAAAAGTCTTCCGCGGGAGCGATGAGTTTTCCCGGAGCCCCCGGTCTACCCCTCGAAAGCGCACACGGGACGCACACACGAGAGAAGAGGCGCCGAGATGCCCACCATGATCTTCGTCAACCTGCCTGTCCAGGACATCGAGGCCGCCAAGGCGTTCTGGGTCAAGCTCGGCTACTCCTTCAACCCCCAGTTCAGCGATGACAAGACCGGCTGCCTCGTCATCAGCGACACGATCTTCGCGATGCTGATGACCGAGGCCCGCTTCAAGGACTTCGCCACCAAGGAGGTCGCGGACGCCACCAAGACCACCGAGGTCATGCTCGCCCTGAGCGCGGAGAGCCGGGAGCAGGTCGACGAGGTGGTCGGCGCCGCCCTCGCGGCGGGCGCCACCGAGCCCCGTCCGGCCCAGGACCTCGGCTTCATGTACGGCCGGGCTTTCGAGGACCTCGACGGCCACGTCTGGGAGTACGTCTGGATGGACCCGGCGGCCGTCCAGGGCTGACGCCCGCTACGCCACCGCCGCCGAGGTCACGGCGGTCCGCACCGGGTAGGTCCGGACCGCCGCCTCCCCGTCGTCCAGGCAGCGCCCCGACCCGAGGTCGAAGCGCTGCTTGAGCAGCGGGGAGGCCACGAAGGGCCGGCCGTCCGCGCACCCGATCAGCCCCCGCGAGAGCACGGCCGCCCCGGTGAACGGATCCCGGTTGTCGATGGCGTACGCACTCCCCGACCGGGTGAGGAACACCGCGGCCTGGCTCCCGTCGGGGAGCAGGACCGCGACCCCCCGCCCCGGGGTCAGGGCGGACAGCTCGCACACCGTCAGCCAGCCTTCGGGCGCCAGCAGTTCCACGGTCATCGGGTGCCTCCCACGGCCTCCAGCGGCCGGATGTCGAGAACGGCCAGGTCGGGCTTGACCTGGTCGCGTTCGGGGACGAACTTGACGGTCGGGTCCGGGGCGCCGGGCGCGTTCACGAAGGAGACGAAGCGGCGCAGCCGCTCCGGGTCCCGGAGTGTCTCGGCCCATTCGTCGCGGTAGTGCGCCACATGGTCGGCCATCAGCGCCTCCAGCTCCGCGCACAGCCCGAGCGAGTCGTACACGATCACCTCCCGCAGGTGGTCCAGGCCGCCCTCCAGCCGGTCCAGCCAGGTGGAGGTGCGCTCCAGCCGGTCCGCCGTGCGGATGTAGAACATCAGGAACCGGTCGATGAGCCGGACCAGTTCGGCGTCCGACAGGTCCTGGGCCAGCAGATCGGCATGGCGCGGGCTGGCCCCGCCGTTGCCGCCGACGTACAGGTTCCAGCCCTGCGCCGTGGCGATCACCCCGAAGTCCTTGCTCTGCGCCTCCGCGCACTCGCGCGCGCAGCCGGAGACCGCCGACTTGAGCTTGTGCGGGGCGCGCAGGCCCCGGTAGCGCAGCTCCAGGTCGATGGCCATGCGGACCGAGTCCTGGACCCCGTACCGGCACCAGCTCCGGCCCACACAGGACTTCACCGTGCGCAGCGCCTTTCCGTACGCGTGTCCGGACTCGAATCCGGCCTCCACGAGCCGGGCCCAGATCTGCGGCAGCTGGTCCACGCCGGCCCCGAAGAGGTCGATGCGCTGACCGCCGGTGATCTTCGTGTAGAGCCCGAAGTCGCGGGCCACCTCGCCGATCACGATGAGCTTGTCGGGCGTGATCTCGCCGCCGGGGATGCGCGGGACCACCGAGTACGAGCCGTTGCGCTGGAGGTTCGCCAGGAAGTGGTCGTTGGTGTCCTGGAGGGCGGCCTGCTCCCCGTCGAGGACGTAGCCGCTCGCCCCGAGGGTCGGGGCGAGCGAGGCGATGATCGAGCCGACGGTCGGCTTGCAGACCTCGCAGCCGTTGCCGCCGCGGGCCTTCTCCCGGCCGTGGCCGTCCAGGAGCTGCTCGAACGAGGTCAGCCGGCGGGTGCGGACGATCTCGTAGAGCTCCGCCCGGGTGAAGGGGAAGCAGCCGCACAGCCCCCTGTCCGTGGCCGCGGGCAGCAGCAGGCCGATCGTCTTGACGCAACTGCCGCAACCGGTGCCCGCCTTGGTGCACCGCTTGACCTCGGGGAGGGTCGCGCAGGCGGTGATCTCCTTCTTGGTGACGTTGTGGCAGGAGCAGATCACCGCGGAGTCGGGCAGCGCCGACGGGCCGAGCGCGACGGGCGCCCCGAGGCCGGCGGGCAGGACCAGCCGGTCGGGGCTGACCGGCGGGACGCTGCCGGTGAGCGGGCGCAGCAGGCCGTACGCTTCGGCGTCGCCGACCAGCACCCCGCCGAGGAGGACCCCGGCGGGGGAGACGACCAGCTTCTTGTAGACCCCGGAGCGGGAATCCGAGTAGACGACGTCGAGGCTGTCGGGGGCCGTGCCGTGGGCGTCGCCGAAGGAGGCCACGTCCACGCCGAGCAGTTTGAGCTTGGTGGAGAGGTCGGCCCCGGTGAACTCCTTGTCCCGGCCCAGCAGGTCCTCGGCGGCCGTCTCGGCCATCTCGTACCCGGGGCCGACCAGCCCGTACACCCGGCCGTCGACGGCCAGCGCGCACTCGCCGATCGCGTAGACGCGCGGGTCGGACGTGCGGCAGCGGGCGTCGACGCCGATGCCGCCGCGCTCGCCGACGGTCAGCCCCGAGGCGCGGGCGAGGTGGTCGCGGGGGCGGACCCCGGCGGAGAAGACGACGAGGTCGGCATCGACGGTGGAGCCGTCGGAGAGCCGCATGCCGGTCACGGAGCCGTCCGATCCGGTGAGCACCTCCTGGGTGCCGACCCCGGTATGGACGGTGAGCCCCATCGACTCGACGGTGCGCAGCAGGGCCGCGCCGCCGCCCTCGTCGACCTGGACGGGCATCAGGCGCGGGGCGAACTCGACGACGCGGGTGGCGAGGCCGAGACCGCTCAGCGCGCCGGCCGCCTCCAGCCCGAGGAGCCCGCCGCCGACGACCGCGCCGGAGGTGCGGGTCCTGGCGTAATCCTCGATCGCGAGCAGGTCCTCGATGGTGCGGTAGACGAAGCAGCCGGGGGCGTCCTTGCCGGGGACCGGTGGCACGAAGGGCTGGCTGCCGGTCGCGAGGACCAGCACGTCGTACGGGATCACCCGCCCGGAGCGGGAGGTGACGGTGCGGGCGTCGCGGTCGATGGACTCGGCGGGGTCGCCCAGGTGCAGCTCGATCCCGTGCTGCTCCATGAAGCCGGCCGGGGTGAGGGAGAGGTCCTCGGGGGTGCTGCCGGAGAAGTACGAGGTGAGGTGGACGCGGTCGTACGCGGGCCGGGGCTCCTCGCAGAGCACGGTGATCCGGTGCGTGGCGGTGGCCCCGCGCTCGGCGAGGGCCTCCAGGTAGCGCTGGCCGACCATGCCGTGGCCGATGAGCACGATGGCGGGGGTGGGCGTGGGCGTGGCTGCGGCCATGATCAGGAGCCTCCGTCGTCGGTGAGCAGGTGGGACAGGTCGGTCAGGGTCTCGGCGTCCTGCCAGCTGCGGGCGAGGGCGCCCACGGTGGAGAGTTCACCGAGCAGGACCCCGCCGACGAGGCGGTCGCCGCGCACGACGACCTTCCGGTAGGTCCGGCGGGTGGCGTCGGCGAGGCTGACCACGTCGTCGCCGGGCAGCGCGGTGGTCTCGCCGAAGACTGCGAGGTCGAGGGTGGCGGTGCCTGAGGTGGCGGTGGCGGTGCCTGAGGTGGCGGTGCCTGAGGTGGTCGTGCTTGCGGCCGGGGTGGTGAGGGTGAGGCGGGTGAGGGCGCGGGTTCCGGTGTAGCCGGGGGCGGTGGCGCCGCCCAGCTGTCGCGCCAAGGCGTCGGCCTGGTCCAGCGCCGGGCCCGCGAGGCCGTACACCCGGCCGGCGTGCTCGGCGCAGTCGCCGATGGCGTGCACCAGGGGGTCGGAGGTGCGCAGCCGGTCGTCCACGACGATCCCGGTGCGTACGTCGAGCCCCGCGGCGAGCGCGAGACCCGTGCGCGGGCGCACGCCGCAGGCGAGTACGACGACCTCGGCATCGAGCCGGTACCCGTCGGCGAACTCGACGCCGTCGACGCGCCGCCCGCCCGCGGGGCCGCGCGTGGTCCTCAGGCCGCGCACCCGGCACCGGGTGTGGATCTCGATGCCGAGCGCGGTCAGATGGGCGTGCAGCAGCGCCGAGGCGTCCGCATCCAGCTGGCGCTCCATCAGGCGCTCGCCCTGCTGGGCCAGCACCACCTGGGCGCCGCGCTCGGCCAGGGCGCGGGCCGCGCTGACACCGAGGAGGCCGCCGCCGATCACCACCGCGCGCACCCCGGACCGTACGGCCACCGCGGCCGACAGCGCGAGGCAGTCGTCCATGGTGCGGAACGCGTGGACCCCGTCGGGCAGTTCCCGCCCTCGCGGCTCGAACAGCCCGCGCAGCGGCGGGAGGACCGCGTTCGAGCCCGTGGCCAGGACCAGCGCGTCGTACCGCTCCGCGCTGCCGTCGTCGCAGTGGACCGTCCGGTCGGCGCGGTCGACGCGGACCGCCCGCACGCCCCGCCGCAGCGCCGGGCCGGGGTCCGGGAGGGCGGTCACCCCCGGTGCGTACCGGCCGGCCAGCACCTCAGCCAACAGGACCCGGTTGTACGGGGCGTGCCGCTCCTCGCCGAGGACGGTCACCCGCCTACCCGTGTCGGCACCCGTACCCGCGCCCAGCCGGGCGGCGAGCCGCAGGCCCGCGAGGCCTGCGCCGATCACCACCACACGCTGCTGTTCCGAGGTCATGGGACGAGCGTCCGCGTCCGCTGTTTCCCCGCCGCATCGCCGCTGTTACCCGGACGGAACGCGTACCTCAGCGCCCGGGTCAGGGGGCGGTGAGGCGTCCCCTCGGGTGTGGCCCGGGGACCGGTCTCCCCGTCCCGGTCCGTGCCGGCCGGCGCCCCCGGTGCCGTCCCCCGCCCCCGCCGCTCGTGGCCGTGGCCCGGCAAAGCTCAACCTTTGCGCAACTTTCAGGGGATCGATGGGCCGTGCACCCATCGGCTCCATAGGGTCGTGACCGTGCCTGACATATCAACGACCATGATCATCGTGCTGTGCGTGGCCGCCGCCGCGGCCGGCTGGATCGACGCCGTGGTGGGCGGCGGCGGACTGCTGCTCCTGCCCGCCCTGCTCCTCGGCCTGCCGAACGCCCAGCCCGCCGCCGTGCTCGGCACCAACAAGGCCGTGGCCATCGTCGGCACCGCGGGCGCGGCGGTGACGTACGTGCGCAAGGCGCCGGTGGACGTGAAGCTCGCCGTCCGGATCGGCCTCGCCGCGCTCGCCGGCTCCATGGGCGGCGCCGCGCTGGCCGGCGGGATCAGCAAGGACACCATGCGACCGCTCATCATGGGCGTGCTCGTGGTCGTCGCGGGCATCGTGATCTTCAAGCCGGGCTTCGGCACCGCCCCCTCGGCCGCGCCCGTCAGCCGGCAGCGGGTGCTGCTCGCCATCGGGCTCGCCGGCCTCGGCATCGGATTCTACGACGGTCTCATCGGGCCCGGCACCGGCACCTTCCTGGTGCTCGCCCTGACCGCGCTGCTCCACCTCGACCTGGTGAGGGCCTCCGCGACCGCCAAGATCGTCAACTGCTGCACGAACGCCGGGGCGCTCGCGATGTTCGCGTACCAGGGCATGGTGCTGTGGCAGCTGGCCGCGCTGATGGCGGCGTTCAACCTGGCGGGCGGCATGGTCGGAGCCCGGATGGCGCTGAAGAAGGGCAGCGGGTTCGTGCGCGGCGTGCTGCTGACGGTGGTGGGCGCACTCGTGATCAAGCTCGGTCTGGAGCAGTGGGGCTGACCGGTCGGTGCCGGACAGCCGGACAGCCTCAGCGGACCCCTCAATAGGTGCCGGTGAGGTGGGCGAAGACGACCACGTTGCCCTGGTAGCCGGTGCGGGGCGAGAAACCCCCTCCGCAGGTGATGACCCGGAGCTCGGCGCGCGGTGAGGGCCCGTACACGCGGGAGTCGGGGAAGCGGTCGGCTTCGTACACCTCGACCGCGTGGACGGTGAACACGGCGGTACGCCCGTCCGCGCGCGGCACCTCGATCGAGGCTCCGCGGTGCAGTGCGCCCAGGTGGTAGAAGACGGAGGGGCCGGTCGCGTGGTCGACGTGGCCCACGACGACGGCCGTGCCGACCGCTCCGGGGGTGGTGCCGTCCCGGTACCACCCCGCCAGGTCGCGGCGGGCGGGCGGCGGTACCTCGATGCTCCCGTCGGGGCCGAGGCCCAGCCCGGTCAGCGGCGCGTCGACCCGGATGGAGGGGATCCTGATCCGGCTCGGCGGGGATCCGGGGAGCGGGTCGATACTGCCGGGATAGTGCCCCTGTGTGCCCAGTGCGTCGGCGGGGGAGGGCAGCGGGGGTCCGATCGACTGGCTGGAGCCGCTGCCGACGAGCCAGACGCCGACGCAGGCGGCGAGCGCGACGAGTCCGCCGCGGCCGGCCTGGCCTCTGCCCATGGGTGCCCCCTGGCGGTGAGTTCCGGTCCGTGTTCCGTGTGGCGGGCCTGGCACGGCGTCTCCCCGCGCGGCGGCCCTCCGGTCGGCAGGCCGTCGCCCGCCCCGCGAACGGGGGGACCTCGCGGGGCGGGCGACGGGGGACGGTACCGGTCGGACCGCGGCCGCAGCCGCGGTGGGCGCCCGTCAGCTCCGCGTGCCGCTCGCCCGGCGACGCAGGAGCCAGGTACCGCCCACGGCGGCCGCGGCCAGCACGACCGCTCCCGCCGTGATCTTGGTGGGGTCGACGGTGGTGGTCGTACCGCCACCCACCCCGGTACGGACGTGGCCCTTGGGGCCGCGTTCGGTGACGACGAGATCGCCGGTGGCGTATTTCCCGTCGGCGCAGGTCGCGCCAATGCTGTACGTGCCCGGGCGAATGCCGCGGGCGATTTGGAATTGTCCGATGACCACTTCTTTATGGGTGCCGGGGACCAGCTTGAAACGGCCACCGCCGACCGTGGTGGCATCTCCGTCGGCGTGGCCGCCGACGCCGCAGGCGGTGGTGTTTACGGTGACACTGGCCCCGGGAACGGCGTTTTTCGGCCAGACTTCGAGCTTCGCGAAGTCGCCGGGCGCGAAACCCGCCGTACCGAGCTCCGCGGCGGCGACCGCCCCGGCGACCGGGCCCGTGAACGCGGCGGCGGTGAGCGCGGTGGCGGTGAGCACGTGGGCGGTGCGTCGGCGCATGGAGGCTCCTGGAGACACGGGGTCGTGATCCCGAGCAAACCCGGCCCGGCCGCAACTCGCCTGCTGATGTTTCGTCAGGTCCAGCCGCACCGGTGCCGTTTCCGCAGGTCACGACCTCGAATGCGGCCATCGGGGGGAGTCGCGCCGTCCGGGTGAGGCAGGGCCGGCAGCGTGTTCCGGGCGGCGCGGACGGGCGGGACCGCGCGGACACCGCCGGGCAGTCCCGTCCCGTCCCGGCTCGCGGCTCACGCGGCGGGCAGTGTCACCGTCGCCGCCGCCCCCGCCGGAGCCGGGTTCGACAGCGTCACCCGCGCCCCGATCACCTGCGCCTGACCGAACGCGATCGTCAGGCCCAGCCCCGTCCCCTGCCCCCGCTCGGCCGCGCCCGTCAGGAACCGCTGCGGCCCCTCGCGCAGCAGCTTCACGGGGAAGCCCGGACCGTGGTCCCGTACCGTCACCGCGTTCCCGCAGACCGTCACCGTGACCGGCCCCACGCCATGCCGACGGGCGTTTACCAGCAGGTTCGTCAGGATCCGCTCCAGGCGCCGGACGTCGGTGCGGACCATCTCCGGGCTGTCCGCGCCGAGCACCCGCGCCGTCACCCCCGACCGCTGCGTGATGGCCGCCACCAGCGGGCCGAGCGCGTGCGCCCCGAGCTGCGCCTCCTCCCGGCACGCATCCAGCCGCGCCACCTCCAGCAGGTCCTCGGTAAGCGCCCGCAGCGCCGCGACCCGGTCCCGCACCAGCTCCGTGGGCCGCCCCGCCGGCAGCAGCTCGGCCGCGGTGTGCAGCCCCGTCAGCGGGGTCCGCAGCTCGTGCGCCACGTCCGCCGTGAACCGCTGCTCCGCTTCCAGCCGCTGCTGGAGGCTGGCCGCCATCGTGTCGACCGCCGAGGACAGCTCGGCGACCTCGTTGCGGCTCCCCGGCACGCCGGAGCCCCCGATCCGCGCGTCCAGTTCGCCCTCGCTGATCCGGCGGGCCGTCTCGGCGGCCGTCCGCAGGTCCTTGCTCAGCCGGCTCGCCATCAGCGCGCCGCCGAGCGCCGCGAGCGTCACGACCCCGGCACCCGAGGCCGCCAGCTGCTGGTCCAGCTCGACCAGTTCGGCCTGCTCGGCGGCCAACGACCGGCGGACGGACAGCACGTGGAGCACGTGGTCCCCGCCGACCGGCCGGGCCGCCCACACCGCCGGATCCGGCCCGTCCAGGTCCAGATAGGTGGTGCGCTGACCCGCCAGGGCCGCCCGGCGCAGCGGCCCCGGCAGCTGCGGGCAGTCGATCCGCGCGTCGGCCTCGCCGACCTTGTCCTCGTCCAGCCGCCCGGTCAGCTCGTACACCTGGCGTACGCGGATCAGCTGTGCGAGCGCGCCCTCCCGGGCGCCGTCGCCCACCTGCTGCGCCCGCGCCTGGTGGATCAGTACGCCGATGGTCACGGCGACCAGCGAGCAGCCGACCGCGAGCAGGATCGAGATCTTCCAGCGCAGGCCGAGGGCCCGCAGGAGGTGGCGGCAGCGGACCAGAGCGGGCCTCATTCGCACACCCGGCCGTACGTGTCGGTGCGCTTCGGCTGCGGGGTGGCCAGGTCGCCGGCGCAGCCCGGCACCGACTTGCTGTAGCGCCGCTCGTCGCTGACCACCCGCATCCGCTCGCCGTCCCAGTGGTAGCGGACCGCCTGTTCGGAGCCGTCGGCGGCGGCGGTGCGCAGCAGGAGGTCGCCGCCGATCGTCTCGGCGGCCAGCCGGCGGCCGACGGTGAAGAGGATGGGGACGATCCGGTTCGCTCGGGCGGTGTAGACGGTCAGCGCGGTGCGGCCCGTCTCGGCGTCGGCCGCGACGATCAGGTCCCGGTCCCCGTCGCCGGTGAGGTCGCGGAAGACGGGCGGGCGCATCCCGACCTTGCCGGGCGCGCTGATCCAGCCCTTGTCCGCGAACGCCTTCATCTGCTGGTCGGCGCGTACGACGTCCTGCACGTTCACCGCGGGGAGCCCGCCGGGCCCCACCTCGGGCGCGTTCTCCAACGGCTGCGGCGGGAGCTCCCGGGTGCCGACCGAGGTGCCCGGCCCCGAGACGGACCGGTCGGTCCACAGCGGCCAGAGCGACTCGGGCCGCAGCTGGGCCGATACGGGCGGTGCGGGCTCGCCGGTCCCCAGCCCGCCGGGTGCGGAGCAGCCGCCGACGGCGAGCGCGCAGAGGACGGCGCACAGGAGGGCGGCGGCGAGGGGGCGGGTGGGTCGCGTCATGAGGAGCCAAAGGGGTTCTGAGCCGGGACGGAACGACGGTAGTCCGCGACGGTCACGGGCAACGCGAGGTTGTGTAACAGCGGTGCGTACGGTGGAGGGGCACCGGCAGAATCGGGACCAAAGTCCCGGACCGTGTGCTGTCCGGCGTATCCGAGGGAGGGCCCCGTGACATCAGCCGATCGGCCGCAGCCGCCACACCCGTCGCACTCGCAGCCTCCGCAGCCTCCGCAGCGCCCGTCGCGCCCGTCGCAGGATCCGGCGCCCGCCGAGGCGACCGTCCTGACCGTGCTGACCACGGTCGACTCGGCGGAGGAGGCCGCGGCGCTCGCCCGCACCGCGGTGGAGGAGCGGCTGGCCGCCTGCGCGCAGATCAACGGGCCGGTGACCTCCGTCCACCACTGGCGGGACGCGCTGGAGACCTCGCAGGAGTGGCAGGTCCTGTTCAAGACCACGGAGGCCGCCTACCCGGCCCTGGAGGCCCGGCTGACCGCCGACCACCCGTACGACACACCGGAGATCATCGCCACCCCCGTGGTGCGGGGGAGCGAACGCTACCTGGCATGGGTCGCCGCCGAGGTGAAGGCCGGATGACCGCCGAACTCCCCTTCTTCGTGTACGGGACCCTGCGCCCGGGCGCGGTCAACCACGACCTGTTCCTGCGGGGCCGCACGGCCGCCGAGGAGCCCGCCCGGCTGCCGGACGCCCTCCTGTACGACGGCCCCGGCTACCCGTACGCGGTCCCGCACCCGGGGTCGGAGATCGTCGGCGAGCTGGTCACCGCGGCCCCCGGCGCGTACGGGACGCTGCTGGCCGAACTGGACCGGCTGGAGGAGTACCACGGCCCCGACCGGCCGCTGAACGTCTACGACCGGGTCCGCCGCGACGCGCTGCGCCCCGACGGCACCCGGACCGCCGCCTGGGTCTACCTGGCCGCCCCGCTGCTGGCCCGCAAGCTGCGCGCGTCCGGCACCGAGATACCGGGCGGCGACTGGTTCCGCCGGGGGTGGCCGCGAGGTCAGCGGGCCGACGGCCTGGAGAGGCCCTCGTTGTGGAGGCCCTCGCTGTAGAGGCCTTGTGGTGGAGGCCCCGGCTTCAGAGTCCCTCGGCGCCGCGGTTGCGCAGGCGCTGCCCGTACTGCTGGAGGGTCCAGAGCTCCTCCTGGACCGCCGCGAGCTGCTCCGGCGGGGCCTGGGTGCCCAGGCGCGACATGGTGCCCTGGATCTCGTGGACCCGGCGGTCGACCGCGCGCAGCCGGACCTGGACCAGCTGGACCCCGGCGTACACCTCGTCCACGGTCTTGGCGTGGATGGCCTCGACCGCCAGCTCGGTGACCAGCGCGCGGACCGTGTCGTTCGGCGCGGCGTCGCGGACCCGGGCCAGGTAGTCGTCGGTGCCCAGGGAGGCGCCGCCCGCGGACTGGATGGCCTCGCGGACCGCCGCGTACGGCGGGGCCGTGAACTCGTCGACCCCGTACGCGTCGAAGGCCGGCGAGACCAGGGCCGGCCGCTGGAGCGCCAGCTTGAGCAGCTCGCGCTCGGTGCGGTGCGCGGGGCTGCGCAGGTTCAGCGCGGGTCCGCCGCCCGCGGGGGCGCTCGGCGCGGGAGCCGCCTCGTACGGGGCCGACGGCGAGGGCCGGCCGCGGCCCTGCTGCTGCCCGCCGCCCTGGCCGCCCCGCTCCCGCGCCCAGCGCGCCAGCTGCGCGACCCGCTTGACGACGAACTGCTCGTCGCGGATGCCGAGCATCCCGGCGAGCTGGACCGCCGACTCGTGCTGGATCGCGATGTTCTTGATGTTGGCGACGACCGGGGCCGCCTCGTCCAGCGCGGCCGCCCGGCCCGCCGGGTTCTCCAGGTTGTGGCGGGCCACGATGTGCCGCAGCGCGAACTCGAACAGCGGGGTACGGGCCTCCACCAGCCCCGCCACCGCCGCGTCCCCCTGCGCCAGGCGCAGGTCGCACGGGTCCATGCCGCCGGGGGCGATGGTGATGGAGGTCTCGGCGGCGAACTTCTGGTCGTCCTCGAAGGCGCGGAGCGCGGCCTTCTGGCCGGCCGCGTCCCCGTCGAAGGTGAAGATCACCTCGGCCGTCGCGTTGTCCATCAGCAGGCGGCGCAGGATCTTGATGTGGTCGCCGCCGAAGGCGGTGCCGCAGGTCGCGATCGCGGTGGTGACCCCGGCCATGTGGCAGGCCATCACGTCCGTGTAGCCCTCGACCACCACGGCCCGCGAGGTCTTCGCGATCTCCTTCTTCGCCAGGTCGATGCCGTACAGCACCTGGGACTTCTTGTAGATCGCCGTCTCGGGGGTGTTCAGGTACTTCGGCCCGTTGTCGTCGTCGCGCAGCTTGCGCGCGCCGAAGCCGACCACCTCGCCGCTGATGTCGCGGATCGGCCACATCAGCCGGCCGCGGAAGCGGTCGATGGGCTTGCCGCTGCGGCTGTCCTGGGCCAGGCCGGAGGTGATCAGCTCCTTGTCGCTGAAGCCCTTGCCGCGCAGGAAGCGGGTCAGGTGGTCCCAGCCGGCCGGGCTGTACCCGACGCTGAAGTGCTCGGCCGCCGCCTGGTCGAAGCCGCGCTCCGCGAGGAACCTGCGGCCGATCTCGGCCTCGGCGCTGCCCAGCTGCTCGACGTAGAACTGGGCGGCGGCCTTGTGCGCCTCGACCAGCCGGATGCGCTCGCCACGCCCGCTGGTGCCGGCGGTGTACCCGCCCTCCTCGTACCGGAGGGTGATGCCGGCCTGCCCGGCCAGGCGCTCGACGGCCTCCGAGAAGGAGAGGTGGTCGATCTTCATGATGAAGTCGAGGGTGTCCCCGCCCGCCTGGCAGCCGAAGCAGTGGTAGAGACCCTTGCTGGGGCTGACCTGGAAGGACGGGGACTTCTCGTCGTGGAAGGGACACAGGCCCTTGAGGTTGCCGCCGCCCGCGTTGCGCAGCTGGAGGTAGTCGGAGACCACGGCGTCGATCGGGACCGCGTCCCGTACCGCCTTCACATCGTCGTCGTTGATCCGTCCTGCCACCCGTGAAGTCTACGGCCGGGCGCCCGCAAACCCGTCAGGCCCCCTCCGCCCCCACCAGGGAGTCCAGCGGAATGGACGGGTCCGCCAAGGCCTCGCGGTCGACCGGGGTCTTCGACCGGATCAGGGCCTGGATGTGTTCGGTGACATCCCACACATTCACGTTCATTCCGGCGAGCACCCGCCCGTCCGACAGCCAGAACGCGATGAACTCCCGCTTGGCCACGTCCCCGCGGATCAGCACCTGGTCGTAGCCGCCCGCCGGGGCGTAGCCCGAGTACTCCAGACCCACGTCGTACTGGTCGGAGAAGAAGTACGGCACCCGGTCGTACGAGACCTCCTGGCCCAGCATCGCCCGCGCCGCGGCCGGGCCCCCGTTGAGGGCATTCGCCCAGTGCTCGACCCGCAGCCGGGTCCCGAGCAGCGGGTGGTGCGCGGCGGCCACGTCCCCGACGGCGAACACGTTCGGATCGCTGGTGCGCAGCGAGGCGTCCACCGCGATGCCGCCGCCGTGCTGGCGGTCGACCAGCGCGAGCCCGGAGGTCTCGGCGAGGGCCGTCCGCGGCGCCGCCCCGATCGCCGCGAGCACGGCGTGCGCCGGATGTTCCTCCCCGTCGTCGGTGCGGGCCGCGAGCACCATGCCGTCGTGCCCGACGATCTCGGTGAGCCGCGCCCCGAAGTGGAAGCGGACCCCGTGTTCCGCGTGCAGGTCACCGAAGAGGCGGCCGATCTCCGGGCCGAGCACCGCGTGCAGCGGCGTGGCCAGCGGCTCGACCACGGTGACCTCGGCCCCGTACGCGCGGGCCGCGGCGGCGACCTCCAGGCCGATCCACCCGGCGCCCGCGATCAGCAGGTGGCCGTTGTCCCGGCCGAGGGTGGCCAGTACGCCCTTCAGCCGCTCGGCGTGCGCGAGCCGGCGCAGGTGGTGCACCCCGACCAGGCCCGTGCCCGGGATGTCGAGGCGGCGCGGCTCGGCCCCGGTGGCCAGCAGCAGCTTGTCGTAGTGCAGCGCCGTGCCGTCACCGAGGACGATCTTGCGGGCCTCCCGGTCCAGCTGGACCGCGGGCTGGCCGAGGTGCAGCTCGATGTCGGCCTTCGCGTACCACGACGGCTCGTGGACGAAGACGCTGTCGCGCTCCTCCTTGCCCTGCAGGTACCCCTTGGAGAGCGGGGGCCGTTCGTAGGGATGGTCGCGCTCGTCGCCGACCAGGATCACCCGCCCCGTGAACCCCTCGGACCTCAGCGTCTCCGCCGCTTTGGCCCCGGCGAGCCCTGCGCCGACGATGACGAATGTCCGGTGTGCGTCGACCACCTGATGCCTCCTCATAACCTCTCCGCCACATGCGACCACATGCGAGCGTCCCGCACTGAGCCTGCCGCGTGAAGGGGGAATGGCCCGATCGGCTCACCCGACCGCACGGCGCGCGCGCCGTGTGAGCCGGGCGTGCAGGGAGCGCGCGGAGGCGTCCGTGAGCGCCGCGATCTGGTCGATGACCGCCCGTTTGCGCGCTCTGTCGTCGGGCGCCTCGTCGAAGATCGCCCGGAACTGCGGGTCCAGCCCCTCGGGGGCGCGGGCGCTGAGGGCCTCGGCGAGTTCGGCCAGGACGATGCGCTGGTCGGCGCGGAGCCGCTCCTGCTCGTCGCGCTGCATCACGTACAGGTCGGCCACCGCCTTGAGGACCGCGCACTCGTTGCGCGCCTCGCGCGGGACGACCAGCTCCGCCGCGTACCGGGTCAGCCGGCCGGAGCCGTACGCCTCGCGGGTGGCGCCCTCGGCGGCCAGGCAGAACCGGCCGATCAGCTGGCTGGTGGCGTCCTTGAGGCGGGCCTGGGCCACGGCCGAACCGTCGTACCCGTGGGGCCACCACTCCTGCTCCATCAGCCGGTCGAGGGCCTCGCGCAGCTCCTCGGGCCCGGTGTCGGCCGGCACGTACCGGCCGATCGCGACCTGCCAGATGGCCGTGCGCTCGGGCTCGGCGAAGAGGAGGTTCGGGTCGAGGTGCCCGGCGTGCAGTCCGTCCTCGAAGTCGTGGACGGAGTAGGCCACGTCGTCCGACCAGTCCATCACCTGCGCCTCGAAGCACTTGCGGTCCGCGGGCGCGCCGCGCCGCAGCCACTCGAAGACCGGCAGGTCGTCCTCGTACGCGCCGAACTTGACCGAGTCGGGATCGGTGGGGTGGCCGCCGCGGGCCCAGGGGTACTTCGTGGCGGCGTCCAGACAGGCCCGGGTGAGGTTGAGGCCGACGCTGACGAGCTCGCCGGTGGCCGGGTCGGGCACGAACCGCTTCGGCTCCAGGCGGGTCAGCAGGCGCAGCGACTGGGCGTTGCCCTCGAAGCCGCCGCAGTCCTTGGCGAACTCGTTCAGCGCCTCCTCGCCGTTGTGGCCGAAGGGCGGGTGGCCCATGTCGTGCGAGAGGCAGGCGGCCTCGACCAGGTCGGGATCGCAGCCGAGGGCCGCGCCGAGCTCGCGGCCGACCTGGGCGCACTCCAGGGAGTGCGTCAGCCGGGTCCGGGGGCTGGCGTCCCAGTCGTACGAGCGGCTGCCGGGGGTGACCACCTGGGTCTTCCCGGCGAGGCGGCGCAGCGCGGCGGAGTGCAGTACGCGGGCCCGGTCGCGCTGGAAGGCGGTCCGGCCGGGCCGTTTGTCGGGCTCGGCGGCCCAGCGCTCGGTGTCGGACGCGTCGTACGGGGCGCCGGGGGCGTCCGGGTCGGGGTGCGGGGCGGGTGCGGTACCGGTGCGTTCCATGCCTTCCATGCTCAGACGGTAACCGGGAACACCGACAATGCGATCAATCTGAGCAATTCGCGCGGGCGGGGTCTTACGCCGTGGCCGGTTCGAGGGCGGTCGCGGAGAGCGGGGAGAGCGGGGAGGGCGGGGAGGGCGGGGAGGGCGGGGAGGTGCGCTGCCGGGCCAGCGCCTCGTCGTAGCGCCGCAGTACCAGGCGGGCCAGGGCCGGGTGGTCGCCGAGCGGCGCGGACGCGGGGCCGGGCGCGGACGCGGCGCACTGGGCGGCGAAGCGGCCGGGGGCGGTGAAGTACGAGGCCACCGCGATCCGGTGGTGGCCGCGGGCGGCGAGGGCGCGGACGGCGTCGGGGACGGTGGGGACGGCGGCGGAGGCGTAGGCCGGTACGACGGGTGCGCCGCCGAGGCGTTCGGAGAGCAGGACGGCGGTGCGGCGGGTGTCGGCCGCCGCTTCGGGGTCGCGGGAGCCGGCGGCGGCGAGGACGACGGCGGTGCCGGCCCCGGGGACCCAGCCGGCCTCCAGGAGTCGCTCGTACAGGGCCTCCACCAACAGCGGGTGCGGGCCGAGCGGGGCGGCGACGCGGGTGTCGAGGTGGGTGGCGCGGGCGGCGGCCGCGGGGAGGTCGCGCTTGACGTGGTGGCCGCGGCCGAGGAGCAGCGGCACGAGGACGGCCGCGCCGGTCGCCTCCCGGAGGGCCTCGCCGAGCAGCGGCCGGTTCAGCTCGATGTGGCCGAGCCGGACGTCGAGGCGGGGGCGGAGCTCGCGGATCCGGTCGAGGAGGGCCGAGGCGGCGGGGAGGGCACGGGGGTCGCGGCTGCCGTGGGCGACGGCGACGAGGGTGGGACGCATGAGGGGGCTCCGTCGGACCGGCCCCCCGCCGGGCACCAGGGGCGCAGACCGCTGAGCTGTGTGCCGAGTTGGGCGGTGATCCGGGTCAGCAGCTCCGTGGCGGTGGCGGGGGGAAGAGGGAGGGACAGGGACTCGGGAGGGTGCACCAGCTCCGTCATGCACCGATCCTGCGGGCCGCAGATGTCGGTGGCGTTGCGCAGGGGTGACGGGTCTTTACCGGCGGCTCACCCGCTCATTCGTACGAGTGAAAGGCGGGGGCCGGGGAACTGTGACCCGGGCGTAGATCGTCAATGTGTGCGAACGAGGTGTGGCGCAACGGGGGGATCGACATGAAGCGGATGTGGGGGCCGGCCGGAGAGCGGAAGCCGGAGGGGGAGCGGAAGCCGGCGGGTCGGCGAAAGCCGGCGGGGGAGCGGAAGCCGTCGCCGGGCTGGATGAGGACGGTGGCGGGGCGGCGGCGGGCCGTCCGGGCGGTGGTGGCCGCGTGCGTGCTGTTCCTGCTGCCCTCGGCCTGGACGCACGCGGCGGCCGCGGACCGGTTGCGGAGCACGGCCGACGCTCCGGCCGCCGAGGTGGCGATGGTCTTCGGGGCGGGGCTGTGGAACGGCCGGCCGACCCCGTACCTGGCCCGACGGCTCGACGCGGCGGTGGAGCTGTACCGCACGGGCAAGGTCAAAGTCGTGCTCGTCACCGGGGACAACGGCCGCACCGAGTACGACGAGCCCGACGCGATGCGGACGTACCTGACGGCGCACGGGGTGCCGGACGAGCGCGTCGTCAGCGACTACGCCGGGTTCGACACGTGGGACTCCTGCATCCGGGCCAAGGAGATCTTCGGGGTGGAGCGGGCCGTGCTGATCAGCCAGGGCTTCCACATACGCCGGGCCGTCGCGCTGTGCGGCGCGGCGGGGCTGGATGCGTACGGCGTCGGGGTGGACGACGAGCACGACGCGACCTGGTACTACGGCGGCACGCGGGAGGTGTTCGCGGCGGGCAAGGCCGCTCTGGACGCGGCCTTCAAGCCGGATCCGCGCTTCCTGGGGCCGAAGGAGCAGGGGGTGTCGCGGGTCCTGGCCGCTCTGGCAGACTGACGCACCGTCGGCCGGGTATGCCGATTAGTCATATGGCTTCGTCAGGGGTGTGGACCATGGCTGTGGTGGATCTGACCGGCAAGACCGTCGTCATCACCGGGGGAGCGCGCGGGCTGGGCGCGGCGGCCGCGCGGGCCGTCGTGGACGGGGGCGGCAGCGTGCTCATCACCGACGTGCTGGAGGCGGAGGGCGCCTCGACGGCCGAGAAGCTGGGCGGCGCGGCGCGGTTCCTGCGGCACGACGTCACGAGCGAGGCCGACTGGCAGGCCGCCCTCGACCACGCAGTGGCCGAGTTCGGGCGGATCGACGGCCTGGTGAACAACGCCGGCATAGCCACCGGGCAGCTCCTGGAGCACGAGAGCGTCGAGCACTTCCGGCAGGTCGTCGAGATCAACCTGGTCGGCACCTTCATCGGCATCAAGACCGCGATACCGCTGCTGCGGGCGAGCGGCGGCGGCTCCATCGTCAACATCTCCTCGGCGGCCGGGCTCATGGGCCTGGCGCTCACCGCCGGGTACGGAGCCTCCAAGTGGGGCGTGCGCGGCCTGTCGAAGATCGGCGCGGTCGAGCTCGCCGAGGCGGGGATCCGCGTCAACTCGGTGCACCCGGGCATGACGCTGACCCCGATGACCGCTCCGATCGGCATCCGGGCCGGCGAGGGCGGGTTCCCCGGCGCCCCGCTGGGCCGCGTCGGTGCCCCGGAGGAGACGGCCGCGGCCGTCGCCTTCCTCCTCTCCGACGCCGCCGCGTACATGACGGGCGCCGAGCTGGCCGTGGACGGCGGCTGGACGGCGGGCCCGCCGATACCGAACCCCGGCGTGCGGTAGCGCCGGTCCTCACCGGGCGGCGGCGGCCGCGCTGAGGCGCCCGTACGGGAGGCGTAACCGGAGGCGGCCGCCTGCGTAACACCGGCGGCGCAGGCTGGGCCGTATGCGCACCCCGGATTCCGCCACCGCCACGCACTGCCCGTACTGCGCGCTGCAGTGCGGGATGAATCTCCGCCCCCTGCCGGGTGGCGCGGGCGTGGTGGTGGAGGAGCGGGCCGATTTCCCCGTGAACCGGGGGGCGCTGTGCGGCAAGGGGCGGACCGCCCCCGCCGTGCTCTCCTCCCGGGTGCGCCTGACCGGGCCGCTCGTCCGCACCCACGCCACCGGACGGCTGGAGCCGGCCACCTGGGAGGAGGCGCTCGACGCCGTGGCCGAGGGCCTCGCCCGCACGGGCCGTACGCACGGACCCGACGCGGTCGGGGTGTTCGGGGGCGGCGGGCTGACCAACGAAAAGGCCTACGCGCTCGGCAAGTTCGCCCGGGTCGCCCTGCGCACCTCGCAGATCGACTACAACGGCCGCTTCTGCATGTCCTCGGCCGCCGCCGCCCACCAGCGGGCCTTCGGCCTGGACCGCGGACTGCCCTTCCCCCTGGAAGACGTCCCGCGGACCGGCTGCGTCATCCTCGTCGGCTCCAACCCCGCCGAGACCATGCCCCCCGCCCTGCGTTACTTCACCGAACTCCAGGCGAACGGCGGCACGCTGATCGTCGTCGACCCGCGCCGCACCCGCACCGCCGACCAGGCCGACCTGCACCTGGCACCCCGCCCCGGCACGGACCTCGCCCTGGCCTTGGGCCTGCTGCACCTGGTCGTCGCCGAGGGGCGCACCGACGAGGAGTTCATCGCCGGACGCACCACCGGCTGGCCGCAGGCCCGCGCCGCGGCCATGGCGCACTGGCCGGAGCTGGTGGAGCGGATCACCGGCGTGCCCGTCCCCAAACTTCGCGAGGCGGTCGCCCTGTTCTGTGACCCGGCCTCCGCGATGGTGCTGACCGCCCGGGGGCCCGAGCAGCAGTCCAAGGGCACCGACACCGTCGGCGCGTGGATCAACCTCTGCCTGGCCACCGGCCGCGCCGGCCGCCCGCTGTCCGGGTACGGCTGCCTCACCGGCCAGGGCAACGGCCAAGGCGGCCGCGAGCACGGCCAGAAGGCCGACCAGCTCCCCGGCTACCGCAAGCTCACCGACCCGGCCGCGCGGGCGCACGTGGCCGAGGTCTGGGGGGTCGACCCCGAGAGCCTGCCCGGCCCCGGCCGCAGTGCCTACGAACTCCTCGACGCCCTCGGCACGGAGGTGAAGGCCCTGCTCCTCATGGGGTCCAACCCGGTGGTCTCGGCCCCCCGCGCCGCCCACGTCGAAGAGCGCATCCGCTCCCTGGACTTCCTGGCCGTGGCGGACGTGGTCCTCTCCGAGACGGCCGCCCTCGCCGACGTGGTCCTACCGGTCACCCAGTGGGCGGAGGAGACCGGCACCACCACCAGCCTCGAAGGCCGCGTCCTGCTGCGCCGCCGGGCCCTGACCCCGCCCCCGGGTGTCCGTACCGACCTGGACGTCCTGCACGACCTGGCCACCCGCCTCGGCACCGGGAAGGGCTTCCCGACCGACCCCGAGGAAGTCTTCGAGGAGCTCCGCCGCGCCTCCGCCGGCGGCCCGGCGGACTACTCGGGCATCTCCTACGCCCGCATCGAAGCCGAGAACGGCGTCTTCTGGCCCTGCCCGGACGAGGACCACGCCGGTACCCCGCGCCTGTTCCTGGACCGCTTCGCCACCGAGGACGGCCGGGCCCGCTTCGCACCCGTCACCCACCGCGAGGCCGGCGAGGTCCCCGACGCCGAGTACCCGCTGCTGCTCACCACCGGCCGCGTCGTCGCCCAGTACCAGTCGGGCGCCCAGACCCGCCGCGTGGACGAGCTCAACGCGGCCGCCCCCGGCCCCTTCGTGGAGCTCCACCCGCGCCTGGCGACCCGTATCGGCGCGGTCGAGGGGGCCCCGCTCGCGGTCGTCTCCCGCCGCGGCCGCGCCGTGGCACCGGCGCGCATCACGGACACGATCCGCGCGGACACGGTCTTCATGCCCTTCCACTGGCCGGGCGAGGGCCGCGCCAACACCCTGACCAACCCGGCCCTCGACCCGGTCTCCCGGATGCCGGAGTTCAAGGTGTGCGCGGTCCGCGTGGAGCCGGCCTGAGCGCCGGTCACGTCCCGCCGCCGTACACCGGCACGAGCGCCCCCAGGCCCAGGGTTCCGGGGGCGTTCGCGCGGCGCCGGGCTTCTCGGACATGTGTCCGGTCCGCATCGGGATTACCGGCGACGGGTAACCATCCGGTCACGCACCGGACTCAGAAAGTGCTCGCACGCCCCTCGTGGCAGCGATGTGCCGTACCCCACACTGAGGTCCGGTGCCCCCGTCCTCGGAGCCCTGGAGGTCGCCCCCGTGCAGACCCGGATCCTGACCGTCAACGCGAGCCCGCCCGTCCACGACACCGAGGCCACCACGCGTGAGGAGCCCGAGGTGGAGGCCGTGGACGAGGAGCCCGAAGAGCCCGAGGTACTGGAGCTCATCGAGCAGGTGCCCGAGCCGCGGCGGCGCGCCGACACCGGCGGAGCCGGCCCCTCCGCCGACCTGTTCCGCCAGTACCTGCGCGAGATAGGCAGGATCCCGCTGCTCTCCGCCGCCGAGGAGGTCGAACTCGCGCGACGCGTCGAAGCCGGCCTGTTCGCCGAGGAGAAGCTGGGCAACAGCCCCGACCTCGACCTGGGCCTCGCCCTCGACCTCGACAAGCTGGTCGTGATGGGCCGGATGGCCAAGAGGCGCCTCATCGAGTCGAACCTGCGGCTCGTCGTCTCCGTCGCCAAGCGCTACGTGGGCCGCGGGCTCACCATGCTCGACCTGGTCCAGGAGGGGAACCTCGGACTGATCCGGGCCGTTGAGAAATTCGACTACGCCCGCGGCTACAAGTTCTCGACCTACGCCACCTGGTGGATCCGGCAGGCGATGTCGCGCGCCCTCGCCGACCAGGCACGCACCATCCGCGTGCCCGTCCACGTCGTGGAGCTGATCAACCGCGTCGTGCGCGTCCAGCGCCGCATGCTCCAGGAGCGCGGGTACGAGCCCACCGCCGAGGAAGTCGCCGTCCACCTGGAGCTGACCCCCGAGCGGGTCCTGGAAGTGCTGCGCCTCGCCCAGGAACCGGTCTCGCTCCACGCGCCGGTCGGCGAGGAGGACGACGTGGCCCTCGGCGATCTGATCGAGGACGGGGACGCCGCCTCGCCCATGGAGTCCGCCGCCTTCTTCCTGCTCCGCGAGCACCTGGAAGCGGTGCTCTCCACCCTCGGCGAGCGCGAGCGCAAGGTCGTGCAGCTGCGCTACGGCCTGGCCGACGGCCGGCCCCGCACCCTGGAGGAGATAGGGCGGATCTTCGGCGTGACCCGCGAACGCATCCGCCAGATCGAGTCCAAGACGCTCAACAAGCTTCGCGACCACGCCTTCGCCGACCAGCTCCGCGGCTACCTGGACTGAGTACGCAGACGGACACGGAGAAGGGGTGCCCCCTCCGGAGGGCACCCCACACCGAACCGCGACCCCGGCGCTAGTCGACCTCGGCCACCGCCTGCGCGAACTGCGCGGCGTACAGGCGCGCGTACGCACCCTCCGCGTCCAGCAGTTCCCCGTGGGTGCCCTGCTCCACGATCGCGCCGTTCTCCATCACCAGGATCACGTCGGCGTCGCGGATCGTGGACAGCCGGTGCGCGATCACGAAGGACGTACGGCCGTGCGCGAGGCGGGCCATCGCCTTCTGGATCAGCACCTCGGTACGGGTGTCCACCGAGCTCGTCGCCTCGTCGAGCACCAGGATCACCGGATCCGAGAGGAACGCCCGGGCGATGGTGATCAGCTGCTTCTCGCCGGCGCTCACGCCCGCGCCCTCGTCGTCCAGCACGGTGTCGTAGCCGTCCGGCAGGGTGCGGATGAACCGGTCCGCGTGGGCGGCCCGCGCCGCCTCCTCGATCTCGGCGCGCGTGACCTCGCGCGCCGCGCCGTAGGCGATGTTCTCGGCGATGGTCCCGCCGAACAGCCAGGTGTCCTGGAGCACCATGCCGATGGCCCCGCGCAGTTCCTCGCGGGTCATCTTGGCGATGTCCACGCCGTCCAGGGCGATCTCGCCGCCCGTGACCTCGTAGAACCGCATCAGCAGGTTCACCAGCGTGGTCTTGCCGGCGCCCGTCGGGCCGACGATCGCGACCGTGTGGCCGGGCTCCACCGTCAGCGACAGGTTCTCGATCAGCGGCTTGTCCGGCTCGTAGCGGAAGGCCACCTTGTCGAGGGTGACCTGGCCGCGGATCTGCTCCGGACGCTCCGGAACCTCCGCGTCCGGCTCCTGCTCCTGCGCGTCGAGCAGCTCGTACACCCGCTCCGCCGAGGCCACCCCGGACTGCACCAGGTTCGCCATCGAGGCGACCTGCGTCAGCGGCATCGAGAACTGGCGCGAGTACTGGATGAACGCCTGCACGTCACCGATCGACAGGGAGCCCGAGGCCACCCGCAGACCGCCGACGACCGCCACCAGCACGTAGTTGATGTTCGAGATGAAGAACATCACCGGCTGCATGATCCCGCTGACCAGCTGCGCCTTGAACGAGGCCCGGTACAGCGCCTCGTTCTGCTCGGCGAAGACCGCCGCGGACTCCTTCTGCCGGCCGAACACCTTGACCAGCGTGTGGCCCGAGTACATCTCCTCGATGTGCGCGTTCAGCGCGCCCGTCGACTTCCACTGCGCCACGAACTGCGGCTGCGACTTCTTGCCGATCTTCGCCGCGACGAACACCGAGACCGGGATCGTCACCAGCGCGACCAGCGCCAGCAGCGGGGAGATCCAGAACATCATCGCCAGTACGCCGACGATCGTCAGCAGCGAGTTGAGCAGCTGCCCCATCGTCTGCTGGAGCGTCTGCCCGATGTTGTCTATGTCGTTCGTGGCCCGGCTCAGCACCTCACCGCGCTTCTGCCGGTCGAAGTACGACAGCGGCAGCCGCGAGAGCTTCCCCTGGAGCTCCTCGCGCAGCCGGTACACGGTGCCGTTCATGATGTGGTTCGACAGCCTCGTCGCGACCAGCATCAGCAGACCGGCGAGGGTGAAGACCACCAGCGCCCAGATCGCCACGACCCCGACCGCACCGAAGTCGATGCCCTCGCCGGGGGTGAAGTCGGTGCCGGACAGCATGTCCGCCATCCCGCCCTCGCCCTTGGCGCGCAGCCCGTCCAGGGCCTGCTCCTTGGTGATCCCGGCCGGCATCTGGCGGCCGATGATCCCCGCGAACACCAGGTCGGTGGCCTGGCCGAGGATCTTCGGACCGACGACCGAGCAGCCGACGCTGCCGACGACGGCGGCGACCATGCCCCAGAGCCTGCCCCGGTCCTGCGCGATCTGGCCCAGCAGCCGCTTGCCCGATCCCTTGAAGTCCATGGACCGCTCGGCCGGCCCCATCATCATCCGTCCTCCGGGCCCGCTCATGCGGCCTCCGCCTCCGTCAGCTGGGAGAGCACGATCTCCCGGTAGGTCTCGTTGTCGGCCATCAGCTCGTGGTGGCGTCCCTCGCCCACGACCTGGCCCTCGTCCAGCACGATGATCCGGTCGGCGTCGCGGATCGTGGAGACCCGCTGCGCGACGATGACCACCGTCGCCTCCTCCGTCTCACGGGAGAGCGCCGAGCGCAGTGCCGCGTCCGTCGCGTAGTCGAGGGCCGAGAAGGAGTCGTCGAACAGGTAGATCTCCGGGCGCTGCACCAGCGTGCGGGCGATGGCCAGGCGTTGGCGCTGGCCACCGGAGACATTGGTGCCGCCCTGGGTGATGGGCGCGTCCAAACCGCCCTCCAGCTCGGAGACGAAGCCCTTGGCCTGCGCCACCTCCAGCGCGTGCCACAGCTCCTCGTCGGTGGCGTCGGGGCGCCCGTACCGCAGGTTGGAGGCGACGGTTCCGGAGAAGAGGTACGGCTTCTGCGGCACCATGCCGACCGTCTTGGCCAACAGCTCCGGATCGAGGCGGCGTACGTCCTCACCGTCGACCAGCACATCGCCGCCGGTCGCGTCGAACAGCCGCGGGACCAGGCCCAGCAGCGTGGACTTGCCGCTGCCCGTGGAGCCGATGACCGCGGTGGTCTCGCCGGGGCGGGCCACCAGGTCCACCCCGCGCAGCACCGGCGCCTCGGCGCCCGGGTAGCGGAAGTCGGCGCCGCGCAGCTCCAGGCGGCCGCGGGCGAGCAGCTTGCGTACGGGGTCCACGGGCGGGACCACGCTGGACTCGGTGTCCAGGACCTCCTGGACGCGCTCGGCGCAGACCTCGGCGCGCGGCACCATCATGAACATGAAGGTGGCCATCATCACGGACATGACGATCTGCATCAGGTAGGCGAGGAAGGCCGTCAGCTGGCCGATCTCCATGCCGCCGCTGTCGATGCGCATCGCGCCGAACCAGATGACGGCGACGCTGGAGATGTTCACGACCACGATGACGGTGGGGAACATCAGCGCGAGCAGCTTGCCGGCCGCGAGGGAGACCCCGGTCAGGTCGGCGTTGGCCTCCCGGAACCGGTCCTTCTCGTAGTCGTCGCGGATGAAGGCGCGGATCACGCGGTTGCCGGTGATCTGCTCGCGCAGCACGCGGTTCACGGTGTCCAGACGGACCTGCATCTTCCGGAACAGCGGCCGCGTCCTGAACACGATCGTGCCGACCGACAGACCGAGGACGGGGACCACGGCCAGCAGCACGCCCGACAGCTTCACGTCGAGCGAGAGCGCCATGCCGATGCCGCCGATGCACATGATCGGCGCAGAGACCATCAGCGTGAAGGTCATCAGGACCAGCATCTGGATCTGCTGCACGTCGTTCGTCGTGCGCGTGATCAGGGAGGGGGCGCCGAACTGGCCGAGCTCGCGCGCGGAGAAGCTCTGCACCCGGTCGAAGACCGAGGCGCGGATGTCGCGGCCGACGGCGGCGGCGGTACGGGCGCCGAAGTAGACGGCCCCGCAGTTGCACACCAGCTGGACGAGGGAGACGCCGAGCATCAGGGCGCCGAAGCGCAGGATGTAGCCGGTGTCGCCGCTGACGACACCGTTGTCGATGATGTCGGCGTTCAGCGTGGGCAGGTAGAGGCTCGCACTGGTCTGCAGCAGTTGCAGCAGGACCAGCAGGGCGATCGGTTTCCGGTACGGACCCAGATGGGTCCGCAGAAGTCGTATGAGCACGCGCAGGCTCCGGTCGGCAAGATCGAGGGGGTTCACTCCATCTTCGGCCACCGCACGGCCGATCCCCACCGGTTTTCGCAAAGGCCGGTCAAAAGGAGTAGACCGGCCGTCGGGCCTACTCCAGCGGCAGTAGTCCCTGCGCCCGAACCGCCCCCGGAGCTCAGCCCTGGAAGGCCCCCGGGTGGATCTGCTCCCGCGTCGCGATGTACTGCTGGCGCACCGCCTGCCAGGCCGGGTACTCCTCGCCCGGCTCGAAAACCTGCGCCGCCGGACCCGGCCACACCGGCGGGGTGTGCGGGGCCAGCGTGCCCTGCTGCACCCCGAGCGCCCACGCGGCCTGGCGCGCCGCGCCCAGCGCCGCGTAGTCGGCCGGCGCCGGTACGACGACCTGCGTCCCGAACAGCCCCGGAGCCGCGGCCTGTACGGCGGGCAGCTCGGCCGCCGCGCCCAGCAGGAACACCCTGCGGATCTCCACCCCGCGCGAGCGCAGCACGTCCAGCGCGTCGACCAGCCCGCACAGCATGCCCTCGAACGCGGCCCGGGCCAGGTGCTCCGGCTTCATCGAGTCCCGCCGCAGCCCGGAGAGGGTTCCGGCGGTGTGCGGCAGGTTCGGCGTCCGCTCACCTTCCAGGTAGGGCAGGAGTACGAGGCCGTGCGCGCCCGGCGTCGACTTCAGCGCCAGCTCGGACAGCCCCTCCAGATCGGTGCCGAGCAGCTCGGCGGTGCCGCGCAGCGCCCGTACGGCATTGGAGGTGTTCACCACCGGCAGGTGCATGCCACTGGCGTCGGCCAGCGAGGTGATCAGCCCGCCCGGCTCCGACAGCGCCTCGTGGTGCACGGCCATGACCGAGCCGGACGCGCCCAGCGAGACCACCGCGTCGCCGGGGCCGAGGCCCAGCCCGAGCGCGGCGGCCATGGTCTCCCCGGTGCCCGCGGAGATCAGCAGCCCCTCCGGGGTCATCCCGGCGGCCTCGGCCGGCCCGAGCACCTCGGGCAGCAGCGCCATGTGCCCGAGCGCCAGCTCGACCAGGTCGGGGCGGTACGAACCGGTGGCCGGCGACCAGTACCCGGTACCCGAGGCACCGCCCCGGTCGGTGGTCCGCCGGGCCGGGCGGCCCAGCAACTGCCAGACCAGCCAGTCGTGCGCGGACATCAGCACGGCCACCCGGCGGGCCGCCTCCGGCTCGTTGCGGGCCAGCCAGGCCAGCTTCGCCACCGGCTGCGCGGAGTGCGGTACGGATCCGATGGCCTCGGCCCAGGCCTGCCGTCCGCCCAGCGCCTCGATCAGGTCGGCGGCGGCGACCTGGCCGCGCTTGTCGTTGCCGATCAGGGCCGGACGGACGAGGGCGCCCTGCTGGTCGAGCGGCAGCAGCCCGTGCTGCTGCGCGGAGACGCCGATGGCCTGCACGCCTTCCAGGAGCCCGCCGCCGGCGGCCTCGCCGAGGGAGAGCAGCCAGGCCTGCGGGTCGGTCTCGTGGGGGTGGGTGCTCTCGGGATCGCCCGCGGGCTGCGGATGCGGGGCGTACCCCTGGCGCAGCACGGCACCCGTGTCGGTGTCACAGACGACGATACGAGTGAAGGCGGAAGAGCTGTCCAGCCCGGCGACTATCCCCATGCGGAGAATTCTGCCGCACGCAGAGGCGGGATCCGCCGCCCGGAGGCGCCGGATCCCGCCCGGTCCCGCGTATCAGGTGTTGCTGGTGCCCCATTCGTCCTCGGCGCCGCCGCCGGCCCGGTCGCGCAGGCCCCGTACCCGTCCGGCCAGCGAGGCGGGCATCGCGTCGCCCACCTTGTGGCTCACGGTGGCGAGGGCCTTCCCGGCGTACTCGCGCCCCGTCTGCCCGGCGCTCTCGGCGGCGTTGCGCACCGCGGGGTTCTGCGCGATCCCGCGCGCGGACTTCTTCAGCTGTTCGTAACGCTCGCGCCCCGCGCGGGTTCCGAGGACGTACCCGAGGGCCAGTCCGACCGCGAACGTGACCTTGTACCGCATGCCTGCCACCCTTCGTCGTGTGGTGCCCGGCCGGCTGCCGATACCGATTGGCGGAGCACCCCCCTGCTTGCGCTAATCTATGACTCGCAACGGGCGCTCGCCCCTCCGGCTAGGCCGGAGGTGGGCTGTTCGGTGCACCGCAGCAATCCCCTGTAGCTCAATTGGCAGAGCAGCCGGCTGTTAACCGGCAGGTTACTGGTTCGAGTCCAGTCGGGGGAGCGCAGTCCCCTGTAGCTCAATTGGCAGAGCAGCCGGCTGTTAACCGGCAGGTTACTGGTTCGAGTCCAGTCGGGGGAGCACGGAAGAAGAGGACCTCACGACGGGGTCCTCTTTCTTTTTGCCCCGGTTCGGGAACCGGGCAGCCCTCAGAACGGTCTCCCTGAGCAGGCGAAGCCGATCATGCGAGGCATCCGAGGCAGGAGATCGTATGAGCGGCTATGCTGCGGCAGACGGCGCGCACACATGTACGCGCCACGCCGTGAAGGGGCGGTAGCTCAGCCGGTTAGAGCAGCGGACTCATAATCCGTCGGCCGTGGGTTCGAGTCCCACCCGCCCCACCGCACATCAGGTGTGCAGAAACGATCTGACCAGGGGTTTCCCTGGTCACGCGAGCTGTTACGGCGACCGCTGGCGGCCCTTCGGGGCCGCCTTTCGCGTTCTGAAGCCGCTGTGGGGACACAGCGGGGACGCGGGGGCGGCTACGCGGGGACAGGCGTCCCTCCCGTGCTGGAAGAAGCCTTGCGGGTGCCTGCCGGGAGCCGAGTCACTGGCTCGTCGTGGCGACTTCCGGCCGGTGCGCGGTCGAGCACAAGGCGAATCTTTGCGAAGGGCGCCTTCTGGTCCTCCGGGATCTTGTCCGTGAGGTTCGGATGCCTCGTAGCCCTGCTCCGTACAGCACGTCCGCAACCACGCCTCGGCTGCCTCGGCAGCCCGCTCAGCCGCTTGGGCCTCCGTGTGGATCCGGCCGAAGATCTCACCGCCGGCGGCTGCCTGCACGTCAATGGCCCACCGCGACGTGCGCCCAGTGCCGGCCGCTCTGGCGAACAGCAGCACCACGTCCTGCGCGAAAATCTTTAGGGCCTTCTCGACCGTGTAGGAGACCTCCGTGCCGCGAGGCACGACGGCGACCTTCGACTCGGCCTCGGTCCGGAACCGTTCGGGCAGGACGCTGGTGCAGGTGTCTGGAGTGATCTGCCGCGAGCTATGGCCGAGACGCTCTTGGACCACCTTGATGCCGGTGCCAGCGAGCAGGGCGAGGCTGGGTGAAGTGCAGCCCCGTTCTGCGGATCTCGGCCCAGCTCGTCGAAGTCGCGTACCGCCTCTACGGCGAAGAGCCCGAGGTCGACAGCGTCCGCACGATGAGCACCAGCACTCACTCCGGCCACGTACTCACCAGGCACCGGGGCAACCAGGAGCACGAACGCTCCAAGTGGGAAGGCGATGGGGCGTGAGTCAATTCGGGCTGCGTCCTCACGATGGATGCCCCCGCACCCACCGCCGGGCCGCCGGCCACGGGCGAGCCCTTGGCGTTGGAAGCCGAATCCGCCGCTCGAGAGTTGGGGGCCTGCCCCGGATGGTTTCGAGCTGTGTATGTGGCGGCAGGGGCTATTCGATTTCGTGCGATGTGTACGGGTGGCCGCAGTGTTCACGAGAGCATTTGTCTGTATGCGGGGGCGGATGGGGGGGAGGCGGTTTGTAGCAAGGGCACGAGCATCGGAGGCAGTGCCCGTCTTCGAAGTGATCATTGTCCAATACTTGACGGGCCTTGATTTTCACCTCTCGAAGACGCGCCTCAGCATCATCCAGCTCGGCGATAATTTCGGCCGGGACATTCTTCTGAGTCCCGGTCTCCTGTGGGTCGGCAGGCATTCGTATCACGCCTTTCCGCTTGGGCTTCGTCACTTCGAGCACCGGCTTCTTCTGCGGGCCTCACGTTCTGTCCTCGGTGATGCCTGTGCCCCATGTGTGATGTAACTGCTGCTGCGGGTGCCTCACTGTGACGGCGCCCGTGCGTGCGAGCCCATCAGCCATGCCTCGTCAGCTGGTGTCGGCAGAACTCTCGTTCGCACAATCCTCCGTCGCCAAGGTAGTCGGCGCACCAACAGAGGAAGCACGGGGAATTTCCGGAATTGCCGCCGGGATCCCAGTCCGCGTCCCGCAGCCGAGTGCTGGCGGCCTCGCGTACTGACAGGGTTTGCTTCTCCAATTCGGCGAAGTCGGATTCATTCTGCCTGAACGCTTCGCGCTGAGCATCGGTGAGATTCGGTTGTGGATCTTCGTGAGCGGTTGGGGGCATGTCCGAAGCACCTCCTGGCAAAGCAATGCCGTACGGACTGCTGGGGAAGGGTGAGATCAGAGCGCTCTTCGCATGCATGCGGAAAGTGGGGGCCTGCAAGCGATCGGTCAGTACCGCGCATAGCGGCAGGCCATTGCGCCGTTGCGTCCATTGTCTGACTGGCGGCTGGGGTCCGCTACTGGTGGCATGGCGGCCCCGTTTCGGGGATCTCCGCGCATGACCCGGCGCAGCGGCGCCAGGGGAGCGGTGCGGCCTCAGGTGGCGGGTTCCGCCAGGGGACGTCTAGGGGACGCCGGGGGGACACAAAGGCAGGAAGAGGCCGACAAAGGCGGGACGGCGTTGTCGGGAGCTGTCGCACCGTCAGGTGAGCCGGGCTCAGGTCTTTGGCTGGGAACTGCCTGGGAGCAAGGGTCCCCGGCCGGACCCGTTCGCGCCGCCGGCGCGTCGGGAGGGGGCCGCCCTCTCGGCCGTGTACGGCCCGTGGTGATCGTCACGGTGAGGCGGCCCAGGGTCTTCGAGGGCGGTGTACGAGCCAAGGACGGCGCGTCGGCATTTCTGGGCGCCAGGACGGTACGTGCCGATGGGGCGGAGAAGGGCAGGCGCTGGGCCGATGGCGCCCGCGTGGCGATCACCGGGGGATGGGCCGACCATGGGACTGCCGGCAGATCAGGGGTTCGCGCAGTGGTGGCGGGCGGAGTGTGACGCAGGGTGGTCCCCCGAGGCGCGGGGCCCTCGAACCGCCGCCGGACCGCGGTAGTGAACGAGAACAGGTGGTCGCCCATGTGCCGATGGCTCGCGTATTCAGGTTCGCCCCTCCTGCTCGACACCATCCTGTACAAGCCCGCGCACTCGCTGATCGATCAGAGCCTGCACTCCCGGATGGGTGTGGAGACGACGAACGGCGACGGTTTCGGCGTCGGGTGGTACACGGACCACGCCGACACTCCGGCGGTCCTGCGGGACGTGGGGCCGGCCTGGAACAACCGCAACCTGCGGGAGATCGCCGACCACGTCGAGTCGCCCCTGTTCTTCGCCCACATCCGGGCGTCGACCGGAACGGCGGTGCAGCAGACGAACTGCCACCCCTTCCGGCACGGCCGCTGGCTGTGGATGCACAACGGGGCCATCGCCGATTTCCACCTCATCCGCCGCGAGCTCTGCCTGCTCGTCGACCCCGCGCTGTTCTTCGACATCGAGGGGACGACGGACTCCGAGGTGATGTTCTACCTCGCCATCACCTTCGGCTTGGACCAGGACCCGCCCGGCGCCGTGGCGCGCATGGCCGGAGTCGTGGAGCACGCCGGCCGCGAGCGCGGCGTGGAGTTCCCGCTGCAGATGACCGTGGCCGTGAGCGACGGTGAGAGCGTGTGGGCCTTCCGGTACTCCAGCCAGGGGAAGTCCAGGTCGCTGTTCTACAGCAGCCGTGTGGACAGCCTGCGCAAGCTCCACCCCGACATGGCCTTCCTGCAAGGGGTCTCGGACGAGACCCGCCTCGTCGTCTCCGAGCCCCTCGGTGACCTGCCCGGTGCCTGGAACGAAGTGCCGGAGAGCAGCTACGGCGTCGTACGGCCGGGAGCGGACGCGTTGCTCCCCTTCACCCCGCAGGCGGCCTGACGCGTCAGGGGCAGGCGGCCGCCGGGTCGTCGTGGACGAGGGCGCAGACCATCTGCGCGCCGCGCCCGTGACCGGGGTACGCCGCGAGCAGCTCCACCCTGAAGTCATTCCACTGGCGGGTGATTTCGGCGGTGGCCCCGGCGGTCGCGCGGCGGAAGTTGTCTCCCGTCTTCGCACCGGCCCTCGCGCGCGAAGACGCCGCGGTGTCCTTGTTCAGGGTGCGGTTGTGGGCGACGCGGCCCTCGCAGTCGGCGGCTTTGACGCCCGCGGAGTCGAAGTCGGGGTAGCAGCCCGTGGCGAGGTCCGCGGGGACGCGCCCGCGCGCCTCACGGGTCCAGTCGGCATCCTTCATGGCGCTGTAGCGGCGGATGTCGAGGAACGGCGGGTGGTTCGTACGCTCCAGGCCGGGGGGGGTTGGCGAGGCCGATCGGGCCGGCCGTGGCCCGGTCGCTCCAGTTGGAGTGTGCGTAGAAGTCCTCGATCTGGTGCCAGCCGCGGCCGAGCTGTTCGAGGACGGCACACTTGGCCCGTCCGGGCTTCCCGTCCCACGCGCAGGGGGTGGACAGATCGCTCTGGTCGGCGCGCACCCTGCCGTCGGCGTCGACGAGGCCGTCGGCCGCCCGCACCGCGTTGCGGAAGCGGGTGACGGACGTACGGACGCAGGCGAGGAGCTCCGTGGTCGCCTCGTCCCTGGTGCGGGGGTAGCCCGCGGAGTACCGGGGGGCGAAGTAGTCCGCGTTGTCGCAGTGCAGAGGGCCGACGTCGAAGTAGGGGCGGCGGTCGTTGGCGTTGATCGCCCCGTCGTGGGCGTCGGCCATCGCGGTCAGCGTGACGGGCTCCCAGGGAAGTGCCGCCCGGGTGATGTCCTCGTGGTTGCCGCCGGTGAAGGCGTGGGCGGCATGGGCGGTGCCGCTCGGCAGGACGGCCAGGGCGGCCGCCAGGCCGGCCGCGAGGACGGCGCGGGCGCTCCGGGGACTGCCGGGGATCGGGTGGCGGGACATGGGGGCTCCAGGTGTAAGGAGGCACGCCGGCCGGCCCGGCCGCACTGCCGTCGAGGGGGCCGCCTGCCCTTCCATGCTGCGCGCCCGCCCCGGACCCTGCACGCGCGCTGGGTGGCAGGGTGCGCCCCCAGGCCGCAGGTGCGGAAACGATCGCACCTGCGGCTTCCGCCGTTCAGGACCGCCCTCCGCGGGGGGACGGCGCTGCCGTGCGGGGGCAACCCCCTAGAAGTTCTCCGTTTCGTCCGCCAGGTGGCGCAGTACGTCGTTCAGGTCCTGGCGGCGGGCGTAGGCCGCCCGCTGGCGGTGGGCGCCCGAGCCGTCGCGCAGGAGGGCCGCCAGGGTCTTGGCCGCGTGGTCGAGTTCGCCCGACGCCGCGAGTTCCGGGGCGACCAGGTCCAGCATGGCCTCCGCCAGGTCCGCCGCCGGGATCTCCGCCCCCGTGTACGGGTCGAGGCCGAAGCCCTCCAGGCCGTCGTGGGCCGCCCGCCAGCGCGCGAGGCGCAGTACCTCGTCCCGCAGCGCGGGCTCGGGACGCAGCTCCTCGATGTCCCGCAGGGCCGTCGCCACCAAGGCGCGGACCAGCTCCGCCTGGAGGACCGCCGTGTCGATGTCCGGGGACATGTCGGGCGCCCGGATCTCCAGCGTCGGCCAGTGCCCGGACGGGCGCAGGTCCCAATAGACCATCTTCGTGTCCAGAGCCGCGCCCGAGCTGAGCAGGATCTGCACCGAGCGCCGGAAGTGGGCGGTGGACGTGAAGTGCGGGGGCAGGCCGGCCGAGGGCCAGCCCGCCCAGGCCATCGCCCGCCAGCTGGCGTGACCCGTGTCACGGCCGCCCCAGAACGGCGAATTGGCGGCCAGCGCGATCAGCGTGGGCAGCCAGGGTCTGACCCTGTTCGACACCGCCACCGCCGTGTCCACGTCGAGGGTGCCGATGTGGATGTGGCGGCCGCAGCTGACGAGGGTTTCGGTCAGCGAGCCGAAGCGGCGGTGCTGCTCGCGCTGGCGCGGCTCGTCGTCGGTCAGGTGCAGCGGCCCCTCCACCGCGACGACCGGCGAGGGCGCGGCCAGCAGCCGGCAGCCGTGGGCGCCGGCCGCCCGGGCGAGGGTGCGCCGCAGCGTGGCGAGCTCCTCGCGCAGCGCGGTCGCCGAGTCGGCGACGGGGGTGGAGATCTCCACCTGGTAGCGGGTGCCCTCGGGGTGCACTTCGTGGGGCAGGCCCGCAGCGGTGGCCAGGACGAGCGGTGCGGCCGGGACCACCCGGAGGGTACGGGCGTCGACGAGGAGGAACTCCTCCTCGACACCCACGGTCAGCGGGGCCGTGAGAGGGCGCGCATGGACTCCGTTGTCCGCGCTGCCGGTGCTCGTGGTGCTGTTGCCAGGTTCGATCACTACGCCTCCCTGGACATACGAGTCGTTTCATCATGAGCCGAACGGCAGGGGAGGAGCACACGTCGATTCAGTCAAATGTCGTGTGATAGTGGCGAGTTACCGGCAAGGGCCGACCCCCTCTGGGGTCGTGGATCCGGGTGGGGCGACTGGTGCGGGTGCGCGTGCGCATGCGGCGGCCAAGGGGACACGGGCCGGGATGCTCCCCGCGGGGCCCGGCCGCCCGGCGCGTTATTGCCTGGGGTCGTCGAACGGCCGCTGGTTATCATCCGCTGTGACCGGTACGAGCACCCCCACACCCGCCCCCGCCCGACGTCCCACGCGCATATTCGCGGACCTGACCCCCCTGCGCACGTCCCCGGACTATCGGCGGCTGTGGGTCGGCAGCACCATCTCCTGGATGGGCCAGGCGATGACCGCCCTCGCGATCTCGCTCCAGGTGTACGACATCACCGGCTCCAGCTTCTCCGTCGGGCTCGTCGGCCTCTTCTCCCTCGTCCCGCTCGTCGTCTTCGGCCTCTACGGCGGCGCCATCGCCGACACCGTCGACCGGCGCAAGCTCGGCCTGTACAGCTCCCTCGGTCTGACGGGCCTGTCGATCGCCCTGGCCGGCGCCGCGCTCCTCGGCTACCACCGGGTCTGGCTGCTGTACTCGGTCGTCGCCCTCCAGGCGGTCTGCGGCGCCCTGAACGGACCCGCCCGCTCCGCGATGATCCCGCGGCTGCTGCCGACCGAGCAGCTGCCCGCCGCCAACGCGCTGAACTCGGTGACGATGACCTCCGGCACGATGATCGGCCCGGTGCTCGGCGGGCTCATCGTCGGCTGGTGGGGCTATCAGGCCGCGTACCTGATCGACGCGGTCACCTTCTGCGCCGCGCTCTACGCGGTGTGGCGGCTGCCCGCGATGCTGCCCGAGCGGGAGGGCGGCAAGCGGGGGCGGGCCTCCGTGCTGGACGGGCTGCGCTTCCTCGGCACGCGGCCGAACATCCGGATGACCTTCTTCTCCGACATGGCCGCCATGGTGCTGGCCCAGCCGAAGGCGCTGTTCCCGGCCATCGCCGTGCTCTGGTACGGCGGTGACGCCAAGACGGTCGGCCTGCTGGTGGCGGCCCCCGCCGTCGGGGCGCTGCTGGGCGGGCTGTTCTCCGGCTGGCAGGGGCGGATCCGCCGGCACGGGCTGGCGATCCTGATCTCCGTGGCCGCCTGGGGACTGGCCATCGCCGTCTTCGGGCTCACCCGGAACCTGTGGCTCGGGCTGTTCTTCCTGGCCCTGGCGGGCTGGGCCGACACCATCTCCATGGTGTTCCGCTCCACGATGATGCAGGCCGCGACCCCGGACGAGATGCGCGGGCGCCTGCAGGGCGTGTTCATCGTGGTCGTCGCCGGCGGGCCCCGGCTCGGGGACTTCCTCGCCGGGACCACCGCCGACCTGACCTCCCCGGCCGTGGCGATCACGGGCGGCGGGCTGGGCTGCGTACTGGTGCTGCTCCTGCTGGCGCTGCGCTGGCGCGGGTTCGCCCGGTACGACGCGAGGTCGCCGCAGGCGTGACGCGGCCCGGCGCACGGGCGGCCGCCGGCCGCGCCGGGCCGGGGTCGCCGTCGAACCCGTCGCAGGTCAGGCGGGGCCGACCACGCCGCGCGCCACGCCCAGGGCGACGAGGTCCTGGGGCCGGATGCGGAGCTGGTCCGCCGTGGACGCGGCCTCGGAGGCGGGGCGCTTGAGGATGGCCGCCGCCAGTTCGGGTGCGATCACCGAGAAGTAGCTGTCCGGGGTGACCCAGGTGTTCCCCGGCGCGGCCAGCGCGAGGGCCCCGCCCGAACCCCCCTCGCCGATCAGGAGGGTGGTCACCGGCACGGCGGCCGCCGCGAGCGCCGCGAAGGTGTCCGCGATGGCCGCGCCGGCGCCCGCGTGCTCGGCTGCGGCGTCGTTCGCGGCGCCCGGGGTGTCGACCAGGGTGAGCACGGGGATCCCGAGGCGGTCCGCGAGCCGGATCACGCGCGCCGCCGTACGGTATCCGGCCGGGCGGGTGGCGGTGCCGCACTGGGCGGCGTACGCGACGGCCCGCCCCTCCCGCAGCCCGAACCCGCACAGCATCCCGGGGTCCGTACCGCCCGCCCGGTCCCCGGAGAGGGGCAGCCGGAGGCCGAAGTACGCGTCCAGGTACGCCTCGGCGCGCGGCCGGTCGGGGTGGCGGGCGAGGCGTACGGCGTCCCAGCCCGTCTTCGGCGGCAGACCGCCGGGTACGCCGCCCAGCGCGGCCGGGGGCGCGACCGGTTCGGCGGAGCGGGGCGCGGCCAGCACGCGCAGCCAGTCCGCGAGGGTCGCGGGCAGCGCGGCGGGCGGGACGACGGCGTCCACGTGCCCGGCGGCGTACTGGCCCTCGGCGGTGTACGCCGCCGGGTCCGCGTCCGCCGGCCGCACCCGGGAGCCCGCGAAGCCGACCTGCGCTCCCGGGAGCGCGAGCACGACGTCCGCCCCGGCGCCGAGGGTGGCCCAGCCGCCGCCGGTGGTGGGGTCGCGGAGCACGGCGATCTGCGGGAGCCCGGCGGCCCGGGTCAAGGCGGACTGGCGGGCCACGCGCTGGAGTTGGGTCAGCGCGAGCATGCCCTCCTGCATGCGGGAGCCGCCGGTGGCGATCAGCGAGACGAGGGGGAGGCGGTGTTCGCGAGCGTGGGTGTAGGCGGCTTCGAGGCGGTCTCCGGTGCGTTCGCCGAGGGAGCCGCCGAGGAAGCCGAACTCGAAGGAGATCACGGTGGCCGGGTGGCCGCCGATGAGGGCGGTTCCGGTGACGACCGACTCCTCCTCGCCGGTGCGGGCGGTGGCGCGGGCCCGGGAGTCGTCGTAGCCGGCCCAGGCCAGCGGCCCGTCGGGGGCGCAGTCCCGGTGCGGTACGGGGAGTTCGGTGAAGCCGCCGGGGTCGGTCACGGAGGCGATGGCCGCGCGGGCCGAGAGGCGGGTCGTCGTCACGGGATCACCCTAGGGGCACCGGCTCGTGCCGACCTAGGGCAGGAGGGCTTTGACGGACGGGACTCGGCGGGCACCCCCTACGGCAGTGGGAAGGCCAGCTTGAGGGCGTAGGCGGCGACCAGGCCGTAGCCGAGGCGGAAGGTCCAGGCGCGGGCGGCGGGGGAGATGCGGCGGCCTGCGGCGGCTCCGATGGCGACGAGGGTCTGCTGCCACAGGAGGGACGCGGCGGCCACGCCGGCCAGGAAGGCGGCGGCGGGGGCGCGGGCGGTGAGGGTGGAGGCCTGCGCGGTGGTGAGGGCGGCGAAGTAGAGGGCCGTGGTGGGGTTCACGGCGGTGAGCGCGACGTACCGCGCAAAGGCCGCTCGGGCGCCGCCGGCCCCCCGAGCCTCGATCGTCGGCGGCTTCGCCGTCGCCGTCGCTGTCGCCGCCGGCTCCGGCTCCGGCTCCGCTGCCGGGAGGGCGCGGCCGCGGTACAGGGCGTGGGCCGCCAGCGACAGCAGGATGATCGCCGACAGGAGGCGGATCCAGGCTTCGGCCGGGCTCACGTGGGAGGCCACCCAGGGGCCGAGGGCCGTGGCGAGGGCCGCGTAGGCGAGGTCCACCGTCGCGATGCCCGCCGCCGCGGCCATCGCCGTACGGCGGTGCCGCATCGCCTCCTGGAGCAGCAGCACGCTCATGGCACCCATCGGCATGGCCACGCCCAAGCCGGCGACCGTTCCCGACAGCGCGGGGGAGAGGAGTCCGTTCATGCGGACGAGGGTGCGGGCAGCGGCATCCGGTGCAGCGGCGCTTATCGGCCTGCGCTGCGAGAATCGCGGCATGGACCGTCTCGACAGCGAAATCCTCGGCATCTTGCAGCAGGATGCGCGGATCTCGTACCGCGATCTCGGCGTGCGCGTCGGGCTCAGTGCCAACGCCACCGCCGACCGGGTGCGCCGGATGCGCAGGGACGGGGTGATCCGCGGGTTCACCGTCATCGTGGATCCGGCCGCCGACACCCGCGGCGGGCTCGTCGTCTTCATCGACTTGAGCCTGCGGCAGGACACCACCAACGAGGAGTTCGAGGAGCGGGTGGTGCGGCTTCCCGGGATCACCGAAGTGGTGCACGTGACCGGGGAGTACGACTACCTCGTCCGGGCCCGCGCCGCCGATCCCGCCGCGCTCGACGCCCTGCTGCGCCGGCTCAAGCGCGAGGCCGGCGTGGCGCAGTCCAGCACCCGGATCGCCCTCAAGGGCGCCCACGGGCCCGCCATCCCCTGAAGACCGCCTCCAGCTGAAGGCTGCCCAAGAGCTGTATGCCGCCTACAGCGCCGACTCCCACTTCAGCGTCGTACCCCGCGTTCCCGACTCCGTTCGGCCGTCGTCCGTGACCGTCAGGCGGACGCGGGCCGGGGTCGCCTCCACCTCGACCTCGATCGCCCCGATCTGCGAGCGGCGGTGGGCCGCGGCCAGGGCGCCGCGCAGCGCCGACAGCAGGTCGCCCGCCACCGGCTCCGGGAGCAGGGCGTCCACCGCGCCCGAGAAGTGGACCGACGGCTGGAAGCCGAGCAGGACCGCCGCCCCGCCCGTCTCCCGCAGGATCCGGCCGCGGACCGTCGTCGGGGCGTCGCTCGGCGGCTGCTGGAGGGCGAAGATGGCGGTGCGGACCTCCTGGATGGTGGAGTCGAGCTCGTCCACGGCCCGGGCCAGTTCCTCGCCGACCGTGTCCCCGGCCGGGGCGGAAGCCGACCGCTTCTTCGTGCTCTCCAGCATCATCTCCGTCGCGAACAGCCGCTGGACCACCAGGTCGTGCAGGTCCCGCGCGATGCGGTCCCGGTCCTCGTAGACGGCCAGCTGCTCGCGGTCGTGCTGCGCGTCCGCCAGTACGAGGGCCAGCGCGGCCTGGGAGGCGAACTGCGAGGCCAGCAGCCGGTCCACGGCGTCGTACGGGCGGCCGCCGCGGGTGCGCGGCAGGGCCAGGGTGCCGATCAGCTGGCCGCCGCTCTGGAGCGGCAGCATCATGCTCGGGCCGAAACGTTCCCGCACGTGGGTGGTCATCCGGGGGTCGGTCGCCGAGTCCTCTATGAAGACGGGCTCACCGCCCAGGAGTTGCACCAGGACCGGTGAGCCTGGGGCGATCGCCGTCCCGACCAGGTCCCCGGGGTCCCCTTGCGTGGAGGCGGCCACGATCTCCATGCCGCCCTCCGGGGTCGGCTGGAGGACCACCCCGGCCGCCGCGTCCGCGAGCAGCCGGGCCCGTTCGGCCACGCACATCAGCGCGTCGGAGGCCGGGCGGCCGGCCAGCAGGGTGGTGGTGACGGCGGCGGCGCCCTCGATCCAGCGCTCCCGGCGGCGCGCCGTCTCGTACAGGTGCGCGTTGCCGATCGCTATCCCCGCCTGTGAGGCCAGGACCCGTACCAGTGCGAGGTCCTCGTCCGTGAAGCGTCCGCCGCCCCGCTTCTCCGTGAGGTAGAGGTTGCCGAAGACCTCCGTGTGGACCCGGATCGGGACGCCCAGGAAGCTGCGCATGGGGGGATGGCCCGGTGGGATCCCCGACGAACGCGGGTCCGTCGACAGGTCCTCCAGCACCAGCGGGCGCGGATCGGTGATCAGCGCGCCGATCACACCGGTGCGCCCGTCGGGCAGGTGGGGGATCGCGGCGCGCTCCGCCTCGCTCAGCCCGGCCGTGTACAGCTCGGTCAGCCGCATGCGCTCGGGGTCGATGACCCCGAGCGCTCCGTACCGGGCCGAGCACAGCGCTGTCGCCGAGTCCACGAGGTGCTGGAGGGTGGCCTGCAGTTCCAGTTCGGAGCCGACGCTGAGCACCGCCTCCAGCAGTACGGGCAGGCCGGCCCGCTCCGCGGGGCCGGCCGGCTCGGGCGCCGCGTCCGTCATTCGGCCAGCGGGTTGAGGACCATCGGGGCGATCTTCCCTTCGAGCATCATGCCGAGGCCGAGGACGGCGCACACGTCCGGACGTTCGGCGATGGCGACGGGCATTCCGGTGGCGTCGCGCAGCATCTGGTCCAGGCCCGGCAGCAGGGCGCTGCCTCCCACCATCATGATTCCCCGGTCCGTCAGGTCGGCGACCAGGTCGGGCGGGCAGTCCCGCAGCACCTTGCCGATGCCGTCGATGACGGCCGTCAGCGGGGTGTGGATGGCGTCGCGGACGGCCGCGGTGTCCACGTGGACGGAGCGGGCCAGTCCGGTGGCCACGTCGCGGCCGTGGATGAGGGTGGAGGCGGGGCCGCCGTCGGTGATGCCGTTGCCGTGCAGGGCCAGCTGGAGCGGCCGGACGGCCTGGCTCGGGAGCATCAGCTCATGCGCGTGGCGCAGGTGCTGGACGACGGCGTGGTCGATGGCCTCGCCGCCGATCGGGATCCGCTGGGCGGTGACGATCGAGCCGAGGGAGAGGACGGCGACCTGCGTGGCGGCGGCCCCGCACACCATGATCATCGTCGCGGTCGGCTGCTCCACGGGCAGGCCGCAGCCGACGGCCGCCGCGATCAGGGTGTCGACGAGTTCGACGCGCCGGGCCCCGAGCCCGACCATCGTCTCCACGGCGGCCCGCTGCGCGAGGGGGTCGGCGTCGTGCGGGGTGCAGGCGGCGGCGCGCAGCCGGGGCTTGCGGCGCAGGGCGCGGCGCAGCTTCTCGCCGAGCAGGTGGCGCAGCATCCGCTGCGCCATCTCGATGTCGACGACGGTGCCGCCGGAGACGGGGCGTACGACGCGGATGTAGTCGGGCGTGCGGCCCGTCATCCGTTCGGCGAAGGTGCCGACCGCGATGAGCGCGCCGGTGCGGGTGTTGACGGCGGCGACGCTGGGCTCGTCGACGACCAGGCCGGCGCCCTTGACGTAGACGCGGGTCCTGGCTGCTCCCAGGTCGACGGCGACGTGGCAGCGGCGCAACTGCTCAAGACTGACGGTCACGGCAGATCCTCCCGAGAGCGCTGGCGCAAGAGTCCGGCGGCTGCCGGTTGCATTTCATATCTTCTCGGTCGAATGGTGCATAGCGCCCGTTGGGCTGCTCCGGCCGGGTGTGTCGCACGGGGCGAGAGGTGCTGCACGGGGGTGGATTTCTGTACCGACAGGCAGCACGATGCCGCCACTGACCGCGCTACTCGCGCGTAACGAGGTAAAGGGGACCCCATGCTGACGCCCCGCCAGAAACCGCTCGCGCTCCTGACGCTCTGCCTGGCGTTCCTCGCACCCTTCCCGGCCCGGGCCGCCACCCCTGTGCAGCCGCACAACCCGGTCGTCTTCATCCACGGCTACAACGCCGACCCGGGCGTCTGGGGCGGCCTGCGCGAGGACATGCGCGCCGCCGGGTACGCGGATTCGGAGCTCTTCTCGTGGGGTTACGACACGCACCAGTCGGTGAACGAGGTCGTGGCCGGGCAGCTCGGCGCGTACGTCGACCAGGTCCGCCGGCAGACCGGCGCCGCCAGGGTCGACATCGTGGCGCACTCGCTGGGCTCACTGGTCGGTCGCTGGTACGTGAAGTTCGGCGGCGGCACCGCCACCGTGGACCATTGGGTCTCGCTGGCCGGCCCCAACCACGGCACCTCCACCGCGTGGGCCTGCGCCCTGTGGGACCAGGCCTGCCGGGACATGACCCCCGGTTCCTACGTCGTGAAGAACCTGAACGCGGGGGACGAGACCCCGGGCGCGGTGAAGTACGCGACGTTCTGGTCGAACTGCGACGAGGTCGTCAACCCCGACGCCAGCGTCCCGCTCGCCGGCGCGGCCAACACGCCGGTCGGCTGCCTGGGGCACAACGACCTGCTGGGGGACGACGCCACCTCGGCGGGGGTCCGGGCCTTCCTCGCCTCGTAGGGGTGTGCCTAGGGGTGTGCCTCCTACACCTCGACCCCGTCGACCGCGACGCGCTGGAGCAGGCCGTACGTGAACTCCGCCACGCACGGCCGCCCCTGCGCGGCGAACGCCAGGCGCCACCGGGTCGGCGCGGTGCCCTCCATCGGGCGCACCGGGGCGAAGGCCCGCGCCACCTCGTCCACGGTGGCCGACCAGGGCCTCAGGTCCTCCGGGGTCCGCAGTACGGGCCCCGGCGCACCCGGGGCCCTGATCAGCCACTCGTTCCACACCGCCCCGTCCGGCGCCGCCAGCACCTCGAAGCGCAGGTCCGGCCAGAGCGGCAGCCGCCACAGCAGGGCCTCGCACTCCAGGTCGCCGATGGTGCGGGCGGCCGTGGACTCGGGCGGCCCGAGCACCGAGCGGTAGCGGGCCAGCGCGCCGCGCGAGCGGGGTGAGCGCACCATCGCCTGCCAGCGCTTGTTCGCCTCCCGCTGCTCGGCGAGCGAGGCGCCGAGCAGCCGCCGCGCCTCCTCGGCGAGTTCGGGCCGGAAGTCCGCCATCCGGCGCAGCAGCACCAGTTGGAAGGCGGCCGGACCGAAGGATCCCGAGGAGGCGGACGCAGTCATGGAGGCCACGATTCCACACAGGACCTCCACGAACCCGCGATACGGATGTTGCGGGGAACCACGTAGCGTGCGGTCGTCATGGACTACTGCCACGCGTGCCGGAGACACCTCAACGGCGCCCTGGCGTGCGCCGGCTGCGGTACCCCGATCGAGTACCTGCCGCCCGCCGCACCCGGGGTGTCCGCCGTGCCCGCCGACCCGTACGGCTCCGCGCGGACCGGGGCGCAGGACCCGCTCGCCGATCCGTTCGCGGACTCGCTCGTCGTGCTGTCCGGTGCGGACCGGGGCGGCCGGGCCGGATCGCGGCGCCGCGCCACGCACCGCAGGCGCCGCCGGACCCTGCTCACCCTCGGGGTGGGCCTGGCCCTCGCGGTCGGGGGCACGGTCGCGCTGGCCCGGATCGTCACCGAGGGGCAGAAGACCGACCGGGCCGCCGAGGTGGTGCTCACCGACGGGAACGGCCCGAAGGACCCGGGTCCGCTGCCGAGCGGCAAGGGGACCCCCGCCGCGCCCCCGGCGCTGAAGCCGGTGAAGGCCTCCGGGTCCGCGAAGGCCACCGCGGGCGGTGCGCAGACGCCCGGGCCCGAGGGGTCCGCCGAGGGGTCCGCGCAGCCGGGTCCGACCGTGTCCGCCTCCGCCTCGGTCAAGACGGGGCCGACGAAGGGGGCCACAGGGCCGGGGCCCTCCGTAAAGCCGGGTCAGTCGGGGAAGCCGTCGCCGAGTGCCTCGGGGTCGGCGCAGCCGCCGTCGCCCAGCCCCAGTCCCACGCCGCTGCCGCCCAAGTGCAAGTGGTGGCAGCTCTTCTGCACGGAATAGGCCACGGAGCGGCGCTCCGGGCGTCTCAGCCCAGCATCCGCTTGAGCAGGTCCCGCAGGACCGTCCGCTCCGCCGTGGAGAGTCCGGCCAGCGGTTCGCGCGCGAAGTCCAGCGATTCCCGCAGCCGGTCCGCGGTCTGCAGGCCCTCCTGCGTCGGGGCGGCCAGCTTCACCCGGCGGTCCGCCGGGTCCGGCCTGCGCTCGACCAGGCCGCGCGATTCCAGTCGGTCCACGATGCCCGTGATGTTCGAGGGCTCGCACTTCAGCTGCTGGGCTATCCGGCGCATCGGCATCGGCTCCAGGGACAGCAGGTTCAGCACCCGCGCCTGGGCGCCGGTGAGCTGGTGGCTGGCCGCCGCGTCCTCGTACTCCTCGTGGTAGCGGGCCACGACGGAACCGATGAGCTCGACGACCTCAAGGGTCAGGGGGTCTGTGCGGCGACTGGGCATGGATCCAGCGTACCCATTTACTTGACAACATGAAATATCCAGGAGCATGGTTGTTTCACCTGCTGAAGTATTCAGTCGATTCCATTCCTCGATCGGGAGCACCCATGTCTGAGATCCCTGCCGTCAGCCGCGAGTGGCACCTCGTCCGCCGTCCGCAGGGCTGGCCCGTCGCCGAGGACTTCGCCCTGCGCGAGGTCGAGGTGGCGGCCCCGGCCCCCGGCCGGATCCTGGTGCGCAACCTGTACATGTCGGTGGACCCGTACATGCGCGGCCGGATGAACGACGTGAAGTCCTACGTCCCGCCGTTCCAGCTGGACCGGCCGATGGACGGCGGCGCGGTCGGCGAGGTCGTCGCCTCCGCCGACGAGCGCTTCGCCGTCGGCGACCACGTCCTGCACGGCCTGGGCTGGCGCGAGTACGCCGACGTGGACGCCAAGCACGCCACCAAGGTCGACGCCGCCCTCGCCCCGCTCTCCGCCTACCTCGGCGTGCTCGGCATGCCGGGCCTGACCGCCTACGCGGGCCTCTTCGAGGTGGCCTCCTTCAAGGAGGGCGACACCGTCTTCGTCTCCGGCGCGGCCGGTGCGGTCGGCAGCCTCGTCGGCCAGTTCGCGAAGATCAAGGGCGCCGCCCGGGTCATCGGCTCTGCCGGATCGGACGAGAAGGTGACGCTCCTCACGGAGAAGTACGGTTTCGACGCCGCCTTCAACTACAAGAACGGCCCCGTCGGCGAGCAGCTGAAGGAGGCCGCCCCCGAAGGCATCGACGTCTACTTCGACAACGTCGGCGGCGACCACCTGGAGGCCGCCATCTCCTCCCTGAACGTGCACGGCCGCGCCACCCTGTGCGGGGCGATCGCCCAGTACAACGCCACCGAGCCGACCCCCGGCCCGCGCAACCTGGCCCTGGTCATCGGCAAGCGGCTGCGCCTGCAGGGCGTGCTCGTCGGCGACCACGCCGGACTCCAGCCGCAGTTCGTCCAGGACGTCGCCGGCTGGCTGCGCTCCGGCGAGCTCGTGGCCGATGAGACCGTCGTCGAGGGCGTGGAGAACGCGACCGAGGCCTTCCTCGGCATGCTGCGCGGTGAGAACACCGGAAAGATGATCGTTTCCTTCACCGGTTAGGCTCACCCCACACCGTCGTGATCGTGGGCGCGAGTCACGGCGATTACCAGGAGGATCCCTTCACATGTCCATCCAGCAGTCCGAGGTTCTCTATACCGCCGTCGCCACCGCCGAGAACGGCCGTGACGGCCGCGTCGCCACCAACGACGGCCAGCTCGACGTCGTCGTGAACCCGCCGAAGGAGATGGGCGGCAGCGGCGCCGGCACCAACCCGGAGCAGCTGTTCGCCGCCGGCTACAGCGCCTGCTTCCAGGGCGCGCTCGGTGTCGTGGCCCGCAACGAGAACGCGGACATCTCCGGTTCGACCGTCACCGCCGAGGTCGGCATCGGCAAGAACGACGACGGCTTCGGCCTGATCGTCAAGATCTCCGCCTCGATCCCGAACGTGGACGTCGCCACCGCCAAGGACCTCATCGAGAAGGCCCACCAGGTCTGCCCGTACTCCAAGGCGACCCGCGGCAACATCACGGTCGAGCTCGCCGTCTGATCGCGCTCGCACCGCGCGGAGGCCGCACCCCGATCACGGGGTGCGGCCTTCGCCGTAAGCTGTGCCCCATGCGTGATCTTGCGGGGGGATTCGGTCATCTGCTGGCCGGACAGCGATGGGTGTTCCGGCACGGCCGGTGGCTGGGGTTCGGCCTGCTGCCCGGACTGCTCGCGCTGGTGCTCTACACCGGCGCCCTCATCGGGCTCGGCTACGGCGCCGACGACCTGACGGCCTGGGCCACCCCCTTCGCGGACGGCTGGGGCTCTCCCTGGCTCGGCCTCTTCCGCGGATTCCTGACCGCCCTCGTCTTCGGCCTCGGCCTCTTCGTCGCGGTGATCACCTTCACCGCGGTGACCCTCCTGATCGGCCAGCCGTTCTACGAGTCCCTCTCGGAGCAGGTCGACCGCAGCGTCGGCGGCGACGCCCCGGAATCCGGGCTGCCGCTGGCCAAGGAGCTGTGGATCTCGGCCCGCGACAGCATCAAGGTGCTCGTCCGGGTGCTGCTCTACGGGATCCTGCTCTTCGCCCTGGGCTTCATCCCCGTCGTCGGACAGACCGTGGTCCCCGCGATCGGGTTCTGCGTGTCCGGGTTCTTCCTCACCGAGGAGCTCACCGCCGTGGCGCTCCAGCGCCGCGAGGTGGAGCTGAAGGAACGTCTCGTCCTGCTGCGCGGACGCCGCGCGATGGCGCTCGGCTTCGGCGTCCCGCTGGTGCTGGCCTTCCTGGTGCCGCTGGTCGCGGTGTTCCTGATGCCGGGTGCGGTGGCCGGGGCCACGCTCATGGTCCGGGAGCTGCGCGGCGAGGACGCGGAGGGGGCCGCCGAGGAGGGGACGGCCCGGACCGGCCCGCCGACGGGGCCGGCACCGTACGAGCAGGCCCCGCACCCGGCGCCGCAGTCCGACCCGTACGCGCAGCAGCCCCCGCGGTACCCGGCCGGCGGCGCGGCCGGCGGCCGGGGGCCCGGAGCCCCCTACCGCTGATCCCGGACGGGACTCGACGACACGACCTGGCGCGTGAGCAGGGTGATCGCCCCGGTCGTGTCCTCGCCGGAACGGGCCTGCCGGTCGGCGTCCAGGCGGCGCCGCATCAGGTCCAGGTAGGGGGCCAGCAGCTCCGTGCCGACACCCTGCTCCGCCGCCGTGCGCAGCAGGGTGGGAGCGGCGGCGACCTGCATGGCCAGGTTCGACACGACACCCGTGGTGAAGTCGCGCGAGGTCAACCGCTCGGCCACGTTGTCCACGAAGAAGCCCATCGCGCCGAGCCACTCCGACAGCAGCGGCGCCAGGTCCTTCGGGGCGATGTCCTCGGCCTCGATCAGGGCGAACGCATGCGAGATCCCGGCGAACATCCCGTACATCGCGCTCAGCAGCGCCACGTCGTACAGCGCCGCGTGGCCGGGGTCCTCGCCGACGAAACGGGCTCCGGCCGGGACCTCCAAGGCGGCGCGGTGCGCGTCGAACAGGGCGCGGGAGCCGCTGTAGAAGACGTACGCGCCGGACGCGGGGACGCCCATCATCACCGGGGTCCCCATGATCCCGCCGTCCGTGAAGCGGGCTCCGCGGGCCGCGGCCCAGGCGGCGCGCTCCCGGCCCTCGCCGGGCGTACCGGTGGTGAGGTCGACCAGGTCCTTGCCGGACACGTCCACGCCCTCCAGGGTCTGGCCGACGCTCGCGTCGTCCAGCAGGCAGAGCACGACCAGGTCGGCCGCCGCCACCGCGTCGGCGGGGCTCGCGGCGACGACGGCGCCTTCGCAGGCGAGGGCCGCGGCCTTGGCGGGGGTGCGGTTCCAGACGGTGAGCGGATAGCCGGCGGCGAGCCAGGTGCGGGCCAGGGCGGTGCCCATGTCGCCGAGGCCGAGGAGGGCGACGGGACGCTTCGGAACGTTGTCGTAAGTCATGACGTTGAGCCTGGTGGCAAGGGGTGAGGCACTCAAGTACGCACTTGGGGGTGGGTGGTTACCCCCAGGTGAGCGAGCAGGTGGGAGGCGCGGGCGATGTCGGTTGCGAGGAGGCCGGGGGCGGACCACTGCGGCGTGGCGGCGGCGATGGCCGTGATCGACGGCAAGTGGAAGGTCTCGCTGCTGTGGGAGTTGCAGCAGCGGCCGCGGCGGTTCGGAGAACTGCGCCGGCTGGTCCCGGGCATCTCGGAGAAGGTGCTCGCGGCGCAGCTGCGCGAGTTGGAGACGGACGGCATCGTCCATCGCGAGGTGTACGACGAGGTCCCGCCGCGCGTGGAGTACTCGCTGACCCCGCTCGGCCGGGAACTCGACGAGGCGCTGAGCTCGCTCGGTGCCTGGGGGACCAGACACCTCCTCCCGGCCCCTGCTCCCCAGCCGGCCTAGGACTGGGTGCGGGGCTCCACCCACAAGGCCTCGCCCACCGCGCACAGGTCGCCGTCGGCCGTGGCCAGGGCCGTGCCCACGCGGTACTTGCGGCCCTCGCTGCCGAGCAGCCAGGCATACGAGACGAGACCCGCGCCCACCGGCACCGGGCGCAGCAGCCGCGCGGTCAGGGCCGCCGTGACGGCGCCGGCCCGGCGGCCGTCGAGCAGCCGCCCGGCCGCGTTGCCCGGGCAGTCCAGAGCACCCCACACCAGCTCGGGCGGGAGCAGCCCGTCCGCGTCGCCGAGTGCGGGGCCCGGCGTCCAGGCCGCCGCGACCAGCGCGCCGCCGGGGACCCGGCCGCAGTGCAGGCGCAGCCCGGTGCCGGGGGTGCGGTGCAGGCCGCAGCCGAAGCAGTCGACCATCCCGTCCGGGGGCGCCGCCCGGTAGGCGTCGGCCGCCGCCGTGGCCAGCTCCCAGGACGGGGGCTCCGGGGCCTGCGCGGCCGGTTCGGCGGGGCTCGCCGCCGCGAGCAGCAGCTCGCCGTCCACCAGCCGGGCGCCGCCTTCGGCGGTCGGGTCGAGCCGGACCGGGGCCTGCGTGGGCACCGGCCGGCGGAAGTCCACCCGTACGGTCTTCGCGGCGGACCGCGCGGCCAGCACCCCGGCCACGTAGCCGCCGAAGGCCACCCCGGGGTACCCGCTGAGGTGCGCCGGAACCGTGATCGTCTCGAAGTCGCTCATGCCGGCCACCCCATCACACACGTCGTCCTCGTCACAGGCCCCGGCCCACCGGCCGCGCAACTATCGCGGGCGCCCGTTCGTCCTCCATCCTGGAGGGACGCGCACCGCGCGCAGGGGCTTCGGAGGTGGCGGGATGGCCGAACAGCCGTGGGGGCAGCCGTATCCGGTACGCCCGCAGCAGCAGGCACACGGGCAGGTGTACGGGCAGGCGTGGCAGCCCGCGCCCACCCCGCAGGCCGCGATGCGGGCCTCGCACACCGACCGGGACCGGACGGTGGACGTGCTCAAGGCCGCGTACGCCGAGGGCCGGCTCTCCCGCGAGGAGTACGGTCAGCGCTTCGACGCCGTGTACAAGGCGCAGACGTACGGCCAGCTCGGGCAGCTGGTCGCGGACCTGCCGGCCGGGCCGGTGCCGGGCACGTTCGGCGCCGCCGCCGGGCTGCCCGCCGCGTACGGGTCGATGCCGATGCCGATGCCCATGCCGCTGCCCATGCCCCTGCCCCCGCGCCGGGTCAACGGGATGGCGATCACCTCGCTCGCCCTCGGCGTGCTGAGCCTGCCGACCCTCGGGGCCGCCGGCCTCGGCGCCGTGGCCACCGGCCACGTCGCCAAGGCGCAGATCCGGGCGCGGGGCGACGAGGGCACCGGGCTCGCGACGATCGGGCTGGTGCTCGGCTGGCTGTCCGTGGGCGGCTGGGTGCTGCTCTTCCTGCTCGCCGGCTTCGGGGTCCTCGACTGAGGTGGGCCGCCGGGGCGGCGGATCTCGTCGTTCCGCCACCGGTGGCCCTCACCGGCGGCCCGATAGTATGCGTGGCGGCACGCGCCGAGGCCGTCCCACACCGTCCTTGAGCGGGCCCGGAGCCGGGCAGTGGATCGCCGGGAACGACGGCCGGCCGTCGCGCCGAGCACCGACCAGCAGTAGGGACACCGTCAGTGACAGTCAGTACCGAGGGGTCGGCGGCCGTGCGCCCTGTTCCCCCGAGCGGACCGGCCTCGCACGCCCCGGGCGGCTCGAAGTCCTCGGATGCGGACCGGGCCGGAGCCCCGCGCGGCGCCCTGCGCTCCCGCGGCGGGCTCCTGCTGCTGGAAGCCGCCGTGGCGTTCGCCGCGGCGCTGCTCCTCCCGCTGCTGGCACGCGGCTTCAAGCTCAACCCGCTCAACCGGATCGCGCAGGTCAGCGGTCTGGCAGCGATCCAGCTGCGGTTCGCGCTGGTCGGGCTCCTGTTCATCGGCGCCGTGGTGCTGGCGATGCGGCTGCGCGGCGGCCGCCACTTCGACCTGGCCACGCGCCTGGCCGCCGCCGCCCTCGCGGGTCTGGCCAGCGGCTTCGTCGCGGCGGGCGCCGTCGTCGCGCTGCTGGGCACGCCGTGGCCGATGTTCGGCCTCAACGGCGACAGCGGCCGCATCGTCGAATGGGCCCACGCCGTCGCGAACGGACAGCCGTCGGGCTCGCCGGTCTACCCGCCGATGCCTCTCTACACGCTCGGCCACTACGCCGAGTGGTTCCGCGGGGGCAACACCGCGTACGCGTTCAAGGACCTCCAGATCCTGGGCGCCGCCGCCTTCGGCCCGCTCGTCTACCTCGCCTGGCGGATGCTGCTGAGCCCCGTACGGGCGCTGGCCTTCGGGGTCGTGCCCGCGTTCGCGCTGATCGACTCGTACAAGCCGTACAGCCAGACCGTGCTCGTCCTGCTGATCCCCGTGCTCGTGGCGATGGTCGTGGCGCTGCGCCGCAGCGGTACGCAGGGCTGGCGTCCGCTGCTGCTCACGGGCGCCGGTTTCGGCGCGGTGCTGGGCGTGCTGTTCCTCACGTACTCGGGCTGGTTCCTGTGGAGCGCCGCCGGCGTGCTGTTCGCCGCCCTGCTGTACTTCCCGTGGAAGACCGGCCGGCTCAAGGGCGCGGCCTTCATGGGCAGCGCGCTGGCGGCGTTCCTCGTGGTGGCCGGGCGCTACCTGATGGTCATGCTGAAGGAAGGGCAGACCACCAAGGACTACAACTTCCGCTTCGACAACTTCACCGACCCGGCCTACTACCTGATGTGGCGCACCGACATGCCCGGCAAGGTGGGCGACTGGCCGCCGCCGGGGGAGTTCGGCGGGGTCGGGCTGTTCGCCCTGGTGACCTTCGTGTGCCTGGGCGTCGCGATCTGGCTGGGCCTGCGCAAGCCGCTCGTCGTCACCATCGCCGCGATGTTCATCAGCGCGTGGGTCATGCGCATGTACATCGCCTCGCACATGTACGAGACGCAGACCGTCCAGCTCTACACGCGCACCAACAACCAGCTGCTCTACTGCGGGCTGATCCTGTGCGCGCTGGTGGCGCACCTGGTCTCGCTGAAGCTGGCCGAGCGGCGCACGGCTTCCGGGGCCACCGGGGCCATCGGGTCCGCCGAAGGCGCCCCGCCCGCGACCGCAGGCGACGGCTCCTCGGCTCCCGCCGCGGTCCGCACCGGCTTCCCGGGCCGCGAGGGCGCCGTGATCGGCACCCTGTGCGCCCTGCTCCTGCTGCTCGGCACGGTCTCCTCCTCGATGTCCGACCGCTACATGCCTGCGCAGGACGGCACCTACCGCATCCTGCCCTGGGTCTCACACACCATCCGGCAGCAGGACGGGAAGTGTCCGAAGTTCGCGCCGAAGCACGAGTGCTCCAAGGACGGCGACCAGAGCTGGCTGAGCTACATCCGATGATCAGAGGGAAGCGATGATCTCCGCACTGACGCGCCTGGCCGACTGGTCGGCCCGGACCCCGAAGCGGCTCTGGGCCATCGCCTTCGCGCTGTTCTTCACGCTCGCGGCCTCTTGGTCCGTCGCCACCCCGCTCGGCGGCTCCCCGGACGAGCACGCCCACTTCATCCGCGCGGCCGCCGTCGCCCGGGGCCAGATCGGCGGCACCGAGGTGATGGTCCCGCACATGGTGGCGGGCATCGAGGGCGAGTTCGCCGAGACCGGAGTGCGGCTGCCCGAGTGGTACAAGCCGCTGCCCAAGCAGCACGAGTGCTACGCCTGGCACGAGGACAGGCCGGCCTCCTGCGCGCCCGCGATCGGGCACTCGGAGAAGACCGTCCAGGTCACCACGGCCGCCGGCCGCTACCACCCGGCGTACTACCTCGTGACCGGCTGGCCGAGCCTGCTCGTCGACGGCCCCAAGGGGCTGTACCTGATGCGGCTGGTCTCGGCGGCGCTGTGCTCGGCCCTGCTGGCCAGTGCGGTCGTCACGGCCGCCGAGTGGCGGCGGCGGCGCTCGGTGGCACTGCTCGGCGTGTTCACCGCGGCCACGCCGATGGCCCTGTACATGGCCGGCATGGTCAACCCCAGCGGCGGTGAGATCGCCGCCGGCATCCTCGTGTGGACGGCCCTGCTCTCCGTCCTGGTGTCGCCCGATCCGCGGCTGCTGAACCGGCGGCTGGCCAGGGTCGGCATCGGCGGGCTCGTCCTGATCAACATCCGCCCGCTGGGCCTGATCTGGTTCTCCGGCGCCGTCTTCTTCGGTCTGCTGCTCGCCCACCGCGGTGTCCTGCGCTCGGTGCTGCGCCGCAAGGCCCTGTGGGTGTGGACCGCGCTGCTCGGTCTGGCCACGGCCGGCGCGCTGCTCTGGGCCGGGGCGCATCCCGACAACTCGGTGATCAACACGCCCACGTCGCTCACCGCCAAGGAAGCGGCGCGGCAGACCTTCGGCAACACCGAGACGTACGTCCACCAGATGCTCGGCTACTTCGGCTGGCTGGACACGCCGGCGCCCGCCTTCACCTGGCTGGTCTGGCTCGGCGTGATCGCGGTCGTCACCGGGCTGGCGCTGGCGTACGGCCGGGGTCGCGAGGCGGTGGCGCTGGTCGGCATGCTCGTGGCCATCGTGGTGGTGCCGGTTGCGGCCCAGGCCTCCCAGGCGGAACAGCTGGGCATGGTCTGGCAGGGCCGCTACCTGCTGCCCTTCGCCGTGGGCCTGCCGCTGATGGCGGCGCTGATCTGCGCGAGCCGGGCGCCCGAGCAGGGGTTCCCGTGGCGCAGGCTCGTCGGTTTCGGCGTCGCCGGGCTGGCGCTGGCGAATGCGGCGGCGTTCTTCTGGGCGCTGCGCCGCTTCGCGGTTGGCGTCAACGGGCCCTGGGTGCCCTTCTCGGCGCACTGGGCACCGCCGGGCGGCTGGGTCCTGTGGACCGCGCTCTACACGGCGGCGGCGTTCGCGCTGGTGCTGCCGGCGCTGGTACGGGACCGGGAGCCCGTCGCGGTGGAGGACCCCGCGCGGCGGGACGAGGACACCCCGCGCACCGGACGGCACTCGAAGGTGCCCGCGATCGGCTGACGGTCCGGCCGGAGGCGGCCCGGCCGCCTTCGGCCCGCCCGCCGAAAGGCCGCCCGTCTCGGGGCCGCCCGTCTCGGGGCCGCCCGTCCGTCAGGCGCCGATGTCGGCCGTCACCACCGAGGCCGTACGGTCGTCCGCCTCGGCCAGCGGCAGGCCGCCCGGAGCCCACACCGCCGAGCGGCCGCAGCCGGTCCACCGGCCCGCCGGACCGACGTGGTTGGCGACCACCACGTACAGGTTGTGCTCGTCTGCGATCCCGGGGTACACCGTGGCCAGCTCCCGGATCCCGTCGCCCGTCCCGTACAGGGAGCTCGCCAGGTGGACCCGGCAGCCGTCGGCCGCCGCGCTGTCGGTGACCTCCGGGAAGTGGTTGTCGTAGCAGACGCCGAGCGAGAAGCGGATGCCGCCGAGCGTGAAGCGGCCCGGGCTCCCGCCCGCCGCGAACACCCCCTGCTCGTGCCCGTACAGGTGCTGCTTGGCGTACGTGGTCACATGGCTGCCGTCCGCCCCGTAGACCAGGGTCGCCAGGGCGGGCAGCGGGCCGGCCGTGCGCAGCGCCGCGTTGACCGCGACGGCGATGCCGGCGGAACGCAGCGGATCCAGCCGGGGGTCCTCGGCGTCGGCCAGCCACAGCCCGGGGTCGGCGGCGAGGGCGTCCAACTCGTAGCCGGTGAGGGTCAGCTCGGGGAAGACGACGAGTTCGGCGCCCTGCGCCCGGGCCTCGGCGGCGAGGGCGGCGCTGCGCTCCGTGTTGGCGGACAGGTCGGCCGGGACGCAGGTGAGCTGCGCTGCTGCGATCTTCACGGCCCCAGCATGCCAGCCCGCCGCCGGGCCCCGGGAGCCCCCTACGCCGCGGCCTCCGGCCCGCGCAGCAGGGTCAGGAAGGAGCGGAAGGCGGCCGGCATGTCCACGGACTCCGGGGCGAGCAGCCACTGGTACTGGAGGCCGTCCATGACCGCGGTCAGCAGCGGGGCGGCCTGCTCGGGGGTCAGGCCGGACGGCAGCCGCTCGCCGAACTCGGCGCGCAGCACCGCCGCCATCTCCGAGCGCACCTGCGCGTAGCGCTCGGTGAAGAACCGACGCGCCGGATGCCCGTCCGTGACGCTCTCGCCCAGCAGCGCCGAGAACGTCTGCACGATGCCGGGGCGCATGGCGTTGTACTCCACCAGCGAGGCCAGCAGGTCCAGGCGCCAGGCGCCGGCCGAGGCGCGCGAGCCGCCGCCGGTGTCCCAGCGGTCGCGCTCCTCCAGCACCGCGACCAGCAGCGTCTCCTTGGTCGGGAAGTAGTGCAGCAGCCCCTGCTGGGTCAGGCCGACGCGCTCGGCCACCGCGCCCAGCGACGCACCGCGGTAGCCGCGCTCCGCGATCACCTCGACCGCCGCGCGGACGATGTCGCCGCGCCGCTCCTCGCTCCTGGCCCTGGCCATCGCTCCGGTACCTCTTCCGCTCACGCCATGCCCGCCCCGGTGGCGGGAGCGTACGTACGGTATCCGAATGTCACGAAGACATCACGAACCCTACCGTCCTACCGGTATCGGGTCCAGGATGGAGGCGACCCCTGCGGCGGCACCCGCACCACCCGCGATGCCCCCACCCGCACGTACGCACCCCATGAGGAGGCACGGCCGTGACCGATGCCGATCAGGTCCGCCACGACGCCGTGGAAGCGGCGCTCGGCAAGCTGGACCTCGACACCAAGGCCCGCCTCCTGGCCGGCCGGGACATGTGGTCCCTGCCCGCCGTTCCCGGGATCGGGCTGGAGTCCCTGGTCATGTCCGACGGCCCCATCGGGGTCCGCGGCGTGCAATGGACCGCCGACGACCCGTCCATCGCCCTGCCCTCCCCGTCGGCCCTCGCCGCCGCCTGGGACCCCGCGCTCGCCCGCCGGGCCGGCCGGCTCCTCGCCCAGGAAGCCCGCCGCAAGGGCGTCCACGTCCTCCTCGCCCCCACCGTCAACCTGCACCGCTCCCCGCTCGGCGGCCGCCACTTCGAGTGCTACTCCGAGGACCCGTACCTGACCGGGGCCATCGGCTCCGGCTACGTGAACGGCGTCCAGGACGGCGGCGTCGCCACCACGGTCAAGCACTTCGTCGGCAACGACGCGGAGACCGAGCGGTTCACCGTCGACAGCGTCATCGCCCCGCGCCCGCTGCGCGAGCTGTACCTGGCGCCCTTCGAGACGATCGTCGCCGACGCCCGTCCCTGGGGCATCATGACGGCCTACAACCGGGTCAACGGCACCACGATGACCGAGAACGGGTACCTGGTGAACGAGGTCCTGCGCGGCCAGTGGGGCTTCGACGGGTACAACGTCTCCGACTGGATGGCCGCCCGCTCCACCACCGGCGGCATCCTCGGCGGCCTCGACGTCGCCATGCCCGGACCGCGTACCGTGTACGGGCCCGCCCTCGCCGAAGCCGTCCGGGCCGGCGAGGTCCCGGAGTCGGCCGTGGACGGGGCCGTGCGCAACGTCCTGCGCCTCGCCGCCCGCGTCGGGATCCTGGAGGGCGCTCCGGCCGCCGTCGCCGAGGTCCCGGCCCCGATCGACGGCCAGGCGCTGGCCCGCGAGCTCGCCGCCCGCGGCTTCGTCCTCGTACGCAACGAGAACGGGGCCCTGCCGCTGGACGCGGCCCCCGGCCGCACCGTCGCCCTGCTCGGCGCCGCCGCCCGCGACGCCCGCGTGCTGGGCGGCGGCTCGGCCACCGTCTTCCCCGAGCGGATCGTCTCCCCGCTGGACGGGCTGGGCGCCGCCCTCCCGGACGGGGCCCTGACCTTCCGCGTCGGAGCCGACCCCTGCGATGAACTCACCCCCGCCGGCCAGGGCTTCGAGCTCCGCGCGATCTGCCGCGACGCCTCCGGCGCCGTCCTCGGCGAGGGCGGCCTGCCGACCGGCCAGGTCCAGTGGATCGGCGAGGACCTGCCCGCCGGAGCCTCGTACGCGACCATGGCGAGCATCGAGGTCACCGGTACGTTCGTGCCGCGCGAGAGCGGCGAGCACGCCTTCGGCACCCGCGGGCTCGGCGCCTTCGCCCTCGCGGTCGGCGGCGAGACCCTCTGGGACGGCGTCCAGCCGATGGGCAACGAGGCCGACCCCTTCGAGGCCTTCTTCGGCGCCCCCAGCGAGCGCTGCCGCGTCGCGCTCACCGAGGGGGAGCCCGTCGAGGTCTCGCTGACCTACCAGGTGCCCGACACCTCCTCCCTGCCGATGCGGGCGATCATGTTCTCGCTGCTCCACCTCGGCCCGCGGCGCGACGCCGACGAGCTGATCGCCGAGGCCGTGGCGGCCGCCCGCGCCGCCGACACCGCGGTCGTGGTCGTCGCGACCACCGAGCGCGTGGAGTCCGAGGGCTTCGACCGGAGCGACCTGCGTCTGCCGGGCCGCCAGGACGACCTCGTGCGCGCCGTCGCCGCCGCCAACCCGAACACCGTGGTCGTCGTCAACGCGGGCTCCCCGGTCGAGCTGCCGTGGCGCGAGGAGGTGGCCGCCGTACTGCTGACCTGGTTCCCCGGGCAGGAGGGCGGGGCCGCGCTGGCCGACGTACTCCTCGGGCGCGCCGAGCCGGGCGGGCGCCTGCCCACCACGTGGCCCGCGCGCCTCGCCGACGCGCCGGTCACCGAGGTGACCCCGGCCGGGGGGCGCCTGGAGTACGCCGAGGGCCTCTTCATCGGCTACCGGGCGTACGAGCGCCATGGCGTCGCCCCGGCCTACCCGTTCGGGCACGGCCTCGGCTACACCGACTGGGCGTACGAGTCCCTGGAGGTCACCGGCGCCACCGCCCGGGTCCGCCTCACCAACACCGGCGCCCGGTCCGGCCGAGAGGTCGTCCAGATCTACGTCGCTCCCGCCGACCGGGCCTGCGACCGCGCCGGGGGCACCACCGTGGAGCGTCCCGCGAGCTGGCTGGCCGCGTTCGCGGGCGTGGAGGCGGGCCCCGGCGAGAGCGTCGAAGCCGAGATCGCCCTGCCCGCCCGGGCCTTCGAGGTCTGGGACGAGGAGGCCGGCCGCTGGCAGCGGATCGGCGGGGCCTACGAGGTCCGCGCGAGCCACGCCCACGGCGACACGCGCCTGACGGCGACCCTGGAGATCCAGAACCGCCGGGGTGGCCGGAAATCACCCACGCACCGGACCGGGGGCGGGCCCTGACTCCCGCCCCCGGTCCCACGGCCCTCGCACGTCAGCGCGGCGGCTCGGCCGCCGTCACCTGGCGGTGCGCCAGCTCCGCGAGCCGCGCCTGACCGTCCTTGCCCGGGTGGAACCAGTCCCAGCGGCTCAACTGCTCCGCGGAGAACGGGTACTGGAAGACGGCTCCGCCGTCGTAGCGGCACAGCGCGTCCTTCGCGCAGACCTCGCGCAGCACCTCGTTGTACTCGACCACCCGCGCCCGCACCTGCTCGCGCCGGGACGTCGCCCCGGTGGCCAGCGACAGCGGGTCCGCGAGCATCGACTGACAGATCCCCAGTTTCCAGATCTGCCGCACCATCGGGGCGTCCTTGCCCTGCTCCCACAGCCGCTGGAGGTCCGGCACGCTGGAGACGTACACCTGGGAGGAGGGGGAGGCGGTGCGCAGGCCCGCGAGGGCCTTCTCGAACCCGGCCCGGAACTCCGCCACCGGCGTCATCGACGAAGTCGTGGGCCGGCAGGCGTCGTTCGAGCCCACCATCACCGTGACCAGGTCGGGCCTGTGCTGCGCGGCCGAGGCCAGCTGCCCCGGCAGGTCCGCCATCCGGGCCCCCGTCACCGCGTAGTTCCAGCTGCGCGCCGGCACCCCGGCCTCCCCGAGGAGCCGGGCCGCGAGCGAGTGGACGGCGGGGTCGTTCCCGGTGGCCCAGGAGACCTCCGGGCAGTCCGCCAGTACGGAACAGGCGTCGAAACCCCGGGTGATGGAATCGCCGACGGCGGCCACCGACGCGGGCGCGGTGTTCCAGCGCGGCCGGGCCTGCGACCCGCGCTCACCCTCCGTGTCCGACCCGCCCGACTGACACCCGCTCAGCACCCCGGCCAGGAGGACCGCCGACGCGCCCGCCCCCGCGAGCCTCCGGCGCCGGGACGTGCGCGCGCGGCGTCGCATGGCGGTGGTGCGCATCTGGTGGTTCCCTCCTCGTCGCCCCGGGCCCTCCGGGGCCTCCTGCTGAGTGAATGCTCTGCGTTTGGCAGCCTCGGACCGACCGTACGTCACACCATGACCCCCGGCGCACGGTAGCTTTTTCCCGTGGCGTTTCGGCCGCAGGTCCCGTTGCGCATTGTCAAATAATTTCCGTTACATTACATCACGTCACATACTGTCCGTTTTCTGGAGTTTATTCCCGACCTCGTCCCATACTGGAGGTCCCGGTGACGACACGTGGAGTCCTGTACGTGCACTCCGCTCCGCGCGCGCTCTGCCCGCACGTGGAATGGGCTGTTGCGGGGGTGCTCGGGGTGCGGGTGAACCTCGACTGGATCAGGCAGCCCGCCTCCCCCGGCACCTGGAGAGCCGAGTTCTCGTGGCAGGCCGAAGCGGGCACCGCCTCGAAGCTGGCGTCCGCCCTGCGCGGCTGGCACCTGCTGCGTTTCGAGGTGACCGCGGAACCCTGCCCCACCGCCGAGGGTGAGCGCTACAGCTCCACCCCCGAGCTCGGCATCTTCCACGCCGTCACCGGCATGCACGGCGACATCCTGATCCCCGAGGACCGGCTGCGCGCCGCCCTCGCCCGGTCCGCCCACGGCGAGACCGACCTGGAGGAGGAGATCGCCAAGCTGCTCGGCAAGCCCTGGGACGACGAACTGGAGCCCTTCCGCTACGCGGGCGAGGGCGCCCCGGTCCGCTGGCTGCACCAGGTCGTCTGAGCCCCGGGCGTACGGAGCGCGGGGCTGCGCGAAGGGCCCGCCCGGCGAGTGCCGGGCGGGCCCTTTCGTGCGTACTGCCCCGCGGACTAGACCGTCCGGAAGGCGAGGGTCACGTTGTGACCGCCGAAGCCGAACGAGTTGTTGATCGCCGAGATCGGGCCGTCGGCCGGCAGCTTGCGCGGCTCGCCGACGACGATGTCCGCGTCGATGTCCTCGTCGAGCTCGTCGACGTTGATGGTCGCCGGGGCGATACGGTGGTACAGCGCGAGCACGGTCGCGACGGTCTCGATGCCGCCGGCGCCGCCCAGCAGGTGGCCGGTCATCGACTTGGTCGCGGAGATCGCGATGTGGTCGAGGTCGTCGCCCAGGACCTTGCGCAGGGCCTTCAGCTCCGCCGTGTCACCCTGCGGGGTCGACGTGGCGTGCGCGTTCAGGTGGACCAGCTCGGCCGGGTCCAGACCCGTGTTGTCCAGCAGGTTCTGCACGGCGGCCGCGACACCGCGGCCGGTCGGCTCCGGCTGCGCGATGTGGTGGCTGTCCGCGGACAGACCCTGGCCCAGCACCTCGCAGTAGACCCGGGCGCCGCGCGCGGCGGCGTGCTCGGCGGACTCCAGGATGACGACGCCCGCGCCCTCGCCGAGGACGAAGCCGTCGCGGGCCTTGTCGTACGGGCGGGAGGCCTGCTGCGGGTTCTCGTTGTTCTTGGACATCGCCATCATGTTGGCGAAGGCCGCGATCGGCAGCGGGTGGATCGCGGCCTCGGTGCCGCCCGCGACGACCACGTCGGCGCGGCCGGTGCGGATCATCTCGACCGCGTAGCCGATGGCCTCGGCGCCCGAGGCGCACGCGCTGACCGGGGTGTGCACGCCCGCCTGGGCGTTGACCTCCAGGCCGACGTTGGCCGACGGGCCGTTCGGCATGAGCATGGGGACGGTGTGCGGGGAGACCCGGCGCACACCCTTTTCCTTCAGCACGTCGTACTGGTCGAGCAGGGTGGTGACGCCGCCGATACCGGAGGCGATCACGGTGCCCAGGCGTTCGGGCAGGATGGCGGCGTCCTCGCCCGCCGGGGCGGTGTAGCCGGCATCGGCCCACGCCTCACGTGCGGCGATGACGGCGAACTGGGCCGAGCGGTCCAGCTTGCGGGCCATCGGGCGGGGCAGGACCTCGGAAGGGTCCACAGCGGCCGGGGCGGCGATACGAACCGGGAGTTCGGCGAAGCGCTCGCCCTCAAGGGGCTTCACGCCGGAACGACCGGCGAGCAGACCTTCCCAGGTCGAAGCGCTGTCGCCACCCAGCGGAGTGGTTGCGCCGATACCGGTGACGACCACGGTGCGATTGGTCGGGCTCACAGGAATTCTTTCTCCACGTCTCAGAGGGTGCTGAATTGTCACGGCGCCACCGCCGGGTGGCGACAAACGCTCGTCAGGCTCAGGCCTGGTGGTTCAGGATGTAGTCCGCGGCGTCGCCGACCGTCTTGAGGTTCTTGACGTCCTCGTCCGGGATCTTGACGTCGAAGCGCTCTTCGGCGGCGACGACGACCTCGACCATGGAGAGCGAGTCGACGTCCAGGTCGTCGGTGAACGACTTACCGGCCTCGACGTCCTCGACGGGGATGCCGGCGATCTCGTTGACGATCTCCGCGAGACCCTCGATGATCTCTTCCTGCGTGGCGGCCATGTGGCGCTCCTTCTATAGCTAACTGGGTGAAACGGGGCGGGATGTGGATCCCGGGCCCTAGGGGAGGGTAACGACCGTCGCGGCGTAGACGAGCCCCGCCCCGAAGCCGATGACGAGCGCGGTGTCGCCGCTCTTCGCAGCTCCGGTCGCCAGGAGCCGCTCCATGGCGAGCGGGATCGAGGCGGCCGACGTGTTGCCGGTGGTTTCCACGTCGCGGGCGACCGTGACGTGCTCCGGCAGCTTCAGAGTCTTCACCATCGAGTCGATGATCCGCATGTTTGCCTGGTGCGGGATGAAGACGTCCAGGTCCTCCGCGGTGATCCCGGCCGCGTCGAGCGCCTGTTGGGCCACCTTGGCCATCTCGAAGACGGCCCAGCGGAAGACCGCCTGACCCTCCTGCGTGATGGCCGGAAACTTCTGGTCACTGTCCGTGCTGCGGTACTCGTCCCACGGCACGGTCTGCTTGATCGTCTCGGACTTGTCGCCCTCCGAACCCCACACCGTGGGGCCTATGGCGGGCTCCTCCGAGGGGCCGACGACCACGGCGCCGGCGCCGTCGCCGAACAGGAAGGCCGTCGCGCGGTCCTCCAGGTCGGTCAGGTCCGACAGCCGCTCCACGCCGATCACGAGGACGTACTGCGCCGAGCCCTCGATGACGAGGCCCTTGGCCAGCGTCAGGCCGTAGCCGAAGCCGGCGCAGCCCGCGGAGATGTCGAACGCGGCGGGCTTGACCGCGCCGATGCGGTGCGCGATCTCCGTGGCGACGGCCGGGGTCTGCTTGAAGTGCGAGACCGTCGAGACGATCACGGCGCCGATCTGCTCGGGCGCGACGCCGGCATCGGCCAGCGCCTTGCCGGAGGCCTCCACCGACATCGCGGCGACGGTCTCCTGGGGCGAGGCCCAGTGCCGGGTCGCGATGCCGGAGCGGGAGCGGATCCACTCGTCGGACGAGTCGATCGTCTCCAGGATGACCTCGTTGGAGACCACGCGGGTCGGGCGGTAGCCGCCGACGCCGAGAATACGGGCGTACGGGGAGCCCTTGGCAGGCTTGATCTTCGACATGCTGTGTGGGCTCCTTCTCTCAGACCGCGTGCTCGGCGAGGAGCGCGGCGGCCTTTTCGAGATCGTCCGGGGTCTTCAGGGCCACGGTCGGCACGCCCTTGAGCGCGCGCTTGGCCAGACCCGTCAGGGTGCCACCCGGGCTGAGCTCGATGATCCCGGTGACACCCAGCTCGCCGAACGTCTCCATGCACAGGTCCCAGCGGACCGGGTTCGCGACCTGGCCGACCAGGCGGGCGACGACGTCGGCGCCCGTGGCGACGACGCGGCCGTCCTTGTTCGAGACGTACTTGAGCTCCGGGTCGGCCGGGGTGAGGGCCTGCGCGGCCTTCTCCAGCGTGGCGACCGCGGGAGCCATGTGGTGCGTGTGGAAGGCGCCCGCGACCTTGAGGGCGACGACCTTCATGGAGCCCGCGGGCTTCTCGGCCGCCAGGGCCTCGATCTGCTCCATCGTTCCCGCGGCGACGATCTGGCCCGCGCCGTTGATGTTCGCCGGGGTCAGCCCCAGCTTCTCCAGGTGCGCGAGGACGACCGCCTGGTCGCCGCCGAGCACCGCGGCCATGCCCGTCTCGGTGACGGCGGCGGCCTCGGCCATCGCCAGACCGCGGGTCCGTACGAACGACAGCGCGTCCGCGTCGGACAGCACACCGGCGTACGCGGCGGCGGTGATCTCGCCGACGCTGTGGCCCGCCACGGCGCCGAAGGCCGTACGGGCGCCCAGGGCGGAAGCGGACAGGAGACCGGCGGCCACCAGCAGCGGCTGCGCCACCGCCGTGTCGCGGATCTCGTCCGCGTCCGCCTTCGTGCCGTAGTGGGCAAGGTCGAGCTCGATGGCGTCCGACCAGGCGGCGACGCGGTCAGCGGCGCCGGGGAGGTCGAGCCAGGGAGTCAGGAAGCCGGGCGTCTGTGCGCCTTGGCCGGGAGCGACGAGTACGAGCACCCTCACACTCTCTCTTGCGGACGGTCCCCGCCGCCCGTGGGGACAGGGACGAAGAACCGTCGGGGTAATTGTTGATGTCCGACAAAAGTCTAGGACTGCGGATCGCCGTCGGCCAGACGCCCGAGGATCAAGGCGATCCGCAGCGTGAACGCGGATCGGACATCGGACGGTGACCAGCCGGTGACGTCGGTCACACGTCGCAGCCGGTAGCGCACCGTGTTCGGGTGCACGAACAACATCCGTGCCGCCCCCTCCAGGCTGCTCGCCTGCTCCAGATAGACGCTCAGCGTCTCCAGCAACGCGGAGCCCGCCTCCTCCAGCGGTCTGTAGATCTCCTCCACCAACTGCTCCCTGGCGGAGGGATCCGACGCGATCGCGCGCTCGGGCAGGAGATCGTCGGCGAGCACCGGCCGCGGGGCGTCCTGCCAGGCCGTACAGGCCTTCAGCCCGGCCGCCGCGGCCTGCGCCGACTTGGTCGCGTTCAGCAGATCCGCCACCACCGGACCCGCCACCACCGGACCGGCCGCGAACGGGCCGATCAGCGACTTGGCCACCTGGAGCGGGTTGTCGCTGCCGCCCGCGATCACGACGAGGCGGTCCCCGAGCACGCCCGTCAGGACCTGGAGCTTGTGGTGCCGGGCCGCCCGCCGGATCGCCTCCACCGTCAGCTCGCTGTCGCCCTCCGGCGCCGTGCCGAGCACCACGCACACGTGCTCCGGCGAATTCCAGCCAAGTGCGGCGGCCCGCGACAGGGCCCCCTCGTCGGCCTCGCCCGACAGCACCGCGTTCACGACGAGGGACTCCAGGCGGGCGTCCCACGCCCCGCGCGCCTCGGCGGCCTGCGCGTACACCTGGGCCGTCGCGAACGCGATCTCCCGGGCGTACACCAGCAGAGCCTCGCGCAGGATCGACTCGTCGCCCGGGGCCGCGACCTCCTCGATCGCGGTCTCCATGACCTCGATCGTGGTGCGGACCATCTCCACGGTCTGGCGCAGCGTGATCGCCCGGGTCAGCTCGCGCGGAGCCGTCCCGAACACGTCCGTCGAGATCGCCTGCGGAGTCTCCGGGTGCCGGAACCACTCCGTGAACGCGGCGATGCCGGCCTGCGCGACCAGGCCGATCCAGGACCGGTTCTCCGGGGGCATCGCCCGGTACCACGGCAGGGTCTCGTCCATGCGCGCGATCGCGTTTGCGGCGAGCCGGCCGGAGGACTTCTCCAGTCGGCGCAGCGTCGCGGAGTGCGGATGGGCGGGAGCGGGATGCGCGGGGGAATGCTCACGTTCGGGTTGGGGCACGGGACAAGACTGCCTTATCGGGACGGCGGCGCGGAGTCCGGTCCCGCGGCGGCGTTCCACCGGGGGGCTACGGTGGCTCCCATGATTGACGTACGCCGCGGGGCCGACCGGTACGCGGGCGGGGATCCGGACGCCGGGATCACCACCGCGCACGCCTTCTCCTTCGGCGCCCACTACGATCCGGACAATCTGCGCTTCGGCCCGGTCCTGGCGTGCAACGAGGAGACGCTGGCCCCGGGCGCGGGCTTCGACGAGCACCCGCACAGCCACACCGAGATCGTGACCTGGGTCGTCGAGGGCGAGCTCACGCACAAGGGCAGCACCGGCGAGAACACGGTGGTCCGGCACGGCGACGTGCAGCACCTGGCCGCCGGATCCGGCGCCCGGCACATCGAGCGCAACGACGGCACGGTGGCGCTGCGCTTCGTGCAGACGTGGCTCGCGCCGTCGGCCGCCGGCGGGGAGCCCTCGTACGCGCTGGTCCGGCAGATCGCCGACGGCACCCCGTACGAGATCCCCGCGGCCGGCGCCGTCCTGCACGTGCGCAGGCCCGGCGCGGGCGAGCGGATCGCCCTGCCGGCGTCGGAGCGGGTCTACCTGCACGTGGTGCGCGGGGACCTGCGCCTGGACGGGGAGGAGCTCGGTCCCGGGGACGCGGCGCGGATCACCGGCGAAGAGGGCCTGGAGATCGTCGCCGGGTCCCCGGGCGAGCTGCTGATCTGGGAGCTGCCGTAGCGGGCGGCGGGCTCAGCGGCCGACGGGCTCGGCGGGCTCAGCGGGCGGCGGCGAGCTCGGCGAGGACCGCGTCGGTGAACGGGGGCCAGGCCTCCACGGCCCACGGGCCGAAGGCGCGGTCGGCCAGCGCCACGCACGCTGCGCCGGCGTCCGGGTCCACCCACAGGAAGGTGCCGGCCTGCCCGAAGTGCCCGAAGGTGCGCGGCGAGGAGGCGGCGCCCGTCCAGTGCGGGGACTTCCCGTCGCGGATCTCCAGGCCGAGCCCCCAGTCGTTGGGGGACTGGATCCCGTAGCCCGGAAGCACCCCCTTGAGCCCCGGGTGGACCACCGAGGTGGCCTCCACGACCGTGCGCGCGTCCAGCAGCCGCGGCGCCTGGAGCTCGGCGGCGAACCGGACGAGGTCGCAGACCGTCGAGACCCCGTCCTTGGCGGGCGAGCCGTCCAGCGTGGTCGACGCCATGCCGAGCGGCTCGAACACCGCCTGGTGCACGTAGTGCGCGAACGCGATGCCCGTCGCCTTGGTGATGTGGTCGCCCAGCACCTCGAAACCGGCGTTCGAGTACAGCCGGCGCGTACCGGGGGCGGCCATCGCGCGGTGCTCGTCGAAGGCCAGCCCGCTGGTGTGCGCGAGCAGGTGACGGACCGTCGAACCCTCGGGGCCGGCCGGCTCGTCCAGCTCGATCGCCCCCTCCTCGTACGCGACGAGCGCGGCGTACGCGGCCAGCGGCTTGGTCACCGACGCCAGCGCGAAGCGGTGGTCCAGGGGGCCGTGGGAGCCGGCCAGGCTCCCGTCGGCGCGCACCACGGCCGCCGCGGCGGTCGGTACCGGCCAGTTCTCGATGGTCCGCAGGCTCTGCAGGGTCTCCACGCTCTCCATGCGGCCGAGCCTACTTGCTTGGAGTGCACTCCAAGGTTTTAGCGTGGTCGCCATGAGCCTGACGGAGACGCGGTACACGATCAGCGAAGTCGAGGCCCGGACCGGTCTGACCCAGCACACGCTGCGCTGGTACGAGCGGATCGGCCTGATGCCGCACGTGGACCGCTCCCACTCGGGACAGCGCCGGTTCAGCGACAGGGACCTCCACTGGCTGGCCTTCGTGGGCAAGCTGCGCGCCACCGGGATGTCGGTGGCCGACATGGTCCGCTACGCCGAACTCGTGCGCGAGGGTGAGCACACCGTCGACCAGCGGCGCGAACTGCTGGAGCAGACGCGGCGCGAGGTGCGTGCGCGGATCACGGAGCTGAACGACGCGCTCGCCGTACTGGATTTCAAGATCGACATGTATGCCAAGGGCACGACCGCGGGGAAGGCGACACGACCATGACGCAGAACACCACCATCGAGCAGGTCGAACTCGGCAAGGGGGGCCCGCTGGTGGGCGTCCAGGGCCTCGGCTGCATGGGCATGAGCGAGTTCTACGGGGAGACCGACGAGGCGCGGGCCCGCGACACCCTGGAAGCGGCCCTCGCCACCGGGGTCACCCTCTTCGACACCGCGGACAGCTACGGGCGCGGGGCCAACGAGAAGTTCATCGCGCCGTTCGTGGCCGAGCACCGGGACGAGATCACCCTCGCCACCAAGTTCGGCATCGAGCGCACCGACGACCCGCAGCACCGCGGCATCCGCAACGACCGCGCGTACATCCGCCGGGCCGTGGAGGACAGCCTGCGCCGGCTCGGTACCGATGTGATCGACCTCTACTACATGCACCGGCGCGACCCGGCCGTGCCGTTCGCCGAGTCGGTGGGCACGATGGCCGAGCTGGTGCAGGAGGGCAAGGTGCGCCACCTGGGGCTCAGCGAGGTCACCGGTCCGGAACTGCGCGAGGCGTACGAGGTGCACCCGATCGCGGCGCTCCAGTCGGAGTGGTCGCTGTTCAGCCGGGACGTGGAGAACACGGCGGTGGGCGCGGCGGCGGAGCTGGGCGTGGCCTTCGTGCCGTACTCCCCGCTCGGGCGCGGCTTCCTGACCGGCTCGTTCGCGGACGCCTCGGCCGATCTGTCGGCGGCGGACTTCCGCCGCTTCCAGCCCCGGTTCACGGGCGACAACGCCAAGGCCAACGCGGCGCTGCTGGCGCCGGTGCGGGAGATCGCGCAGGCGCACGGGGCGACCCCGGCGCAGATCGCGCTGGCCTGGGTGCAGCAGCGGGCGCAGGTGCACGGGCTGACGGTGGTCCCGATCCCGGGCACCCGCAAGACCAACCGCCTCGCGGAGAACACCGCCGCGACGCGGATCACGCTCACGCCGGCGGAGCTCGCGCTGCTGGAGCCGATCGCCGGACAGGTCGCGGGCGACCGCTACCCGGACATGACCTGGACGTCCGCGGGCCGTGAGGGCTGATCCGCTCCGGCCGCGGCCATCGCCGGGGGGCCTCCCGGCGGTGGCCGCGCTCGTCGCCGGACGCGCCCCTCGGCTGCCGCGCTCGTCGGTGGCCGAGGGGCGGACCCCGGGTCTCAGGCCTCGGCGGCGAAGCGGTCGCGCAGTGCGGAGTACTCGGCGTCCGTGAGCAGGCCCGCGCCGTACAACTCGCCCAGGTGGTGCAGTCGTTCGTCCGTGCGGGCCGCCGGGACCGAGGCCACCGGGGCGCGGCCGCGCAGGGCGGCGAGGACGGCCGCCGCGAACGGCAGCGACTCGTGCACCGATCCGTACCCGACGGCGAACACCGCGGTCGCCAGGTCGTGGTCGGGCCGCGGATCCGCGGGCGCGTCCCGCAGCAGCAGACGCAGGTGGCCGCCCGGACGCTCCGGCGAGCTCCACTCGACGCCGGTCAGCGCGGTCAGCGGGTAACGCTGGTCGCCCGCCTTCCACTTGGTGCTCGTGGCCCCGGTGCGCGACCAGTGGAAGGTGACGGCCGAGCCGTCGAACCCGAGCCGTGCGTCGTACGCCTTCAGCTGGAGCGGCGGCTCCGGCACCCGGACGAGGAACCGCTGCGCCGGCTCGTCGGCCTCCGGGCCCAGCCGGGCCCGCACGGCGTCCGCGAACTCGGCGGCCTGCCCGGCCCGGTCGCCCGGCAGCACCAGCCGGTACGGATCGCAGACCTCCCGCAGCTGTCCCGCGGCGGCCTCCATCAGCGGATCCGCACCCGCCCGCGGCACGGCGCGCAGGACCACCGCGTCCCGTCTCCCCCCGGATCCGGACGCGCTCACGCTCACCCCCGACAACGCCTCGAAGGGGATGCGCCGCTCTCCGAGGGAGTGCAGGAGTCTCGGAGTCCTCGGCGTGCGTATCCCCCGTGCGTAGCGGATGAGCACCGAGTCCGAGTCGAACTCCCAGACGGCATGATTTCCGGCCAGTACGTCACCCATGCGGCACATGGTAAAGGGACGCACCCCCGCGCGTCCCCCTTGGTACGAAGCCCGTTTTCCAGGGCTCTACACGTGTCAGTCCCCGTCTGTCCCGGATATTCCGCGCCGGCAGGCATCGTCGCCGGTCGCGCAGGTGACGGAACCGAACGCACCGGTTCCGATTCTGGCGAAGTTGTCCAGGGATCCGGTACCTGGCTCGAAGTAGCCGGTGTGGAGCTTGGCCCCGGCCGAGGACAGCAGCCGCGACCCGAAGTCCGGCGACACCGGGTCCGCCCCGTGGCCGACCCCGCCGACCTCCAGGTGCGGTACGTCCGCGATCCAGTCCCCGGAGTCCCGCGTGGCCCACACCCGGGCCGAGGTGTGCAGGTCGGCCACGGACTGCGCGCGCATGCCCGGGCTGCCCGCCACCACCACGTCCGTCACCGACTCCGGCAGCGCGTGCGCGGCGACCCCGCACACCACCGATCCGTAGCTGTGGCAGAACAGCGCCACGCTCGCGTCCCCGGGCAGCCCCGCCGCCAGGGACTCCAGCCGTACGGCGCCGTCCACCGCCATCCGGCCGGTTGCCGCGTCCATGCCGACCCCGGTCGGCGCGGTGTACCCGGCCCAGGCGATGACCGCGGTCCGGCTGCCCGGGGCCTGCGCGCGCTGGGCCTCGTACAGCGACTGCGCCATGCCGACGGGGGCGATGAGGCGGCGCTGGGTGCGCTCGAAGGTGAGCACGTCGGTGTCGACCCCGGGGACGATCACCGAGATCCGCCCCGCCCGGTCGAGATCGCCGAAGACCTCGGCGACGCGCCCGCCGCCGGTCGGGTCGAAGGCGAGGATCTGCCGGTCCGGCTCGGCCAGGGACTCGAAGCGGTGGGCGCGCCGGCCGGCCGTGACGCGGTCGGCCGGGGTCAGGCTGACGTCCCGGCTGCGGGCCTCCTCCGCCCGCTGCGCCAGTTCCAGGCCGCGCAGGTTGGCCCGGTAGCGCAGGGCGGCGGGCGCCCCGTCGAGGTTGCCGACGACCAGGGGGTATCCCTCGGCGAGCCGGGCCCGCTGGGCTCCGTCGAGGCCGGCGAAGAACCGGGCCACCGTCCGGGCGGGGGCGTCGGCGGCCGGCAGCGGGCGCCCGTCGATCCGGGCCGAGGCCCAGGAGGCGAGGGCGGCGGTCCGCAGCGTGGTTCCGGCGTCGGGGCGGTGCACCGCGGTCCAGCCGGTGGTCGCCAGCATGATGAACACGACCGCCAGCGCGAGCAGGGTGCGCAGGGCGGCGGGGCGCGGGTCGGCGCCGAGGGCGGTGGAGGGGGCGAGGCCGGGCAGGTTCACTGCCACCAGCGTAGGAGACCGGATCCGGTCACGACGGCCAGGGTGACCGGGTTCACGGCCGGTCGTGCGCCCCTCGTACGGGCGTTCAGTGCCAGCGTGCTGCGAGCGCCGGGCCGATCTGGTCAAGGCAGGCCTCGGTCATCCGCCGGATCGAGGCCACGCTGGCGTCCCCGCCCTGGCCCCACAGTCGCCCGGTGACCCTCATCACCCCGGAGACCGCGGCCACCGCCACCCGAGGCCGCGGGTCCGCGTCCACGTCCAGTCCCTCGCGATCGGCGATCAGCAGGGCGATCCGCTCCTCCAGCTCCGCGGAGCGGCGCAGGTGCACGGCGAGCAGGGCCGGGGTGGACTCGATGAGCTGGTAGGTGCGCATGTAGAGATCGACCGGGACCACCTCGGAGAGGGCCTCGTCTAGGGTGTCCCAGGCGTCGAGCACCGCGCGGCGCAGGGCTTCGAGCGGGCCCTCGGAGACCGGCCGGGCGCGCAGGGCGGCGACGAAGTGCGACTCCACCAGGTCCTGGACGGCGAAGGCGACCTCCTCCTTGTTGGCGAAGTAGCGGAAGAAGGTGCGCTGGGAGACGTCCACGGCGTCGGTGATCTCGTCGACGGTGGTCTGCTCGTACCCCTGCGCGACGAAGAGGAGGAGGGCGGCGCGCAGCAGCGCGTCCCGGGTGCGCCGCTTCTTGCGTTCGCGCAGCCCGGGCGCCGGTACCGGGGCCGGCCGCTCGTCGGTCATCACGGAGAGGTGTCCTTTCCGCAGGCTCCGCCTGCCGAACCTGACGCTGAGTGAGCGGTCAGGGTACCTGTGACGGACCTGACAGCCACTGCCTCGTTAAGCCGTTTGTGAAGTGTCAGTCGCTGTCACTAGCCTGTTCGCATGACTGGTCAGATCACCCTCGCCAAGGAGTCGGGTCCGGCTCCGGCCCGCACCGGTTTGCGCGGCCACCCCTGGCTGACCCTCTTCGCCGTGGCGATCGGCGTCATGATGGTCACCCTCGACGGCACGATCGTCGCCGTCGCCAACCCCGCGATCCAGAAGGACCTCGGCGCCTCGCTCGCCGACGTGCAGTGGATCACCAACGGCTACCTGCTGGCCCTCGCGGTCTCGCTGATCACCGCCGGCAAGCTCGGCGACCGCTTCGGCCACCGCCAGACCTTCCTCATAGGCATCGCCGGCTTCGCCGCCGCCTCCGCGGCGATCGGCCTCTCGTCCGGCGTCCAGTACGTCATCGCCTTCCGGGTCGCGCAGGGCCTGTTCGGCGCGCTGCTGATGCCCGCCGCACTGGGCCTGCTGCGCGCCACCTTCCCCGCCGAGAAGCTCAACATGGCGATCGGCATCTGGGGCATGGTCATCGGCGCCTCGACCGCCGCCGGGCCCATCGTCGGCGGCCTGCTGGTGGAGAACGTCAGCTGGCAGTCCGTCTTCTTCATCAACGTGCCCGTCGGCATCATCGCGCTGGCCTTCGGCCTGTTCATCCTGGTCGACCACCGCGCCGAGAACGCCCCGAAGTCCTTCGACGCCGTCGGCATCCTGCTGCTGTCGGCGGCGATGTTCACCCTCATCTGGGCGCTGATCAAGGCCTCCGAGTGGGGCTGGGGAGACACCAAGACCCTGCTCTTCCTCGGCGTCTCGGTGCTCTGCTTCGTGCTCTTCGCCCTCTGGGAGTCGAAGGTCTCCGAGCCGCTGATCCCGCTCGGCATGTTCCGCTCGCTGCCGCTGTCCGCCGGCACCGTGCTCATGGTGCTGATGGCCTTCGCCTTCATGGGCGGCCTGTTCTTCGTCACCTTCTACCTGCAGAACGTGCACGGCATGAGCCCGGTCGACAGCGGTCTGCACCTGCTGCCGCTGACCGGCATGATGATCATCGGCTCGCCGCTGGCCGGCGCCGCCATCACCGCCGTCGGCCCGCGGATCCCGCTGGTCACGGGCATGGTCGCCACCGCCGTCGCCTGCTTCGGGATGTCCTCGCTGACCCCGGGCACCGGCACCCTGCAGATGTCGCTCTGGTTCGCCCTCCTCGGCGTCGGCCTCGCGCCCGTCATGGTCGGCGCCACCGAGGTGATCGTCGGCAACGCCCCGCTGGAGCTCTCCGGCGTGGCGGGCGGGCTCCAGCAGGCCGCCATGCAGGTCGGCGGCAGCCTCGGCACCGCCGTCCTCGGCGCGGTCATGGCCACCACCGTCGGCAACTCGTTCGGGGACAATTGGGCGCGGGCCCAGCTGCCGGCCCTCACCCCGGAGCAGATGGACCTCGCGGAGAAGGGGGTCCAGGTCGGCATCGCCCCGGTCCAGCCGGGAATCCCGGCCCCGATGGCCGAGTCGATCGCCAAGGTCGCGCACGACACCTTCGTCGACGGCATGAGCACCGCCTTCACCGTCGCCGGCTGCGTCGCGGTGCTCGCCGCGGTCGTCGCCTGCTTCACCAAGCGCGGCGAGAACGCTGCCGCGGGGGCGGGCGCGGCGCACATCTGAGCCGGGCCCGCCGCGGCCCCGCGACCGGCCCCGGGGGCGCGACCGCCCCTCCCGCGCGTCAACCGCGTACGCACGACAGCCCCGCCGGACGGTTCCGGCGGGGCTGTCGCCTATCCGGGTGGACCGGCCCCGGGCCCCTTCCGCCCGGCCGTCCGCGCAGGTCAGCGTGGTGTCCGAGGCGCTCGGGAACCGTCCGGGGCGCCGTCGTCCACAAGGAGTTGACCCGTCATGCGCACGAGTTCACCCGCACGCTCCACCACCGTCCTGGCCGCGACCGTCCTGGCCCTCGCCGCACTCATCCCGAGTACGGCGAGCGCCGCACACGCCGCCGGTCCGCCGCCGGGCAAGGCACCCGCCTGCGCCACCGGGCAGCTGTGCCTGTGGGCGAAGCCGGAGTTCAAGGGCACCCGTCAGGCCCACGAGCTGAGCACCCTGGACATCAACAGCTGTACGGCGCTGCCCGCCGGGACCAGCGCCCAGTCCCTGATCAACCGCATCGGACGGCCGGTGACCACCTACCAGTCGGCCGAATGCGCGGAAACCGGCGAGTTCCAGACCTATCCGGGGGACGGGGTCTGGCTGCCGGAATCCCCCTACCTGGTCCGCGCCTTCAAGGTGTGGGAGCGCTAGCGGCGACCGGAGCCGTCCCGGGCGCCGGGGCCGTCCCGGGCGCCTGGGCCGGCTCCTCGGCCCCCGCACCCGGGGCGGCCTGCGCGCCGAGCCGCCCGATCTCGGCGCGCAGCGCCCGTACTTCCGCGGTCAGTTCGGCGATCGCGGCGGTCTGCGCGCGCTCCACCTGGTCGTCGCGCTCGAACCGGGAGATGAACCAGGCCGCGATGTTGGCGGTCACCACACCCAGCAGCGCGATCCCCGACAGCATCAGTCCCACGGCGATGACCCGGCCGAGCCCGGTCGTGGGGGAGTGGTCCCCGTACCCGACGGTCGTCATCGTGGTGAAGCTCCACCACACCGCGTCGCCCAGGTTCTTGATGTTCCCCCTCGGGGCGTCCCGCTCCACGCTCAGCACGGCGAGGGAGCCGAACATCAGCAGCCCGACCACCGCCCCCGCGACGTACGTGGTCAGCCGGATCTGCGGGGCCATCCGGGCCCGCCGGCCCACCAGCAGCAGCGTGGAGACCAGCCGCAGCAGCCGCAGCGGTTGGAACATCGGCAGCAGCACCGCGCCCAGGTCCAGCCAGTGGGTCCGTACGAACGCCTTCTTCGCCGTCGACAGGCCCAGGCGCATCAGGTAGTCGGCGGCGAAGGCGCCCCACACCACCCACTCGGTGACCGAGCACGCCCGGTGCACGGACGCGTCCGCGTCGGGCACGACGATCGGCACGGCGTAGGCGAGGGCGAAGGCGAGGGCGAGCACGAGCAGCGGGGTCTGGCTCCGCCGCTCCCACCGCAGCTGGCGGGAGGGTTCCTTCATACGAAGCATCGTAAGGAACGGGTAAAGCAGAAGGGGGCGGCGCGGTGCGGCAGGGCCCCGGCGCAGTGCCGCGGCGTCCCGCGCAGGGCCGCAGACGGCCGGGGCAACGGCAGCGGGCCGGGGCGCACACCCGCACGCCCCGGCCCGCCGTCATCCGGCCCGTCCGCCCCCGTGAGGCGTTACGCGTCGCCGCCCGCGGCGCCCGGGTCGGCCGCCGCCACGTCCAGCAGCCGGTACCGGTCCACCGCCTGCTTCAGCGCGGAACGGTCGATCTTGCCCTCCTTGGCCAGCTCGGTCAGCACCGCCAGCACCACCGACTGCGCGTCGATGTGGAAGAAGCGCCGGGCCGCACCGCGCGTGTCCGCGAAGCCGAAGCCGTCCGCGCCCAGCGAGGTGTACGCGCCGGGCACCCAGCGCGAGATCTGGTCCGGGACGGACCGCATCCAGTCCGAGACCGCCACGAACGGCCCCTCGGCACCCGACAGCTTCCGGGTCACGTACGGGACGCGCTGCTCCTCCTCCGGGTGGAGCAGGTTGTGCTCCTCCACCTCGACGGCCTCGCGGCGCAGTTCGTTCCAGGAGGTCGCCGACCAGACGTCCGCCCGGACGTTCCACTCCTCGGCCAGGATCCGCTGGGCCTCCAGCGCCCACGGCACCGCCACGCCCGAGGCCATGATCTGCGCGCCGATGGCGCCCGCGGAGCCCGCGGACACCCGGTGGATGCCCTTGAGGATGCCGTCGACGTCGACGTCGGCCGGCTCGGCCGGGTGCTGGATCGGCTCGTTGTAGACGGTCAGGTAATAGAAGACGTCCTCGGCCTCGGGGCCGTACATGCGGCGCAGGCCGTCCTGGACGATGTGGGCGATCTCGTACCCGTACGCCGGGTCGTAGGCCACACAGCCCGGGTTCGTCGAGGCCAGCAGCTGCGAGTGACCGTCGGCGTGCTGGAGGCCCTCACCCGTCAGGGTGGTCCGGCCGGCGGTCGCGCCCAGGACGAAACCGCGCGCCAGCTGGTCGGCCATCTGCCAGAACTGGTCACCCGTGCGCTGGAAACCGAACATCGAGTAGAAGACGTAGACCGGGATGAGCGGCTCGCCGTGCGTCGCGTACGCCGAACCCGCGGCGATCAGCGAGGCCGTGCAGCCCGCCTCCGAAATGCCGTCGTGCAGCATCTGGCCGGTCGGGGACTCCTTGTACGCGAGCAGCAGGTCGCGGTCGACCGCCTCGTACTGCTGGCCCAGCGGGTTGTAGATCTTGGCGCTCGGGAAGAACGCGTCCATGCCGAAGGTGCGGTACTCGTCCGGGGCGATCAGCACGAACCGCTTGCCGATCTCCTTGTCCCGCATCAGGTCCTTCAGGATGCGCACGAACGCCATGGTCGTGGCGATCGACTGCTGGCCCGAGCCCTTCTTCGCCGCGGCGTACGCCTTGTCGTCCGGCAGCTGCAGCGGCTTCGCGCGCACCACGCGGGTCGGCACGTAGCCGCCCAGCGAGCTGCGCCGGTCGTGCATGTACTGGATCTCCGGCGAGCCCTTGCCCGGGTGGTAGTACGGCGGGGCGCCGCCTTCCAGCTGCGCGTCCGTGATCGGGATGTGCAGGCGGTCGCGGAAGCGCTTGAGGTCGTCGACCGTCAGCTTCTTCATCTGGTGCGTCGCGTTGCGGCCCTCGAAGTTCGGACCGAGGGTCCAGCCCTTGACCGTCTGCGCCAGGATCACCGTCGGCTGGCCCTTGTGCGCCTTGGCCGCCGCGTACGCCGCGTAGATCTTCTTGTGGTCGTGGCCGCCGCGGCCCAGGTGCAGCAGCTGCTGGTCGCTCATGTTCTCGACCATCGCCCGCAGCCGCTGGTCGTCGCCGAAGAAGTGGTCGCGGATGTACGCGCCCGTCTCGGTCGCGTACGTCTGGAACTGGCCGTCCGGCGTCGAGTTCATCCGGTTGACCAGGATGCCGTCGCGGTCCTGCGCCAGCAGCGGGTCCCAGGAGCGGTCCCAGATCAGCTTGATGACGTTCCAGCCGGCGCCGCGGAACTGCGACTCCAGCTCCTGGATGATCTTGCCGTTGCCGCGCACCGGTCCGTCGAGCCGCTGGAGGTTGCAGTTCACGACGAAGGTCAGGTTGTCCAGGCCCTCGCGGGCGGCGATCGACAGCTGGCCGAGCGACTCCGGCTCGTCCATCTCGCCGTCTCCGAGATACGCCCAAACGTGTGACTTCGAGGTGTCGGCGATCCCGCGCGCCTCCATGTACCGGTTCATCCGGGCCTGGTAGATCGCACCGAGCGGGCCGAGGCCCATCGAGACGGTCGGGAACTCCCAGAAGTCCGGCATCAGCCGCGGGTGCGGGTAGCTGGACAGGCCGTAGGGGGCCTTCGACTTCTCCTGCCGGAACGCGTCGAGCTGCTGCTCGGAGAGCCGGTCCAGGAGGTAGGCGCGGGCGTAGATGCCGGGGGAGGCGTGCCCCTGGAAGAAGATCTGGTCGCCGCCGTCGCCCTCGTCCTTGCCCCGGAAGAAGTGGTTGAAGCCCACGTCGTAGAGGGAGGCGGAGGAGGCGAACGTGGCGATGTGGCCGCCGACGCCGATCCCCGGACGCTGGGCGCGCGAGACCATGACGGCCGCGTTCCACCTGGTGGCGTTCAGGACCTTGCGCTCGATCTCCTCGTTGCCGGGGAAGAACGGCTCGTCCTTGGTGGCGATCGTGTTGACGTAGTCCGTGCTGCGCATCTCGGGCACGGCCACGCGCTTCTCGCGGGCCCGCTCGATCAGCCGCAGCATCAGATAGCGGGCGCGCTCACGGCCCCGCTCGTCGACGGCTGCGTCCAGGGAGTCGAGCCACTCCTGCGTCTCCTCCGGATCGAAGTCCGGGACCTGGCTCGGCAGGCCGCCAATGATGATCGGATTGCGATCGGATGCGGAAGCCACGCTGTTCCTTCGCTGTCAGGGGAGTCGTGCCATGGGGTTTCGCCGCCTCCCATCGTCTTACGCTCGGTTCGAATCGTCACCCGTACCACTGGGTAATCACTGGAGTTCGCGGCGATTCGCGCGCCGTGAGCGTCAGGTCCGGCCGAAGAGCCACCCTACGCTCAGGAAGATCGGCGGGCCCGGAGGGGCGTTCGTCCCTCAAACAGGTAGGAAAGCCGCCGAGCGGCGCCGATGATGCCGAATGAGCTGGAATGGTGTGGGATGAATCACCAGAGGTCCCCGCGGGAAGGCTGAAAGTTGCGGCGAGACGGCCGTAATCGTCACCGTTTCGACGGTCTCGGCGGCCGGGTACTTGCGCGATCCGCCGCGCCCGTGTGGACTACGCCCAATGCTGCGCGTACGCGCGCCGCCCAAGACATTCACCGAACATGAGCAGGAGGCACCCCGTGAGCGCGACCGCGGACCACGCGGAGAGCCTGGCCGCCCGGCTGGGTTTCCAGTCCGAACAGGTGGTCCAGGAGATCGGCTACGACGACGACGTCGATCAGGAATTCCGTGACGCCGTCGAGAAGCTCGTCACCGAGCTCGCAGACGAGGACTACGACGACGTCGCCGACGCGGTGCTGTTGTGGTTCCGCGACGAGGACGGCGATCTGACGGACGCCCTGGTCGATGCGACCGAGCTGGTCGAGGACGGCGCACTGATCCTGCTGCTGACCCCCAAGACGGGCCGCGACGGCTACGTCGAGGCCAGCGACATCAGCGAGGCGGCCGAGACCGCCGGCCTCTCGCTTGCCAAGGGCCTGCCCGTCGGCAAGGAGTGGACCTCCACCAAGCTGGTGACGCCGAAGGCCGCCAAGGCCAAGCGCTGAGCCGTTCCCCGCAGCCAAGCGGACAGGCACCCCGCCCGCCGGAATCCTTCCGGTCGGCGGGGTGCCTGCGTTCAGGGGCCCTGGTCCGCCTAGGCTGGACCCACCCGAACAGCCCAACGCAGGGATGCGGGAACGAAGGGATGCGAGAGATGGCGATCGAGGTCGGCAGCAAGGCCCCGGACTTCGAGCTCAAGGACAACCACGGCGCCACCGTGCGGCTCTCAGACTTCCGCGGCGAGAAGGCCGTGGTGCTGCTCTTCTACCCGTTCGCCTTCACCGGCGTGTGCACCGGCGAGCTGTGCGAGCTGCGCGACCAGCTGCCGCGCTTCCAGAACGACGACGTGCAGCTCCTCGCGGTCTCCAACGACTCCGTCCCGACCCTGCGCGTCTTCGGCGAGCAGGAGAACCTCGACTACCCGCTGCTCTCGGACTTCTGGCCGCACGGCGAGACCTCCCGCGCGTACGGCGTCTTCGACGAGGAGAAGGGCTGCGCGGTGCGCGGCACCTTCATCATCGACAAGGACGGCACCGTGCGCTGGACCGTCGTCAACGGGCTGCCCGACGCGCGTGACCTGAACGAGTACATCAAGGCCCTCGACAGTCTCTGAGAAGCCTCGCCACACCCCGGAGAGATCCCGGCAGCCCCGGAATCCGTCCTACCGCGGCGCAATCGCCGCACTTCGGGCCGGTTCCGGGAACTGTTCACCGGGAAAGACGCCGTGAGGCGGGAACCCGTCACTAGGATCGAAGCGTTGATCCCGGTAGAAACCGCACGACGGGGCGCCGCCCCACACATGAACCCAATGGAGGACCCGTGGGAGTCAGCCTCAGCAAGGGCGGAAACGTCTCGCTGACCAAGGCCGCGCCGAATCTGACGGCGGTCATCGTCGGTCTGGGCTGGGATGCTCGCACCACCACCGGGGTCGACTTCGACCTCGACGCCAGCGCGATCCTGACCAACGACCAGGGCAAGGTCGCCAACGACTCGAACTTCGTGTTCTTCAACAACCTGAAGAGCCCGGACGGCTCGGTCGAGCACACCGGTGACAACACCACCGGTGAGGGCGAGGGCGACGACGAGGCGATCAAGGTGAACCTGGCCGGAGTCCCGGCCGATGTCGCCAAGATCGTCTTCCCGGTCTCGATCTACGAGGCCGAGAGCCGCCAGCAGAGCTTCGGCCAGGTCCGCAACGCGTACATCCGCGTCGTGAACCAGGCCGACAACAGCGAGCTCGCCCGCTACGACCTCTCCGAGGACGCCTCGACCGAGACCGCCATGGTCTTCGGCGAGCTGTACCGCAACGGAGCGGAGTGGAAGTTCCGCGCCATCGGCCAGGGCTACGCCTCCGGCCTGCGCGGCATCGCCCAGGACTTCGGCGTCAACGTCTGAGCCTGCCAGCAGTCACCCGTCCGGCGCCGTGCACTGTGTGTACGGCGCCGGACGCGCTTTGCGGCGGGGCGCCCCGGGGGCGCACCGCCGAGCTTCACCGGCGGCCCGCCACGCGGGGCGCGCCGCGATCACCACGTCGTCCGGGGAGGACCACAACATGGGCGTCACACTCGCCAAGGGGGGCAACGTTTCCCTCTCCAAGGCCGCACCGAACCTCACCCGGGTCCTGGTCGGTCTCGGATGGGACGCGCGCTCGACCACGGGGGCCGATTTCGACCTCGACGCCAGCGCGCTGCTGTGCCGCGACGGCCGGGTCCTGGGAGACGCGTACTTCGTCTTCTACAACAACCTGAAGAGCCCCGAGGGCTCCGTCGAACACACGGGGGACAACCTCACCGGCGAGGGTGAGGGCGATGACGAGTCGATCATCATCGACCTGACCAAGGTGCCCGTCGAGGTCGACAAGATCGTCTTTCCGGTCTCGATCCACGAGGCGGAGGCCCGCCGGCAGAGCTTCGGCCAGGTCAGCAATGCCTTCATCCGCGTGGTCAACGACTCGGACGGCCAGGAACTGGCCCGCTACGACCTCACCGAGGACGCCTCCAACGAGACCGCGATGATCTTCGGCGAGGTCTACCGGTACGGGGGTGAATGGAAGTTCCGGGCCGTGGGGCAGGGGTACGCGTCGGGGCTCCGGGGCATCGCTCTAGACTTCGGGGTCAACGTTTCGTAAAGCCGTACAAGACGATGGGGTGCCAGTGGTTCTCAAAACCTTCGGCTGGTCGTTCGCAGTCACTGCGCTCGGTCTGGCCGCAGCGGTGTTCTACGGGGGGTGGACCGGATTCGGGATCGTCGCGATCCTGTCCATCCTTGAGATCTCGCTGTCCTTCGACAACGCGGTGGTCAACGCCGGAATCCTGAAGAAGATGAGTGCCTTCTGGCAGAAGATCTTCCTCACGGTCGGCGTGCTCATCGCCGTGTTCGGCATGCGCCTGGTCTTCCCCGTCGTGATCGTCGCCATCACCGCGGGCATCGGTCCCGTCGAGGCCGTCGACCTGGCGCTGAACGACAAGGACATGTACCAGCAGCTGGTCACGGACGCCCACCCGGCGATCGCTGCCTTCGGCGGCATGTTCCTGTTGATGATCTTCCTCGACTTCATCTTCGAGGACCGGGACATCAAGTGGCTCGCGTGGCTGGAACGTCCGCTCGCCAAGCTGGGCAAGATCGACATGCTGTCGGCGTGCATCGCGCTGATCGCCCTGCTGATCACGTCCATGACCTTCGCCGCCAACGCCCACCAGCACGGCGGGGCCCACGTGGACAAGGCGCAGACCGTCCTGGTCTCCGGCATCGCCGGCCTGATCACGTACATGATCGTGGGCGGTCTCTCCGGCTACTTCGAGAACCGGCTCGAAGAAGAGGAGGAGGCCGAGCACGAGGCCGAGGAAGAGGCCAAGAAGAGCGGCAAGCCCGTCTCGGCCGTCGTCATGGCCGGCAAGGCCGCCTTCTTCATGTTCCTCTACCTCGAAGTCCTCGACGCCTCCTTCTCCTTCGACGGGGTCATCGGCGCCTTCGCCATCACCAACGACATCGTGCTGATGGCCCTCGGCCTCGGCATCGGCGCCATGTACGTCCGGTCACTCACGGTCTACCTGGTCCGCCAGGGCACCCTCGACGACTACGTCTACCTGGAGCACGGCGCGCACTACGCCATCGGCGCGCTCGCGGTGATCCTGCTCGTCACCATCCAGTACGAGATCCACGAGGTCATCACCGGCCTCGTGGGCGTGGTGCTCATCGCCTGGTCGTTCTGGTCCTCGGTGCGCCGCAACAAGCGCTTGGAACGGGAGGGTTCCACAGCCGAGGCATGATCGCGGCGGTAATGCGGAACGCTCCAACTACGGGGCGGCCGGGCGGGTCTGCGGACTGCCGGGCCGCCCCGTCCGCGTAGGCCGCCCCGCCTACACAGAATGAGGGGGGACAGGGGAATGGGAATCTTCGAAGGCTTCTTCGACGGGATCAGGGGCAGCCGCGCCCTGCAGTTCGACTCGGGCAGCGGCTCGGCGGCGATCGAGCTGACCAAGCGGCATCCGACGGTGTCGCTCAGCAAACAGGGCGCCGTCCACGGAAACCTGCGCGTCAACCTGTCCTGGCGGATGCGCAGCTCGGACATAGGGGGCCGGGGCGGCGGCGAGGGCGGCAGGTTCCTGCGCCATCCGTTCAAGCTGTTCAAGCCGGACATGGTGCAGGCGCACACCCAGGGCATGGTCAACGTCGACCTCGACCTCGGCTGCCTCTACGAGCTGGCCGACGGGAGCCGGGGAGTCGTCCAGCCGCTCGGCAACCTGCACGGCGACATCAACAGCCCGCCGTACGTGAAGCTCAGCGGCGACGACCGGTTCGGGGCGCCGTCGGGGGAGACGGTCTTCGTCAACCTCGACCACGCCGACGAGATCAAGCGGCTGCTGGTGTTCGTGTACATCTACGACCAGACCCCGGCCTTCGACCGGACGCACGCCATGATCACCCTCTACCCCATGAACGGGCCGCGGATCGAGATCCCGCTGGAGGAGCGGCAGCCGCAGGCCCGCTCCTGCGCGGTGCTCTCCATCGAGCACGTCAGGGGCGAGCTGATCGTGCGGCGCGAGGTGAAGTTCGTGTACGGGTTCCAGGCCGAGCTGGACCGGCTCTACGGATGGGGCCTGCAGTGGGGGCGGGGCTACAAGAGCACCAAGGCCTGACCGGGGGCCGCGCCCCCGGCCGGCCGAGGCCCGCGCGTCAGCGGCGGATGAACTGCGGGCCCTGCACCGGCAGCCGGAACGCCGGGTCGCCGCCCGCGACCGGCAGCGGGGGCGGGGAGACCGGCTGGGGGTACCCGTACGCGGGCTGCGCGGCCGGCGGGGCCTGCGTCACCGGCGCCGCCTGCTGCGGGACGGGCCGGACCGGCGGGGCCGGCGGGCCCATCAGGGCCGTCTGCTCGTCGGTCGCCCCGGCGGCAGCAGCAGCGGCCCCCGATGCCTCCTCGGCGGCGTTCTCGTCCACGGAGATCCCGTGGTCGGTCGCCAGGCCGACGAGCCCGTTCGAATAGCCCTCGCCCAGCGCGCGGAACTTCCACCCGTCGCCGCGGCGGTACAGCTCCCCGCAGATCAGCGCCGTCTCGGCGCCGGTCTCGGGGCGCACGTCGAAGAAGGCCAGCGGCTCGGAGGCGCCGGTCGCCGTGGCGTCGTACAGCAGGATCCGCAGGTCCCTGACCTGCTGGAACGGCACGTCCTCGGCCGAGGCGACCACGAGGACCCGGTCCACCACCGAGGGCACCGCCCGCAGGTCCGCCTGCACGGCGTCGGTGATCCCCTCGCCGACCTGCTTCTTGCCGAGCCGCCAGACGGCCCCCGAGGGGTGGCGGGGCTGGTTGTAGAACACGAAGTCCTCGTCCGAGCGCACGCGCCCGTCCGGGCCCACGAGCAGCGCCGAGGCATCGACGTCCGGCACCTCGGGGCCGCCGGTCCAGCGCAGCACCGCCCGGACCGCCACGGCGGTCACCGGGATGTTCGAGCCCTTCTGCATCGCGTGCGTCATGCCCGTCATCCTGCCCTCCCGGGGCGGCACGGAACAACGCGGCCCCCCGCAGAGCCTTGTCCCGGACGAAAGAGCTGGGCATGGTGCAAGAGGGTTACCTGAACTTCATGTGCTTGAGGAACTCTTGACTCACGTTCGTACGTACTATTACCGGCCACGCCACTGGGGCGCCGAGGCAGTACGAGGGAAGCGCATGCGTCACTTCGGGCACATATCACCCACCGTCCGCAAGGACCTCTTCCACCAGGAGCCGGCGGAGTTCACCGCCGATTCCCCCGCCCGTATTCTCGCCGCCGCCCTCGGAGCCACCCTCTACAGTCCCGCCACCCGCCCCCACCTCGCCGCGGACGTCCACAAGCAGGCCGCCCGCGGGGTCGTCTCCATGGTCCTCTGCCTGGAGGATTCGATCAGCGACGCCGAGGTCGCCGACGCCGAGGAGAACCTGGTCCGGCAGTTCGCCGCCCTCGACTCCGACGGCGGGGAGCTCCCGCTCCTGTTCATCCGGGTCCGCACCCCCGAGCAGATACCCGACCTCGTGCACCGTCTCGGCGGCTCCGCGCGCAGACTGGCCGGATTCGTACTCCCCAAGTTCACCGAGAGTCGCGGAACCGCCTTCCTCGACGCCGTCGCCCAGGCCGAGGCGGCCGGTGGACGGCAGCCGCTGTATGCCATGCCCGTCCTGGAGACCCCCGACCTCCTCCACCTCGAAACCCGCGTCGAGGCCCTCGCCGGCATCTCCCGCACCGTGAACCGGTACCGCGACCGGGTCCTCGCCCTGCGCCTGGGCGTCACCGACTTCTGCTCGGTCTACGGACTGCGCCGCACCCCCGACATGACCGCCTACGACGTGCAGATCGTCGCCGGGGTCATCGCCGACGTGGTGAACGTGCTCAGCCGCGCCGACGGCACCGGCTTCACCGTCACCGGACCCGTCTGGGAGTACTTCCGCCACCAGCAGCGCCTCTTCAAGCCCCAGCTGCGCCGCAGCCCCTTCCTCCAGGAAGGCGTCGAGGAACTGCGCACCACCCTCATCGAGCACGACCTCGACGGGCTCCTGCGCGAGGTCGAACTCGACCGGGCCAACGGACTCCTCGGCAAGACCTGCATCCACCCCGCCCACGTCACGCCCGTCCACGCGCTGTCGGTCGTCTCCCACGAGGAGTTCAGCGACGCCCAGGACATCCTGCGCCCCGAGCGCGGCGGCGGCGGAGTCATGCGTTCCGCCTACACGAACAAGATGAACGAAGTGAAGCCCCACCGGGCCTGGGCGGAGCGCACCATGCTGCGCGCCGAGGTCTTCGGCGTGGCGAAGGAGGAGGTCGGCTTCGTCGACCTGCTGACGGCCGGGCTCCAGCTGTGAGCTCGCCCTCGAACACGGAGAGAGGCAAGAAGATCGACGCGGTGTGGTCGGGAACGTGGGTGGCCGAGCGGCTGGGCGTACGCCTGGAGGAGGCCGGCGGCCCCGGATCGCCGCGGCTGGACGAACTGCTCGGGCTCGCCCTGCGGCGCAATCCGAAACGCGCCCACCTGCTGGTCTCGCAGGTGCTCGGCAAACACGTCCCGCGGTCCCCGCAGGCCGTCTACGCCGCCGGGCACGGGCTGGGCGAGCGGGTGCGGGCCCTGCTGGGCGAGGAGACCGCCGCCACGGCGGTGGTCCTGGGGTACGCGGAGACGGCGACCGGGCTCGGGCACTGCGTGGCCGACGGGCTCGGCGCCGCCCCCTACCTGCACTCCACCCGCCGCCCCGTGCCCGGTGTCGAGCCGGCCGGCGGGTTCGAGGAGGCCCACTCGCACGCCACCTCGCACCTGCTGCTGCCGCAGGACCCGGAGCTGCTGGCCGGGAGCGGCCCGCTGGTCCTCGTCGACGACGAGTTCTCCACCGGCAACACGGTCCTGAACACCATCCGCGACCTGCACGCCCGTCACCCCCGCGACCACTACGTGGTCGTCGCCCTCGTCGACATGCGCTCCCCGGCCGACCGCGAGCGGCTCACCGCCTTCGCCGCCGAGATCGGCGCGCGCGTCGACCTGATCGCGCTCGCCTCCGGGACGGTGCACCTGCCCGAGGGGGTCCTGGCCAAGGGGCAGGCGCTGGTCGAGGAGTACGAACGCGGGGGCGCGGGCGGCCCGGCTGCGGCTCCCGCCGCGGCTGGGGCCAGTACCTCCGCGGCCCGTGCCTCCGCCGCTGCGGCCAGTACCTCCGCGGCCCGTGCCTCCGCCGCGCGGGTCGAGCTGGACTGGCCCGCCGGGGTCCCGGACGGCGGCCGGCACGGGTTCACCCCCGAGCACCGCGCCCGGCTCGAAGCCGCCCTGCCCGCCCTGGCCCGGCAGCTCGCCGACGCGATCGGAGCCGGGGCCGGGCGGGTCCTCGTACTCGGCAACGAAGAGCTGATGTACGCCCCGCTGCGCCTCGCGCGGGCCCTGGAGGAGTCCGGGGCCGCGGCCGAGGTGCGGTTCTCCACCACCACGCGCTCCCCGGTGCTCGCCGTCGACGACCCCGGCTACGCCATCCGCTCCCGGATCGTCTTCCCCGCCCACGACTCACCCGCCGACGGGCCCGGCGACCGGTACGCCTACAACGTCGCCGGCGCCGGCTTCGACACCGTCGTCGCCGTCGTCGACAGCCACGGCGACACCCCCGCGCTGCACGCACCCGACGGACTCCTCGCCCGCCTGGCCCCGCACGCGGGCCGGGTCCTGCTCGCGCTGGTCCCCTCGTACCGGCCCCACATCTCCCCCGACCGGCAGGAGCCGATCATGCCCGAGCCGTCGCTCCTGCCCGAGCCGCTGCGCGGACCGGCCTTCTCCTCGTACGCCCCGCAGGACTGCGGCTGGCTCCTCCAGGACCTCTCCGGCGTGGCGCTGGAGGCCCCGACCGAGGAGCGCGAGGAGGCCATCCAGGCGGGCGGCGCGCACTACGCCGAGTCGCTGCCCGTCGAGTACCAGCCGTCCCCGCAGTACCAGGAGCTCTACCGCAGCGCGCTGACCGCCTCCGCGGCCCGGATGGCCCGGGCCGTCGGCACCGTCACCGAGACCGTCCTGGCCGAACGGTCCCCCTCCCCGGTCCTCGTCTCACTGGCCCGCGCCGGCACCCCCGTGGGTGTCCTGATGCGCCGCTGGGCCCAGGCCCGGCACGGCCTGGACCTGCCGCACTACGCCGTCTCCATCGTGCGCGGCCGCGGCATCGACCCCAACGCGCTGCGCTGGCTGGCCGCCCACCACGACCCCGCCGACGTCGTCTTCGTGGACGGCTGGACGGGCAAGGGGGCCATCACGCGGGAGCTGGCGGCGGCCCTTCGCGAGTTCCCGGGGTTCGACCCGGAGATCGTCGTCCTCGCCGACCCCGGTTCCTGCGTGTCCACGTACGGCACCCGGGAGGACTTCCTGATCCCCTCCGCCTGCCTCAATTCCACCGTTTCCGGGCTGATCTCGCGTACGGTCCTCAGGTCCGACCTGGTCGGGCCCGCCGACTTCCACGGCGCGAAGTTCTACCGCGAACTCGCCGGAGCCGATGTCTCCACCGGCTTCATCGACACCGTCGCCGCCCGCTTCGAGGAGGTGGCCGAGGCCGTCGACGCCGAGGTCAAGGAGCTCCTCGCCGCGGACCGCACTCCCACCTGGGAGGGCTGGGCGGCCGTCGAGCGGATCAGCGAGGAGTACGGCATCCACGACGTGAACCTGGTCAAGCCCGGCGTCGGCGAGACGACGCGGGTGCTGCTGCGCCGCGTGCCGTGGAAGATCCTCGCGCAGCGCGGCGCCGGCGCCGACCTGGACCACGTCCGGCTGCTCGCCGAGCAGCGGGGCGTACCGGTCGAAGAGGTCGACGACCTGCCCTACACCTGCGTAGGACTCATCCACCCCCGCTTCACGCGCGGCGCGACCGGCGCCGACGGAAAGGCCGTGACCTCCAAGTGACTGTCCTGGTAGCCAGTGATCTCGACCGCACGCTCATCTACTCGACGGCCGCGCTCGGCCTGACCATGCCCGATCCGGTGGCCCCGCGGCTGCTGTGCGTGGAGGTGCACGAGAGCAAGCCGCTGTCGTACATGACGGAGACGGCGGCGGCGCTGCTGACCGGGCTGGCGGCCGATCCCGCGGTGGTCTTCGTCCCGACGACGACCCGTACGCGCAAGCAGTACCAGCGCATCCGCTTCCCCGGGCGGCCGGCTCCGTACGCGATCTGCGCCAACGGCGGGCAGCTGCTGGTGGACGGGGTCGCCGACCGGGACTGGCGGCGCCGGGTGGCGACGCGGCTGGCGCAGGAGTGCGCTCCGCTGGAGGAGGTGCACGCGCACCTGCTGGCGACGGCCGACGAGGCGTGGCTGCGCAAGGCGCGCATCGCGGAGGACCTGTTCACGTACCTGGTCGTCGAGCGCGCCCTGGTCCCGGACGAGTGGGTCAAGGCGCTGACGGAGTGGGCCGAGGCGCGGGGCTGGACCGTCTCCCTCCAGGGCCGCAAGATCTACGCCGTGCCGAGGCCGCTGACCAAGAGCGCGGCGATGCGCGAGGTGGCCGACCGTACGGGCGCGACCACGACGCTGGCGGCGGGCGACTCGCTGCTCGACGCGGACCTGCTGCTGGCGGCGGACGCGGCCTGGCGGCCGGGGCACGGGGAGCTGGCGGACGCGGCCTGGACGGCACCGAACGTCACGGCCCTGGCCGCGGCGGGCGTGCTGGCGGGCGAGGAGATCGTACGGGCCTTCGCGGCGGCGGTGGCTGCCGAGTCCGGCCGCTAGAGGGTGTCTTCAGGGCGTCTTCCGGATCGGGGCGGAGTCGGCACACTGGGCGCATGACCAAGGGCAACAGCACAAAGATCACCGACGAGCTGTACCGCTACATGCTCGACCACAACCCCCCGCTGGACGAGGTCCAGCGGGGGCTGGTGGCGAAGACGTACGAGAAGTTCCCGGACGTCGCCGGCATGCAGTCGGCGGAGGAGCAGGGGCCGCTGCTGGCCTTCCTGGTCCGGCTGACCGGCGCCCGCCACATCGTCGAGGTCGGCACCTTCACCGGGTTCTCGACCCTGTCGATGGCGCAGGCGCTGCCGGCGGACGGCCTGATCGTCGCCTGCGACGTCTCGCGGGAGTGGACGGCGTACGGGCGCGAGGCCTGGGAGGCGGCGGGCGTCGCCGACCGCATCGACCTGCGGATCGCCCCGGCGCTGGACACGCTGCGCGCCATGCCGCGGGAGCCGCACGTCGACATGGCCTACGTGGACGCCGACAAGGAGAGCCAGATCGCGTACTGGGAGGAGCTCGTTCCGCGGCTGCGCCCGGGCGGGCTGATCGTCACGGACAACACCCTGTTCCACGGCTCCGTCCTGGACGAGGCCGCCACGGGCGCCGCGGCGGGAGTCCGCGCCTACAACGAGCACGTCGCGGCGGACACCCGCATGGAGTCGGTCCTGCTGGCGATCTCGGACGGCCTGACCCTGTCGCGCAAGCGCACCCCGACGAGCTAGCAGCAGCCGCCACCACCGCAGCAGCCCCCGCCGGACGGGGCGGGGGCGCTGCTGGTCCCGCCCACGGCGACGGCGGAGAGCAGCTTCACGGTGTCGGCGTGGCCGGCCGGGCAGTCGGCGGGAGCGGAGGACTCGGCCATGGGCCGGCTGACCTCGAAGGTGTCTTCGCAGGTGCGGCAGCGGAATTCGTAACGGGGCATGGCCCCAGGCTACCGACAGGGGGAAGGACGGGAAGCCGGGAAGACGGGAAGGGACGAGGGCAATCCGAGGAGCCGGGCGTCGGGACGCCGGGACGCCGGGAAGACGGCTCAGACGCCGTGGCCGACCCGGGCGGCGGCCCGTGCGGCGGCCCGTGCGGCCCGGTCCTCGCGGGCGGCCTGCTCGGGATTGCGCGCCCGCCAGTACGGGTTGTCGTGCGGCAGGGCGCTGCCCACCCGCCCGTACATCCCGAACCACATCAGCATCACGCCGACGACGAAGCTGAACAGCACGTTCTGGATCTTGAAGGCCAGGAAGTTCAGGCCGGTGTCCAGCAGGGCCAGGTTCACGAACCCGCTGATGATGAAGGCGATCCCGAGCACGATGTTGAGGGTGGAGGCGAAGTTCCCGCCGATCACCATCCCGGCGAAGAGAAGCAGCCCGATGCAGATCGACAGCACGCTCAGCGCGCCGTTGGTGTTCAGCGCGAGCACCGTGGCGCCGCCGGTGTCGAAGAACCCGATCCGGTCGATCAGCCCCAGGACCCCGAAGACGACCAGCAGCAGCCCCATCAGGCCCGCGCCCACCCGGTACACCTGGCTGAGCTTGTGGTCGGTGGGCAGGTGCTCGTCGAGCCGCGTGTTGACGGGGCGCGCGACGCGGCGCACCAGGTACGGCACGTGCGGTGCGGGCAGCTCGATCGGGCCGTGGGACACGTACGGGGCGTAGTGGTCGTGCGCCTCGTGGCACCCGTAGGCCGCGTGCGGCGCGCTCACGGGGGGTGCGGTCGTTCGGGGTGCGGTCGTGCGGGGTGCGCCGGGCGCACGCGAGGTGTTCGAAACATGGGCAGCCATCACGCCCTCCTCTTCCAACCCCTCCAGCATCCGCCCCGGGACCCGCCGCGACAAACGCGCGCCCCGGCCGCAGCGCCCCACGCCCTGGCGCGCCGCCGGGCGCGGGCTCAGCCGGTGCCCCGCCCGCCGCGGATGTCGGAGACGACCCGGGCCACGTCCCGCCGCACCTGCTCCATCTCCTGGAGAAAGTGCCAGTAGTCGGGATGGCGCTCCTCCAGCGCGGCGAGCGCACGCTCCATCCGGGCCACCGACTCGTCCAGCGGCCGTGCGTGCCGCGGGTCGGGCACGCTGCGGCCCTCCATCGCCAGCCGCTGCGCGTCCCGGATCGCGAACCGGGTCCGCTGCACCTCCGCCTGCGGGTCCCGTGCCACCGCCTCCAGCCGCGACAGCCGCTCCTGCGCCGCCGACACCGCCTCGTCGGTGGCGTCCAGCGCACCGCGGACCGACTCGATCAGCGCCGCGACATCCGCCCAGCGCTGCTCCTCACGGGCCCGCGCGGCCTCCCTCAGCTGGTCCTCGGCGCGCGCCACGTCCCGTGCGGCCTGCTCCGGCACGTGCTGGAGGTCCTGCCAGCACGCGGCACTGAACCGCCGGCGCAGCTCGCTCAGGACCGGATCCACCCGGTCCGCCCGGTTGCGCAGGGCCTGCGCCCGGGTCCGCAGGCTCACCAGACGCCGGTCGATCTCCGCGGCCCGCTCGGGGAGCCGCGCCACCTCGGCCCGTATGGCCTCCGCGTCCCGCAGGATCCGGTCCGCGCGCTGGACGGTCTCCTGTACGCCGTGCTGCGCGGCGCCCTGGTTCAGCAGGGTCAGCTCGGGCCCGAGCGCGGCGAGGCGCGCCGCGAACTCGTCGGCCCGCATCCCCTTGCCGCGTACGTCGTCCAGCGCCGTGCTCGCGGCGAGCAGCGCGGCCCGGGCCCGCTCCCGCGCGGGCGCCACCCGCGCCAACTGCGTCTCGGCCTTGTCCAGCAGCGGCTGCAGCCCCTGCGCGAACCGGTCCAGCTCGCCCTTGACCCGTACGAGCTCGTCGCGCGCCCGCGTCAGCTGCTCCCGCGCCCGCGCGGCGACGGACCCCTCGAGGTCGACGCGATCGAGGTCATGGGCGTCCACGGCCTCGATGTACACGTGGCTGACCTGGTCGATGCGCTGCCCGAGCGCGGCGAACCCCTCCCCGGCCTGCCGGGCCGCGGGCGACCCGTCGGCGGCCGCAATGGTCTCCAAGGAGATCCGCAGGTCCCGCTGCGCGGTGTCCAGCTCGTAGAACGCGGCCGCGGCGGCATCCTTCGCCGCCTGCGCGTCCGCCCGCCGACTCTCGTCCCGCCCGCCGAACCACCGCCGGGATGCCGTCGTCACAATCCCTCTCCCGTACCGCCTCCGCCATGCCCCGGTCCATTCTCTCCCACGGATACGGGTTTGCGTCGGGGGTGCGCCTGCCATGTAGGCTGTCCACTCATCCACGGGTGCGTAGCTCAGGGGTAGAGCGCTGCTCTTACAAAGCAGATGTCGGCGGTTCGAAACCGTCCGCGCCCACCGGTACGAAGGCCCCCGACCGTTTTGCGGTCGGGGGCCTTCGGCGTTCCCGGCGGGGGCGGGGCGGCGTAACTGGCGTTGGTGGGTGCCGTGTTCGTCGGGGGTGGAGGGTTGACGGGGTGTCGAGGGGGCGTGGGATCGTCGGGGGATGGGTGAGTGGGTGGTGGGGGGTGCCGCGCTGCTGGCCGTCGTGGGCTGCGGCGTGGCGTACGTGCTGCTGGACCGGGCGGCCCGGGAAGGGTTCGAGCGGCGGCGGGATGCCGAGCGGGCGCGGCTGCTGGCGGGGGTGGCCGAGCCCGCGGCCGTCGAGGCGGAGCCGAAGTACGCCGACGTCGGGGGGCTGCCGGCGGGGCGGCGGGACGGGCACGGCGACGCCGAGTTCACGTCCGTGCTCGTCGAGTACTACGCGTACGGGCTGACGCAGGCGCGCAGCAGCTTCGTCACCAGCCAGCGGTTCGCGGGGGTGGGGGCCGCCATCCTGCTGCTCGGCGTGGCGCTCGCCGTGTGGAAGGCGGAGAGCAGCGGAGAGCTGTACCTCGGGGTGGTCACGAGCTCGGTGGGCCTGGTCATCACGCTCGTCGGGCAGCTGTTCCACCGGCGCGCCGATGTCGCGCTCCGGCACATGGCCGGCCAGACGGCCTCCCTGCGCGAGGACCGGCGGGCCGCCGCGGCGATGCAGCAGGCCGTCGAGCTGCTGGAGGAGGTCGCGGACCCGGTGCTGCGGGCGCGGCTGCAGGCGGGGCTGATCATGAAACTGTCCGGCGCCGAGCTGCCCGAGTAGCGGGATAGTGGGTGTATGTGCCGTTCCATTAAGACCCTGCGCCCGCCCGCCCTCCCCGAGAAGGCCACGGAGGAGGAGATTCGCGCCGCCGCGCTGCAGTACGTACGGAAGGTGTCCGGGTTCCGGGCGCCCGCCGCGCACAACCAGGAGGTTTTCGACGCCGCCGTGGAGGCGATCGCCGAGGCGACGCGGGACCTGCTGGACGGTTTGCAGGTCAGGGGCGCCGCCGTGACCTCGACCGCGACCGTCTAGCCGCCTGCGAATCAGGTGAGGCGGGAGCGGCGCCGCAGGACCCGGATGCCGGTGCCCAGGGCGCCCGCGGCCAGCGTGGCGCCCAGGGCGATCCGGCCGGTGCCCGTCGCACTCATGCTGCCTCCCAGCCCGCCGCGGGCCGCGCCGGAGGTCACTTGGAGGGAGGGTGACGCGCCGGCCGCCGGAGCCGCCGCATTCGAAGGTGACGGTGTACGTCCCGGAGTTGGCGTTGCCGAAGACGGTGGCGCCGCCGAAGAGGTTGGTGGCTTCGACGTGGATTCGGTCGCGCGCCGTGCAGTGGACGCTAGGAGCCGGGCCCGGGGCGGCGATCGGGGCCGGGTGAACGGGTGAGCCGCTGCTCCGCCCGGGGACGGGCGGAGCGCCGCTACGCCGCCGGGGCCGTCGCGGGGGCGGGGCGGCGGATGACGAAGACCGCCAGGGCGCCCGCGGCGAAGAGGGCCATCACGGAGACCGCGGTGCCGAGCCAGGGGGCGCCGAGCCACTGGGTGCCGAAGTACCCCAGGGCCACGCTGTACCCCGCCCAGGCCATGCCCGCCAGTACCGACCAGGGCAGGAACTCCGTGACCTTGCGGTGGGTCTTGCCCGCGCCCAGGGACACCACGGAGCGGCCGGCGGGGGCGAAGCGGGCGATCACCACCAGGGCGCCGCCGCCACGGGCCAGGGCCGTGCCCAGGCGCTCGTGGGCGCGGGTCAGCCGACGGGACCGGGCGATCGCACGGTCCAGCCGGGCCCCGCCGCGCTGGGCCAGCCGGAACGCGGCCATGTCACCCAGGACCGACGAGGTCGTGGCGATCACCAGCAGCGCGAGGATGTCCGGCACCTGCGCCGGAACCGCCACGGGCACCGGACCCGCCGCCCCGGCGGCCGCTGCCGCCGCAGCGGCGGTGATCACCAGAACCCCGCTCGGCAGCACCGGGAGGAAGACGTCGAGCACGACGGACACCGCCACCACGACGTAGATCCACGGGCTCGCGGTCAGCGACCCCAGAGTCTCAAACAAGGCGGGACTCCCCGGTCCGGTTGACGTACTGCGGCATGAAGCGCCGCGACGTCGCGGGGGAGCGGCAGGGGCGGCTTGACAGCCATACAGCGTACGCCTGGCGTTGGTGCGCCGTATGCCCGGGGGCTGCCCGGGTGCACAGTGTGTCAGCTCGCGCCGCCGGCCCCCTGCGCGCCGCCGACCGGCCCCACCGCAGGTGTCAGCTCCCGGTCCAGCACCGTCACCAGGCGGGCGGTCTTCTCGCCCCTCCGGCCCCGGTGCGCCTGGTCCAGCCGGAGCCGGGCCGAACGCCCCGCCAGCGCCAGAGTCATGAGCTGGTTCCCGAACCACGGGCCGCCCGTACGCCGCCAGCTCAGCGGCGGCCTGCCCGTCCGCCCGTGCCGCGAGAACCCGCGCCCCAGCCACCGGCCCGTCCGCGACCAGCCCAGCCGGAAGCCCCACTTCACCACCGCGTGGATCGAGTTGTGCACCGGTGAGCACGTCAACTGGAACACCCGCGCCGTACTGGGTATTCGAGGCTCGGCCACATACGCGTGATGGACATCTCCGGACAGCACGCACACGGTCGCCGGCGCCCGCGGCCCCGTCCCCACCTCCTCGATCAGATCGCTCAACGCCGCGAACGAGGCGGGGAACGCCGCCCAGTGCTCCAGATCGCTGCGCCGCCGCAGATCCTCCCCGATCCGCGCCCACCGGGGCCCCCGCTCGCCGCGGCAGAGCGCCGCGTTCCACGTCTCCGCGTCATGGATCAGCGGCGGCATCAGCCACGGCAGCGACGACCCGATCAGGAGGTGGTCGTAACTACCGTGCCCGGCCAGGGCGTTGTCGCGCAGCCACTGCTGCTCCGCGGGGTCGAGCATCGCCCGCCCGTCCTCGGCCAGCACCCGGGCCGCCCGCGTGTCCACCATCAGCAGCCGCGACCGGCCGAAGTCCCGCCGGTAGCTCCAGCGCACCGAGCCCGGATCGGCATCGGCCGCGGCGGCGAAGGCCCGCAGTGCGTCCGTACCGTCCGGGGTCGCGCGCACGGCCTCGTACAGCGGGTCGGCGGCGAGCTCGGCCGGGGAGAGGTTGCCCAGGTGCTGGTACACCCAGTACGACATCAGCCCGCTCAGCACCCGCTCCGGCCACCAAGGCGTCGCCCGCATCTCCGCCAGCCACGCCGCGCTCGTGTTCCAGTCGTCCACGAGGTCGTGGTCGTCGAATATCTGCAGGCTGGGAACGGTCGACAACAGCCACCGGATCTCCGGGTCGAGCCAGGACTCGTCATACAACCGCGTGTACTCCTCGTAGTCCGCAACCTGGGCGCCGGGAGCCTCCCGCAGATCCCGGCGCGCCGCGAGCCACTGCCTGGTCTCCTGCGACAGCTGGTCCGCATACACCTGGTCGCCCAGCAGAAGGAGCACGTCCGGCCGCACCTGATCCGGATCCGCGGCCAGCCGCGCCGCGAGCGTGTCGAGGGCATCCGGGCCGTGGGGCCCGTGCCGGCCCGCCGGCGGCGCGGCCTGCCGGCACGACCCGAACGTCAGCCGCAGCCCCGGACCCGGCTGCCCGGCCGCGGCGACGGCGGGCGTGGTGATCGTGCTCGGAGGAAAGGCCGTGCCCGGCAGCGGCCAGACGCGCACCCCGTCGAGCAGCACCTCGTACGCCGTGGTGCTCCCCGGGGTCAGGCCGGTCACCGGCACCAGCGCGTAGTGGTGCCCGGCGATCTGGAAGGTGCGCACGCTGCCGCCGGCCCCGCCGGCGCACCGCACCTCGGCCGTGCACGGGCGATCGGCCTCGACCCATATCGTGGCCGAACCGCCCGTGTCCCAGTCGACGTAGCGAAGCAGTGGCCCCAGACGCAACCCGGCCATGCAACTCCCCCTCCTCCGTAGCCCCTTCGATCACGGTACGACGGGAAAGGGGGGTGTGGCCTCCCCCTGGCGGGGGAGAGGCCGGGTGAAAGGCCGGGCGGGGGAGGGGGCGGCCGTCAGCAGCCGTTGAGGACGCCCACCAGGGCCGACTTCTCGCCGGAGTCCATGCTCAGGCCCCAGTACTGCTTCACGTTGACCCACATCCGGGCGTACGTGCAGCGGTAGGCGGTCCGCGACGGCAGCCACTTGCCCGGGTCCTGGTCGCCCTTGGCCTGGTTGACGTTGTCGGTGACCGCGATGAGCTGCGGGCGGGTGAGGTCGTTGGCGAACTGCTGGCGCTGGGCGGTGGTCCAGGAGGCGGCCCCGGAGCGCCAGGCCTCGGCGAGCGGGACGACGTGGTCGATGTCGAGGTCGGCGGCGTCGGTCCAGGTGGCGCCGTCGTACTCGGAGTACCAGCTCCCGCTCACGGCCGCGCAGGCCGAGTCGGTGACGACGCCGACGCCGTCGCGCTTCAGGACGGTCTCGCGGGTGTTGCAGGCGCCGGAGACGGTGCTCCAGTGCGGGAACAGGCTGCGGCTGTATCCGCTGAGGGAACCCTCCGCCTTCGGCGTGACCGTGGCGAGGTAGGAGCGGGCGGCCGCGGCGCTGATGGGGGCGGGCGGGGCGGCCTGGGCGACGGGCGCGTTCACGAGGGACGTGAGCGCGGCGAGTGTGGCTGCTGACGCGAGCACGCCGGCTCGACGCGCGTAGACACCGGATATGAGGGTCTTGAGGGCCATGAGGGGGCTCCCTGAATGCGGGGGGATTGTGGCCGGTCGGCCCCGAAGGGGCGCGGCCATGGTGGCGGCGCCAGATTGCGTGGCGGCGGGCGCAAGGTTACAGGCTTGCGACATGAGCATGTCACGTGCGGGACGGTCAACTGCCGCGAGATAAGCGGAGGTTGTGGTTCCGGGGGGTGGGGGAGCCGGTGGTGGGGTCAGGTGCGAGGTCGGCGGTGGAGCCGGCGAGGGAGTCCGTGGGGTCGGCGGCGGGACCAATGGCCCATTTCGAGCCGTCGTGAGCGTCGCGTATTCTGTGGAGTGCAGAAGGGGAGTAGCTCTTTGCCGGACCGTCGACATACTGCTGGGTCACCCCAGCCGGCGCCCGGAGGCAGGCCGCGTTCAGCGGTCGGCCAGCGAGACCTTCGGCCGCAGTGTCCTGTCCTAGTTCATCTGCACCCGTCCACATCGGGTGCAGGGACGCAGTCAGGGCGCCGCCGAGCCGAAGCGACCCCTGAAACACCCCGGTCTCTCGGTATCGAAGGCGTCCTGCCCGACCGATAGAGGTTCCGCCCCGTGTTCAGCAGTACCTTCAGCATCACCGTCACGGCGATCGCCTTCGGAGTCGTCTTCCTCGCGGAGCTCCCCGACAAGACGGCCCTCGCCGGACTGATGCTCGGCACCCGCTACCGCGCTTCGTACGTCTTCGCCGGAGTCGCCGCCGCCTTCGCCGTACACGTCGCACTCGCCATCGCCGCGGGCAGCGTGCTCACCCTCCTCCCGCACCGGCTCGTCCAGGCCTTCGTCGGCGTCCTCTTCCTCGCGGGCGCGGCCATGCTGCTCCTGAAGAAGAGCGACGGGGACGAGGAGGTCAAGGCGCCTGCCGATCAGTCCTTCTGGAAGGTCTCGGGGGCCGGATTCATGCTGATCCTGGTCGCCGAGTTCGGTGACCTGACCCAGATCATGACCGCGAACCTCGCCGCGCGGTACGACAACCCCCTCTCGGTCGGCCTCGGCGCCGTCCTCGCGCTGTGGGCGGTCGCGGGCATCGGGATCCTGGGTGGCAAGACCCTGATGAAGTACGTGCCGCTGCGTCTGATCACGAAGGTCGCCGCGTGTGTCATGGCGGCGCTGGCCGCGTTCTCGCTGTACGAGGCGATCGCCGGCTGACGGCCGGCTGATGGCCGGCTGGTCGCCGGTTGGTCGCCGGTCGGCGAGGGTTGACCGCCGACTGGCGAATCCCGCTTGCCGGCGGGCGGAGTCGTCGAACCTGTCCCTGCTGGGGCTCGTGCGGCACCTGGCGGGGGTGGAGCAGTGCTGGTTCCGCCACGTGACGGCAGGTGAGGACGCACGACGCCACTATCGGACGGCGGCGGATCCGAGGCGGATTTCACGGGGGCGGTGGCCGACCCGGCGGCGGTCGCGGACGCGTGGGCCGG